>NZ_JAGEMH010000004.1:0-289020 GCF_040148795.1 Sagittula sp. NFXS13
CGCCGCGCGGGGCTTCGTCCGCGGTGATCACGACCTTGGCGTCACAGCCGTTTACACGGGCGGACAGCGCGTCGGGGGAGAAACCGGCGAAAACGATGGAATGGATCGCGCCGATGCGGGCGCAGGCGAGCATGGCATAGGCGGCCTCGGGGATCATCGGCAGGTAGATGATGACCCGGTCACCTTTGCGCACGCCCATGGTTTCCAGCACGTTGGCCATGCGGCAGACGCGGCGATGCAGGTCGTTGTAGGTGATCGACTGGGCGGCCTCGTTGGGGTCGTCGGGTTCAAAGATGATGGCGGTCTGGTTGCCGCGGGTCTCAAGGTGGCGGTCGATGCAGTTGGCGGCGACGTTGAGCGTGCCATCGCGGAACCATTCGATGCTGACCTGGCCGAGGGTGAAATCGGTGTTCTTGATCTCGGTCGGCTGCTTCATCCAGTCGAGCCGCTTCGCCTGCTCGCCCCAGAAGGCCTCCGGATCCGCAACCGAACTCGCATACAGCGCGTCGTACCGCGCGGCGTCAACGTGGGCGCTTTTTGTCAACTCGGCCGAAGGCGCATAGGTTGCGGCGTCGGTGGGATTGCTCTGTTCGTTCATGGAAATCTCCCCCTCCATTTCTGACCAGATGGCGTGCCTGTCGTTGCGTCACCATCAGGGGGTTACCATACGCGAAGTCGAAAATTTATCTATAACACCCATTTAAATAACGGAAAATTTGTAAATCCTGTCGATCATCAAGTGACAATCAGTAAATTAATTTGCGGCGATGACGCTAACATCCTTGTTTTACCGTGGCTTGCGGATTTCGCGTAACGCGTGTGTTTTAAACTCGGTGCCCATTTCTGCGCCGCAGAATTTCAGTTCTGAGGGTGCGACAAAACGTTCCGCCGCGCCTGCCTGAACGTGTGTCTGTCGCTAACATTGGCCGCTTTCTTCGAATCTCCATTGAGGCGCCAAATGTCTTGCGCCGTGGCGCGGTTCCACTAGGCTCGTGTTCAGAGCGGGTTTACCGCCGCAAAGGAGACGGGGCAGAACCATGCCTCGCAAAGGGAGGACTATCATGAATTTCACGACGAAATTGTGCGTCTCGGCGTTGGCGCTGAGCTTTGCCACCGAGGCGGCTGCCACCGAATGGAATGTCTCTGTCTGGGGCAAACGCCGCGCGTTTACCGAGCACATCCACAAGCTGGCCGAACTGCTCGAAGAAAAGACCGACGGCGCGTTCACCATGAATATCAGCTACGGCGGCCTGTCCAAAAACCGTGAGAACCTCGACGGTATCTCCATCGGTGCGTTTGAGATGGCGCAGTTCTGCGCCGGCTATCACCCCGACAAGAACCGCGCGATCACCGTGCTGGAGCTGCCTTTCCTTGGCGTTCAAACGCTGGATGAAGAGGTCGCCGTCAGCCATGCGGTCTATGATCACCCGGCGGTGGCGGACGAGATGGCTCAGTGGAACGCCATGATGCTGATGACCTCGCCCATGCCGCAGTACAACATTGTGGGCACGGGAGAGGCCCGCAGTGAGCTGTCGGAATTTGATGGGATGCGTGTGCGCGCCACCGGCGGCATTGGCCAGGCGTTCGAGGCGGTCGGTGCCGTGCCGACCTCTGTGACCTCCTCCGAGGCCTATCAGGCGATGGAAAGTGGCGTCGTGGACACGGTGGCCTTTGCCCAGCACGCACATCTGTCGTTCGGCACCATCAACGAAGCGGACTGGTGGACCGCGAACCTGAACCCCGGCACGGTGAACTGCCCGGTGGTTGTGAACATCGACGCCTATGACATGCTGTCCGACGAAGAACGCGCTGCGCTGGACGAAAGCGTGCCCGAGGCAATCGACTACTACCTGTCCAACTATGGCGAGCTTCTGAAACGCTGGGACGAAGTGCTGGCCGAGAAAGACGTCCAGAAGGTCGAGATTTCTGACGAGGAACTGGCCAAATTCAAGGATGTGGCCGGGCAGCCGATCCATGATGCCTGGATCGCGGACATGAGCGCGCAGGGGCTTCCGGCGCAGGAGCTGTATGACCTCGTGCAGACAACGCTGGCAGAGCAGCGCGGCAACTGATCCACGGCTGGGGTTCGGCGGGCCCGGACCCCTTTACCTGACAAGATGACCTGCAATGCGGGAGGATGACCTATGGCCGGAGCAGCATCTGTTCTGGAGGACGACAGCCTGTTGTCGCGCCTCGACCAGAGGTTGGCAAAGCTGGAATGGGGCATGGCCTTTGTGTCGGGCCTCGGGGCTTTTGCGCTGATGGTTCTGGCGGTGCGGTCTGTGGGCGGGCGCGAGCTGTTCGAGGCGCCTCTGCGCGGCTATGTCGACTGGATCGAGATGGCCATGCCGCTGATCGCGATTTTCGGCATTTCTTATGTGCAGCGCCAGGGCGGGCATATTCGCATGGACATCGTGATTGGCCAGCTGAGCGGGCGGTCCCTCTGGCTGCTTGAGCTAGTGACCACCTTTTTCGCCTTGGTGCTGATGGTGTTTCTGGTCGTCGGCGCGTGGGCGCATTTCGACAGATCGTTCGATTTCGCCGCCCAGAATTGGAGCCGGGACAGCACGATCGATATCGGTTTGCCGATCTGGCCTGCCAAGCTGGTGGTGCCGGTGGCCTTTGGCGTGGTGTGCCTGCGGATGATTTTGCAGATGGTGGGCTTTGGTCGCGCGTTCTGGTTGGGGTTGGAACGCCCGGTGGCGGTGCCGCTGGTGCTGTCGGCGGCGGAGCAGGCGCAGGCCGAAGCGGAACATATGACCGGTCATGACGCGTAACGCGCGTCGTGGGCGACGGATAATGCGCGAGACAGCGCAGAGCAGGGGAGGGGCGCGATGACAAGCACCGACATCGGGCTTTGGGTCACTGGCGGGATGCTGGTGATGGTAATTTTGGGGATGCGCGTGGCCTATGCGGCGGCCATGGCGGGGTTTGTCGGGCTGATCTGGATTTTCTGGTCCAAGACGGGCTACGCACCGGATCGCTTCTTCTACTTCAACGAACGGCGGGAGATGTGGGACGGCGCACTCGGCAAAGCGTTCCTGACAGCGGGGCAGGTGCCTCACGGCAAGGTCACGAACCAGGCGCTGTCTTTGATCCCGACGTTTATCCTGATCGGCTATCTTGCCTATTACGCAGGCCTGACCCGTGCGCTGTTCGAGGCGGCAAAGCGGTGGATCGCCTGGTTGCCGGGCGGGCTGGCCGTGTCGACGGTGTTTGCCACCGCAGGCTTTGCCGCCGTGTCCGGCGCGTCGGTGGCAACGGCGGCGGTCTTTGCCCGCATCGCCATTCCGGAAATGCTCAAAGTCGGCTACGACAAGCGTTTTGCGGCGGGGGTCGTTGCGGCGGGCGGAACGCTGGCGTCTCTTATCCCGCCCTCCGCGATCCTCGTGATCTATGCGATCATTGTCGAACAGGACGTGGGCAAACTTCTGTTGGCGGGGTTTATTCCCGGCATGTTCTCGGCCTTTGTCTACGCGGCGTTGATCGTGGGACTTGCGCTGACCATCCCGAATTTCGGACCACCGGTCACGGGGTTCACGTGGAAACAGCGGTTTGAAAGCCTGCCGCCGGCGCTTCCCATCGTTGCCGTGGTCGTGATCATCGTCTTCTTTGTGTACAATCCGTTTGGCGGCGATGCCTGGGGCACGCCGACCGAAGGGGGCGCCATCGGGGCCTTTATCGTCTTTCTCATGGCGCTGTGGCGCGGGATGCGTTGGCCGGAGCTGAAGGATGCCCTGGTGGAAACCGCCAAGCTGTCGATCATGATCTTTACCATCATCTGGGGTGTGCTGATCTACGTGCGGTTCCTCGGGTTTGCGCAGTTGCCGAAGGTGTTTTCGGATTGGATCACGTCACTGGATTATCCGCCGATGCTGATCCTGATTTGCATTCTGCTGGCCTACGCCGTGCTGGGGATGTTCATGGATGCCATCGGTATGCTGCTGCTGACCTTGCCGGTGGTGTATCCGGCAGTCATGGCGCTGAACGGGGGCGAGTTTGTGTCTGCGGCGGACAGTGCCTTTGGCATGAACGGGACGATGTGCGCGATCTGGTTCGGCATTCTGGTGGTGAAGATGGCGGAGTTCTGTCTGATCACGCCGCCCATTGGCCTGAACTGCTTTGTGGTGGCGGGCGTGCGCCCCGAACTGTCGGTGCAGGATGTGTTTCGGGGCGTCATGCCGTTCTTTGTCGCGGATGCCGTGACGATTGCGCTGCTGGTGGCTTTCCCGGCCATCGTGCTGTGGTTGCCGTCTTTGGCATGAAGCCAGGTCGCCGGGCCGTGTCCGGCGACCGCAACGGTCAGACGTGGCGCATGGCCTGATGCGCAAATCCCAGTTTCGAGCGTACCGGATCCGACAGCACAAAGGGGTACACGTCAGACAGATCCAGTGCGCGGTTGACGTGGTTGATCGCCATGGACAGATCGACCGCGAGCGTCAGCAACCGCTCTGTGTCGCTTTCGCGGTAGGCGTCGTAGCCCGATGGTGGACCCGAGGGCAGGGACAATCCTGACGCCGCCGCACTGTCCAGCAGGTCAGTCAGGTGCAGCAGGTGTGCGATGGTTTCCGCCCAATCCTCGTGTGGGTGCGCGGTGGCGTAATCGGTGATATACGTCTGGCCCGGACTCTTTGGATTGGCGTAGTGTTGTTTCAATGCCTCGCCATAGTCCGCACGCTCGTCCCCGAAACGCGCGCGGAAGTCGCTGAGAAAGCCTTGATCCTCTGCCAGCCGCTCGAACAAGAAGTGCGCCAGCTCGTGGCGCATGTGGCCGATCATGGTCCGATACAGCTCGCCCATGTCTTCCTGGCGCTGCGCAAGTTCCGCGTCGGAGGCTTCGGACACGTTGATTGTGATCGTGCCGGCAGCATGTCCCATGGTGACCTGCGCCTCACCCTCGGCTGTCTGTTCCGAGAGCAGTTTGAACACCGGGCGCCTGCCCTGGTCATTGGCGGTGAACCAGTCCCAGCGCATGACATTGGCAAGCACCCATCGCTTGGCTTCTTCGGTGCGCTGCCACAGCGGCAGGTTGTCCGGCTCGCGCAGGTCAGGGACCGTTTCGGTCATCGCACAGGAGCGGCAAAGCCCACCGGTGTCGGCTTGCGTTTCTGCGGTCCAGTTGCAGCCGATGTCGGCGCGGTTTTTACAGGCCGTCCCGTGCGGTGTCATGGTTTGCGCGTCGGGGTCAAAATAAACCTGCGTCCCGCAGGTGCAGGCCGTGTTGTGGAACCAGAGCCGCGCATTGCAGGAGGGGCAGTGAAAGATTTGCATTCTTGTATCTCCGTGACGACGGTCTCGTATCACCTGGCCTTTGTGGCTGAGGTGTGCCGGTCATCGCATCTGAACGCTTCGGATTTGTTTGCGTTCCGGGCGAGAAAGGTCTTTTCCGAATCTTATTATTCTGTTATTCCGGAAATATGGAAAAAGAAGCGATAACTCAGCTGACAGCCTTGGCGCACCCACGCCGCCTGCGCCTGTTCCGCCTGCTTATGCGGCGGTATCCCGAACAGGTGGCAGCGGGGGATCTGGCGCAGGCTCTGGGGTTGCCGGCCTCGTCGCTGTCCGCGGCGCTGACCCAATTGCGACAGGCGGGTTTGGTGACACAGTCCCGTCACGGGACGTCGTTACGCTATGCGGCGGATCTGGGCGGGGCGGGGGCGCTGACCGATTATCTGATCGCTGACTGTTGCCGGGGACGCGTAGAGACCTGTTTTGACAAAAAACTGCCTGAGGCGAACATGACGAAAACCTGGAATGTGCTGTTTGTGTGTTCGGGCAATTCTGCCCGGTCCATTTTTGCCGAGACGATCCTGCGAGATTGGGCGGGAGACAGGTTCAACGTGTTCTCTGCGGGGACGCGCCCACAGTCGACGCTGAATCCTTTCGCTTTGGAGCTGTTGCGCGCCAAAGGACATGACACCGGCGCGCTGCGCGCCAAACATGTATCAGAGTTTCAGGAGCAGAGCGCGCCACAGATGGATTTCGTCTTTACCGTCTGCGACACGGCGGCGAACGAAGAATGCCCGCCGTGGCCCGGACAGCCGATCACCGGTCATTGGGGCCAGCCCGATCCTGTCGCGGCCACCGGCACCGCGGCGGAAAAACGCCTCGCCTTTCAACAGGCATACGGCGGACTGAAACACCGGATCAAAGCCTTTGCTGCGCTGCCGGTCGACACGCTCGACCGGGCCAGCCTGCAGCGGCAGATCGACGATATCGCACGTGAGAAAGAAGACCTATGACTGTTTACGCGTTGAATGGCCTTGGCCGAATGGGGAAACTGGCTTTGAAGCCGCTGCTTGAGGCCGGGATCGACATTGCCTGGATCAACGACGCGGTGGGTGATCCGGAAATGCATGCGCATCTGCTGGAATTCGATACGGTGCATGGTCGCTGGGACGCAACATTTGAGCACGATGCGGACAGCCTGACCATCAACGGCACGCGCTTGCCTGTCTTTGGCGAAAAGAGCCTCGCAAAGCTGCCGCTCGACGGGGTGGACGTCGTGATAGATTGCACCGGCTATTTCAAGACGGCGGAGCGCATCCAGCCGTATTTTGACGCCGGCGTGAAAAAGGTTGTGGTCTCTGCCCCGGTGAAGGACGGCAAGACCGCCAATATCGTGATGGGCGTGAACGACGACACCTATGATCCGGCCGTGCATGATATCGTCACGGCCGCGTCGTGTACCACGAATTGCCTCGCCCCAGTGGTGAAGGTCATTCACGAGGGGCTGGGGATCAAACATGGGTCGATCACCACCATCCACGACGTGACGAACACCCAGACGCTTGTAGATCGCCCGGCCAAGGACCTTCGCCGCGCGCGGTCTGCACTGAACTCGCTGATCCCCACGTCCACAGGTTCGGCCACCGCGATTACATTGATCTACCCTGAACTGAAAGGTCGTTTGAACGGCCATGCAATACGGGTGCCGTTGCTGAATGCGTCGTTGACCGATTGTGTCTTTGAGGTCGAGCGGGAGACCACGGTTGAGGAGGTCAACGCCCTGTTTCAGGCCGCTGCCGAAGGGCCTCTCGCGGGCATTCTGGGTTACGAGGAACGCCCGCTTGTGTCTTGCGACTACCTCAACGACGCACGGTCGAGCATCGTGGACGCACCGTCGACCATGGTGATCAATGGCACGCAGGTGAAGGTCTACGCTTGGTACGATAACGAATGGGGCTACGCACAGCGATTGGCAGATGTGGCCTTGATGGTTGGTCGTAACCTTTAATCGGCGGTCTTTTTGCGGCCTCGGAATGAGTACGTGCCAAAGCAAAGAAGCCTCAAAGCGCAGGTTGCGCCTTTGCGTGCATAAAGACTGCCGGGGGAGCCAACGCAGGGCGCTCGGGGCGGAGCCCCAAACAACAACAGGGTGCAGATCAAAATGACATTAACATCGGCGCGTCCGCTCGCGGCCTACATCACTGTCACTGCGGCCTATTGGGTCTTTATGCTGACCGATGGCGCGCTCAGGATGCTTGTGCTGCTGCATTTTCACACGCTCGGGTTCAGCCCGGTTCAGCTTGCCTACCTGTTTGTGCTTTACGAAGTGGCAGGTGTCATCACCAACCTCTCCGCCGGGTGGATCGCGGCGCGGTTTGGTCTGACCTCGACGCTTTACGCGGGGCTTGGCTTGCAGGTTGTGGCGCTGCTGGCGCTGGCACAACTGGATCCTGCCTGGGGGCTTAGCGCGTCGGTGGTCTTTGTCATGCTGGTACAAGGGGTGTCTGGCGTGGCCAAGGATCTGTCCAAGATGTCCGCCAAATCCGCTGTCAAGTTTCTGGCCCCCAGCGGGCAAGGCGGTCTGTTTCGTTGGGTCGCGCTGCTTACGGGCTCCAAGAACGCGGTCAAGGGTATCGGGTTTCTGCTTGGAGCGGTGATGCTGGCATTTGCCGGGTTCCGCCCGTCAATTTACGCGATGGCAGCGATCCTCATGGCGGTCCTGCTGCTGATTGTGTTGCGAATGCCGGGCGGGCTGCCGATGGGCAAGAAGGGGGTCAAATTCACGTCCGTCTTTTCGAAGGATCGGAACGTGAACTGGCTTTCGGCGGCGCGGGTGTTTCTCTTTGGTGCCCGCGATGTGTGGTTCGTGGTGGGGATCCCGGTCTATTTTTACGCCGTGCTCTCTGACGGATCGGAGGCTGGCAACCGCGCCGCGTTCTTCATCATCGGCAGCTTCATGGCGGTATGGACGATCCTGTACGGTGCGGTTCAGGCCTACGCGCCCAGGGTGTTGCGTGCGGCGACGCGCCCCGAGGCGGAGCTTGTCACTGCTGCAAAGGGCTGGGCCATGGCGCTGGTTCCGGTGCCGCTGGTGCTTGCCGTATTGGTGGGTGTCGCGGGGGGGGCTGCCGCGTGGCTGACCGCGACGATCATCGCGGGACTGCTGGTGTTCGGCGCCGTTTTTGCGGTGAATTCGTCGCTTCACAGCTATCTGATCCTCGCGTTCTCTCACGGGGATCGGGTCACCATGGACGTGGGGTTCTACTATATGGCCAACGCGGCGGGGAGGCTCTTGGGCACGCTATTGTCGGGGGTGAGCTACCAGATTGGCGGGTTGCCTGCTTGTCTGGGCACGGCCGCCGTGATGGTTGCTTTCAGCGCTATTGGGTCTGGCCGCTTGCGCGCGTAGGACTGACGCAGTGCTCTGGGAGGCCGGGCCGAGATGCTCCTCGCCGCCGGAACGCAAAGAAAAAAAGTGGCTCAGCGTGCAGACACCTCGCGCAGCAGTGCTTCCAGTCCATCTTCCAACCCGGCGAAGGCGTCGGCCAGCCGCGCCTCGATTTCTTGCTGGTAGGCCATCGCCAAGGGCAGAAGGTCCGCCATCAGGGCGCGCCCCTTGTCAGTCAGCGCAAGCCGCACCAGCCGCCGGTCACCTGCATCCTGTGCCTTGACGATCAGGCCGGCTGCCTCCAGCCGGGATGCCGCGCGGCTGACCTTGCTTTTTTCCATGGCCACCCGCGCTTCGATGTCGCGCACAGAGACTGTCTGTGCGCCGTCCACGGGTTTGGCCAAGTGCACAAGCACGCGCCATTCCGGGATCGAGACGCCAAACCGTGCCCGATACTGCCGTGCCAGTTCTTCGGACGTACGGTCGGCGGCGACGGCCAGCCGATACGGCGTGAAATGGCTTAGATCGAAGTCGGGCAGGGGAGGCTTGTTTGTCATGGCATTCCTTTTGACCCAAACCGGGCGCGGGCGCAAAGGTGAACCGCCTTTACAACATTATGGTTGACTTCATTGCATATGCAACGAATATTCACGGCAACCGCAGTCACCAGGGAGGAGACGGGATGACCACGCAAGATTTGCCGCAGGGTATGATCCGAGCGCCGCAGGGTGCCGGTCCGCACGAGGGTTACATGCCGGGCTTTGGCAATGACTTTGAGTCGGAGGCCCTGCCAGATGCGCTTCCACAGGGCATGAATTCGCCGCAAAAGTGCAACTACGGCCTGTACGGTGAGCAACTCTCGGGCACGGCCTTTACTGTGCATCCGCCGGAGCGCACCTGGGTGTATCGCATTCGGCCATCGGTCAAACACTCCACGCGCTATACGCGGGTCGATCTTCCCTACTGGAAAACGGCGCCCCACCAGCCTGCGGATGTGATCTCTCTGGGGCAATACCGTTGGGACGCGGTGCCGCATACCGATGAGCCGCTCACCTGGCTGACCGGAATGCGCACCATGACCACCGCAGGAGACGTGAATACCCAAGTGGGCATGGCCAGTCACATCTACCTTGTGACCGAAAGCATGGTGGACAGCTACTTCTACTCGGCGGATTCCGAGTTGCTGGTTGTGCCGCAGGAGGGGCGCTTGCGCTTTTGCACCGAGCTTGGCGTGCTTGACGTGGCCCCCAAGGAGATCGCCATTCTGCCGCGCGGTCTTGTCTATCGGGTCGAGGTGCTCGACGGGCCATGCCGCGGCTTCGTCTGTGAAAACTACGGCCAGAAGTTCGAATTGCCGGCCCGTGGTCCGATCGGGGCCAATGCCATGGCCAACCCGCGTGATTTCAAGGCGCCCGTGGCGGCGTTTGAGGATCGCGAGGTGCCCTCGACCCTGACGATCAAATGGTGCGGACAGTTTCACGAGACAAAGATCGCGCAAAGCCCGCTGGACGTGGTGGCCTGGCATGGCAACTACGCGCCTTACAAATACGACCTGACCACCTATTGCCCGGTCGGCGCCATTTTGTTCGACCATCCCGACCCGTCGATCTTTACCGTCCTGACCGCGCCGTCGGGGTCTCCGGGCACGGCCAATATCGACTTCGTTCTGTTTCGTGAACGCTGGATGGTGGCAGAAAATACGTTCCGCCCGCCGTGGTATCACAAGAACATCATGTCCGAACTGATGGGCAACATCTACGGCCAGTATGACGCCAAACCGCAGGGCTTTGCCCCCGGCGGCATGTCGCTGCACAACATGATGCTGCCGCATGGACCGGACCGTGATGCGTTTGAGGGCGCGTCGAATTCCAACCTCGGGCCGCGGAAGCTTGAAAGCACCATGTCCTTCATGTTCGAGACCCGCTTTCCGCAGCATCTGACGGAATTCGCTGGCAAGGAAGCGCCGTTGCAGGGCGATTACATCGACTGCTGGGACAGTCTGGAGAGGAAGTTCGACGGCACGCCCGGCACCAAATGAGCGGCAATCCGCAATCTTGCACGTCGGAACCAAGGGGAGGGCCTGTGCGATGATCCTGTACAGCTACTGGCGTTCCACGACGTCCATGCGGGTGCGCGCGGCGCTTAACCTGAAGGGTGTGGCCTACGACATCGCACCGGTCAACCTGCTGAAAGGGGCGCAACGCGCGCCCGACTACGCAGCCTTGAACCCCGTGGAAGCGGTGCCAACGCTTGTCCTGAAAGATGGTACCGCGCTGACACAATCCATTGCGATCCTCGACTGGCTCGAAGAGACGCATCCGGAGCCACCTTTGCTGCCCGCGGACCCGGTTGCGCGTGCACATGTGCGCGCTGCGGCGCAGACCATTGCGTCGGACATTCATCCGGTGAACAATCTCAAGGTTTTAGCGCATCTCAAATCGCGCGGCTTTGATGATCTGGCGGCGACAGATTGGATATGTCACTGGATGGCGCGTGGTCTTGCCGCGTACCAACGCTTGATTGCAAAAGAAGGGCGGTTCAGCTTTGGCGATGAGCTGACGCAGGCCGACCTGTGCCTGGTGGCGCAGATGGTCAATGCCCGCCGTTGGGGGCTGGACCTTGCGCCGCTGACCCGCCTGACCGAAATTGACAGCGCCGCACGTGATATCTCCGCGATCCGCGCGGCGCTGCCCGAAAATCAACCCGATGCCCCGATGAAGGAGGCCATATGCCCCTGAACAAAAGCTGGGTCGAAAGCGCAAACACGCCCGACACCGATTTCCCACTCAACAACTTGCCTTACGGCGCTTTCGTCAGCGACGCGGGAGAGCCGCATTGCGGTGTGGCCATCGGGGATATGATCCTTGATGTGACCGCGCTGGAGGCCGATGGCGTGCTTGCCGTGCCCGAGGAGGAGGAGGTCTTCTTTTTCGGCGACTGGAGCGAGTTCATGACACTCGGGTCAGAGATCTGGGCCGGCCTTCGCGAGGCGCTGACAGAGCTTCTGTCAGAAACCTACGCAGATCCGCAGGGGCTGACGGGCTACATGGTGCCACAAGTGGGCACGCAGATGCTCATGCCATTCACCGTCTCGGAGTTCACCGATTTTTACGCCTCGAAAAACCATGCCAGCAACGTTGGCACCATGTTTCGCGGGCCGGAAAATGCGCTGCCGCCGAATTGGTTGTCGATGCCCATCGGCTACAACGGTCGCGCCTCGTCTGTGGTGGTCTCGGGCACTGATGTGCGCCGCCCCTGGGGACAACTCAAATCTCCTGATGCCGAGCTGCCGGTCTTCGCCCCCTGCAAACGCTTCGACATCGAGTTGGAAATGGGCGCGATCGTGGGTCAGCCATCCGAAGGGCCGGTGACAGTTGCAGAAGCAGACGACATGATCTTTGGGTATGTGCTGCTGAACGACTGGTCCGCGCGCGACATTCAGGCTTGGGAATACCAGCCGCTCGGCCCGTTTCAGGCGAAGGCGACAGCCACCACTGTCTCGCCTTGGATCGTGCCCAAAGCGGCATTGGAAGAGTTCCGGGTGGACACGCCCAACCGCGAACGTCCCCTGCTTGACCACCTGACGGAACCCGGCCCGATGTTGTACGACATTGCGCTGGAGGTCGGAATGGCCCCCGAAGGCAAATCCGAAACGGTCATAGCGCGCACCAACTATCGTGAAATGTACTACTCTTCGGCGCAGCAACTGGCGCATCACAGCACCTCCGGTTGCCCGATGCGCGTCGGTGATCTGCTTGGTTCCGGCACCATTTCAGGTCCGGAAAAGGACCAGCGCGGCGCACTTTTGGAAATCACCTGGGGCGGCCAGGAGCCAATCACGCTTGAAACTGGCGAAACCCGCAGCTTCATCGAAGACGGCGACACGCTGACCTTGCGTGGCGCGGCCATTGGTGATGGCTATCGCGTAGGCTTCGGTGCCTGCGTGGGCACGGTGCTGCCCGCACTGGACGACCCGTACAAGCGCTAAGCCGTTTCTCGGCTTCGCAAAAACTCAAATCCGCGCCGTCAACAGGCGCACCCGACAGAAGGACACGGAAAATATGGCCAAGGCATTCGCATCCGCAGGCGACATGGCAGAGAAGAAGACCAGCTTCACACAGGTTGGCGAGGGGCTTTATGCCTTCACCGCCGAGGGTGATCCCAATACCGGCGTCATCATTGGCGACGACAGCGTCATGATCGTCGAGGCGCAGGCCACACCGCGCCTTGCGCGCAAGGTGATCGAACACGTCCGCGAGGTCACGGACAAGCCGATCAGCCACCTCGTCATGACGCATTACCATGCGGTGCGCGTGCTGGGGGCCTCTGCCTATGGCGCGCGGGAAATCATCATGTCGGACACCGCGCGCGCCATGGTGGCCGAGCGCGGGCAGGAGGATTGGGACAGTGAGTTCGAACGCTTCCCACGCCTGTTTCAGGGCCACGAGGAGATCCCCGGCCTGACGTGGCCGACCACGACCTTCAGCGACTCCATGACCGTTTACCTTGGCAATCGCCGCGTCGACATCATGCATCTGGGCCGCGCCCATACCGCCGGCGACGCCGTGGTCTGGGTGCCGGATCAGGAGGTCATGTTCACTGGTGATATCGTCGAATATCATTCCGCCTGCTATTGCGGAGACGGTCACTTCTCTGACTGGGAAGATACACTGATGAACATCGCGGAGTTCGAGCCCAAATCCATCGCTCCGGGGCGCGGCGACGCGCTCGTGGGCGAAGAGATGGTGGCCGAGGCGCTCGCCAGCACGGCCGATTTCGTCAAATCCACCTACAAACCCATCGCCAAGGTCGTTGCCCGTGGCGGCACGCTCAAAGAAGCGTGGGATGCTTGCCGCGCAGAATGCGACCCCAAGTTCAGCGACTATGCCATCTACGAGCATTGCCTGCCCTTCAACGTCGCCCGCGCGTACGACGAGGCCCGTGGCATCGACACGCCCCGTGTCTGGACCGCGCAGCGTGACAAGGACATGTGGAATGCCCTGCAGGACTGACGACGTCTGAACAGTACATCGGGAAGGGCTTTGGAGAGAGCTCTTCCCGGTGACATCGTCGATAGAGGAGGAGCCGAGATGATCCATGACCGCTACCAGCTTGCGTTCAAGCTGTACCCTTACGCCCGCAGCGCCGATCAGGATGCCGCCGCGCCTGTGCGCCACCCCGTCGTGGTCCTGGGCGGCGGCCCCGTCGGCATCGCCACGGCGCTCGACCTCGGGCTGCAGGGCATCCCTGTTGTGGTGCTCGACGATCACGAGGGGATCGGGCAGGGATCGCGCGCCATCTGTTTTGCCAAACGCTCGCTGGAGATCGCGCATCGCTACGGTTGTGGTCAGGCAATGCTGGACAAGGGCATCATCTGGAACCTCGGCAAGGTCTTTCACGACGACCGCAAGGTGTTTGAATTCAACCTGCTGCCCGAAGAAGGCCACCGCTTTCCGGCGTTCATTAACTTGCAGCAACCGTATTTCGAGCGCTTTCTGGTGGAACGGGTGCGGCAGGCTCAGGCCGAGGGCGCGCCCATCGAAATCCGTGGCCGCAACCGCGTCGATCAGGTGGAGGTTTCTGACAGCAGCGCTTTGGTGCATATCACCACCCCAGAGGGGCCCTACACCATCGAGGCGGAGTGGCTGATCGGGGCCGACGGCGCGTCCAGCCCGCTGCGCGGCATGATGGGACTGGACTTCGACGGGCGTGTGTTCGAGGATAGTTTTCTCATCGCGGACATCCGCATGGTGAACGATGATTTCCCGACAGAGCGCTGGTTCTGGTTTGAACCGCACTTCAAATCGGGGGCCTCGACCCTGTTGCACCGGCAACCAGATGGCATCTGGCGGGTGGACTTCCAGATTGGCTGGGACGTGGACCGGAAGACCGAATTGCAGGAAGAAAACGTGCGCGCGCGGCTCGACGCCATGCTTGGCGATGTCGAATACGAGATCGTCTGGACCTCTATCTACACTTTCCAATGTCGCCGCATGAAGAAGTTCCGGCACAACCGGGTGATCTTTGCCGGGGATGCCGCGCATCAGGTGTCACCCTTTGGCGCGCGCGGCGCGAATTCCGGGATGCAGGATGTCGACAACCTTGGCTGGAAGCTTGGCGCGGTGATCCGGGGTGAGGCGCCAGAGACGCTGCTCGACAGCTATGACACTGAGCGCGTTCACGGCGCTGATGAAAACATTCTGAATTCAACGCGATCCACCGATTTCATCACGCCGAAATCCAAGGTGAGCCACACCTTCCGCAACGCAGTTCTGGATCTGGCCGAAACCCATGCCTTTGCCCGGCCGCTGGTCAATTCCGGTCGGTTGTCCGTGCCCTGCACCTACGATGGTTCGTCGCTGAACACGCCTGACGCGCTGGAGGGAGGGCCTGCCCGCACGCGGCCCGGCAGCCCGTGTCCCGATGCGCCGGTCTCTGACGGGTTTCTGCTGGATGGCCTCGGCCACGGCTTCAAATTGCTGGCGGTGAATACGGAGGTGCCGCAGAGCGTTTTGCCTGTGGTTTCCGTCTCGACGGAAAGCGATCCGGAGGGGGCGTTGGCACAGCGATATCTAGGCGACGCGACCACTGCGGTCTACCTGATCCGGCCGGATCAACACGTCGCGGCGCGCTGGTCCAGCTATGACGCCGAAGCCGTATCAGAGGCGCTTTCGCGCGCCATGGGGAAGGTCTGAACGATGACGGAAATGCTCTTGAATACTCAACCGAATATCGCGGACCCCGATGGGTTTTACGCGGAACTGATCGCGGCGCATGACGGTCTGTCAGGCGAGGAAAGCCAGACGGTTAATGCCCGGCTGATCCTGCTTTTGGCCAATCATGTGGGGGATCGCGAGGTGCTGCGCGCAGCCTTGAAGGCGGCACGGGGCGAGTGACGCCCCGTCCGTGATCTCGGGTCAGCCCCAATCGCGGCAGACGTATTTGATCTCGGTGAAAGCCTCCAACCCCTGCCGTGCGCCTTCACGGCCAAGGCCGGATTGCTTCATCCCGCCAAAGGGGATCGGGGCGCCGGTCACCTTGGTGCGGTTGACCGCGACCATGCCGAACTGCAACGCGCGGGTGGCGCGATAGATTCGGCGCGGGTTCATGGTGTGCACGTAGGCGACCAGCCCGTATTCGGTTTCATTGGCGCGGGCGAGCACATCGGCCTCGTCGTCAAATGGCACCAGCGCCGCCACGGGACCAAAGGTTTCCTCGCGCAGGATGTCCGCATTTTCGGGCACATCGGCCAACACAGTGGCCGGATAAAACAGCGGCCCCCGGTCCAGGCGCGCGCCGCCACAGGTCAGCCGCGCGCCTTTGGCCAGCGCGTCTGCCACCTGAGATTCCTGTTTGGCAACAGCGGCTTCGTTCATCAGGGGGCCAAGGTCGCGGTCTTCCATCCCGGCGCCGATGGTCAGCGCCTTGCTGGCCTCAGTGAATTTCTCGACAAAGGCGTCATAGATCCCACGCGCCACAAAGATCCGGTTCGCGCCAAGGCAATCCTGCCCCGTCGTGGCGAATTTGGCCTTGATGGTTTCCTCTACGGCGCGGTCCAGATCGGCATCGTCGAAGATAATGACGGGGGCGTGTCCACCAAGCTCCATCACCAGCTTCTTCATGGTTCCGGCACATTGACGATATAGCAGGCGACCGACCTCGGTCGAGCCGGTAAAGGACAGGGCGCGCACGCGGTGGTCCTGCGTCCAAGTCTCCACGATTTCCGGCGCGTGGCCCGGCACCACGTTGAAGACACCGGCGGGCATGCCGGCGCGCTCTGCCAGCTCTGCCAGCGCGAGGGCGGAGTAGGGCGTTTCTGCCGAAGGATGCGCCACGATGGTACAGCCGGCGGCCAGGGCCGCAGCGGCCTTGCGGGTCAGCATGGCGGTGGGAAAGTTCCACGGCGTGATCAAGGCAACGACGCCCACGGGTTCGCGCCACAGCTCGACCTCGGCGTCGGGCAGGTGGCTGGTGACGCCCTCGATGTTGGGGCGGCGTGTTTCTTCGGCATAGAATTCGATGAATGATGCCGCGTAGTCGATTTCGCCGCGCGCCTCGGACAGCGGCTTGCCCTGTTCGGCCACCATCAGGCGGGCCAGATCTTCTTTGGCCTCCATGACCAGATCGTACCAGCGGCGCAGAACCGCGGCACGGTCCTGGGGAAGTGTCACAGACCAGCTGGCAAAGGCGGCCTGTGCAGCATCCACCGCCTGCGTTGCCTGTGCGCCGTCGAGTTTTGCAACGCTGCCAACGGGTTGTCCTGTCGCCGGATCGGTAACGGTGAAAGTCGCGCTGCCGGTGCCAGCGGTCCATTTGCCGTCGATGTAGCCAAAGCTGCGTTGCAGGCGGCGGTCGGTCAGCTTGGTGTCGTGGGGGATGTGGTCGAGCATGTCGCTGTCCTTGGGTTGAGGCGGATTTGACCTCAGTCTAGGGCAAGCGGGGCAGAGGGTGTGTTTGAACTGGAGCGGTCAAACAGTGGTTTCCTCGGAGCAGGGGCTGCGGTGCAGAGGATCTGTCTGTTAACCTTTGACAGGGGGCAACGGGTCCGGGGCGGTTTTGATCGTTTTTGTCACGATGTAGCCAAAGTATTTCTCGATCCCTAACCGGTCGTCCGCGAGCAGATCGTCCATCAACCTTTGATAGGCATCCACATCCGACACGACCAGCCGCAGGATGTAATCCACGCCACCGCCCAGCGCCCAGGCGCCGCGCACCTCTGCACGGGCCTGCATGGCGGTCTCGAACGTCCGGAAATCTTCGGCCCGATGGCCAGACAGGGTGATCTGCACAAGGACTTCGGTCACGGGGGCGATCTTGCGAATATCCACCTGCGCTGTGTAACCCGTTATGAAACCGGCGCTTTCCAGCTTTTTCAATCGCTCCCAGCAGGGGCTGGGGGAGAGGTTCACACGCTCTGCCAAGGCGACTTTTGTCATGCGCCCATCCCTTTGCAGCGCGTGCAGGATGGCGAGGTCGTACTGGTCCAGTTTTGGGGTGACGGTGGTCAAGGGAGGCTCCGGTTCAGGCTGGACGAAGCTTACCGCGCTTGCGCTTTGGTTGAAAGGTCACAGCGCCGAGATGCCGCCATCCAATGTGATCGCCTGACCGGTCATGAAGCTGTTGGCAGGAGAGATGATCCAGAGCGCGGCATCGGCCATCTCTTGCGCGGTGCCAAAACGGCCAAGTGCGTTCAAGGGACTGTGAAGGCGGGATTTTTCAAGTCCCATCGCGTCAAGCATCGGCGTATCTGTGAAGCTGGGGCACAGGGCATTAACCCGGATTTTCTGGCGCTTGAGCTCATGCGCGAGGGATCGGGTGAGGCCCACCACGCCGTGTTTCGTCGCGGCATAGGCGGCAAGGCCCGGCGCGCCGGAGATGCCGGCCAGTGAGGCGATGTTCAGGATGCGGCCGTGATCGCGCATGGCGGGGATTTCAGCCTGCAAACTATTGAAAAGCCCGGTCAAGTTGACCGCGAGCAGGCGGGACCAGTCGTCGGCTGACAACTCAGTGAGCTTGCCGTGTGGGCCGGAGATACCAGCGTTGTTGATCGCAATGTCGATGGGGCCGAAGCGGTCGACACCTGCCGCGATCATCGCGCGGACCGATGCCGCGTCGGTCACGTCGCAGGTGGTTGCAAAGGTTTGATCCGCCTCGGTCATTTCACCCATGGCCAGGTCGGAGAGGATAAGGTTCGCGCCGTGTTCGCTGAAGGTGGCGGCCATAGCCTGTCCCAATCCGCCGGCGGCACCGGTGATCAGAACCGTCTGCCCGGTGAGGTCGATTTTCATGTCGGCTTCCTTTGCGCTGTGAGGGGCAACAAAGCACAGGCAAGCGCCGGGGTTAAGAGGGCGCGCGCATAGGTTAACGCGGTTTGAGCATGGCATATATTGTGGATGGGCGTGGCCAGGCTACCAGGATGGAACCGGACGTTAAGCCCAATTAACCCGCGAACCGACCGGTTCCCGGTGAGAAACCGGTCGGTTGTTAACCTCTTCCAGGTCGTACTGCATGACGTTGCGGCAGGATTGGTTAACACCGGCGGTTTATGATTTCTACCTGCAGCCTTGAGAGCGATCTGCGAGAGACCAAGCCTCCCTCTGTGACCCTAGAGCGCCTGACCGGCCATCAGTTTCAGGATGACCGATCCGGTGTTTCAGCCGATGCTTTCATCGTTTGATCCTATCGTCGGCAGCCACGGGGGATACGCGGGACAGGCCGTCACGGGAGCGCGGCAGACGATTGGCAGGGAGGCAAGATGCCTGAAATCCCAAATTTTACCCTAGGGGCAGTCCCACTCTCAACGCGCGCCTTAACGAAGGCTATGCGCTGTCGGGAGCGCCACAGTCTTTGGCCAACTTAACCGGCGACCAGCGTGCCTTAAGGCGTTGCTGCCTGGACGGTGCTGAGTGCAGACGGTCCGACGGCCTCGAAAGACGGCACACCGAGTTGCCCCAAGGCGCGCACCAGCTCCAGCTGCAAAATCTCAAACGCACGCCGCGCGCCTGCGTCACCCCCCGCGCCAACACCATAGGCAAAGGCGCGGCCTGCAAAGGTGAAGTCGGCGCCCAAGGCCCTTGCGCGCAGGATATCGGCGCCGCGACGGATGCCACTGTCGAGGATGATCGTCATGCGGCCCGCGACCGCGTCAGCAATTGCGGGCAGAGCCTCGATGGAGGGCGGACCAAAGTCCACCTGACGCCCGCCATGGTTCGACACGACAATGCCGTCGCAGCCCAATTCGGCGCAGGTCACGGCGTCCTGAGGATGCAAGATGCCCTTGACCAGAAGCCTGCCTTTCCAGCGCTCGCGCAGGTGTTTGAGGTCGTCCCAGGTGAACCCTGGCGTAATCAGCGTTTTTTGCACCTCTGCATAGGATGTCGCGCTTTGCAGAAGGTCTGCATAGTTGGCCACATTCGGTGTGCCGTGTTTGAGGCTGGTCAATGCCCAACGCGGGTTGCACATGCATTGAAAGATCACTTCGGGCGTAAAGCGGAAGGGCACGGCAAGCTGATTGCGGATGTCGCGGTCGCGCTTTCCTGCGGCCGGGACATCGGCGGTGACCATCAGCGTCGTGTAGCCTGCGGCTTCTGCCCTAGCGATCAACCCTTCGGTCACGTTTGTGTCGCTAGAGACGTAGAGTTGGAACCAGCCGTTGCCATCGGCAGCGTCGGCCAGAGCTTCGAGCGTGGTCGAAGAGGCCGAGCTTGCCGTGTAGGGGATGTTCTGCGCCTTGCAGAGCCGCGCCAGGGTGAGGTCAGCTCCCGGCCAAAAGGCATTGAGCATCCCGATGGGGGGCATGCCGAAGGGCTGGTCAAAGGACTGTCCGAAAATGGTCGTGCGCGTGTCGATTTTGGACACGTCGACCATGTAGCGCGGTGTCAGCTCGACCTCTTCGAAGGCCTCGGCATTGCGGCGCATGTTGCGTTCGCTTTCCGCGCCGCCATCGACCAGATCGAAGGCAAAGCACGGAATCCGGCCCTTGGCGCGCAGGCGCAGGTCCTCGATCGAGGCGGCACGATCCAGTCCCATCAGATCGACCACCCACCGTCGACGGCAAAGGCCTGCCCGGTGGTGAACGCCGCAAGGTCGCCTGCGAGGTAACACACCATTTCGGCAATTTCTTCGGGCTGGCCAAGGCGGCCCATGGGCTGCCGGTCCTGAAACGCGGCCAGCGCCTTGTCGTAGTCCCCCGTGGCGGCCAGGCGATCATTCAATGACGGGCTCTGCACGGTGCCGGGACAGATTGCGTTACAGCGGATGCCATCCTTGACGAAGTCAGCCGCGATGGATTTGGTCATGCCGATGATGGCGGCCTTTGACGCGCCGTAGGCAAAGCGGCGCGGCGCGCCCTTTTCGCTGGACACGATGGACGCGATATTGATGATTGAGCCGCTTTTGTTGGCGAGCATACCGGGCAGCACGGCCTCGGTGATGCGGTACATGGCCTTTGCGTTCAGATCGAAGGCGCGGTCCCAGACATTTTCGTCGCAATCCAGGATCGTGCCGTCATGAACCCAGCCGGCGCAGTTCAGCAGGATATTCACGGTGCCTGCGGAGGCTACGATTGCGTCGACCGCCGTGGCGTCGAGGACGTCCAAAGCGTGTCCCGTGATATTGGGCGAGGTTTCCGCCAGTTCGGCAACCGCTGCGCCATCCAGATCGGTGGCGATGACCTTGGCACCGCGCGCCGCGAGCGCCTCGGCGCTGGCGCGTCCGATTCCGGCACCTGCGGCCGTGATCAGTGCCGTTTTGCCTTCGAGTGAGTGTTCCATGGTTTTCTCCTAACGGGCGAGCCAGCCGCCATCGACGGTGACCACGGTTCCGTGGCAGTAACTTGCGGCGTCAGACGCCAGAAAAACAGCCGCCCCCGCGATTTCAGATGGTTCGGCAAAGCGGCCGGCGGGTATGCGATCCAGCAGGGCTTTTGACCGGTCCGGATCGTCACGCAGAGCCTGCGTGTTGTCCGTGGCGGTGTAGCCCGGAGCGATGCTGTTGACGTTGACGCCGCGCGGCGCCCATTCGTTGCACAGCGCTTTGGTCAGACCAACGACTGCATGTTTGCTGGACACATAGGCGGGCACGCGCAAGCCGCCTTGTGATGCCAGGACAGAGGACACGATGATGATCTTGCCCGAGCCTTGGGCCACCATGCGCGTGCCTGCTGCCTGGGACAGCAGCCAGACGGAGTCGAGGTTGACGGAGATCACGCGCCGCCAATCGTCCAGCGGCATGTCGGTGCTGTCCTCGCGGTGGATGATCCCGGCGTTGTTCACGAGGATGTCGAGCCCGCCGAGCGCGTCGTTGGCAAAGGCCGCCACACGGTCTGCCGCGGCTTGATCCATGCCGGCAAAGTCGGCCTGCACGGCGGCGCCCTTGACGCCCAGGGCTTTGATCCTGGCGAGCGTTTCGTCGGGTTGATGGCTGCGGTAGGTCAGCGCCACATCCGCCCCGGCGGCGGCAAGGCCGAGGGCTATGCCCTTGCCGATGCCGGTTGCCCCGCCGGTGACCAGTGCTTTGCGACCGCTCAGGTCAAACGGGTTGCCCATGTCAGTAGCGGTTCGCGATGGGCAGTTCTTCGGCAGGGAAGAGGCTGATGACCTCGCAGCCGTTCTCTGTCACGACGACTTCCTCCTCGATCCGGGCGGCGGAATAGCCGTCGCTTGCGGGGCAGTAGGTTTCCAGGGCGAAGACCATGCCGGTCTGGATCTCCATCGGGTGATCCATCGACACCGCGCGGGAGATGATGGGCCGTTCGTGCAGTGCAAGGCCCAGCCCGTGACCGAATTGCAGACCAAAGGCCTGATCTTCGCTCGCAAAGCCGAGGGATTCCGCCGTTGGCCAGACTTCGGCCACCTTGTCAGTGGACACACCGGGTTTGATCATCGCGATGGAGGCATTGATCCATTCGCGGGCCTTCACATAGGCGTCGTTCTGCGAGGGTGTCGCGCGACCGACGTTGAACGTGCGGTAGTAGCAGGTCCGATAGCCTTGATAGGATTGCAGGATATCAAAGAACGCCTGATCGCCGGGCCGGATCAGGCGGTCGGTGAAGTTGTGCGGGTGCGGATTGCAGCGTTCGCCGGAAATGGCGTTGATCGCTTCCACATCGTCCGAGCCCATTTCGTAGAGCATCTTGTTGGACAGGGCGACGATATCGTTTTCGCGCACGCCCGGTTTCAGCTCTTCGTAGATCATGTGATAGACGCCATCGACCATGGCCGCCGCCTGGGTCAAAAGCTGGATTTCGTCCGTATTCTTGATTTCACGCGCCGCCAACATGATCTGTTGGCCATCCACCACATTCAGACCTTCTTGTTGCAGCGCGTGGAACATGGCCGTTTCGGCATAATCCACGCCGACGGGCATATCGGCCATTCCGGCGTCGCGGATCAATCCGGCGATCTGCTTGGCGTATTTCTGCATCAGGCCGAATTCCGGCGGGATGGTGCCGCGCATGCCCACAACGCCAGCGAGGCAATGGCTTGGCTCCAGCCAGTCGGAATGGCGCTTGTGGTGTTCTGCGGCGGACCCAAAGTCCCAGACATAGGGGCTGTCGTCCCCTGTCAGCAGGCAGAAGCGGCACATCTTGTCGCGTTCCCATTCGCCGATCTTGGTGGCGGATACGTAGCGGATGTTGTTCACGTCGAACAGCAGCAGCGTGCCCGCGTTTGAATTTTGAAGCGACTGACGGGTCCGGGCCAAACGGTAGCGGCGCAGGCGGTCGTGGTCGATCCGGCGTTCGAAATCCACGGACATGTGGCCATGGGCGGGCAGCTTTTCGCGCCACTCCCAATTGGGGTCAAGATCCTGCGGTGTGAGCAGGTTTGGCATGAGGGCATTGCCTGGACGTTCTGACATGGAAGTCTCCTTCGGGAGCGTGAGCCCCGTTTGACATACGGATTTGAAATTCGTGGCCGGTTACTGGATGCACCAGCCGCCATCGACGTGGATCATCTGGCCGGTCATGTAGTCGCTGTCATTGCTCGCTAGGAATGACGCGGTTCCGACAATGTCCTTGGGGTAGGACACGCGCTTGATCTGAAGCGCATCGCGCACGATGTCGTCGTAGGCCTGGCCTTCTTTTTGCTTGAAGCCGATGTCCACGAGGTCTTTGTCCAGCTGTTCCCACAGAGGGGTCACAACGACGCCCGGCGCGTAGCCGTTCACGGTGATGCCATGCTTGGCCAGTCCGATTGCGCCACAATGCGTCAGAGCGAGGCAGCCGTATTTCGATGTACAGTAAACTGTGACATCCACCAACGGCTTGCGGGAGGCGATGGAGCCCACGTTGATCAGCTTGTAGGGGTGATCTTCCATCGGGCCTTGGGCGATCATCTGGCGTGCGGTTTCCTGCATGCCAAGCCACATCGCCTTGGTGTTGACGTTCATGATCAGGTCCCAGTTGTCTTCGTCGATATCCATGAAGAACCGGGGCTTGTTCAGGCCTGCGTTGAACACGCCCACGTTGATTGAGCCGAAGGCGTCGACGGTCGCAGCCACGGCGGCGACGTTGTCTTCGCGCTTGGTGACATCCATCCGGATCGCAATTGCCTTGCCGTTATTGGCGGCATTGATGTCGTCGGCGACCGTTTGAGCCATCTCGAGGTCAAGATCGCCGATGCACACATTCGCGCCCTGTTCAGCGAAGGAGCGTGCATTGGCTTCACCCATGCCGCGGGCGGCTCCGGTGATGAGAATATTCTTACCTTTGAGGCGGTTGGGGTCCATGGATGTCTCCTCCTGACGTCATGATTATGGGGGTGGTGCCAAGGTTGCGTCGGCTCTCTCCTGCGCGCGACGCAGTGCTTTTTGCGGGCTGATGATCCCGCGCAGCATGTCGTGGAACTCTTCTCCGCAAATCTGGATGATCTCGCAGATTTCGGGGATCGGCGGGCGGGGCCAGAACTGAAGCTCGTCGCGCCAGGACATGGCGTCGACCGCTTCGAATATGGGCGACAGGCGCCGCACATCGGGGTCGGATCCGACGGAATACCGCGGGTTCGTCCGACTGCCGTTCTGGACATAGAGTTTTTGTGCCGGTGGCGAGGTGAAGACCAGCAAGGCCTCGACCGCCGCTGCAACACGTTCCTTGGGCAGATTTGCAGGGATGCCCATCACATAGCCCCCCACAGGCGCGATCGGTGCGCCGTTCGGCCCTGCGGGATGCGGCAGATACCCGGTTTGGCCTTTGGCCGGGGACGCATCGTCAAGCTCGAAATACGGGGCGAGCAGCGTATAGCCGTACGCCATGGCAATCCGGCCCGCCGCATAGGGGCGAATGCGCTCATACCACGACATGGATAGAATATCCGGCGGGGAATACTTGAGCAGCTCGTTGAGGAATTCTGCGGCCTGCAAACCGGCGGCGGTATCAATAGTGACGCGGTAATTGCGTTTCGCCAGATCCTGCGTGTCAAAGCCCCCCGCATTGGGTTTTAGATCAAGGATCGGCTGCCCGAAATCTGCCAATGTCATCAGAACGGTGTGACCCAATGCCGTGCCGCGTGCCGCATTCCAGGCGATCCCGTGAAGTCCACGTTGCGGATTGTGCAAAGCCTTGGCCGCGTTCAGCAATTCATGCGTCGTTGCCGGTGGTGCGATGCCCGCGCGGGTGAAAAGATCCTTGCGATAAAACAACAGCTCTGGCGTTGTTTGCGCGGGAATGCCAAACGCGCGACCGTTCCAATGGGCCGCTTGCCAACCAGCCGTGTGAAAATCGGACGGATCGATGCGGGCAATATCCATGACATCGTCGAGCGGCATCAAAACGTTGCTTTCAGCGAAACCACCGACCCAAGGCAAATCGACGGCGATAATGTCGTAATTGCTCGATTTGCGGTTTGCATTGCGCATTGTTTCTTCGCGCAGGCGGTCGATGGAAAAAGCGCGTTGGTGAATTTGCGTGCCGATTGTCTGTTCGAATTGCCGTTTGAGGTTGTCCATCACCATGAAGGTCGGGTCCCCGTGGACCAGAACCCGCAGCCCTCCCGCGAGCTTGAGCGGCTCTGCCAGCACCTCCATCGGCGGGATTGATTTCGCCTTCATGTAGGACTCACCGTAGTAGTATTCGGTCGTGTCGGTCGTGGCGCCGCCGTTGAAATGCGCGCTTGCCATCCGGTGCACGCGGCTGGCCAACTGTGTCCATTGTTCCATCAGGTGAACGCTGGGATGCAGGGAAAAACTCTTGCCGGTCGCAGTGCGTGGACGTTGGTCAATCAGACCCGCCTCTTGCATGTCCTTGATGCGCCGGTTGGCCGTTGCGTAGGGTGCGCGACTGGCGCCGATCAAAGAGGTCATTGTGATCAGCCGGCCTTCAAGATGGCCGCGGATCAGATGCGCCGAAATGCGCAAATTCGGGGTGAGAGCCAATAGGTCGGAAGAGTTTTCAAGTTCGTCGCCGAACTCTTCTATAAAGGACAGCACGCTCAGCATGTCGGCCCTCGCTTGGGGCGGCATGAGCTGATTGAAAGTCTCTTCATTCATGACGTTCATGCCCCTTGCAATTGCCTTTCCTTCATTTTGACGTTGTCTTGATTGTTTTTGGTCGCTTGCTTTGTTCAATTCGGATTTTTTGGGAATCGACATGAGCTTTGATCCATCTAGCGTGAGAATGAATCCGGAATGTATCGCGAAAAAATCCAATTTGGATATTTTATTGTCGAGAATGGACGTTATTCAGGGAGGGCAGCAAAGAGCCGTGGGTGCAAGGTACCTGCGATCATACCGGCACGCCGGATGATGATTCCCCATCGGGAGAGTGGGGAGCAGACGAAATGTCTAAAATGTTCTTGGAGGAGATCACCATGACTCTACGCACAATCCTGACTGCGACGGCGGCCACCGCAGCATTGAGCGTCGCGGGCGCAGCTTATGCCGAAAGCCACAGCCCGATGCGCATCGGCATCACGCAAAACAACGTCGGCGTCGACAGCTATCAAACCACCTACGAAAACGCTTTTATCGCCGCAGCCGAAGCCAATGATAATGTTGAAGTCGTGGTTCTGGATGCCGGCGGCGACGTCGCCCGCCAGATCGCGCAGATGGAAGATCTGATCCAGCAGGACGTCGACGCCATCATCATCTGGCCAACCAACGGCGAAGCGGTCATCCCCGCCGTTCGCAAGGCCCATTCCGCCGATATCCCTGTTATCGTTACAAATTCCAACATCGCCGAAGCCGGGTTCGACTTTGTTTCGACCTTCTCCGGTCCGGACAACATCACGCAAGGATCGCGGTCCGCAGAAATCATGTGTGACCGCTTCAAGGCGCTGGGCATCGAAGACGAAGCGCGCGTCGTGCAGATTTCCGGTCAGCCAGGATACACTACCGCCATCGAGCGTCAGAAGGGCTTTGACGACCGCCTGCCAGAGGTCTGCCCGAATGTGACGCTGGTCGAGACCCAGCCCGGCGACTGGAACCGCGAAAAATCCCAGCAGGTCATGGAAGCGTTCCTTGTCAAATATGACGACATCGACGGTGTTTATGCCGGTGATGACAACATGGGTGTCGGCGCATTGAACGCGGCACTGGCGGCCGACCGTGCCGAAGGGATCACCTTTGTGGGGGCCACCAACTTTGCCGTTGGCTACGAGGCGATGGAGCGTGGCGAATACTGGGGGTCCATCTACCAGTCGCCAGTTGATGACGCAGAAGCCGCGCTTCAGTCCGCGATCGACCTGATCAGCGGTGAGGAGCTGCCGTTCCTCAACTACTTCGACACGCCCAAGATCACACAGGACAACATGACGGAATTCACAAAGCCGGTGTTCTGATCACCTCCCGTGTTGAGGGGCGCTGCGGCGCCCCGCTTCGCTTTATCATCAACATAAATCTACCGGGGGACGTGTCATGGGGCGTGTGACAGGGCGGTCTTGTATTGTGACGGGCGCCGCACAAGGCATCGGACGCGCGATTGCCGAGGCGTTGTTGGACGAAGGTGCCGACGTTTGTTTTGCGGACATCAACGGCGACAAGGTTGCGCAAGTGGCAACAGCCAACGCGGAGAAATCGGCGCAACAAGGCGGCAAGGTGACCTATGCGCAGGTCGACGTCACGGATCGAGGGTCCGTCAAGGCGATGATCGCGCATACGGTCGAGCGCTTTGGCAAGCTTGATGTCAAGTTCAACAATGCCGGTGTGAACCGTCCGATGAATTTCTTGGATGTGACCGAAGACAACTGGAATTTCATTATGGGCGTCAATGGCTTGGGGTGCATGATCGGCATGCAGGAAGCGGCCAGTCAGATGATCGCCCAAGGCACGGGCGGCAAGATCATCAACACCGCATCCATTGCCAGCCGGCAGGGGTTCGACAATGTTGCCCCGTATTGTGCCAGTAAATTCGCCGTTGTGGCGCTGACCCAGTCGGGCGCGCGCGATCTGGCCAAGCACAACATCACCGTCACGGGGTTTGCGCCCGGGGTCGTGGCCACGGAAATGTGGGAACAGGTCGATCAGGACCTGATGAAGATCGGTGCCGCAGAGCGTCCGGGACAAGCGATGGAAGAGTTCTCGTCCGAGATCCTGCGCGGGCGCGTTGCCAAGCCGGACGATATCACCGGAACGACGACATATCTGGCGTCCAGAGACAGTGACTACATGACCGGCCAGATCGTCATGATCGACGGCGGAATGACCCTGGTCTGATCCAGAAGCGTCAGTGGCTGGGCCTTGGCCCGTGGGAGGGGAATATGGAGAGCATGTCTAAAGCAGGCATAGGACGATTTTTGGCGCGGCAGGGCATCTTGATTGCATTTGCCGTGTTCATCATCGGGTTCACGTTGGCGAACGGACGGTTTCTGAGTCCTGAAAATGTGATGGGCGTGGTGCGATCCTCTGCCATTCTGGGGGTCATGGCGCTTGGTGTGACCTTTGTGGTCATCAGCGGCAATCTGGACCTGTCCGTCGGGTCGATGATGTCGTTTTCGACCATTGTGGTTCTGGATCTGCATGACAAGATCGGCCCCGTGCTGGCTATCCCCGCGATGTTTGTCATGACGCTGTGTCTGGGGGCCTTCATCGGGTTTCTGGTGGGCTACCTCAAACTGAACTCGCTGATTGTGACGCTGGGGATGCTCTCTGCGATACACGGTCTGACGCTGACGTATTCTGGCGGTCAGAACATGGATATCGCCGACAAGGAAGGGACGTGGTTCAGCGTCTTTGGCCAGGGCTCGGCGCTTGGTATCCCCGTGCCCATCCTGATTTTCCTGCTTTTGGCGGCGCTCTTGGGGATCGTGTTGGCGAAAACGCCATTTGGACGCAAAGTCTATGCGGTTGGCGGCAACGGAACCGCCGCGACCTTTTCGGGCATCAAGCGGGCGCGCATCGTCTTCTTGTGTTACGTGATGTCGTCGTTTTGCGTGGCCGTGGCGGGGCTTATCCAGGCGAGCCGGTCGCTGGGGTCGCAAAACACCGTCGGCCAGGGACTTGAGCTTGACGTGCTGGCCGCCGTGATCCTGGGCGGCGCATCGTTGCTGGGCGGGTCTGGAACGATCTTCAAAACTGTCATCGGCGTGCTGATCCTGGGGTTCATCCAGAACGGTCTGCTGCTGGTCGGCCTCCAGTTCTATGTCCAGTTCGTCGTGACATGGGCCATCATCATTCTTGCAGTCTGGCTCGATATTGCAGCCAAGCGCGGCAAGCTTTTGTCTACAATCGCGTAAGGGAGCGGAAAAATGGAAGCTGGAAACCTGTCCAAGTTTCTCAAGAACGGCGCGATTTGGGGCTTTATCGTTATTGAGCTGATCTTCTTCAGCGTGGCGGGCGAATTCATGTCGCTCTCCGACAAGGCCTTCATGGATGTGGACAACATGTTGTTGTTGCTCAAGCAATCGGCCCCCATCGGCATCATCGCCATGGGCATGACCATCATCATGGTCAACGGGAATATCGACCTGAGCGTCGGGGCGATCTTTGCACTGTCTGCGGTGATCCTGCTCGACAGTCTGACTTGGACGGTATTTGCGGGGCTGGGCGATTGGGTGATCCCGGTGTCATGGGCCTTGGCCTTGCTGACCGGGGTTGGTCTTGGGGCGATCAACGGATTTATCGTGTGGAAGACCGGCGTCGACGCGTTCATCGTGACTCTGGGGGCAATGCTGGGCTTTCGCGGGCTGGTGTTCATGTACAACGGGGAAACCCCGACCTCGAGCCTGAACTGGACACTGGTGGATTTCGCCGAAGCGCAATTCCTCGGGCTGCATACGGCGACCTGGTTTCTGGCCATCGTGACGCTGGTGATGTGGTATCTGATGACCCGCACGGTCCACGGGCGCAACGCCTATGCCATTGGCGACAATCGGGATGCAGCGGTGAACGCCGGCATCAAGGTTGGTCCGCACATGCTGATCAATTTCATGATCATCGGTTTTCTCGCCGCCCTGTCTGCCGTGGTGTTCTACTCTGAATCCGGGTCGGTCAATCCAAACGATGGGCAGCTTTATGAGCTTTGGGTCATCACCGCCGTCGTGCTGGGCGGCACGAAGCTGACCGGTGGGGCAGGGTCGATTGTCTCCACCCTGGGCGGTGTTCTGGCCATCCAGTTGCTGCGCAAGGGACTGGGTCACATTGGGGCCGACACGTCGACCGTGAACCTTGTGATCGGCTTGATCCTGATCGCGGTC
Source organism: Sagittula sp. NFXS13 (assembly GCF_040148795.1). NCBI lineage: Bacteria > Pseudomonadati > Pseudomonadota > Alphaproteobacteria > Rhodobacterales > Roseobacteraceae > Sagittula > Sagittula sp. NFXS13. Next base: position 29,743 of record NZ_JAGEMH010000004.1, read on the forward strand.
CTGTTCCTGGACCGCCAGTTGAACACCAAAGGCAAAGAGGAGTTGAAGTTATGAGCGATCAGACACCCGCCTTGCGCCTCGAAGGGATCGTCAAGACCTTTCCCGGCGTCCGCGCGCTTGATGGCGTTTCACTCTCGGTGATGCCGGGCGAGGTCCACGCCCTGATGGGAGAAAACGGAGCCGGAAAATCAACCTTGATGAAGGTCCTGGGCGGGATCTACCAGCCGCAGGCAGGCCGGATCATCGTGCAAGAAGTGCAGACCGTCATGACCTCGCCCTTGCAGGCGAAATCGAAGGGCATCGTGTTCATCCACCAGGAACTCAGCCTCGCCGAAGAGCTGACCGTGGCCGAGAACATCTATCTGGGCGAGCTGCCGCGCCGCTCCTTTGGGCGGGTCGATTGGGAGAAGCTTTATGCACAAACCGACGCGATCCTCGCAAAGCTCAAAGTAGGGTTCAACGCCAAGACCATCGTTGGCGATCTGTCCATTGCCAACCAGCAGATGGTCGAGATTGCCCGCGCGCTGACCGTGGATGCCAAGGCCGTCATTTTTGACGAACCCACGGCCTCTTTGACGGATGCGGAGAAGGTCGTTTTGTTCGACGTGATTTCGGATCTGCAACGTCAGGGCGTGGGGATCATCTATATTTCCCACCGGATGGAAGAGATTTTCAAGATCACCGATCGGATCAGCGTTCTGCGTGACGGGTCGTATCGCGGCACTCTCGAAACCCGGAACACCACAGAAGAGGAAGTCACTCAGTTGATGATCGGGCGCGCGCTTGATCTGTCGCGCAACGAAAGCCATCACGAACTGGGCGATGTGGCGCTTGAGGTGCGCGGGCTGTCCTGCGGACACATGTTCAAGGACGTCAGCTTTGACGTGCGCCGAGGCGAGGTTTTGGGCTTTTACGGATTGGTCGGCGCCGGGCGGACCGAGATCGTCGAGACGCTTTTTGGCCTGCGTGATCCGAGCGGCGGCAAAATTCTGTTGGATGGTGAAGAGGTGCGCATATCCTCGCCAGCGGATGCGATCAGCAAGGGCATTTCGCTGGTCCCGGAGGATCGCAAGGGCCAGGGCTTGGTCTTGGGTATGAATTGCCGGGACAACATGACGTTGCCGCAGGTTGGTGAGCTGTCCTCCGGTCCCTTCGTGGCGCCGGGCGCTGAAACGGCGATTTTCGACAAGTACAAGGAAAAGCTGGACATTCGGACGCCGGGTTGGAAGCAGACGGTGGGCAACCTGTCCGGCGGCAACCAGCAGAAGATCGTGATTGCGAAATGGCTGTCCATGCACCCCAAGGTGCTGATCGTGGACGAGCCGACACGCGGCATCGACGTTGGGTCAAAGTCCGAGATTCACAACCTGATCCGCGATCTGGCTGCGCAGGGCTATGCCGTCATCGTTGTCAGTTCCGAAATGCCCGAAGTGCTGCATGTCAGCGACCGCATCGTGGCGATGTTCTCGGGTCGGGTGATGAGGACGTTCACCTCGGAAGAGGTCACCGAGGAGAGCTTGATTCAGGCGATTTCGGGGATCACGGCCACTGAGAAGGTCGCCTGAGATGCGTGTGGGGTTTGCCGGATTGGGCCGAATGGGCGCGCATATGGCTCGCAACCTGATTGCGGCGGGTCACGAGGTGTGCGTCTGGAACAGGACCCATCAGACGGCCAGTGATTTTGCCGCGTCGGAGGGTGGCACTGCGGTCGCGACGCCTGCGGAGCTTGTTCGCGGGGCCGATATCGTTGTCACCATGCTGGCCAATGATGCGGCGTCAGATGCGGTGCATTTTGGCGAGGACGGCTTGTTCGCGGGGGGAGGGGGCGTAACGCTGCTTGAAATGGGCACCATGAGCCCGGACCACATCCGCGCACTGGCTGAACAGGCTCCACAGGACATGCGGGTGATTGATGCGCCGGTCTCAGGGGCGACGCAGGCGGCCGAAAACGCTGATTTGCTGATCATGGCTGGATGTCGCGAAGCGGATGCAGAGCTTGCTGCCGTGTTCGATGCGATGGGCCGTGACACCATATATCTTGGCGCGACCGGGGCGGGCGCGGTGATGAAACTGGCGGTGAACTCCTTGATCCACGGGATCAATCAAACGCTTGCCGAGGCCATGACCCTTGCAGAAGCCGCCGGTATCGCGCCCGAGGTGGCATTCGACGTGATCGAAGCCTCCGCCGCCTGTGCGCCGATGCTGAGATACCGACGCCCGCTGTATTTGAACGAGGCCGACCATGACGTGACGTTTACCGTCTCACTGGCGCGCAAGGACATGGACGTCACGGCGCGCCTGGCACAGCGGCTGGGCACTGCGATGCCACAAGGCGAAGTCACCCTGGCCAAACTGATCGAGGCGGAACAGGCCGGCTATGGCGCCCGCGACATGGCGTCGATCTTGACCTTCATGCGAAAGGAAACGCGATGAAAGCGGCCCTGTTTGTCGGCGGTTGGGAGGGCCACACGCCGACCCACTTTGCGGATTGGTACAAAGACCTGCTCGAGGCCAACGGCTTCGCGGTCGACGTCTACGACACACTGGAGCCCTTGGCGCAGCCATGGGATTTGGCCGATGTCGATTTGATCACGCCGATCTGGTCGTCGGCGCGGTCAGGGCATCAGGACGAGTTCGGCAACATGACCAAACCGCAAGAGGACGGCTTGTTGAAGTTGATCGGCGACGGCTGTGGCATTGCAGGATGGCACGGGCATATGGGGGACGCGTTTCGCGACCGCCCGACCTATCATTTCCTGATCGGAGGGCAGTTTGTCGCGCATCCACCGGGATGGCCCGACAACCTTCAACCGCGCGAAGACTATATTGATTACGACGTCACCATCTGCAAACCCGATGACCCGATCGTCGAAGGGATCAAGAGCTTTCGGCTGACGACGGAGCAGTATTATATGCTCGTCGACCCATCAAATGATGTCCTGGCGACAACGACGTTTTCCGGCGACCATCTTTGGTGGATCGAAGGCTCCGTGATTCCCGTGGTCTGGAAACGTCGCTGGGACAAGGGCCGGGTTTTCTACTGCTCGATCGGTCACGAACTTGATGATCTCAAGGTGCCTCAGGTCACGGAGATCATCCGCCGCGGCGCGATTTGGGCTGCGCGCGACGCAACTGTGTAAAGCAGGATTCCTCAATCAAACAAGGATATGATATGAAACTTCTTCGCTATGGGGCGCTCGGCGCAGAAAAGCCGGGACTGCTGGATGCCGCGGGGCGCGTGCGTGATTTGTCGGGTGTGGTTTCGGACATTGCTGGCGATACACTGCGACCGTCTGGTTTGAAGGCGTTGCATGCGCTGGATCCCGAGGCTTTGCCCTTGGTCGAGGGGACGCCACAAGACGACCTGCGCCTTGGGGCCTGCGTGGGCGGGATCGGCAAGTTCATTTGCATCGGCCTGAACTACGCGGATCACGCTGAAGAGGCGGGCATGCCGATCCCGGAAGAGCCCATCATTTTCAACAAATGGACTTCTTCCGTTGTCGGCCCGAACGACGACATTCAGGTTCCACGCGGTTCGGTCAAAACTGATTGGGAGGTCGAGCTCGGCGTCGTGATCGGTGAGCCGGGGGCCTATATCGACGAGGCTGACGCGATGAACCACGTCGCGGGCTTTTGCGTGATCAACGATGTGTCCGAGCGTGATTTCCAGCTCAACCGGGCAGGGACATGGGACAAGGGCAAAGGCTGCGACACATTCGGGCCAACGGGGCCGTGGCTTGTGACCGCTGATGAAATTGCCGACATGAACGCCATGGACATGTGGCTGGATGTGGACGGCAAAAGGATGCAGACCGGTTCAACCGCGACGCTGATTTTCAAGGTCCCGCATCTGGTGTCTTACTGCAGCCAGTTCATGAGCTTGCAGGCTGGGGATGTAATTTCGACCGGGACGCCGCCGGGCGTCGGCATGGGCCAATCCCCGCAGACATATCTGCATGGGGGCGAGATCGTGACTTTGGGCATATCCGGGCTGGGGACGCAAAAATCGAAGGTTGTGCCAGCCCTTTGATGCCACAAACACCCCGGCGGGGGCCGTTGCGTCAATTGAATCGCACGATGTGACGGTGCGCTTTTGTCCGGGTTTCAAGGACCCCTCTTGGGACACGTTCGTCGTTGGAGCGCGACGAAAGCGCAGGCCGCCGGAGCAGCAATTTAATCCAAGTGCCTGCATCGCCACGTCTAGTTGCACGAGAGGGGGGGGTAACCCGCCGCCGGGTTGAGAGCGACGCATACGCCATCAGGCCAAAAGCGCATCCCTCTCCTCCGGGCGCATACGGTTCTCTTTCCGCAGCTCGGCGATCTCGGGTTCCGGATCGGACTGGACGGGTGGTTTCTCAGAATTGCGCCGTTCCCGCTGTATCCAGCGGTTCAGCGTCGAGAAGCCGATCCCAGAACCTGCGGTCACCTGCTTGCGCGGCAGCCCGGTGGTCAAAGCCACCGCACTGCTTTGGCGCGGAATTCTGCGGTCGCTCTTGATCCCGTCTGCATTCGCCTTTGCCAACGATACGTGGTCAAAGGAGCGGAACACATCCGTGACAGGTCCAGATCGGGAGTTGACCGGCGCAGGGCTTCCAGAACGATTTCCCCCCCCCGGCGCTAAATGTCCGTTCGGGATTTTCGACAAAGCGCTGGAGAGTGACTGCGAGCACCGCGGCCAGTCTACGCCGGTTGGCGCGTCCGACTATGTCCGGGCGATCGTTTCAAGCCGCCTGAGTGCGCGCCGCAGAAGCCGCCGCGGCCAAACAGCGAGATTGCCGGTAGGCTGCACAAATCTAATCTCTGTCGTGGTGTGAATTCCAAAAAGGACGCGATGGGCTGACGTGGGCGGCAGAAAGCCTTGACGTGCAAAGAACCGCATTTCCACTGGTGAGACCTGCGCTGTCTTGTCCCGCATTGCGCACATAGACGCTACCGGGCGATCAGCGTACCCAACGAAATGCCATGATTTTAAGTGTGAGCAGCATATTTCTCCGCCAGCTTCCGCTGCGGAAAGGCTTCCGATTTCGAGGAGGTCACCTTTCCATTCTTATTGATGCGCACCTGAGCGGTGACGCTCGGCTTGCCGTTCGTTTTGGTGCGTGTCGTGATGGTTGCGGTTTTCACCCCTTTCCTTGTTGGAAGGACGATGGGGGCGACTGATTTCGCTCGGACATCGGGGAGCGAAAAATCTTGGTAGCCTCCCTGTCGGTGAGTGCGTGACCTCTGTAAGCTCCGGTGGTACAAGACGCGTTCCGAGTGCTGAATTTGTAGCACCGGCTGCCAAAATCGTCGCGAGTAGTGGCGAGAGATCGCAAATCGTAGCCGCCATCGACGGAGGACCAGCCAATGAAACAAGGGAATTGCAATGTGGCGGACGCCGCCCGCCTCTCTGTCGCCCCGATGATGGATTGGACGGATCGCCATTGCCGATATTTTCACCGTCTGATGTCGACCAGGACTTTGCTTTACACTGAAATGGTGACTGCGCCTGCGTTGGTTCGGGGGGGCGCATTGCATTTGTTGGACTTCGATCCCGAAGAACACCCCGTGGCCTTGCAGTTGGGTGGCTCAGATGCGCAGGAATTGGCGCAGGCCGCAAGGTTGGGGGCGCAGGCGGGCTATGACGAGGTCAACCTGAACTGCGGCTGCCCGTCGGATCGTGTGCAATCCGGAACTTTCGGCGCGGTGCTGATGAAGTACCCGGAGACCGTGGTCGATTGCATCAAGGCCGTGCAGGACGCCGTGGATGTCGATGTCACGGTGAAATGCCGGATCGGGGTCGATGATCAGGATCCTGAAATCGTGTTGCCGGATTTTCTGGAACGCTTGCAGAGGGCTGGATGCACGCGTGTCACGATCCACGCGCGCAAGGCGTGGCTGCAAGGTTTGTCCCCAAAGGAAAACCGCGATGTCCCGCCGCTGGATTACGACCTGGTGCGACGTATGCGGACGGAGTTTCCGAATATGCATTTGTCGGTCAATGGCGGGATACGGACCCTGGCCGAGACACAGGGCTTTCTGCATGATGGCCTGGACGGGGTGATGATCGGGCGCGTGGCCTATCATCAACCGTGGGACATTTTGGGCAAGGCGGATGCGCTGTGGGGCGACACCCCGCATCAGACCCGCGAAGAGGTGGTGGCCAGAATGCTGCCGTATATTGCCGGTCACATCGCAAAGGGTGGCAAGCTGAACCAGGTGACGCGACACATGCTGGGCCTTTTTGCCGGACGCCCCGGAGCACGTCGCTGGCGGCAGATATTGTCGACCGAGGCGCACAAGCCCGGAGCCGGACCGGGCGTGGTCGAGGATGCGCTTGCAGCCGTGCTGGCAGAGGCCGCCTGAGCCGCGACGCACGGCCTTTGAGCCCGGATCGAACAGGCCCCGGGGTGGGGGAATCGACATCAGCATACAGGCTTGCTTCGGGCTCGGGCTGTTGCCGACAGGTCAAGGTCTGCGGCATCAGCCCGTCCAATTCGTCACTTCTCGATCCAATGTTTCAGGCTTGGAAACAACTGCGGGCGCGTGTCCACTTATTTCCCCTATATCTCAATTCTTGGTATAGAATTTGGCAACATCTTGTTAACGATTGATCATACGTGCGATCTGCAGCGCGTTTGCGTGTGTAAAAAGGATAAATGTCATGCTGATGCTCACCCTCTTGCCCATGTTGCTTCTGGCGGGCATCGGAAGCCTCTGGGACGACTCGTCGGATGATAGCGACGATGGTTTGCCGGACAGCGGCCCAACCCCTGAGACAGACCCAGAGACCGAAGTTGACCCCGGGTTTGGCACCAACGCGGCGGATGATGTCGCATTGGATAGCGAAAGCACACTTTTCTATGCGCTCGGGGGCGATGATATGGTTGATGCCGGCTCTGGCAGCGACACCATCGATGGTGGTGCTGGCGCGGACACGCTGATGGGCGCAGGCGGAGATGACCTTATCTATGCCGACACCGGCGATGACCTTGCCTACGGCAACGCAGGCGACGACACGCTGCGTGGCGAAGACGGTGACGATACCCTGATCGGCAACCTCGGCGAGGACAAGTTGGTGGGTGGTGACGGCGATGACTCGCTGGATGGCGGTCCCAACAATGACAAGCTGGTTGGCGATGCAGGCGATGACACGCTGATAGGTGCCGGCGGTGGCGACAGGATGATCGGTGGCACCGGCGCGGATCTGATCGACGGCGGCATCGGGAACGATACGCTGGTCGGCGGTGGCGGCAACGACACCCTGCTGGGTGGCGACGGCGACGACTTCTTCGATCCGGGTTTTGGCACGAACAGCGTGGTTGGCGGGGAGGGCGATGACTCGGTTCAGGTGACTGGCGGTCTGGGCACCATCGACACGGGTGAGGGTGACGACTCCGTCGCCATCGTGGGCGATGAGGCGGATTCTTCGCTGGTGTCCTATGATGTGATGCTTGGTGATGGTGACGACGTCTTTGCCAGCGAGAACAGTGACAGCACGGTCGATGGCGGCGCCGGGGCGGATACACTTGTGGGCGATGGGACGCTGATCGGCGGTACGGGCAACGACACCTTTGGCGGCAGTGGCGTGTTCACTGGCGGCGCGGGCGCCGACACCTTTGTTGCGGACGGCACAACCGAGGGAAGCATCACCGACTTTGCCAGTGGCCAGGACATGATCTTGTTCCAGATCCCGGAAGCAGACCTCGACGATGCGACCACAGAGATCGAAGCGCTGGCCGATGGGACGTTCGTGGCGCGTGCTCTTGTGGGCGACGAAGTTGTGGCGTTCATGACGTCTGCCACCGTCGTCAACCCCGCTGATGTGGCCCTGCAGGGGGTCTGAGCTTGACCATGGTCACACGCACCAACTGCGCGTGATTGGACGATCCTTTTGCCGAATGTCTTGGGCGGCCTTCAAGAGGCCGTTCGAATCTTTGCCTCTAACACCAGAATGCCCTCGCAAAATCTGCGGGGGCAAAACGTTTTGACTGCCGGTGTCGCTGACGTTTCCAGATGTGCTGCTCCATCACCGGCATCAAGGAACGCACGGCGGATTCAGCCGGTCGTCATCTGCACCTCAAAGGTTGGGGTGTTGCGACGACGTGGTAACACTGCCCGATAGACCAGTGACCCGGCCCAGCGGCGGCTGCTTCACGGATTCAGTGCGCCAAGCGGGCGATGCATGGGGCACGCCGGCCATGGGGAGCGTCTTCTCGTCGCTGAACGGAGGGACAGCCCGAAGGGTCTGCCTTACCCGCGACATCATACGTGGAAACTCGGCGCGCTGTCTCTGTTGATGATCCAGTGATCTGTGGCGGACAGGAAATGGACTTCGATAATGTCCATGCTCAGATGCGAGGCAAAATTTTTGGATGGTCTCCCGGTGGCTCTTCTCACAGCAGTGATGGTAAATACGCACGGTGGCCCAGTGCGACACCGGGTGGAGCGGGACAATCCGCAATCAGGTGAGTGTACTCTGACGCGGCTTGAAGTGGATTGGTGTGTGCTGGCGTGGCCGTGAGCCGGGTCCAAGCACTCGTAAGGCAAACGTTGCGGGGGCACTGGTTGGCCCGCAAAGACGGAATGTCGCGACAGCCCGGACTTTTCCCACCGAAAAAGGTCTCGTCTTGCGTTTGTTGTGCCTCTCCTCCACGCATGCAATACTGGCCTCCAACCACAAAGAACAAACCGGGCACATTATGGCAGACGATCTCCTTCATTCCGCTTCGGAAAACGAATACGACGCCTCGTCCATCGAGGTTCTCGAAGGTCTGGAACCTGTCCGGAAACGTCCCGGGATGTACATTGGCGGCACTGACGAACGGGCACTGCACCACCTTGTCGCCGAGGTGCTCGACAACTCCATGGACGAGGCGGTCGCAGGCCACGCCAATCGAATCGAGATTTTTCTGCACGCGGATTACTCCATGGAGATTCGCGACAATGGCCGCGGCATCCCGATCGACCCGCATCCGAAATTTCCCGGCAAATCCGCGTTGGAGGTCATCCTCTGTACCCTTCACGCAGGTGGTAAATTCTCTGGCGACGCTTATGAGACCTCTGGCGGCCTGCACGGCGTCGGCGCGTCCGTGGTGAACGCATTGTCCGATTCAATGGTCGTGCAAGTTGCAAAAAACAAAGCGCTTTATGAACAGCGTTTTTCTCGCGGCATTCCGCTTGGCCCTGTGGAGCAGATCGGTGCGGCGCCGAACCGGCGTGGCACTTCCGTCACCTTTCACGCGGATGAGCAGATCTTTGGCGCACACCGTTTCAAACCGGCCCGTCTGTTCAAGATGGTCCGCTCCAAGGCTTACCTGTTTTCCGGCGTGGAAATTCGCTGGAAATCAGAAATCGACGATCAGGAAACCCCGAAAGAGGCGACCTTCCACTTCCCCGGCGGTCTGGCTGACTACCTTACGGAAACGCTCGGTAAATCAACCACCTATGCAGAAAGCCCCTTTGCCGGTGTGGTCGATTTCAAGGAGCGGTTTCAGGTTCCGGGAAAGGTCGAGTGGGCCATCAACTGGACCCCGTCGCGCGATGGCTTCATCCAGTCCTACTGTAACACCGTCCCCACGCCTGAGGGCGGCACCCACGAGGCAGGGTTCTGGGCGGCCATCCTGAAGGGCGTGCGGGCCTACGGCGAGCTGGTGAACAACAAGAAGGCCGCGCAAATCAACCGCGACGACTTGATCACCGGCGGATGTGCTCTCGTGTCCTGCTTCATTCGCGAACCGGAATTCGTCGGCCAAACCAAGGACCGGCTGGCGACGGTGGAAGCGCAACGTCTGGTGGAAAACGCTGTCCGGGACCACTTCGACAATTGGTTGGCCTCCGATACCAAATCCGCCGGAGCCATCCTCGACTTTTTGATCTTGCGGGCCGAAGAACGCCTTCGGCGCCGTCAGGAGAAGGAAACCGCGCGCAAGACCGCGACGAAAAAGCTGCGCCTTCCCGGCAAATTGACCGACTGCTCCAACAAGGCGCGTGAAGGCACGGAGCTGTTTATCGTCGAGGGTGATTCTGCGGGTGGCTCTGCAAAAGGCGCGCGGTTCCGCGAGACGCAGGCCTTGCTTCCGCTCAAGGGGAAGATTCTGAACGTTCTTGGTGCGGCCTCCAACAAGCTGACATCAAACGCCGAAATCCGGGACCTCTGTGAGGCATTGGGCGTGGGGCTCGGCACAAAGTTCAATCTCGACGACCTGCGTTACGAAAAGATTATCATCATGACGGACGCGGACGTGGACGGTGCCCACATTGCCGCGCTTTTGATGACGTTTTTCTTTACGCAGATGCGGCCGCTGATCGACAATGGCCACCTCTACCTCGCGTGTCCGCCGCTCTACCGTCTGACGCAAGGCCCGAAGCGCCTTTATGTGGCGGACGATGCAGCAAAGGAGGCGGCGATGGTCAAAGGGTTGGGCGGCAAGGGTAAAATTGATGTTCAGCGGTTCAAGGGTCTTGGGGAAATGGATGCCAAAGACCTCAAGGAAACGACAATGGATCCCGCGACCCGCACGTTGATTCGCGTCACAATCGATGAGGACGAGCCCGGCGAAACCGGCGACCTTGTGGAGCGCCTGATGGGGAAAAAGCCGGAGCTGCGTTTCCAGTATATTCAGGACAATGCAAAGTTCGTGGAAGAGTTGGATGTGTGAGGTCGCATCGTTTAGATGCGTTGAGAAAGGTTCTTTTTCACGGATCTCGTGATTGGCAAGGTGATTGGACGTCGGCATCGCGGGTAAGGAAATGGCTGTCCCCGCAATGTTCCCCTTGTCAGCCTGCCTGAGGGAACCAACGCATTTTGGCACTGGAAGAAACGCTTTGTGATGGCGCCGTTGAATGCAGTCGGATCGGCTGGCTTTATCGCGGGGCTCTCATCTCGGAGTCATTAAGGCAAGCGTCTGTTTCGGGCCTTGGGGCTTTCCCTCTCAGGCCTTCGTGTCTTTCAGGCGGGCGGCCCGTCCTCCGCGGCGCTTCTTTAGCGCGGCGCGGCGGGTCGGCAGAGCGTCCAGAATGGCGGCGCGGCTCTCGGGCGACTTACTGCCCCATCCTGCAATCTCATCCAACGTGCGCAGGCATCCGGTGCAAATGCCCTCGCGAGGGTGAATGACACAGATGTTGATGCAGGGGCTTTCGACCTCGTCCCGTTTCCAGATGTCTTCGCTCATGTCGTCCTCAACACGCGCAGCCGGTCCAGCGCGCCTTGCAGGATGAACGAGGCAGCCACATGGTCAATCACTTCGGCGCGCCGCGCGCGGGAGGTGTCAGCCTCCAGCAACGCGCGCTCGGCGGCGACGGTCGACAAACGTTCGTCCCAAAACCCGATGGGCAGATCAATGCGCTGCGCCAGATTGCGCGCGAAGGCACGGGTCGACTGGCACCGGGGCCCTTCGGAGCCGTCCATGTTGCGCGGCAGGCCAAGAACAATGCCGGTGATGGTGCGGTTCGTGACGATCGCGGCCAGCCGGTCGGCATCCAGCGTGAACTTCTTGCGCTTCACGGTCTCCAGCGGGGTCGCAACGCTGCGCAGCCCGTCCGTCACGGCAACACCGATGGTCTTTGTCCCAAGGTCCAGTCCCATGAGCGCGCCCATCGGGGGCAGGGCGGTGGCGAACTCGGTGATCTCGTCGTGGATCATTCTGCAACTCCGGCGCGTTCGGCGGCCGTTCGCAGGGGGGCAAGTGCGTCCTCGTTGCCCTCGAACACGCGCTGCGCCTCGGTCCAGATGGCGGCGGCCTGATCGGTGTCGCCCAGGGTGGCGAGCGAGGAAATCAGACGTGCCCAGTCCTGCGGCGGCCCCCCTTCGGTGGCGAGCCGGTTGGACAATTGGTCGACCATGCCGCGGATCATGGCCTGGCGGTCCTCAGGCGACATGTCGGCGGCGTTGGCGATGTCCTCGGCTGACGGGCCCGGTCCGCCGTCCAGTGGCGGTAAGGTGAAACGGTTCTGCCCGGCGCGCATGGCCATCTCCTCGATCTGGGCGCGCAGCGGCTCGACCCAGGGATCAGATGGCTGACTGTCGCGCAAAAGCGCCTCCCACATGCGGAAGCCGATGTCCGGTCGCCCGGTTTGCGCCATCATCAAGCCACCGTAAAACCGCGCAACACCATTACGAGCGTCCATGGACAAAGCGCGTTCCAGCGCCTTTTGCGCCTCTGGCGAGACATAGCCGCCCGCCGCAAGCACCATCATATCGGCCAGATCGGCATAGTCTCGGGCGCTGGCGTCATCTCCCTTGAGACGGATGATGTTTTGCTGCGCCGCATAGGCCGCCTTGTAATTGCCCAGGGCTGCCTCGGACCGGGCGAGCAGAAGCTGACCTTGAAGATCGTCTGGACGTTCCTGGGTGGCTGTGCGCAGTCGCTCCACCAACGCGCCGTAGTCGTCGGGGACATCGGCTGGGGGCAGGGTGGGGATGTTGGCTTCGGCCTCGGCCTGAGATCCTCGATCATTCAAGGTGCGCTGCGCTGCGGCGAGCCGCTTTTGCAGCGGCAAGTCTTCGTAGCCTTGCGCGCCCAGCAGGGTGTACAGGCCGAAACCGCCGCCAATCAGCGCCACGGCCATCAGCGCGGCCACAGCTCCGCTGGCGCCCGCGGGCTGGGCGCTGGCGACACTGTCGCCCTGGACCTTGGCGTCGGCGGCCAGCAGACGGCGTGAAATTTCCACCCGCAGGCGCTCGGCCTCTTCGGGGTCGATCTTGCCCCGCGCGGCGTCGGCGTCAATTTCGATCAGCTGGTCACGGTAGACCTGTAGGTCAAAGGCCTCGGCCGGGCCGGTTTCGCGTTTGCCTCGGATAACCGAAAACGCCAGCCCCGCGGCCACCACCAGCGCCACGGCGCCTGTCAGGATCCAGAACAGCATGTTTCCTCCCATGTTTCATATACTGATCTAGATACTCAAAGCGCCTCTTGAAAGGGCAAATGCCGCCAGCGCGGGACCATGTCGCAACCCTGTGATACGGGATGTCGCAGCCCTGTGATACGCCATGTCGCAACTGCGTGATATTATGACGGTTGCATGTCGCTGATTGCACCGATTGGGTGCAAGAAACGGCCAAACGACCCGGGAATCGAGACATGAAACGATATTCTGCCTTTGCCATCGCCCGCGAAGCCCTGTTCTCCGATAACAAAGGATGGGACCGCGCGTGGCGCAAAGCCCAGCCGAAAAAACGTTACGACGTAGTTATCGTTGGTGCCGGGGGTCACGGCCTCGCAACCGCTTATTACCTTGGGAAAAACTTCGGCATCACCAATGTCGCGGTGATCGAAAAGGGCTGGCTGGGGGGCGGCAACACGGGCCGCAACACCACCATCATCCGTTCGAACTACCTGCAGGACCCCTCCGCAGCGCTGTACGAAAAGTCGCGCTCGCTGTACGAGGCGATGTCGCAGGATCTCAACTACAACGTCATGTTCAGCCCGCGCGGCGTGCTGATGCTGGCGCAGACGGAACATGAGGTTCGCGGCTACCAGCGCACGGCGCATGCCAATGCTCTGCAAGGGGTGGAGACACGGTTTATCTCTCCCAAAGAGGTCAAGGAGATCGTGCCGATCATCAACCTCGATGGACCGCGCTACCCGGTGCTGGGTGGCCTGTGGCAAGAGCGCGGGGGCTCTGCGCGCCACGACGCTGTGGCCTGGGGCTATGCCCGTGCCTGTTCCTCGATGGGAATGGACATCATCCAGCAGTGCGAAGTCACCGGCATCACCCGTGAAAACGGCCAGGTGACTGGCGTCGACACATCCAAGGGGCACATCGGCTGCAACAAACTGGGCATCGTGGTCGCAGGTCACTCCGGTGAACTGGCACGCATGGCAGGCTTCCGTCTGCCGATCGAAAGTGTGCCGCTGCAGGCGCTGGTGTCGGAGCCGATCAAGCCGATCATGGATTGCGTCGTCATGGCCAATACCGTGCACGGTTACATGTCGCAGTCCGACAAGGGCGAGATGGTCATCGGCGGCGGCACCGACAGCTTCAACGCCTTCACGCAGCGCGGCTCGTTCCATCACATCGAACATACCGTCGCGGCGCTGGTCGAGACTTTCCCGATGGTCTCCCGCCTGAAGATGCTGCGCCAGTGGGGCGGCATCGTGGACATGACAGGCGACCGGTCGCCGATCCTGTCGAAGACGCCGGTAGACGGTATCTTCATCAATGGGGGCTGGGGCACTGGCGGTTTCAAGGCGACGCCCGGTTCGGGCTGGGCCTTTGCGGAACTCATGGCCAAAGGGCATTCGCCACTTTGTGCCGACTTCGGGCTGGAACGCTTCGCGGAGGGCCGCTTCATCGACGAAAGCGTTGCCGCCGGCGTGGCTCACTAAGGAGACTGGACATGCTGATTTTCACCTGTCCCTACTGCGGCGTGGCCGCCGAGGAAACCGAACTGGCCGCAGGCGGCGAAGCGCATCTGACGCGCTTTGGCCCCGGCTCGTCGGATGATGATTTCGAAAGCTACCTGTTCACTCGCGAGAACCCCAAAGGCGTGCACTTTGAACGCTGGCGGCATGTCTATGGCTGCGGCAAGTGGTTCCACGCGGCGCGCTGCACGGTCAGCAACGAAGTCTTTGGCACCTATTCGGCACAGACCACCGAGCCGACAGCAGAGATCAGGGAAACGATTTCCAAGAAACGTCCGGGCTGGTCCTGGCGCGACATGAATGGCGAGGGGTGAGGTAGAAATGATCCACATTCTTGCATATATCCAACCTATCCACAGGGGAGGTGCTGACGCATGAGCACCCGTGTCGCCAAAGGCGGTCGCCTGATCGACCGCTCCAAAACGATTGAATTCACCTTCAACGGCAAGCGCTTTCAGGGCCACGCCGGGGACACTCTGGCCTCGGCTCTTTTGAGCGCAAATCAGATGCTGGTGGGCCGCTCGTTCAAGTATCACCGTCCGCGTGGCATCGTCGCCTCTGGCGTCGAAGAGCCCAACGCCATCGTCAACCTGGGCGAGGGCAACAAGCACGAGCCGAACCAGCGCGCCACCACCACCGAGCTGTTCCACGGACTGACCGCGACCTCGCAGAACCACTGGCCGTCGCTGGAATACGACGTCGGTGCCGTAAACGGGCTGTTGGGGCGGTTCCTGACCGCTGGTTTTTACTACAAAACCTTCATCCACCCGCGCCCGTTCTGGAAGCACATCTACGAACCCTTCATCCGCCAGTCGGCGGGCCTGGGCAAGGCGCCGGATCCAGAAACGCGTGATCCCGATCACTACGAGCATTTCTACGCCTTCGTCGATGTGCTGGTGGTCGGCGGCGGTGTGGCCGGTCTGCAAGCGGCGAAAGCGGCGGCAGTGTCCGGAAAGCGCGTCATGCTGATCGAGCAGACCGCCCATTGGGGTGGCCGCGCCGTGGTTGACGGTGGCGAGATCGACGGAAAACCTGTCGACACCTGGGTGAACGATACGCTGCAAGCCCTTGAAGGCATGGAGAATGTCCGCATCCGCACCCGCATGATGGGGGCAGGGGTCTATGACCACGGCTATGTTCTGGGCTACGAGCGCGTAAACGATCACGCTCCGGAAATCGGCGGCCCACGGCATCGTTTGTGGCGCATCCGTGCCAAGCAGATTGTGACCGCCACAGGCGCGCTGGAACGTCCGCTGTCCTTTGCGGGCAACGACATTCCGGGTGTCATGCTGGCCTCTGCCGTGCGCGATTACCTTGTGAACTATGGCGTTTCACCGGGCGACCGCACCGTGGTCGTGACCAACAACGATGACGCCTATCGCACCGCCATCGCGTTGAAGCAGGCGGGCCTGGCCGTGCCCTGTATCATCGACGCACGTCACGAGGGCGGGGGCGCGCTGATGAAAGAGGCGCAAGCCCTTGGTATTCGAGTGGAAATGGGTCATGGCATTGCCAAGGTTCATGGTGGCAAACGCGTGTCCGGCGTCTCGCTCTGCCGTCAAAACGGCGAGGGCAACGTGCTGGAGGACATCGACTGCGACGCAGTGGCCATGTCCGGTGGCTGGTCGCCTGTTGTGCACCTCTGGTCACATAATGGCGGTAAGCTGACGTGGGATGCGGATAAGGCATTCTTCAAACCTGATCCGAGCCGCGCGCCCATCGGCGACGATGGTCAGCCAAACGTGATCACTGCGGGGGCGGCCTCTGGCCATCTTCGTCTGAAGGAGCTGCTCGAAGACGCTGATAAAGCAGGCAAAATGTCGGCGGGGCTCGACGCTGTTTCTGACGCACCAATGGGCACCGATGCAGACGAGGTCGCGCTGGAACCCGTGTGGCTGATGCCGTCCGGTGCACATTATGGTCTGCGTCTCAAGGCGTGGCTGGATTTCCAAAACGATGTGAAAGTCTCCGACGTACAACTCGCCGCCCGAGAGGGCTACGAGAGTGTCGAGCACACCAAGCGTTATACCACGCTTGGCATGGCGACGGACCAAGGGAAGCTGAGCAACATCAACGGCTTGGCGATCTTGTCAGGCGCACTTGGTGCGGATATTCCGAACGTGGGCACCACCACCTTCCGTCCGCCGTACACAACTATTTCGATGGGGGCGATCACCGGCGATGCGCGGGGTGATCTGTTCCATCCGGTGCGCAAGACGCCGATCTCCGATTGGAGCATTGCGCATGGTGCGGACCTGGAGCCGGTCGGCGACTGGCGGCGGCCTTATACATATCTGCGCGATGGCGAGACTCGGGAAACCGCTGTCATCCGCGAGATCAAGGCCACCCGCGAAAGCGTCGGTTTGCTCGATGCGTCGACGCTGGGCAAGATCATCGTCAAGGGGCCGGATGCGGGCCGCTTCATGGACATGCTCTACACCAACATGATGAGCACCCTGAAGCCGGGCAAATGCCGCTACGGCCTGATGTGCTCCGAGAACGGCTTCCTGTCGGACGACGGCGTCGTGGCGCGGATCGACGAGGATACGTTCCTTTGCCACACCACCACCGGCGGCGCGGATCGGATCCACGCCCACATGGAAGAATGGCTGCAAACGGAATGGTGGGACTGGAAAGTCTACACCGCCAACGTGACCGAGCAATATGCCCAGATTGGCGTGGTCGGTCCCAATGCGCGCAAGCTTCTGGAGAAGCTCGGCGGCATGGACGTGTCGAAGGAGGCGATGGCCTTCATGGAATGGAAAGACGGCGAGCTGGCGGGCTTCCCCGTTCGGGTTTACCGGATCTCCTTCTCGGGCGAGCTGTCCTACGAGGTGTCGGTCCCGGCAAGCCAGGGCCGTGCGCTTTGGGACAAGCTGATGGAAGAGGGCAAAGCGTTCAATGCGACGCCCTACGGCACCGAGGCGCTGCACGTCATGCGGGCCGAAAAGGGCTTCATCATGATCGGGGACGAAACCGACGGCACCGTGATCCCGCAGGATCTGGGGCTGCACTGGGCGATCTCCAAGAAGAAAGACGACTACATCGGCAAGCGGGCGCAAACGCGTCGCTTCATGGACAATGCCGACCGCTGGCAGCTGGTGGGTTTGGAAACCGTCGATGGTTCCGTCCTGCCGGATGGTGCCTATGCGGTGGCTGCGGGCAAGAACGCCAATGGCCAGCGCAACACCCAAGGGCGCGTGACTTCAACCTACTATTCGCCGACGCTCGACAAGGGGATCGCCATGGGTCTGGTCCACAACGGGCCGCAGCGCATGGGCGAGGTCATCCCCTTCATGAAGGACGACGGCGAAACCGTGGTCGACGCCAAGATCGTAAATGCGGTGTTCTACGACCCCGAAGGAGAGAAGCAGAATGTCTGACCTGAAAAACTTCGACGGGCTGGTGTCGATCCGCGAGATCGAAGGCCAGGGCATGCTGGTGGTGCGCGGTGATTTCTCCGCCGCCGCTTTCCGGGAGGCGGTGGCTGCGCTGGCCGGAGTGGATTTCCCCGATCAGCGTCAGGCGGTCGTGCGTGACGGCCGCGGTGTGTTGTGGCTGTCGCCGGACGAACTTGCCATCTTGCTGCCGCGTTCGGATGCAAACAGCGCTTGCGCAGATCTGGCCGCGAAACTTGCGGATCAGCACGCGCTGGTGGTGGATGTGTCCGACGCGCGGGCGCACTTTCAGATCGAAGGCCGCGTGGTGCGCGAAACCATCGCCAAATTAGCGCCGGTGGACATGCACCCCGACGCGTTTGCGCCGGGCGAACTGCGTCGTACACGGTTCGGTCAGGTCGCGGCGGGGTTCTGGTTGCAGGATGACCGCACGGCGCGTGTCTTCTGCTTTCGGTCCGTGCGCGAATACATGGCCAAATTGCTGGCGGTTGCCGCCGACGAAAAGAGCGAAGTGGCTTACTTTCAGAAGTAATGCTCGTTCGGTTGTCTTTGCCGCCTCGCAAGCAGATAGTGAGGCGGCAAAGACAAAGGATATCCCTATGAAACGGTGTTTTGGCCTGGTTGCCGGTTTGGTTCTGGCAGCCAGCGGAGCTTTGGCGGCACCGGATGTGGTCGGGTACAAGTGCATCATCAAGGGCGCTGGCGATGGCGACTGGATTCAGCCGCTCATCTTCATCGCCTATAATCGCGATGCAGAGCGCGTTGTCGTGTCTGACCCGATGATTCTTGCGTTCAACGATGGTATTCCAGTGACGGGCCGGGTCGTGACCGACAACGGCAAGCGCACCACATTTGCGTGGGATGTTCAGATCACTCTAAATGTCAGCCCAGTGACCATGGGTTTCCGGGGCACTTACGTGAAATCCAATGGGGTCTTCTCGGTTGTGGCAACGCCGCGCGGGTATTCCAACAATTTCACACGCGGTGGAACGTGCAAAGTGGATCGTCTGGAGAGTTAATTTTGTTGCTTAAACCGGTGCCTTTGCAGCTTTACACAGGGCTTGCGCGGTGCCGCTTCCGTCTAAATTGCACAGGATCACTTGACGTTGGGGTCCTACCGGAACAGGTAAGTAGGCGAGAGTTAACAAACAGGAGAGGGTGACCAAATGGCATTCGAACTTCCCGATCTTCCCTATGCGCACGATGCGCTGGCGTCTTCCGGCATGAGCCAGGAGACAATGGAGTATCACCACGACATCCACCACAAGGCCTATGTCGATAACGGCAACAAGCTGATCGAAGGCACTGAATGGGCGGGCAAATCCGTCGAAGAGATCGTAAAGGGCACATACGACGCCAACGCCGTCGCCCAGTCCGGTATCTTCAACAACGCCTCGCAGCACTGGAACCACTCGCAGTTCTGGGAAATGATGGGCCCAGGCAACGAGGCTATGCCCTCCGAGCTTGAAGCGGCGATCAAGGAGTCCTTTGGCTCGGTCGACAAATTCAAAGACGAGTTCGCGGCAGCAGGCGGCGGTCAGTTCGGCTCCGGCTGGGCATGGCTGGTTAAAGACACCGATGGCGGCCTGAAGGTCACCAAGACCGAAAATGGCGTGAACCCGCTTTGCTTCGGCCAGACCGCGCTTCTGGGCTGCGACGTGTGGGAGCACTCCTACTACATCGACTTCCGCAACAAGCGTCCGGCGTATCTGAAGAACTTCCTCGACAACTTGGTGAACTGGGAAAACGTGGCCTCGCGCCTGTAATCCTCACCAGTATTCGATTGAGAAGGGGCGTGGCGCAGGCTGCGCCCCTTTTTCGTTTCACGCTCTGCCCGCGATTGCGCAGGCGCGGGCTTCCATCGTTGGTGGTCGGTGCCGACCCTGACCGTCATGCCGTTTTCGACCAAGTTGACGGCAGTCTGTGTACAGTGCGTCTAGATCCGGTGAGCCTTGTTTGCAGCGCTCTTTGTGTCGTTTCGAGGCATCGCCCGATCTAAGACAGTCCACTTGGCCCCATCCCGATGCAGCAAGTCTTGACCAGGGACGGGCAGGGGCGTGACGCGCACCTGACGAGGCTGGGTGAGCCTCGTGGGATCAGCAGTGGCACCGACCTTCCCGGATGCAACCTTTGCAATGAAGCGCCTGGCGCACGGACCACTCCTTGTCAGCGCTTTGCAGGGCAGACCTGTGGGATGGACCTTCCGATCCTTTACGGACAGCGGGTTGCAGGGGGCCTGCGGCGGGCCTAAACCTTTCCCCAACACTGTCGGAGCGCGCATGTCCCCCCAATTCCAAGGTATCCTCGCCATGATCGGCGCCTGCACGATCTGGGGACTGTCACCAATCTACTACAAGCTGCTCAAGGATGTGCCGCCGCTGGAATTGCTGGCGCACCGCACGCTCTGGTCGCTGGTGGTCTTCGCGTCGATCCTTGCGATGCAGGGTAAGCTGGCACGACTGCGCGCGGCGCTGGGATCTGCGCGCGCAGTGGTGGTGATCGCCTTTGCAGCGCTCATGATCTCCGCCAACTGGTTCTTGTTCATCTTTTCGGTCCAACAAGGACACGTTACGCAGACCTCGCTTGGGTACTATATGTTCCCGCTGGTCGCGGTGCTGATCGGGACCGTGGTGCTGGGCGAAAAACTCAAGCCTCTGCAATGGTTTGCTGTGGCGCTCGCCGTGGTGGCGGTGGCCCAGCTGACCATCGGGCTGGGCGTCGCGCCCTGGATTTCGCTGACGCTGGCGGCGACGTTCGGCCTGTATGGTTTGGTGAAAAAGCAGCTGACAGTTGGGCCGATGGTGTCGGTCACTGCCGAAGTGCTGGTGCTCTCTCCCATTGCTCTCTGCTGGCTGGCGGTTGTGCATGGCCGGGGCGACGGTGTCTTTGGCGCGGACCTTGGCACGTCAGCGCTGCTGATGTTCTCCGGCTTGCTGACGGCGCTGCCGTTGATTCTGTTTTCCGCGGCCGCGCAGCGGGTGAACATGGTGACGGTCGGGCTGTTGCAGTACATCAACCCGACCTTGCAATTCTTCTGCGCCGTTGTGCTGTTCGGCGAGGCGCTGAACACGTTCCAGCTCGCGGCCTTTGGCCTGATCTGGACGGCTTTGGCGCTGTATTCCGGGCAGTCGGTGGCTCAGGAAAGAGCGCGCCGCAGAAGCGTCATGACCTCTGCCGCCGAATTCCCGCGCTGAACGAAATCCAGCAGAGACGCATCGGCAAAGCCGTTGTCGACCACGTGATCGAGCAGCGCCTTGAGCGGGCCCCAGTAGCCATTCACATCCATCAGCACGATGGGTTTGTCATGCAGGCCAAGCTGCCGCCATGTGAGCACCTCAAAGAACTCGTCCAGAGATCCCGGCCCGCCGGGCATTACAACCACAGCGTCAGCGTTCATCACCATCACCTTCTTCCGCTCGTGCATGGTCTCGGTCACGATGAATCGCGTCAGATCTGTCTTGCCCACTTCCATCGCCATCAGATGTGTCGGGATGACGCCAAAGGTGTCCGCCCCTGCGTCCTGTGCCGCGCGCGCGACGGTGCCCATCAGCCCGACGTCACCGGCCCCATATACCAGGCGCCAGCCTTCGGAGGCCAGCGCACCGCCCAGCCGCGCGGCTTCCTCGGCAAAGGCAGAATCAGTGCCGGAGCGGGAGCCGCAGTAAACGCAGATAGACTTTTGAGACATGGCAGAGCACCTTCAGGGAAATAATGGGCTTTTGACCGTTGGTACCCCTTGGTTTATACACGCTCAACTAATCTGTGACAGTCGGCTGGGGGCTGACCGAAACAAGAGATCGAAACGAAAGACTGCCATGAGCAATGCATTGAAGAACAGCGCGCTGGGTGGCGTGGCAGTGGTGGGCGTTTTGGCCTTGGCCTTGGCGACCGGTGTGATCGACTGGCCGTTCGACGCCGTGCCGGAGCAGCGAGACGCTGGTCTAGCCTCTGGCAGCGTCTCGGAGGCCTCGACTACGTCTGCCGAAACTGATCAGCCGTCTGGTGTGTCCGTCAGCCAGTCCGCCGAAACAGACGAAAAGACTGCCGAGACCGCTGCCCCCTCTGCCGGGACGGACGAAGCACTTGTTAATCCTGTCGACCAGTCCGCTGTGACAGGGGACCAGACTGCCAGCTCCGTTGCTCGATCTGCCGAAGGCGCTGACTCGACGGCTGAGGCGAGGGCCACCACAACAGATGATACTGCCCAGATGCCTCCCCGCGACACCAACACGACATCACTATCGAACGCCGCCCCGGAGGTGACATCGGACGCGCCATCCATCGCCATGCGCTTGTTGCCGGGCAGCAGCATCATGGTCACGGGCCGCAGCGGCCCCGGTGAAATTGTCGAAGTGCTTTTCGACGGTGCGCCGGTGACGCAGGTGCAGACTGAACGCGACGGCAGTTATGCCACGTTGATCGATCTGCCGCGCACCGGGCCGACGCGCCTTGTCCGCGCGCGTGTCACCCGGGACGGTCAGGAACGGCTGTCCGAGACTGAGCTGATCATCCCCGGCACCGATGTGCCCACAGCCCCCGAGCCGCAGGTGGCGAGCCTGGCGCCGGACGGAATGTCGGCGCCCTCCGCTGCGGGGACCGCTCCGCAGGCGCCCGGAGATTCAGATGAGGTGGCTGTTTTGCGTCCCGAAGATCTCGACGCAGAACCGGCTCCCGGCACCACGCCCTTCACTGCGCAATCCGCCCCTGCACCGCGTGCGAACGACACCACATCCGGCATGGCCTCCCCGCAGGATGACAGCGTGCCGACCCTGCCGCGGGGCTCCGATGCCGTGGCGGTCGTTGATCCATCACCCGAAGTGTCCTCCGCCACACCGGGAAGCGCACCAAATGTGGACACACGCCCGGCACGGAGCGCGACCCCCGAGACCACGGCCCTCATGCCGCAGGCCCCGACCGTCCCCAACGCGCCAGAGACCGACATGATCGAGGACCCGGCCGTCACCACGCGCAGCGAACCGGGCAGAACCGACAGCCCGCAGGTCCCACGCCGTCCCGGCATCCTTGTGGCCGGTCCCGCCGGCGTCGAAGCGCTGGACAAGGCCCCGCTTTTGCCCGGTGACGTGGCGCTTGATTCCATCAGCTATGACACGGCAGGCGAGGTGATCCTCGCAGGCCGCGGTGTGGACGAGGCCTTTGTGCGCGTCTATCTCGACAATCGCCCGCTCACCACGTCGCGGATCAGCGGCGGGGACTGGCGCGTGCAACTGCCAGAGGTGGACACCGGCACCTACACGCTGCGCGTCGATCAGGTCGACGCCGAAGGCACCGTCATGGCCCGCGTCGAAAGCCCCTTTCTGCGCGAGGACCGCGCCGTTCTGGAACAGCTCGCCGAAGGCGCTGGACCTGTGTCCGAGATCACCGTTCAGCCCGGTCATTCGCTCTGGGCGATCTCCGAGGATCGTTATGGCAACGGCATCGAATACGTGAAGATCTTTCGCGCCAACCGCGACCGCATCCGCGATCCCGATCTGATCTACCCCGGTCAGATCTTTGATCTGCCTTCGACGCAGCAGGCCAGTACACAACCCGCTACGGAGTGATGCGCGCAGCGGGGCAGGGGTGGTCATCCCGCGCAGTCCGGCCTAGGTAAGCGAAAAGCCGACAGTGTGCCGCCATTCCCCATCCCAGCCGGGCCGTCGCGGCCCCCAGCCAGGAGCCCCGATGCCTCCCGATACAGATATTGACGCGGCAGAGATCGCCCGCGAAGAACGCGCCTCCGGTCTGCGCACCATCAAACGCATGGCCCCCTACCTTTGGCCCGAAGGGGCGGACAAGAGGTGGGTGCGTTGGCGCGTCGTGATCGCGATGGTGCTTTTGGTTCTGGCCAAGGTCATCGCTGTCACCACGCCGCTTCTGTACAAGGAGGCGGTGGACAAGCTTGGCGGCGACGTGCCCGACATCGCCATAGGCGCTGTTGGTCTGACACTGGCCTATGGCATGACGCGCCTTCTGACGGTGGCCTTCCAACAGCTGCGCGACGGTATCTTTGCCAAGGTGGCACAGGGCGCGCTGCGTCAACTGGCGTTGGAGACTTTCCAGCACATCCACAAGCTGTCCATGCGCTATCACATCACGCGCAAGACCGGCGGCCTCAGCCGGATCATCGAACGCGGTGTGAAGGGGGTGGAGTTTTTGCTCCGCTTCTTGCTGTTCTCCATCGGGCCGCTGATCCTGGAGCTGCTGCTGGTGGGCATCATGCTCGCCTGGATGCTGGACATCTGGTATCTGGTCGTCGTGACGGCTGTGATCGCCATCTACGTGGCGTTCACCTTCAAGGTCACGGAATGGCGCGTGAAGCTGCGCCGCACCATGAATGCCCAAGACACCGACGCCAACCAGAAGGCCATCGATAGCCTTCTCAACTTTGAAACGGTGAAGTACTTCGGGGCCGAAGCGCGCGAAGCGCGGCGCTACGATCATGCCATGCAAGGCTACGAGACAGCCGCGATCAAGACTGCTACTTCCTTGGCTTTCCTGAACACCGGGCAGGCCGTCATCATCACCGCGGGGCTGGTGGTCGTCATGGTCATGGCGGCGATCGGTGTGCAAAACGGCGCGCTGACGGTCGGGGATTTCGTGCTGGTCAACGCCTACATGATCCAGATCACCATGCCGTTGAACTTCCTCGGATCGGTCTATCGCGAAATTCGGCAGGCCCTGGTGGATATGGGCCAGATGTTCGACCTGCTGGAGCAGCCCGCCGAAGTGTCTGACAAACCCGGCGCGCCGGCCTTGAGCGTCTCTGGCGGCGAGGTCGAACTGACCGATGTGACATTTGGCTACGATCCCACGCGGCCGATCCTCAAGGGGATCTCGGTGCGTGTGGGCGCGGGCGAAAGCGTCGCGCTGGTCGGTCCGTCAGGTTCGGGCAAGTCGACCATCGGACGGCTGCTGTTCCGGTTCTACGATGTGAACGGCGGGTCTGTGCGCATCGACGGGCAGGATGTGCGCGACGTGACGCAGGAAACGCTGCACCAGGCCATCGGTGTCGTGCCGCAGGACACGGTGCTGTTCAACGACTCGATCCGCTACAACATCGCCTACGGGCGCGATGGGGCCACCGAGGAAGAGATCATCGCCGCCGCCCGCGCGGCTCAGATCCACGAGTTTATCATCTCGCTGCCAGAGGGGTACGAGACCCCGGTGGGCGAACGAGGGCTGAAGCTTTCTGGCGGCGAAAAGCAGAGGGTGGGCATCGCGCGCACCTTGTTGAAAAACCCGCCAATCCTGTTGCTGGACGAGGCGACCAGTGCGCTGGACACTGAAACCGAGGCCAGCATCCAAGGCGCGTTGAAGCGCGCGGGCGAGGGGCGCACCGTGCTGACCATCGCGCACCGACTGTCCACCATCGCTGACGCAGACCGCATCGTGGTTCTGGAAAACGGACTGGTGGTAGAGGAAGGCACACACGACGCGCTGCTGGAACGCAATGGCCGGTACGCAAATCTGTGGCAACGCCAGAAATCCGAGGATGCAGAGGCCGCCTGATCCATCAGTGATCGCCCACATGCGACGAGGGCCTTGTCACCCAAGGCCCTCGTGAAATCAGAAGCCGTCCAGTGCTGTCTGGATTTCCGAGACCAACGCGCCGACATGCTCGCCGTCTGTGACGGCATGGTGCACTTGAACGTTCAGCGACATGTCGGCCCGCCCGTCTTGTTCGACGATCTTGCCCCAGGAGAGGCGTGGTATGCAGTCGTCAGGGCCGGGCACTGCGTGATCGAGCGCGGTGAAATCCAGCCATGGCAGACAGGACAGATAGGCCACCGCATCGGTCCGCTCTGCGTGCTCCCGAATATCTTTGGCGCTGCGGACCTTGGCAATATTCGCCCGCGCGGCACGGTCAAACACGTCAAACTCATCCACAAACGGCTGATAGCTATAGGCAAAACCACCGGTGTCCCGCGGCACAGTAAACGAAAGCCCGATACTTTCGTGCCGCACCACGGTGCCATCGGCGCGAAACCTGACCCTCAACTCCGGCACCGCATTCAAGCCATGCCCAACGGCATAGAGACAACCGATATACGGTGACACGCCCTCCGCCTTACGCGCCATCAGGCGCGTGACATCCACGCGGCAGGTGATGGCGTAATGCGGCCGCCCGTAGTCTCTGAACCAGCGGTATGTGTCTGACCGATGCCATCTGTCCAGCGAGATAGGGGTGACAACAGAAGTTTCGGCGAGTTCAGTTTTCAATTTACACCCTAAAGTTGATTATTCGTCTTGCTTGTGGCAAGGTAGGTGCACCCCGTGACATTTCCACGGGGATTTTTGCAAATCAATTTCACAAGGATGAGTCGCATGGCTGACACTATTTCCGTCGATGACGTCATGAAACACGCTGAACGCGCCGCCGCAGAGGTGCTGGGAAAGTCCTCGGACCTCGGGGACTATAAAATTGGTGTCTGGCGAGAGTTCGGCACCGTGGGTATCTGGATCAAGGATCCGAACTGGGAGAAATTTGAACCCCGCGAGATGCTTGAGGTCTCCGACAAGATCACGAAGATCATGGGGCCGGTCGCCCGCGAAGCACAGCCAGAGGTCAAGGTGATCCGCGGCGGGATCACCATGGGGTACTTCCCCGTCGACAAAGAGTTCATGGCACATTTCAAATGACGGGGCAGCTTTGTCCCTCAGCGCAGCCGGATATGGCGGGCGCGCAGGTTCTTGGCGTGCACCGACCGGGGCAAGACGTGGCCTATGTGGCCGGGACTGTGCCGGTCACAGATGCGGTGCTCGCGGCCACTGGTGATGTGCCGCCGACCCTGGTCTACCGCTTCGCCGCGCCCTGTGCGCAAAAGCGCTGCGGCCATTTCGATGGGGAACGCTGTCAATTGGCCACGCGGATCGCTGCGAAACTGTCCCCGGTGGAGACGCGATTGCCGGCCTGCGCCATACGCAAGACCTGTCGCTGGCACGGGCAAGAAGGGTCGGCTGCGTGCCTGCGCTGTCCGCAGGTGACGACGACCATCACCGAAGAAAACGATCCCCTGCGCGACGTGGCCTTTGCCGCAGAGTGACAGGGATCAGGACGCCCCCCCACGATCCGGGGGCGTCCATCCGACACCTCCGGTTATTCCGCGGCCAACGCCTGGGTCTCGTCGTAGAACATCTCCATCGCCATGACATGCACGGTCCTCGACATTTCGGAGATCAGGACATCCTTGCTCATGCGTCCCCCGGCATACTCTTCGAGATCGCCAGCGAGGCAGGCCATCAACCCCTCGATGCGCTGCAACTGCAGGCCCACGGTGGTGCGTTCTTCGATCAGATGTTCCAGCAGCACGTCCGGTCGCGTGGTTTTGCCCAGTATGGGTGTCAGGTCCGCAGGCGTCACAAGATCGCGCAGCAGAACCTGCGACATGGTTTGTCTGGTCATGGCTTTCCCACCTTTTGTTGCGGATCGGGGGACGCGCGTCGTGACGGCAGCCTGGCGTGTGCTTAAACGATCCTTAACGCGATCTTAACAGACCCCCGCACAGTTATCATTTCCTATGCACGTGAATGGTTAACCGGTGCCTCGCTCGCTGCCTTCCAAAGTGGCAAATTAAGTCGTCACGGGACTTTTGCGCGCTGGCGCAGGGGGGCTCGTGCGGCGTTCACCTTTTTCTTGCAAAGATCTTGGACTATATATCTTGCAAACAAGGAGCTTTTTCACATGACGCGGCCCATCGTCGGCATCATCGGCAATTCCCATCTCATCAATGACCAGTACCCGGCGCACGCGGGCGGAACGATGAACTCGGAGGCGGTGGCCTGCGTGTCGAATTGCATCCCGCTGCTGATCCCCGCCGACCCTCGGCTGGTTTCGGTCGACGAATTGCTGGAGACTTGCGATGGATTCCTGCTGACCGGCGGACGCCCCAATGTCCACCCCGAGGAATACGGAGAGAACTGGACAGAGGCGCATGGGGATCACGACCGCGCCCGCGATGCCATCGCGCTGCCGCTTGTGCGGGCCTGCGTGGAACGCGGCCAGCCGTTCTTTGGCATCTGCCGGGGTTTCCAGGAGGTCAACGTCGCCATGGGCGGTACGCTTTACCCGGAAATACGCGACCTGCCGGGGCGGATGAACCACCGTATGCCCCCGGACGGCACGCTGGAGGAGAAATTCGCCCTGCGCCACAAGGTGACGCTCACCGAGGGCGGAAAATTCCACAAATTGTTCGGCGCGCCGGAGGTCATGACAAATACTCTTCACGGTCAGGGGATCAAAGAGCCCGGCCAACGCATCGTGGTGGAGGGCGTCGCGCCCGACGGCACTCCGGAAGCGATATATGTCGACGGGGCGAAAGGATTTACCATGTCTGTGCAGTGGCACCCCGAGTGGGATGCGGCCAACGACCCGGTCTCGCGCCCGCTGTTCACCGCATTTGGGGAGGCGGTCCATGACTGGTCTCGCGTGCGCCGTGCGGGTGGCTTGCTGCGCACGGCATAACCCGTTCGTGTGACGTTAATTTTAGCTGGGGAACCATTCGGCGGGTCAAAGGTTCAGGCTAGATGAACGATCAAAACGCTCCCCAAGACATCCATTTACAGCAAAAAGACCCCGCCGAGTCAGACGCGGTTCGCGAACCATCAGAGGAAACCTCTGTCACGCAGGCATCCCGGCTGTCGGCCCGCCTGATTTACGAGGTCATTCGTCGTGATGGGCGCGAGGAACTGGCGCGCCCCACGGTGTCGCTGATCTGGTCAGGCGTGGCGGCGGGCATCCTCATCAGCTTGTCGGTGATCGCGCAGACGGTTCTGAAATCGCATTTGCCCGATGCCGAATGGACCATCCTGATCGAAGCCCTGGGTTATTCCGTCGGTTTCATGGTCGTCATCTTTGGCCGGATGCAGCTTTTCACCGAGAACACGATCACGACGGTTTTGCCTTTGGTGGCGGATCAATCCTTGACGTGCCTGAATCGGATGCTGCGGTTGTGGACCATCGTGCTGGCGGCAAATATCGTCGGAACCATCATCGCCAGCGGTTTCCTGTATATGCCGCACTTCTTGCCCGCACACATGACCGAAAGTCTGCTGGCCGTGTCCAGACATGCCACGGACGGCAGTTTCGGCGAAAACTTCTTTCGCGCCATCCCCGCGGGAATCATCATCGCCGCAGTCGTCTGGATCATCCCCGCAGCCCAAAGCAATGCGTTCTGGGTGGTGCTTGTGATGACATGGCTGATGTCGGCAGCAGGGTTTGCCCACGTCATCGCCGGATCGGTGGAGGCTGGCGTTCTCGTCTGGTTCGGCCAGATGGGTGTGGGAGAGGCGATCTGGCGGTTCTTCATTCCGGTGCTGGCGGGCAATGTCGCCGGTGGTACGGCCGTCTTTACGCTGCTGGTCTGGGGGCAGGTGAAAAACGAGGTCATCAAACCCTGACCAAGGGGCGGCTCATTCACTGGTAAACCAGCGTTTCATGTACGAAAAAACGCTTCCCAAATCTGTCTGAGGGCAGCGCAGAGACGTCTTTTCCGCGATGTTTCTGGCCAAAAAGCAAACGCTCGCCCCGAATGGGGCGAGCGTGCTTTGTATCTGTCGAAGCGATCTGTCAGATCTTGAAATCGACATGCTTTTTCAGCGGCAGACTGCGATAGCGTTCGCCGCGCAAGTCATACAGCGCATTTGCCAGGGCAGGCGCTGCCGGGGGCGTGGCCACTTCGCCAATACCGCCCAAATGATCCTGCACCTCAAGTATGCTGACCTTGGTCTCCGGCATCTGGGTGATCCGCAGCGGCTCGTAGTCAGGGAAGTTCTTTTGCTGCACCGCCCCATCGGCGAAGGTGATCTCTTCGCTGATCGCGGCTGACAGGCCATAGACCATAGCGCCAACAAGCTGCGCCTTGATGTTGTCGGGGTTCAGCGCGACACCGGGGTCGGCGGCGATCCACGCCTTGGTGATTTTCACCGCGCCGTCCTGATCGGCCACTTCGATTACCATCGCGACCGGCGTGCCAAAGCTGTAGCACATGGCCACACCGCGCCCGACACCGTCCGGCGTTTCACCGGTCCAGCCGGACATCTGCTTGACCGTGTTCAGCACTTCCCACGCGGGCAGGAATTCGTCGCGCGTCAGGTCCATGCGGAATTGCAGCGGATCGACCCCTGCGGCCACGGCCATCTCATCCATGAAACTTTCCATGAAAAAGCCGTTCAGCGAATTGCCCACGGACCGCCAGAAGCCCACCGGCGGAAGGTCCGGCACCGCATACCCGCGCGCCCGGTAATTCGGGATGGCGTAGGGCTGGTTCGCTGTGCCTTCGGTGATGGCCGCATCCGGGCCACCGGGGGAAAAGCCCGCCGCGCGGTCCAGCGCCGGACCGATCACCGGGGCCGAGGACACCTGCGCATCCAGCATCACCGCCTTGCCATCCTTGACCGCCCCGGCAAAGCGCGCCTTGGCCGCCGGGCGGTAGAAGTCCTGGGTCATGTCCTCTTCGCGCGAATAGGTCAGCAAAACGGGGGTGCCGGGCATCTCCTTGGCGATGCGTGTGGCATAGCGGGTAAAGTCCACCTCGCCGCGCCGCCCAAAGCCGCCGCCGAGGTAGGTGACGTTGAATTCCACATCGGCCTCATCCAGCCCGGCTTCTTCGGCAGCGACGCGCAGGGCAAAGGTCGGCATCTGCGAGCCGGTCCAGACCTTCAGCTTGCCGCCATCGAACCACGCATTCGCGGACTGCGGCTCCATGGTGGCGTGGGCCAGGAACGGGACAGAGTACGCTGCCTCGATCCGCTTTGTGCCCATGGGCAGGGTCGACACGTCGCCGTCGTCACGCAACATGGAATCCGCGGCCAGCTCGAAACCGGCTTCGAGCGCCTCGGATATGGCGGCGTCGCTGGGCAGATAAGCGGCGTCTTCCCATGTGACCGGGATCTCGTTCACCGCGCGCTGGGCGATCCAAGTGTTGTTGGCCACCACGGCCAACCCGTCGCCAAGGTCCACGACCTTTTCGACACCGGGCATGCGGCTGACCTCGAAGGCGTCGAACGATTTGATGCCCGCGCGGGTGGGGGACAGGCGCAGCGCGGCAAAGCGCTGGCCGGGCAGGCGGGTGTCGATGGCAAAGGTCGCGGTGCCGGTGGATTTCGCCGGAATGTCGGTGCGCCGGAATTTCGTGCCAAGGATTTTCCACTCCTCGGGCTGGCGCAATTCAACGCGGGGCGGTTCCATCTCGGCGGCATCTTCGGCCAGCGCGGTATAGGCGATCTTGGTGCCATCGGGGGCAATGACTTGGCCTTTGTCTGTGACCAGCTCCGCGGCAGATACATCTAGCCGTTTGGCGGCGGCCGCCACGAGCATTTCCCGTGTGGCGGCGCCGACAACACGCATCCGCTCAAAGCCGTCTTTCATGGCGGTGGAGCCGCCGGTGACCTGCATGGAGAAGACCTTGCCCAGATGGCCCATCAGTTCACCCATGGAGCGTTCGATGGAGGAGGCATCGTAGCCCGCCATCGCCTCGCCGACCAGGGCATGGTTGTAGTAGGCTTTCGCGGGTGGCCCGTGAATGATGCGCACCTGATCGAGGGTGACATCCAGTTCCTCGGCGATCAGAGCGGCCCACGTGGTTTCCGTGCCCTGGCCCATTTCCGCACGGGGGGAGACAAGCGTGATCCCCTCGCCGTCGATCACCACAAAGGGGTTCAGCGCGGTTTCACCCTCCGCTGGCTTCAGGGGGTTGGGGGCAGGTTTTGCCACCACCCACGCGCCAAAGGCCGCGCCGCCCACGACAACGGCGGTGCCGATCAGGAAGGTACGGCGCAGGATTTTACCAGCAGAAGCCATCAGACGCCCTCCGCCACGGATTTGATCGCAGCACGGATGCGCGGGTAGGTGCCGCAGCGGCAGAGGTTTCCGGCCATGGCGTTGTCGATATCCTCATCGCTGGGGCTGGGCAGTTCGGCCAGAAGGCTTGCGGCCTGCATGATCTGGCCCGACTGGCAGTAGCCGCATTGTGGCACCTGATGGTCGATCCAGGCCTGTTGCAGCGCATGAAGCGTGTCTGGCTGGCCCAGACCTTCGATGGTTGTCACTTCGCCGTCCACATCCTCGAGCCGCAACACGCAGGAGCGCTGCGCCTGGCCATCCACTTGTACGATGCAGGCTCCGCAAGACGCGACACCGCAGCCATATTTTGTGCCGGTCAGGTTCAACTGGTCACGCAGCACCCACAAAAGGGGCACCTCGCCGGGCAAATCGACCTCGTGTGTCGTGCCGTTGACCGTGAGGGTGTAGGCCATGGGGATCTCCTTGTCGCGAACGGCCCGTATGGCCGGTTTGCGTCCTTTGTGGTGCATTCGGCGGAGGTTGTCAGCCGAATGCGCGGATTTATCTGGATGATGCGCTGTTGTGCCCGAAGGTCAAGCGCCGGGCGTCGTGGAATGCGGCTTCGCAGCCTACGTCACGGCCTTGCGTTCTTTGTATTCGGGGGCATTCCATGCGTTGGTGGCCAGAATATCGGCCAGCACCTCGGCCGCGTGGTCGATCTCTGTCTCCGACAGGTACAGCGGCGTGATGCCGAACCGCAGGATATCCGGCGCGCGAAAGTCACCGATCACGCCGCGCGCGATCAGCGCCTGCATGATGGCGTAGCCCTCCGGATGGCGAAACGACACCTGACTGCCACGATCCCGTGGCGCGCGGGGCGTGGCCAGCGTCAGATCTGTCGTGGCCTCCACCTTGGCGATAAACCGGTCGGCAAGCTCCAGTGACCGGGCGCGCAGCGCGTCGAGGTCCACCGTCTCCCAGATGTCCAAGGCGGCCTCCAACGCGGCCATCTGGATCACCGGAGGCGTGCCGACGCGCATCCGGTCGATGCCATCCCCCGCCGTGTAGCCAAGGTCAAAGGCAAAGGGCGCCTTGTGTCCCAGCCAGCCCGCCAACGCAGGTTCCGCCTCTGCCGCGTGCTTTGGCGCGACGTAGATAAAGGCCGGCGCACCGGGGCCTGCGTTGAGATATTTGTAGGTGCAGCCCACAGCGAAATCCGCGCCGCAGTCCGCCAGATGGACCGGAAAGGCCCCGGCGGAATGTGCCAGATCCCAGATGGTCAGCGCGCCCTTGTCATGGGCCAGTTGCGTCAGCGCCTGCATGTCGTGGCGGCGGCCCGTGCGGTAATCCACCTCGGTGATCATCATCACGGCGACCTCCTCGGTGATGGCGCTGGCCACTTCCTCGGGGGCGACTGTGCGCAGCTCATAGCCCTCTGGCAGCAGCTTCAGCAGCCCTTCGGCCATATACAGGTCGGTCGGAAAGTTGCCGGTGTCTGACAGGATCAATCGTCGATCCGGGTTCAGCTTCAGCGCAGCGGCGAGCGCCTGAAACACCTTGATCGACAGCGTGTCACCGATCACCGTGTGGCCGGGTTCTGCGCCGATCAACGCGCCGATGCGGTCGCCCAAGGCGCGCGGCTTGGCCATCCAGCCACAGGCGTTCCACGCCGAAATCAGATGCGCGCCCCATTCGTCCTGCACGGTTTGCGCCACTCGGGCCGCCGTCGCGCGGGGCAGGGGGCCAAGCGAGTTGCCGTCCAGATATGTCACCCCCGCAGGCAGGTCGAACAAGGCGCGGGTTTGGGAAAAATCAGTCATAAAGTGTCCTTTTGGCGCGTGGTTGAGGCCACGCAGTGCCCAGAGTTACATTTCACCGCCAGCAATCTGAAGTGCCTGACCGTTCATGCTGCCGGAATTTTCGCCACACAAAAACAGCGCAGCCTCGGCCACCTCCTCGGGCGTGATCAGCCGACCATGCGGGTTCACCCCGACCATCAGATCGCGCGCGGCAGCCTCGTCCATGCCGGTGCGCTGCATGATGGAGGTGATGTTGCGGCTGACAATTTCGGTGTCCACATAAGCCGGGCAAAGCGCATTGAACGTGTAGGGCTTGCCTGCAAAATCCGCCGCCAGCCCCCGGATCAACCCGATCATGGCGTGTTTCGACGCGGTGTAGGTCGGCGCGCCTTTCAGCCCCTTCAGCCCCGCGATCGAGGATACGGCAATCACCCGGCCCCAGTCGGTGGTGGTCATGGACTTCAACGATTCGCGGATCGTCAGGAAGGCGCCATCCACGTTCGTCGCCATCATGTTGCGCCAGAAATCCATGTCGGTCTTCATGAGGGCGCGCCCTTCGGCGAGGCCCGCATTGGGCACGCAGATCTGGATGGGACCACGGGCGGCGACGGCCGCTGCGATGCCATCCGTGACCGATGCCTCGTCCTGCACATCCATGCGCAGCGGGTGAAGACCATCGCCTGCCACGGCCTCCAGCGTGTCCAACCGGCGACCGGTGATCGTAACCTTTGCCCCCTGTTTGGCCAGCGCACGGGCGATGGCCAATCCAATCCCTGTGCCACCGCCTGTGACCAGCGCGTGTTTCCCTGTCAGCATGGTGTCCTCCCCTTTGCGCCAAACTGTACCGGTCCAAGGCGCGGGGACAAGCCGATGACGCTTGGCTTTTGAATGCACACATGTGAATGTTTATGAATGGTAGAGGAGGATCGCGTGATGAGGATCGCATTGGCAGGCGTATTGGCGCTGTTGGCTGGCATGGCCACGGCGCATGAGGACATCGCGGACAAATATCCGCAGTCAGAACTCTACAACAAGCCGGTGGAGTTCATCCCCGGCGTCTGGTCTGCCATCGGCGCGACCGCCCCGCCGACCTATGAAAACGCGGGCCACAACAACAACCTGTCCTTTGTCGTGACCGGTGACGGGGTCGTGGTCATCAACGGCGGGGCCTCCGTGCGACTGGCCGAGGCGCTGCATGACGAGATCAAGGCGGTCACCGACCAGCCGGTCAAGCTGGTCATCAACGAGAACGGGCAGGGACATGCCATACTGGGCAACGCCTACTGGCGCGCGCTCGGGGTTGATGTGCTGGCCCATGCCGAGGCCATCGCAGAGATCGAGGAAAACGGCGATTTCATCCTGCAAGGGATGCAACGCTACAATCAAGACAAGGCTGAAGGCACCACCGTCGCCGTGCCGAACCTGTCGTTCGACGACCGAAAGGTCATCGAGATGGGTGATGTCACGCTGGACGTGCTGCATCTTGGCCCCGCGCATGGGCCCGGCGACACCCAAGTCTGGATACCACAGGGGGATGTCGTGATCGCAGGCGACATTGCCTTTCACGAGCGGATGCCGCCGATTTTTGCCGACACCTGCACCGGGTGCTGGATCGAGACTTTTGAGGGGCCATTCACCGACCTTGGCGCGATCTATGTGATCCCCGGCCACGGCCACCCGACGAATATGGCCGCCGTGACCGAAGGCACCGTTGGCTATCTGCGGGATTTGCGAGACCAGATTGGCGCGCATATTGATGAAGGCGGCGATCTTGCCGGCGCTTTTTACGTCGATCAGGCGCGCTGGGCGCATCTGGACACCTTCGAGGAACTGGCCACAAAAAACGCAGGCCGGGTCTTTGAAGAAATGGAATGGGAATAAAACGGCTGATTGAATAAGTTTACCGAGGTATTTCTTACGAAGTTCGTCTTGCGGGCCGACGCCATTGCTGATTGCGATGGGGCAGGGGATTTGTGCAGTTGGCGCATCCCTTCCTGACCTGAGTGACGAAGAAAGGCAGAGCGATGAAGCAGTTGGACGGGTTTCCCGATTGGCCTCAGGTCTGGTTCGCGGGTGCGCTGTTGCTGGCGTGGCTGCAACCGACCGTGTACCCCGTCGGCAGCTTTGGACCTGTTTGGGCGGACCTGATTGGCGGGCTTCTTGTGGGCGGCGGCATCATCCTCGCCGCACTTGCCATTTTTGAGATGCGACGCCACCGCACCACCGTTGTCCCCAACCGTCAGGCGTCGCGCCTGGTCACCTCCGGTATATTCAAGCGGTCCCGCAACCCGATCTATCTGGGGGACGTGCTGATCCTGACTGGCCTGATCCTGTACTGGGACGCGGTGCTGGCATTGCCCCTGATCCCGATCTTTGTCTGGGTGATCGAGACGCGGTTTATCCTGTCCGAGGAGCGAGGCTTGAGGCACCGTTTCCCGCGAGATTTCACCCGCTACGAGAAAGACACCCGCCGCTGGATCTGACCGCCGCCGCCCTCTTGGCATCGAGCCGCCGGGCTGACCGGGGCCTTGATCCGTCCCGCAGATCAAGAGACAGGCTTACGCTTTGATAAGGCGTATAAATTCCGAGCCCCGAATGTTTGCGTGCCAACTTATGTATCGTTGTCGCGCATCCGAGGTGACCTGAGCCCTCCCCGGGTGCGCGCAAGTTTGTTGCCGTATGAGTATATTTTGCGCAACAAACGAGAGGATGGCTTTAACTTTCCGTCAACCTGTGGTCTAGAAGCGCCAGATACATGTGTCAGGAGATAGGTCAGGTCTGTAGACCCTTCCCTGTATCGTGGTAATGTCATGGGCGGAACGACCGCTCTGCGGTCAAGAATTCCTGAATAAGGGGGAAGAGAAACGTGAAAATCGGGACACCAAAAGAGGTCGAGGCCGGCGAGAACCGGGTGGCGATGACGCCCGACTCGGCGCTGGCCTTGCAGAAGCTGGGTTATGAGTGCCTCATTGAATCCGGCGCAGGCGCAAAGGCGGAGTTCTCGGACGAGAAATACCGCGACGCGGGCGTGACAATCGTGAACAGCGCCGATGAACTGTGGGCCCAGTCCGACATCATCGCCAAGGTCCGCATTCCCACGCTGGACGAACTGGACTACCTCAGCGCGGACAAGACGCTGATTACATTCTTCAATCCCGGCGGGAACGAGGAAGGCCTGAACAAGGCCAAGGAAAAAGGCGCCAACGTCATCGCCATGGAAATGGTGCCGCGCATCAGCCGTGCGCAGAAGATGGACGCGTTGTCGTCGATGGCCAACATCGCGGGCTACCGTGGTGTCATCGAAGCAAGCAACAACTTTGGACGCTTCTTCACCGGCCAGATCACAGCAGCGGGCAAGGTGCCCCCGGCCAAGGTGCTGGTTGTCGGTGCGGGCGTTGCAGGGCTTGCGGCGATCGGAACGTCGACTTCGCTTGGCGCGATCACCTACGCTTTTGACGTGCGGCCCGAAGTGGCCGAGCAGGTCGAATCCATGGGCGCGGAATTCGTCTACCTCGACTTCGAAGAGGAACAGCAAGACGGCGCGGCGACCGGTGGCTATGCCTCTGTGTCCTCCCCTGAGTTCCGCGAAGCGCAGCTGGCCAAGTTCCGTGAACTGGCTCCGGAGGTGGACATCGTCATCACCACGGCGCTGATCCCCAACCGCGAAGCGCCCGAGCTGTGGACCGAGGACATGGTCAAGGCCATGAAGCCGGGATCGGTCATCGTCGACCTCGCAGCGGAGAAGGGCGGCAACTGCAAGCTGACCGTCAAGGACGAGAAGATTGTGACGGACAATGGCGTGACCATTGTCGGCTACACGGACTTCCCCTCCCGGATGGCGACGCAGGCCTCCACGCTGTATGCGACCAACATCCGTCACATGATGACCGACCTGACGCCCGAGAAGGACGGTCAGATCAACCATAACATGGACGATGATGTCATTCGCGGCGCAACCGTAACGCATCAGGGTGAAATCACCTTCCCACCGCCGCCGCCTAAAGTGGCAGCCATCGCGGCGCAGAAAAAAGAGAAGCCCAAGGAACTGACGCCCGAAGAAAAGCGCGCCAACGAGGTTGCCGCCTTCAAGGCGCAGACCAAGCAGCAGGTGACCTTGCTGGTCGTCGGTGCCGCCATCTTGCTGGCCATCGGCCTCGTGGCCCCGGCCTCGTTCATGCAGCACTTCATCGTCTTCGTTCTGTCCGTCTTCATCGGGTTCCAGGTCATCTGGAACGTGTCGCATTCGCTGCACACCCCGCTGATGGCTGTGACCAACGCGATTTCTTCGATCATCATTCTCGGTGCGCTGACGCAAATCGGATCGGGTGGCGGCTTCCTCGTGGTGCTGCTGGCTGCGATTTCCGTCTTCTTCGCCGGTATCAACATCTTCGGTGGCTTCCTCGTGACACGGCGCATGCTCGCCATGTTCCAGAAGTCGTAAGGGGGACATAGAACAATGGAATTCGGATTTACCACGGCGGCCTATGTGGTCGCGGCCGTGCTCTTCATCCTCTCGCTGGGCGGTCTGTCCGGTCAAGAGAGTGCAAAGCGCGCGGTCTGGTACGGTATCGTCGGCATGGCGCTGGCGGTCTTTGCAACCCTGATCGGACCCGGCTCTGGCCTGTGGGTCCTGTCGATCATCCTCATCGCCGCTGGCGGTGTGATTGGCTACCTGCTGGCCTCGCGGGTCGAGATGACCCAGATGCCGGAACTGGTCGCCGGCATGCACGCGCTGGTTGGTTTGGCGGCGGTCTTTGTCGGCTACAACGCTGAGCTGGTGATGAACAACATCCAGGCGCTGCACCAAGCAGGCGACGAAGCGGCCATCGCGGCGCTCAAGGGCTTCTCGGCCACTGTGGCGCACAAGTCTCCGGTTGAGCTGAACATCCTGAAGGTCGAGGTTTTCCTCGGTGTCTTCATCGGTGCGGTGACCTTCACCGGTTCTGTGGTGGCCTATGGCAAACTGGCGGGCAAGCTGACCTCGGTCGCGAAAAAGCTGCCGGGCGGTCACCTGCTGAACGCGACGGCCGCAATCCTGTCGGTGATCCTGCTGCTCGTTTACATGAGCACAGGCGGCGGTTGGACCCTGCTCGTGATGTCTTTGCTGGCGTTCTTCATCGGCTACCACCTGATCATGGGCATCGGCGGCGCCGACATGCCGGTCGTGGTTTCGATGCTGAACAGCTACTCTGGCTGGGCGGCTGCGGCGATTGGTTTCTCGCTGGGCAACGACCTGCTGATCGTGGTCGGTGCGCTTGTGGGCTCCTCCGGTGCGATCCTGTCCTACATCATGTGTAAGGCGATGAACCGC
Organism: Sagittula sp. NFXS13; assembly: GCF_040148795.1. Classification (NCBI taxonomy): domain Bacteria; kingdom Pseudomonadati; phylum Pseudomonadota; class Alphaproteobacteria; order Rhodobacterales; family Roseobacteraceae; genus Sagittula; species Sagittula sp. NFXS13. The sequence continues at coordinate 68,376 of NZ_JAGEMH010000004.1, forward strand.
TCGTTCATCTCTGTGATCCTGGGCGGCTTCGGCGGCACATCCGGTCCGGCGATGGAAGTTGAAGGCGAGCAGATCGCCATCGACGCGGACGGTGTGGCGAATGCTCTGGACGAGGCCGACAGCGTTGTGATCGTGCCGGGTTACGGCATGGCCGTGGCGCAGGCGCAGCAGAACGTGGCCGAACTGACGCGCAAGCTGCGCGCCAAAGGCAAGAACGTGCGCTTTGCGATCCACCCGGTTGCGGGTCGTCTGCCAGGGCACATGAACGTGCTGCTGGCCGAAGCCAAAGTGCCCTACGACATCGTCATGGAGATGGACGAGATCAACGACGACTTCCCGGATACGGATGTTGTCATTGTCATCGGCTCCAACGACATCGTGAACCCGGCGGCACAGGACGATCCGAACTCTCCCATCGCGGGGATGCCGGTTCTGGAAGTCTGGAAAGCCAAGCAGGTCTTCGTGTCCAAGCGTGGACAGGGCACCGGCTATTCCGGTATCGAGAACCCGCTGTTCTTCAAGGAGAACACCCGCATGTACTACGGCGACGCGAAGGCGACCGTGGGCGAGTTGCTGACCAAGATCGACTAAACCGACCTTGGTCACATGACAGGGGGCCTCGCCGGACACGGCGGGGCCTTTTGCGTTTGGGGCTTAATGTTTTCCGGCGATGAACGTGGGGGTATCGCTCATATCTATGAGCTTCAGGCTGTCGGTTTCTTCGATTTGGTCAAACCGCGTCTCGGGGCGGTTCATCCATTCAAGCATCTCTTCCTCGGTCCGAAAGACGCCTGATTCCGCCTTTTCGCCGATCATGTTGAGCAGCGAACTATGGATGCGTGAGAGCCCATTATTGACGTCATCGCGGGCGCAGATCCCGATCTTTTGACCGTAGCGTCGTGCAGTTCGAACATGGACCTCCGGAGGTACGCAACAGAGAGGTATGAGTCGCAGAAGACGATGCAGGCGCTAAGGTGCGAAGCCTCACTTTCATCCAACTACAAATCGCAGGGGCTGAGGGAGCGCTTATTTCTTTTGTGATGCGCGCGGCATCGCATGGGTTGTCAGCTGACAATTTATCTGATTAATTTTGTCGGAAATAGGAGGCTGTGCCATGTCCCATCCCAAAACCGCAGCGGCGCATTGGACCGCCGAGTTCCCTCAGCTGCGCGCGCCGGACCCGCGTCTGGAGATTCTGCGTTACGAGTTGATGTACGCCGAAGAGGGGCATTCGCTGACACGGTTGCGGGCACAGCTGGAGAAGGCGCTGGACAGGCCGATTGAAATTGCGCTGCCCGGCGATGAGAGCCGGAGCTTTGACGAGCGCTGGATGATGGCGGTCTTCGATGCGTTGAAGACATTGGATCTGCGGTGGTATCAGTTTCTCTTGCGGTCGCGCATGGGGGCCGGAGATGCCGCACGGGTGCACTTTGCGTTGACGCAGGCGCAGGTCTGGCTGGAAGCGCGGCTCTGAAATTTGTATCCGGTCGATGCTGGGCCTTGGCAGCGATGTGCTTCGACACTCAGGAAAGATCAACCCCCCTTCACCACGTGATATTTGCATCTGCAAAGTTCAAGTTTGCATATTTTCTGCATGTGCATTCGCGCAATATACTTGCGAGGCGTTCAACCATCGGGCACAAACGAGCAAATATTTTCGACAGGATAGGGGGAACCCATGACACTTACTTTTGACCGTGACGTGCTGGTCGATACTTTCGGTGCGACCGAAGGTGCGGCCCTGCGCGTGAAGCAAGCTGCGCTGGTCGTGCTTGGGATTGCGATGCTTGTCGTGTTGGCCAAGATCAAAGTTCCGGTGCCCGGCTCGCCCGTTGCGATGAACATGGGCACGTTTGCCGTGCTGACCATTGGCGCCGCCTACGGCCCGCGCCTCGGTCTGACGACAATCATGGGCTACATGATCCTCGGCATGATCGGGTTCGACATTTTCCAAAGCTCGACCGCTGATCTCAACGGCATCGACTACATGATGGGCAGCACCGGCGGCTATCTGGTTGGATACGTGATCGCCGTTGCCGCAATGGGCGTTTTGGCCCGTGCCGGCTGGGATCGCTCGGCTCCCAAAATGGGTTTCGCAATGCTGCTGGGCAACGCGATCCTGTATGTGCCGGGCCTGATCTGGCTGGGTATGCTGTACGGTTGGGACAAGCCCATCCTTGAGTGGGGCCTGACACCGTTTCTGATTGGTGATGCAGTCAAGCTGGCGCTGGCCGCCCTGATCCTGCCTGCGGCATGGAAGCTGGTCGGCCGCGCACGCGGCTGAGCCAGGAGACGGGTTGAGTTCAGCCCTACGGTTTCAAGAAAAGGCCGGACCCAGGTGGTCCGGCCTTTTTGCTGTTTTACTCGGGGCGGCCAGTGCGGTCATGTGGTGTGCTCGCATGGATTGTACCGATTAGCAGGCTTTCGCTTTCACCTCAGTGGGACACCCGATTGATTGGTTGCAGCAGCGCATATCCTGACGGGCTGTCCCGCGTGAGTGATCCCGGTGCGCAGGGCGATGACTGGCCTCATCACAGGACGCTGCATGGACATTGAGCTGTGTGGGGTGGCCAGACGCATGTGTGGCCACCGGTGAGCGCCTTGAGAATGTCGCATGAGGCAAGGATGCGTGTCGGGATATGGCGACGATCGGCCAGCGTGCTTCAAGTTCTCCCTGCACGTCGCGGTTGTCAGGGCCTCAGGTCATTTCCGTGTCAATCTGTGCGCCGGTTTCCAACGTGCGGTGGACCGGGCAGCGGTCTGCGATTTCCATCAGGCGGGCGCGCTCCTCCTGCGTGAGATCGCCACTGAGGGTGATATGCCGGGTGAATCGATCAATGCGGCTCTCGCTGCCGCTGGCGTCCTGTGCGTGGACCTTGTCGTGGGTGACATCGACGGAGACGCTCTCAAGCGGCCAGCCTTTGCGCCTCGCGTACATGCGGATGGTCATCGAGGTGCATGCCCCGAGCCCCGCTGCCACAAAGCCATAGGGCGACATGCCACGGTTGGTGCCGCCGTAGGCCTCTGGTTCGTCAGCAAGGGCGTGATGGTGCGGACCTGACATCACGTCCTGAAGGAAGCCGTGGGGATCTGCCTCGGTCACGCGGGTGACGTCCTCCGGCGCACCCGGGGGCGGGGCGGGCGGCGTGAGGTTGATGTACCGTCGCGCCCAGGCCGCGATGACCCCAGCGGCGTATTCGGCATCTTCGGGACGGCTGACGAGGTGGTCGGCGTCATCCAGCGTGACAAAGCTTTTGGGGTGTTTGGCAGCCATGAAGATTTGCGTGGCGTTGGACACACCCACGACCGTGTCGCCGGGGGCATGCATCACCAGCAGCGCACGGTCGAGATTGGCCAGCGTCATGCCGAGGTCGTGCTGCGCCAGATCGTCGACAAAGGCCTGCCCGATGGTGAAGGGACGCCCGCCGAGATCCACCTGCGCCTCTCCTGAGGCGGCGATCAGCGGCAATGCGTCTGAGAAGGTGTGGGTGACATGGTCGGGGTCAAACGGGCTGCCAATCGTGACCACGGCCTTGGCGGCCGCGATTCGCCCGGCGGCGCGCAAAACAGCAGCGCCGCCCAAAGAATGACCAATCAGTAACGAGGGGGCCATATCGCGCCCGTCGAGGTATTTGGCAGCCTGCACGATATCGTCGACGTTCGAGCGGAGCGTGGTGTTGGCGAACTCGCCCTGACTGTGGCCCAGCCCGGTGAAGTCGAAGCGCAGCACGGCGATCCCCATGGCGGCGAGCCGCTGGGCAATACGGCGGGCTGCGTGGATGTCCTTGCCGCAGGTGAAGCAATGGGCGAAAAGCGCCGTGGCCAGATGCGGCCCGCGTGGCATATCCAGTCGAGCGGCCAGCGCATGACCCGCGTGGCCGGGAAAGGTGATGCGTTCGCTGGGCATGGTGTGTCCTTGATGTGTCTTGTCAAACAATGGTCGCGGCGGTTGGCCTGTGCAAGTCAATGGGCTTGCGCGTCACGGGAAGGTGAGAATGATGCAGGTGGTGCTTAAGGCGGTAGCGGTCTTGGCTTGGCTGGCTGTGGTCGCCAGTTACGGAGCGCGCATTCATCCCGTCGGGGACAGCCTTGCAGTTTTCCGGGTTGGGCTGCTTGTCGTGGCGGCTTTGGCGGTGATCTGGACGGATTGGTCGCGGTGGTTGCGCTGGCCTCTGGTCTTGGTCGCGCTGGGGGTGTTGGGCTGGCATGTGTGGATGCGCCTGCCGTCGCAAAGGTTGGAGCCGGGGCAGTTTCTGCTCTATCAGCAGAACCTGCTGTATAATCGGACCGAGGACGCTGCATTTCTGGCACAGATTTCAGAGCTGGAACCTGACTTCATCACCTTGCAGGAGGTCTCGAAACGCAATGAAGCCATTACGGATGCGTTGCGCGCGACCTATCCAACGCAGCAGCTTTGCCGAGCCCAATCGCAAAGTACCGAGGCGGTCCTGTCACGGTTTCCCTCGGTGCCGGGAACGGCGTTCTGCTCGACGCCGGATGGTTTGGCGGGGGTGCAGATCAAGACACCAAGCGGGCCGGTCTGGCTCATTTCTTTGCATGTCGCCTGGCCTTGGCCCTATCGCCAGCCAGATCAGGTGGACAGGCTGATGGATGAGCTTCTTGCGCTGGAGGGGCCGGTCATTTTGGCGGGTGACTTCAACTCCGTGGCATGGTCATGGACGGTGAAACGGGTGGCACGGGCCTCTGGGACCCAACGTGTGGGCAAGCATCTGCATACGTTCGGGGATATGCCGGTGCCGATGCACCTTGGGATTGACCATGTTCTGACGACGAGCGGTCTGGGCAGCGTAGAACAGATGCCGACCCTCGGATCAGATCACAACGGTGTTTTGGCGCGGCTTGGCGGGTTTTGACCTTTCTGAATGCGATGTCTTCGGGAAATGAGGCTTTCGGTGATGATCTGAACCGCCGAAAGTCGATCTGATTGGCGGATTTCGGCGGCCTGAATAGCGCAAAGGTGATCCTGCGCTGAATGTCGATTGGCGAGCATCTGTCGGTCGAAGCCTTTGTCCTGTCTGTCCAGAATGCGACGCTTCACCGAAATTTCGATCTTGGCGGAAAGTGCGTGGCCCTCGGTTTGCGGGCTGCGAGCCAACGGAAAGTGCTGGCTGGCCGCTTGTTTCTGGTGCCGGCGGGTTGGTTTGATGTGGTCGTTTAGCAGAGTGCGCAAGGGGCACATCACGCGTTTGTCCGTATCGATATGTACGGATGTGTCCGTATCAAGATGTACGGGCCCCGATCCGCGCAGGTCAATGGCGTGCCAGCCTTGTCCGAGGGTGGCGGCTTGAACCCGGGGGAGGTTTGCATAGGTGCGCCCAACGTATTGCGTCTGCAAGAGGGGGCCAGACCTTCTACCCTCTATGAGGCGGATCACCCGATGCGGCGATCCCCTGCGGTTGCGTTTTTTCGCGAATCCAAGCTAGTCTCGGGAACGGGATAGATTCCCGGGGGGATGTAACGAATGAAGAGCGAACTGACGGTTCGCCTGGCTGCGCGGCTGTCTGTCCTGCGCGCGGCCCGTGGTTGGACTTTGGATCAACTGGCTGCGGCCAGTGGCGTGTCTCGTGCCGCTCTGTCACGGCTTGAGAATGCCGAGGTCAGCCCTTCGGCAGATGTGCTGAACCGCCTTGCGGCAGCGCATGAGATGACCTTGTCGCGTCTGATGTCGATGATGGAGGACGGATTCGCTGCCCAGATCCGACGTGATGATCAGGCGTTATGGCGCGATGGTGAAACCGGTCTTTCGCGGCGGATTGTTTCTCCGGCGTCGGCCGCGTTGTCGGGCGAAGTTGTCGAGTGCAAGATCACCCCAGGCACGCATTGGGTACAGGAAGCGCCGGAAGTGGCCGGACAGGAGCATCATCTGTTGATGTTGACGGGGTACCTGCATGCCGTCGTCGACAACGAAGCGCATTACCTCGCTCCGGGTGATGCGCTGCGGTACAAAGGGCACGGCGAAATCCGCTTTGTCACGGCAAAAGGGCAGGGGGCGAAGTTCATGCTGTGCAAGATCAGCGTTTAGGTGCGGACAATGCAATCTGCGCGGCAGCCTAGGGCGACGCAGCCCCGTACCGCGGGGGACATAGGAGTGGTCGGCTAAGCGGGATCTTTCACGCTATGCCAACGGCGCTTCGACGTCCGGTTTGGAGCCGTATAAACCAAAGGGTCGTTGCGTGGTGGCCTCAAGAACGGTGCGCTCTGACGGCTTCGGGCACTGCTATGAACAGCAAAGACAGAGCGGCGATGATGAACAGCCAGCTTCCTACGATTTGAAACAACAGCGCCCCGCAAAAGCCCCCGAAAGCAAAACAGGCCAGTGTCAGACTGTGTAGGCGGAGCTTTGGCGTGGCTTCTTGTCGTGACGCTTCCCCTCCGAGCAGTGCCGCAAACTCTATGCCAATATCGGTCGCCATTCCCGACACATGGGTCGTTCGAACGCGCGCCCGCGAAATCATCGTCGTCGCAGCGTTTTGAAGACCCATCACAAAACTGAGGACAATGACCAGAAATGTCTCGTGCTCTGTGGCGGATGTCATGGCAAGCTCGGTGCCGACCAGTAAAAGAACGACGGCCTCGGCTGAAATCACCAGCGCGTAGATTGACCGGAGTTGCCGGCGTTCACCAGCTTGAATAGCCAGGGCCGCCATGGCTGCACCGCAGATAAAGGCCGCCACCAACCCCAAAAAGGAAAATGCGATTGTGAGCGCGCCATTCGCGATGTGGTCGGCGAAGGCCGAGATGTTTCCCGTCATGTTTGCCGTGAAGGTTCCGGCGATAAGAAATCCGACAGCGTTCAGCGCACCCGCGATTGAAGAGAGCAGGCCCGCCAGAACCAGATCAATATTCGAGGTGCGGGCATCGCCAACTTTGATAAGCATCAGACTTCCAGATGATTGTATCTCTTGGGCTGGCAGCGTTTCCACGACCGGCCGTGCGGCCTACGCAATCCTTTGCGGCTTAGGGCACATCACCACAAGGATCATCGACCATTTCGGGAAGGCATTCACCGCAATCATGGCCACCTTCTAAGACCTTAAGTTCCGGAAACCACCGGGGCCACCCGGAAATGGCGCATGCCCCAGTTTTTCAGAGCCGACGACACAGCGGCACCGTGCGAGACAGCGACAATGAGCAAGCGGCGCTGCCCCTCTAAAGACCCCGGATTACCTTCGATAGCTGCCTAGATGGAGACGTTTGGGATCAATGAGGCCAAACACGATTTGTGGGCACCCCAGATATATCTAGAGCCCGAAGATCTGAAGATTAGTCCTGCTTGCTTTGCGGCGGTGGAGCTTCGGGTGTACCTTTATGCGGCGACAGCGCCCTCTTCCCACGTTTGGTCAGCAATTGGGGATGTTCACAGCAAGCCCTCCGAGAGAGGTTTCCTTGTACTTTTCATGCATGTCCTGTCCGGTCTGGCGCATGGTTTCGATGGCGGAGTCGAGCGGCACAAAGTGGGTGCCGTCGCCCCTGATCGCCAAAGACGCAGCAGAGACGGCCTTGATCGCGCCCAGACCGTTGCGTTCGATACAAGGCACCTGCACCAGCCCCTTGACCGGATCACAGGTCATGCCGAGGTGGTGTTCCAGCGCGATCTCAGCCGCGTTTTCCACCTGTTGCGGGGTCGCGCCCATGACGGCGGAAAGACCTGCCGCGGCCATGGCCGCGGCGCTTCCGACCTCCGCCTGGCATCCTGCTTCTGCGCCAGAAATCGATGCGTTGTATTTCACCAGGCCACCGATGGCGGCTGCCGTCAGCAGAAATTCGGGAATGCGGGAGCGTGTCGCGCCGGGCACATGGTCCAGCCAGTAGCGGATCACAGCAGGCACCACGCCCGCCGCGCCATTGGTCGGGGCGGTGACGACCTGCCCACCGGCGGCGTTCTCCTCATTCACCGCCATGGCGTAGACGCTCATCCAGTCGTTGCACACGTGGGGCACGGCCATGTTGGTGCCGCGCTCTGCCAACAGCTGTTCATGGATGTTGCGCGCGCGCCGCTTGACGCTCAGGCCACCGGGCAGGATGCCCTGACCTTCAAGGCCCCGGTCGATGCAATCCTCCATCACCTGCCAGATGCGCGCGATTCCATCGTCAAGACGTGCGCTGCTGCCACGGGAAATTTCATTGGCGCGCTTCATCTCGGCTATGCTTTTGCCTGAGCTTTGCGCCATCTCCAGCATCTCGTTGGCCGATTTGAACGGATAGGGCACGGGCGCGCCGTCGTCTGTGTCCTTACCAGCGGCCAGCTCGTCCGCGGTCAACACGAAGCCACCACCGACGGAGTAATACGTTTCCTGCAAGATCACGTCGCCTTGGGCATCGAGGGCTTCGAGCACCATGCCATTGGCATGACCGGGCAGGGCCGGACCGAAATCAAAGCGCAGACCATTCTCCGGATCGAAGGCCAGCGGCGACAAGCCACCCGGCGTCAGTTGGCCGGTCTCGCGGATTTTGGCCAATGTCTCCTCTGCCTTGTCGTTGTCGTAGGCTTCTGGCGTGAAGCCCGCCAACCCAAGCACCGTCGCGCGGTCGGTTGCATGGCCCACACCGGTGAAGGCCAGCGAGCCATAAAGCGACGCGCGCACGCCGTGGGCGGCGAAGGGCAGGGCGCGCAGCTTGTCGAGAAACCGCGCCCCGGCGACCATCGGGCCCATTGTGTGGGACGACGATGGGCCGATGCCCACCTTGAACATGTCGAAGACGGAGAGAAACATCAGGAGGCACTTCCTTCTGGAGGCTGGGCAGAGTGTTTGGGGCCAGCGCACGCCGACGGCCTGAAACGGAGCCGCCGGTCAGCGATCCGTTTTGTCATAGGGGCGGTGTCAGGCGCGCGGGGCAAAACATAGGTCATGGGCACATCATGCCTGACTTGCAGCATAACCCGCATACAAAAACGCCGCGCGCGCTCTGAAAAGCGGCTTGGCGTCGCGTGGCGCAAGAACACGCGAGCGTGAAGTGAATAATTGAAATTTCTCGAAACTTCATGCGCGTGTCTTTCGTGGCTCTAGGCAACCGTGAGGCCAAAGTGGTTCGCGGCACTGAATAATCTGACCTGGAGGAACACCCTATGAAAACCCTGACACTGAGCATCATCGCAGCCGCCCTGACCGCAACCGGCGCAATGGCCGAAAGCCATTCCGAGACCGGTAACCCGATGGTGGGCGGCGCGGCCATGTTCGCTGACAAGACCATCGTCGAAAATGCCGTGAACTCCCCGATCCACACCACTCTGGTTGCTGCTGTGCAGCAGGCGGGCTTGGTGGATACGCTGAATTCCGAAGGTCCGTTTACCGTGTTCGCGCCGACTGACAAAGCGTTTGGCATGATCTCCGAAGAAAGCCTCGGCGCGCTGATGATGGACGAAAACAAGGACCAATTGGCGAAAATCCTGACCTGCCACGTGGTGCCTGCCAATGCGATGTCCGACGCAATTGCCGGCATGATTGCGGATGATGGCGGCATGCACCCGGTTCCGACCGTTGGCGGCTGCACCCTGCAGGCGAAGATGGACGGGGACATGATCACGCTGACCGACGAAAACGGCCGCGAAGCGACCGTGACCGTGGCCGACGTTCAGCAATCAAATGGTGTGATCCACGTCATCGACCGCGTTCTGCTGCCCAAGCAATAAGGCCCTCAAAGGCCGGGGGGCAGTACCCCGGTCATCTTCGTCCTCCCGCAAGCGCTTTGGCGTGTTTGCGGGAGGACGTTGGTGCCTTCGACATGACGTGCAAGGCTGTGCTGGGTCGACACGTGGAATACGCTCACGGGGACGTGGCTTGCCTGATTGGCATTCCGCTCCCACCTTGGAACAAACTCTGGAGGAGCCACATGAACAGACGTATTTTCCTGGGGACTGGCGCGGCCTCTGTGCTGGCTGCCGCCCTGACCACCCGCCCCCAAGCCGCTGGCGGTTTCGAGGTGACGCGCGCCGAACAGGAATGGCGCGCCATGTTGAACGACCTTGAATACAAGGTCATGCGCAAAGAAGGCACAGAGCGAGCTTTCACCTCGCCGCTCAATGACGAAAAGCGTGACGGCACGTTCCTGTGCAAGGGCTGTGATCTGCCGTTGTACCCATCCGAGACGAAATACGAGAGCGGCACCGGCTGGCCGTCATTCTGGAAGCCATTGGACAATGCAGTGGAGACGAAAGCCGATCGCAAATTCTTCATGGTCCGCACAGAGGTGCATTGCCGCCGCTGCGGATCCCACCTGGGGCATATTTTTGACGATGGGCCGGAGCCGACGGGCGAACGACACTGCCTGAACGGCGTATCCTTGACGTTCAAGCCGGCCTGACGCGACGCCACGGGCCCGGCGCGATCGCGAGGCCCGTGGTCTACGGCACTTCTGTGAGTGGTGGGAGATGTTCGGACAATACCCGAAACGACCTGATCCAAGGCTAGGATATGCTGAACCGCCTGTCTACAATTTTTTCAACCATAGGTGGTGGTGCGCCGCGCGCTTCCCAAGTGGTTCACAGCTCTCCTTGTCGTTCCATATGGCAAACGGCCCGCCCCTTACGCAGGAGCGGGCCGTTTTTCAGATTGAAGATCGGCAAAGCCAGACCTGACCATCTTGGCCCGCGCCCTATTTGAAAGAGCGCGAATCCTTGATCTGGTCCCATGCCCAGACGACTTCTTGCAGCTGATCTTCCTGGCTGCGATCCCCACCATTGATGTCGGGGTGCAGCACCTTGATCAACTTCTTGTAAGCCTTGCGAATCTCGGCCTTGGTCATGTTGTCCTTGGCATCGAGAATCTCCAGCGCCTTACGCTCGGTCGGAGGCAGTTTGCGGGTGCCACCGGCCTTGGCGCGGCCAGGGTTGCGCGTTGCATTGTCACCGAGAACCTGATGCGGGTCCTCGATTCCCAGCCGCGCCCAAGCCTTTGCCTCCGGGTCGCGCCAGTCTTTTGTCTTTCTTTCCCAGACCTTGTCGGAGGATTCCTGGGCGTTCATTTCAGCTTCGGTCTTGCCATCAAAGAAGGACCACTTGGCGTTGTATTCGCGGACGTGGTCCTTGCAGAACCAATAGAAATCATCCAACACATCGGGGGCCTTGGGGGCCCGGAACTTGCCCGGCTGGTCGCAGCCCTCGTGTTCGCACACGCGCTGCGAGGTTTCGGACTCGCCGGTCATGCCACGCCGCCCGCGCGGGTTCTTTTTCTTGGCGGACTTGATCGACATATCGAAACCGAAGGGATCGGATCTGCTCATTTCAACCTCTCTCGACTCGGACGCTGGACTTTAGACAATTCGGGCCGCGATTACAGGTCTTGACGACAAAAAAAATGCCGCGCGCGCAACATCGTGAGAAGGGATGGCAAGCCTCCGCCTGACGGTTGGGGATAGGCAGTCATCTCGGAGCTGGCACGCGCCAAAAGTGTGACCGTCAGGGCTGCGCGCGAAGGCCGATCCGAGGTGGATTGGCGTGTTTACGGTTTCTGCGCAGGCGTGGGTGAGGATTGCCTACGGTCTTTGTGGTCCTGTCCATCGGGAGGAGGGGCCCAGACTGTGGTCGCCGTGAGCGTCCCTGTTGAATCGGCGCGGCGGTTGCCGCTGAGCGTGCCGTGAACAGGGGTATGGATGCCGACGGCAAGAAAAAACGGGGCCTCGTGGAGACCCCGTTCAAAATACTGTTTCAGGCGGAGTCCGTTATGCTTGAGCGAGCTTCGCCGCGACAAGCTCGTTTACGGCCTTGGGGTTGGCCTTGCCGCCCGTGGCTTTCATGACCTGCCCAACGAACCAGCCTGCCAGTTTGGGGTTCTGTTTGGCTTTTTCGACCTGCGCCGGGTTGGCGGCGATGATCTCGTCCACCGCGGCTTCGATTGCGCCGGTGTCGGTGACCTGTTTCATGCCACGTTCTTCGACGATGACTTCCGGGTCGCCGCCTTCGGTGTAGACAATTTCAAACAAATCCTTGGCAATCTTGCCGGAGATGGCGTCCGATTTGATCAGCTTGATAACACCGGCGAGCTGCATGGGGCTGACCGGGCTGTCCTTGATGTCCTTGTCGTCCTTTTTCAGGCGGCCAAAGAGCTCATTGATGACCCAGTTCGCGGACAGCTTGCCGTCGCCTGCCTCCGTTACGACCTGCTCGAAATAGCCGGCGTTCACCACTTCGGCGGTCAGCACGTTGGCATCGTATTCCGACAGGCCAAAGTCCTTGATGAAGCGCGCTTTCTTCTCGTCGGGGAGTTCCGGCAGAGACGCTTCGATGTCATCGACCCAGCCTTGCTCTATCTCCAGCGGCAGCAGATCGGGGCAGGGGAAGTAGCGGTAATCATGCGCTTCTTCCTTGGACCGCATGGAGCGCGTTTCGTTCTTGTCCGGGTCGTACAGACGGGTTTCCTGATCAATCGTGCCGCCGGCCTCGATGATGGCAATCTGCCGCTTGGCCTCCACGTCGATCGCCATCTGGATAAAGCGCATGGAGTTCATGTTCTTGATCTCGCAGCGCGTGCCGAGATGCGAGAAGTCCTGCGTTTCCTGATACTTCTCGTATTGGCCGGGGCGGCAGATGGACACGTTCACATCTGCGCGCAGATTACCATTCTGCATGTTGCCATCACAGGTGCCCAGATAGCGCAGGATCTGCCGCAGCTTGGCAATGTAGGCGGCGGCTTCCTCCGGACCACGGATGTCGGGGCGGGAGACGATCTCCATCAGCGCGACACCGGTACGGTTGAGATCGACGAAGGACATGTTCGGGTCCATATCGTGGATCGATTTGCCTGCATCCTGTTCGACGTGAATGCGTTCAACGCGCACCAGACGCGCGATTCCCGGCTCCATATCCACCAGAATTTCGCCTTCGCCCACCAGTGGGTGATAAAGTTGAGAGATTTGATAGCCCTGAGGCAGGTCGGGGTAGAAGTAGTTCTTACGGTCAAACGCCGACTTCAAATTGATCTCGGCCTTCAGACCCAGACCCGTGCGTACCGCTTGTTCGATGCAGTATTCGTTGATGACCGGCAACATCCCCGGCATGGCGGCGTCGACGAAAGACACGTTGGAGTTCGGCTCGGCACCGAATTTTGTCGATGCGCCGGAAAACAGCTTGGCCTCGGTGGCGATCTGGGCGTGGACCTCCATACCGATCACCAGTTCCCAGTCGTGCTTCGCGCCCGCGATCACCTTGGGCTTGGGGGTCTCATAGGTCAGGTCCAGCATGGCACGTCCTCTCGGGCTCGGGCGGATAGGGGCAGAGTTGAGAGGCGGAATAATTCAGGAGGGGCGCGGGGGCAAGGTCCGCGTGGCTCAGTCGCCCTTCAACATGCGCACACCGTCAGCGGAGAACACCAATCGGCGGCCGGCGTTCAATGCCGGCGCATAGAATTCCCCCAGCGCAGAGTTCGCCCGGATGCGGCCCCGCTTGGACGGGTCCTGAGTGCTGTCGCCGGGCAGGGGGCGACCGGGGGTTGGCGCCTCGGCCCAGATGACGGGGTGTAGTTCGCGCAGGTGGTCTTGTGTGATCCAGCCAAGGGCGTCCGCCACGCGGCGACGCGAGGAGCCGGGTTCAGAGGGACCGCCGACCGTCAGCCCGGTGAAGGCCGCAAGCCGATTGGCCATGTCCTGCGTCGGAAAGCGCGCCAGAACGTCGTGTAAACCTGCAATGAAGAGTTCCGCGTCGAGGCGGCGGAAGGCCCCGGCATCGCGTTCCAAAGCGCCGATGTACACCCAAGTGTAGCCACCGACGCCCCAGACGTCTGCGGTTTGCATGGCCACGCGACGCGCCTCGTTTTCCAAGACCTCCCAACTGCCAAAGCGGCGAGGACGTGCGTTGCGGCCAAGGGCACGCATGGAGGCGGGCAGGCGCGGATCCATTTCGATGAAATCTTCGTAGTCGTCGGCCATCCGTGACGCAGGGTTTGCGTCGGCCTCCAGCACCGCGCAGCGCAACGCGGCCCAGAGGATCGTGTTATGTTCGAACGGATCGAAGCGGTCAGCGAGCGCCTGAGCCGCGCGCATGTGCTGGACATAGGCGCTGCGCCGTTGCTGCGCGAGCTTCGCCGCAGGAGATGCACCGCGCCAGGCACCGGCGGTTTCCACATGCGCCATGGCAAGGATGTAATAGAGCAAAGGCAAGTCTTCGGGGTCTTCGTCAGCGAGGCTGGCCTCGAAAGCGCGCAGCGTGGTCACGACCCGCTGCGGTTCGCCGCGGGCGACAGCCTTGCGGGCGGCAGTGCAGACATCGGACCGCGCGCCTTCGGCCAAACACATGGTCACGGGGGCCAGCCCGGGGGTGAGCAGCTTTGCCGATTCGGCTTCGCGCATCTCCTTGGCCAGCTGATCCCAAGCCTCCTGGCGGGCCAGAAACCGCCCACGGCTGTGATGACGTGCGCGGTCTTCGGCATCGGGGCAGGGGTCGCGGACCGGAATATCCACACGCGGGCGCAAAGGCGGAACGGCCTTTTCACCCGCACTCCGGACCAAGGCCAAGCGCGCAGGGTCAAAGACGGGATGTGGCGTTGTGGGCCGATGCAGATTCATGGGGCTCCTCTAATTACGAATGCGGACAATATGACAAAAGCCAATGGAATATACGTGGTTTGAAAGAGTTTCAGAGCTGCACATTGGCTGCTCAAATGGACCAAAAGAAGGCGCGTTCTAGAAGAACAAGCGACCGGCCGTCGTTCATTGTTCGGCGAGGCTTGGGCATCCGCGGATGTGGGGCGCTGGCGCTGCAGGGCACTGGTCCATGCGCCGTATTCCGCCATAGTTCGGCAAGGCTCTGCCAACCAGGCGATCAAGGCAGACTTGAATTTTACGACAATTGTAGGCAGGTTCCCGGCGTCATGTTGCGTGTTGCTGCCCTTATCACGCTCATCGGGACATTGTCGGTCGTGTCGACAGCGGATGCAAATCCGTTGCCAATGCAGGCCGAGTTAAACGCGCCTGAAGTCATTTCGGACCAGGCGGTCTCTGTTTCGTTGCGCCCCGTCACTCGCCGTTTTACGGTGCCCGAAGCCCGCTGGGATGAAAAACCCGGCCGTAAAAGCTGGACCATGGCCTCTCTCAAGGCCTTGCGATCCCATGCCCACAATCTACCCGATATCGTACCCGCGGATATCGATAACTACTGCCCTGCGTATACAACCGCAAGCCGCGAACAGCGCGAAGCCTTTTGGGTTGGGTTGATTTCTTCGGTGGCGTGGCATGAAAGCACCCATCGTCCCACGGCCGTCGGAGGCGGAGGTCTTTGGTATGGTTTGACGCAAATCCTGCCAGGGACGGCGCGCGGTTATGGCTGCAAGGCTCGGTCCGGAAATGCCCTCAAAGATCCTG
The DNA here is from genome assembly GCF_040148795.1 of Sagittula sp. NFXS13. Taxonomy (NCBI): domain Bacteria; kingdom Pseudomonadati; phylum Pseudomonadota; class Alphaproteobacteria; order Rhodobacterales; family Roseobacteraceae; genus Sagittula; species Sagittula sp. NFXS13. Next base: position 83,688 of record NZ_JAGEMH010000004.1, read on the forward strand.
AGGATAACCTGTCCTGCGCTTTGCGAATCATGGCGGTGACGGTGGAGCGCGATCAGGTTGTCAGCTCTAACATGCGTGGTGTGGCAGCTGACTGGGGGCCATTCCACTCGCGCCGCAAACGTCAGGACATCATGAACTGGACGAAGTCGCAGTCCTACTGCCAAGGCTTGGGCAAATCGCTGCGTCCTGTCGCCCGCGATGAGGGGCTGATGGTGCGCTTCGAACAGGAAAAGCAGAATGCCCAGATGGCGGAGTTCGCAGATATTCGGCCATTGGTGCGCCCAGTTGCGGTGCTCGCCCGTGCCTACGCGGAACGGCTTTTGCCACAAACGTTGGGTCCGCAGATCGAAAAGTTCCAGGAAGCCTACGATGCGATCCCTGTGATCAGCACACAATCTGAAAGTTGATCGTCGAACGCGGCGCAGATTACAAAAGGGCCCCCGATTCGGGGGCCTTTCGGGTTTTATCAGGCTTTGCGCCAGCTGGGGCGGCGCGTGGCGTCCAGCAATGACACCGCCGGGGCCTTCGGCCCACCCAAGGCCAAGGTGGCGCGTCGCAGCATTTCGATACCCTCTTCGGACTTTGCCGGCAGTGCTGAGGGAGAAATCGGCTCACCAATGGTGATGCGGAAGGGCTGGCGTGCTTTGTTCAGTGTCTCGTGGAAGAGGGATATGTCTCGCAGCGTGGGATGCAGGATATCGAACAGGTAGAACATGGCCGAGTTGCGCGCGCGGATGTTGACCGGGATCACCGGCAGGTCCAGCTTGCGCGCGATCATCGCAGCGGAGGCCATCCAGGGCCGTTCATGCAGAGACAGCCCACGCCGTTTGGCCAAGCGCCCGGAGGGGAAAATCACCCCAAGCCGGCCCTTTTCCACCGCGTCGCGGCAGTAGGCCATCGTCTCACGCGTTTTGGCGTGAGAGCGTTGCTCCTTGCGCCATTCCACCGGGCAAACGATATCATCGAGCTGTGGGAGAACGCGCACAACGTCCTTGTTGGCGAAGAAGTAGGCGTCCGGGCGAATGTCAGCCAAAGCATTGTACAACATTACGCCATCGGCCAGCCCGGTGGGGTGGTTCGACACGATCAGGGCCGGACCTTGACGCGGGATGTTGTCCAATCCGGTGATCTGCACATCGCGGTAAATAATGTCACCCAGCAGGCGAAAGCCATCCTGCGCGCTGATATGTTCGAGCTCACCCGCCACGTCGAGCGTGCGCTGGTACTGCAACAGACGCTCCAGAATACGGCGCCACGCAGCAACGGCCACGGTGTCCCGGTTGAACCAGGGCGCGCGTTCCTCGATCAAAGGGTCTATGCGGTCTTTCATATATCTGCCGAGATCACATTTTTGTTAAAGATTTCATGACAGACACGCCGCCATAAGTCCAGTTGCACAGATATATAACACTTTGCGAGCCGACGACCATGCGCAGAGTGAAAAACAGCGTCTTGGCTAGGCGATATCAGCGCCCACCTGTGACATCAAGGACCGAGCGCGTCACGTAAGATGCCCGTTCCGACAACAGCCAGAGCGCGGCTTCGGCGATTTCATCTGCTGTGCCGGGCCGGCCCATGGGGGGTGATTTGCCAATCTTTTCGAGTCGATCGGGCACGCCGCCTTTGGCGTGGATGCCGGTATCGATAATGCCGGGGCGAATGCCGTTCACGCGGATGCCCTCAGGCGCGAGTTCATCGGCGAGGCCAAGCGTGAAGGTATCAATGGCCCCTTTGGTCGCTGCGTAGTCAATGTACATGTCGGGCGCTCCGAGCCGAGCCGCCGCGCTTGAGATGTTCACGATGGCGCCGCCTTTTCCCCAGTCCCGTATCAGGCCAACGGTCTGGCGCGCCACCTCGATCGCGCCAAAGCAGTTGACGGCAAAGACCTTTTCGACACGCTCCGGTGTCAAATCCATGATCGATCCGGGCGGCGAAACGATGCCAGCGTTGTTGAGCAGACCGACGCGCCCGGGCTTCATCTCGGCCAGTTTCACGAACATGCGCGCGACGGCCTTGGGCTTTGTCACGTCAGCCTGAAAAAGATAGGCCCGCGCGCCCATGCTTTCGACCACGGCGGCGGTGTCCTCCGCTCCGGCCTTGTCCTGACCATAGTGCACCACGATCCGCGACCACCCGTTGAAGGCCGCATTGCGCGCGGTGGCAGCGCCAATTCCTGCGGAGGCACCGGTCACAATTAGAAGTCCAGTCATCCCCGCTCCTGTTCCTTGGGCAACAGCTCATCAGGCATGTGGCAACACGCCTGAAAGCTGAGGCCAATTAAACTGCTACGGGTAGCAGCGGCAAGTCCGCACTGAAGGTATGGAGGGTGTTACGCATCTGGATCGGTCGGAGAGCGTCCCACCAAGCATGTTGATAAAACGCGGCGTGTTACCGAGGTGCCGAGAGTATTGAACTTTGCCTGAATGGCGGTTCGCGAAGTATGTGCTAGGAAATGGCGTCGCATATATGTGGCTTTTCCTTGCGTGTCAAAAAGTGGCCGCGATGAAATTCATCGCGGCCACTTTGGTCAAGACCAACTCGGATCACCCGTATCCCACTGCACGGTCTGCGCCATGACGGGCACGTTCCTGTCGGTGTGTCAGCCTAGGATACGGCTTACCATCTCATCTGTGTCGCGGCTCAGGTTTGGCTTTGACTTGATACGCTCCAGCTGGGTGCGGATCAGCGCCTGTCGGTCCGTATCGTAGCGAGTCCACGTCTGGAAGACAGAACACATGCGGGCCGTCGTTTGCGGGTTCAAGTCGTCCAGCGCGATCAGCTTGTCCGCCACCAATGCGTAACCCGCGCCATCCTTTTGGTGGAAGGCCGCATGATACCCGGACAGAGCCCCCAGTGTCGCGCGGAAGCGGTTGGGGTTCTTGATGGTGAAATCCTTGTGGTTTGTCAGGGCTTCGGTGCGGGCCACGGCCTGTTCGGGGGGCAAGGCGGCGATTTGCAGGCCGAACCACTTGTCGATCACCAGGCGGTCGTTCTGCCATTGGTCGTAGAAGGCGGCGAGGGCGGTGTCGCCCTTGCCCGCGCGCACCAGCTGCGCCAAGGCGCTCAGTTGATGGGTCATGTTGTCGGCGCTCTCGAATTGCGCCTGTGCGGCCTTTCCACCATCCAGACGTGTTTGCAGCGAAAGCACTGCGGAGCCAAGCGAGCGCTTTCCCGATTGCTCTGCGTCGGGGGCGTAGGGGGCGGTGACGCGCGCCTCCTCGGAAAGGCGCGGCAAGAGATCCACCCAGCGTTCGGCGCGGAACTGCGACAGGGTTTCCCCCGCGTTGTAGATCGCATCGGGATCGGGAGTGTGGCCGCGTTCGTGTAACACCTGCGCCATCTCGGAATTGCTTGGCCCGGCCAGCATCAGGGCGCGATAGGCAGGGTCTAAGCTTTCGTCGCGCAGCACGTTTTCCAAGCCGTCGAGCCATGCGGTGTCTGGACCCGCGCCGTCTAGGATCATCGCCAGAAGGCATTCGCGGGAGAGGTCGCGGTTGGCTTCCCAACGGTTGAAGCTGTCGGTGTCATGCGCCAGCAGGAACGCCTTTTCCTGCGCGGTTGTGGTCCGTTCCAGCACGATCGGGGCAGAGAAGCCGCGCAGCAGCGAGGGCACAGGCTTTGCCGACAACCCGTCAAAGGTAAAACTCTGCGTGGTTTCGGTGAGTTCCAGCACAGTCGTGGGCACGACTTCATCCCCATTGGGGTTCAGCAGGCCAACAGCCATGGGAATGACCTGCGGCTGCTTGTCTGTCTGGTTCGGCGTGTCGGGGGAGTGCTGTTTGAAGGTCAAAGTATAGCTGCCCTCGGCGAAATCCTCGGTGACGGAAACGCGGGGCGTGCCGGATTGCGAATACCAGAGCTTGAACTGCGCCAAATCGCGGCCGGTGGCATCCTCGAACACGCGCAGCCAGTCCTCAATGGTGGCGGCGTCGCCGTCGTGGCGTTCAAAGTAGAGGTCGAGCGCCGTGCCGTAGGCCTCGTCGCCCACCAGCAGCTTCAGCATGCCGATGACTTCGGCGCCTTTCTCATAGACGGTTGCGGTGTAGAAGTTGTTGATTTCCTGAAAGCTTTCAGGGCGCACGGGGTGCGACAGCGGTCCTTGGTCCTCCGGGAACTGGCGCGCGCGCAGAACCATCACATCCTCGATCCGTTTCACCGGGGCAGAGCGCATATCAGAGGTGAACTGGCTGTCACGATAGACGGTCAGCCCCTCCTTCAGGCACAGTTGGAACCAGTCGCGGCAGGTGATGCGATTGCCTGTCCAGTTGTGAAAGTACTCATGGGCGATGATCGCCTCGATACGCTCGAAGTTTGCGTCCGTGGAGGTCTCGGGGGAGGCGAGCACACAAGACGAGTTGAAGATATTGAGCCCCTTGTTCTCCATTGCGCCCATGTTGAAGTCGTCGACGGCCACAATGTTGAAGATATCAAGATCGTATTCGCGTCCGTAAACGTCCTCATCCCATTTCATCGACTTTTTCAGCGCGTCCATGCCAAAGGCGCATTTGTCCTCGTCGCCGGGCCGGACCCAGATGTTCAACTCCACATCCTTGCCGGAGACAGTGGTAAAGTGATCGGGATGGTTCACCAGATCTCCGGCGACGAGCGCGAACAGATACGCAGGCTTGGGCCAGGGGTCGTGCCATTCGGCAAACGTGTCGCCGGTGTCGCCGGGGTCCCCGTTCGACAGCTTGACCGGCTCCTTGCCTTCGATCCGGACAGTGAAGGTGGCCATCACGTCCGGGCGGTCGGGATAGTAGGTGATCTTGCGAAAGCCTTCTGCCTCGCATTGGGTGCAATACATGCCGCCCGACATGTAAAGGCCCTCAAGCGCGGTGTTCTGCGCAGGCGCTATCTCGACCTCGGATTCCCACAGGAAGCGGCCGGCAGGCACTTGCGCCGTAAGGCCGCGCGCGGTGACCTCTGGCGTGATGGCCACGCCGTCGATCCTGGCTTCGATCAATTTCAGGTCTTCGCCGTGCAAAAAGAAATCCTGCGCCGGGGCATCAGGGTTCGGTGCAAAGTGGATGCTTGCCAGGACACGTGTTGCGTCGGGAGACAGGCGAAAGGTGAGGTGCACAGCCTCGACGATCCAGCCGAAGGGGGTGTAGTCCTTGAGGAAGACTGTCTCCGGGGCGGTGGGGACTTGATCCTTCATGGTGTGCTCCTTTTTTGGTGACACGATGGAACCCGCGCCGTTGCTGAAGTGTTAGGCCTGTAACCAATCAGCGGCAACCACGCCGCATGAATTTGTTCATCGCCGAGGAGACACAGATGTCAGCACCCGACACCAATATCAAAACCCAGGAACGCCGTCACAAAGGGGCGCTGGGCGGAATGAAACTGGTACTCGGCTTTGTGGCAGTGATTCTTCTGATTTTTGTTGGATATCTGTTTTTTGCGTCCGATGGGCCGGAAGAGGCGGAGTCACAGGTTGAAGTCGGTCCCGGCATCGAAGTGACCGAACCGGACAACGCCATCCCGGCTGGTGAAGTCGACTGATCCTTTTGAACTATTGGCACGTACAGGAAACGGGCATGGACTGAGCGAGTCCGTGCCCGTTTTCTATTCGGAGGGTGGGCTGTGCCACGTGGTGTGAAGAAATCGAATCTGCCGGAAAAGACCTGCGCCACCTGCGGGCGTACGTTCACTTGGCGCAAGGCGTGGGTGAAAGTCTGGGAAGATGTGCGCTACTGCTCAAACCGCTGCCGCGCGGAAAGGCTGAAAAAGACGTCCTCCTCAGCCCGCTGAAATCGGGCCTTTGAAAGAAAATACAGGCATCGCTTTTGGCTTTGACGAGCACTGTCGCCAGCTTCTTTGCTTCCCGAATTGTCCGAAGGCAGCACCCCATCCATGCTTGCCAAGACCACAGGGCTATTCCGCAGCGCGCAACGTTTGTGCCTCCGTCGGGGAGGACGGGCGGTCAATTTCTTCCCACAATATTTCAGGTGCCTTGATGCGCTTTGCTTCGCGAGCCAGCGCCCAGTCGCGGGCGATGCGTGATCCACGGCCAAAGGACAGGCGTGCGAGCTGCGTTGCGATCCACTTGGCATAGGTCGCGGCCCAGATGCGCACCGCCAGCATGGATGGGGTGAAAACCAGCGTCAGAATCGTCGCCGTGGCGAGGCCAAAGACCACCGCTGTGGCAAGGTTCTTCCACCAAAGCGCCGTGGGGCTGTCGACGGAATAGCCGCCGCCGAAGAAGTCCAGCGAAAGGCCGAACATCATCGGGGCCAGACCCGCCATGGTGGTGATTGTCGTCAGCAGCACCGGGCGAATGCGGTCCTCTGCCGTGCGCACAATCGCTTCCAGCCTTGGCATGTAGCGCTCGTATTCCTGATAGGTGTCGATGAGAACGATATTGTTGTTCACCACGATCCCCGCCAGCGCCACGATGCCAACCCCCGTCATGATGACCGAGAATGACTGCCCCATGATCAACATGCCCCACAGCACGCCGGCCACCGACATGATGACAGCCAGCAACACCAGCACCGAGTTGTAAAAGGAGTTGAACTGCGCCAGCAGGATGATGAACATCAACCCCAGCGCTCCGGCAAAGGCCGACTGCAAAAAGGCCTGGGATTCCGCCTGATCCTCCTGGTCGCCGGTCCATTCGGTTGTGATCCCGACGGGCAGCGGATTGCCTTCGAGCCATCTGTCGACTTCGGCGATGCGTTCGTTGGCGGTGACAGGGACAGCTTGCAGGCCTTCGGCCGCTTGCAAGGCCGGCAAGTCGGCAGGGCTTACGGCATAGGTCTTGTCCCCCAGAGTAAAGGACACCTTGTCGCCCGTCTTTTCAGTCTGGCCATAGGCTATCAGCGTGGCGTCTTTTCCTGTCCCCGTGTCGAAGCGGACCATGCCGTCGGCCACGCCGGCCTTCACGTCGAAGTAGCGGGTCTGGTCGATGCGATTGATCTCGGCCAGCTGTTCCACCGGCGTGCGGGTGATGAAGTTCGACAGCGGGATCAGTCCGGTGTTTGTGCGGACCTTGAGTGTGTCGAGCGTGGACAGCACACGGTCGTCCTCGGGCAGGCGCACGCGGATTTCGATTTCTTCGTCCGAGCTGTCGACGCGCATGGTGTCGAGCAGAATCCCCCGCGTCACAAGCTGCACCATGCCCCCCACTGTGGCGACGTCCGCGCCATAAAGACCGGCTTTTTCAACGTCCACGTCGATCTGCCAGTCAATGCCGGGCAGGGGGCGCGTGTCCTCGACCAGCGTCAGGCCGGGCATGTCCTCGAACTTGGCGCGGGCGGCGGCCGTGGCCGTGATCAAATCGTCCCAGTTATCGCCTTTCAGACGCAGATGAACGGGTTTCGCCGACGCCGGGCCGCGCGCCTGTGCGAGGATTTCGATCTCGATACCCGGGATCTGTTCCAGCTTCGCGGTGAGCTCGGTGATGATCGTGTCGCCGTCCAGGTCGTCCAGCGTCACCTCGTCGGGGTGGGCGGCCGCGTAATCGGCGCGATCTTCCCAGGGGATCGTTTCAAGCTGGACCTGACCGATGGTGTCCTTGGGGGCTTCTGCCCCGCCGGTGTTGTTGTTCAGGCCGCCGTCGCCGGCAAAAGCAAAGGCGTTAAGGATGCCGGGATGCGACAGGACGACGTCCTCCGCCCGCTTTACGATCGCGTCCTTTTCGGACAGTGACAGGTTGCCCCGTGCGCGCACGTAGACAATGGCCTGCTCGGGCTCGCTGTCGACAAAGAACTCTGTGCCGTTGTTGTTTTGCCCGTAGTAGCCAAAGGTGAAGATCACGAAGCCCACGACGCCAGCGATCGTCACCAGCGGCATGATCGGGTTGCCCGCGATGAAATGCATGAACGACCCAAAGGCGGAGCGCCGATAGCTGCCTTGAATCCGGCGCGGTTTGCGCTGGGGGGCGGCGGCGTCCATCGACACAGAGGCCAGAACGGCAAACAGCAGGAAGATGACGATGCCGGGCAAGCGTGCGCCAAAGCCGGTCGCCTCTGTCGGGGCGATGTAGGACGGGTTCAGAACCATCATCGCGCCGGTGTAGACGCCGACCAGAGCCACGGCGACCAAGGCGATGCGCAGCCACCAGGGTGCGGCCTTGCGCAAAGCCTGGCCCATGGTGTGGATCTGCCGGGACCAGCGGCCTGAGACGCCGCCCATCACGGGAAGGTAGATCAGCGCCACCACCAGCGATGCGGACAGTACGAAAATCAGCGTGACCGGCAACATGCCCATGAATTGCCCTGCGACCCCCGGCCAGAACAGCATCGGCAAAAAGGCACAGAGTGTGGTCGCGGTTGACGATACCACGGGCCAGAACATACGGTGCCCGGCCTCGACATAGGCGTGCATGGGGCCTGAGCCTTCTTCGATGCGCTTGTCGGCGTATTCGACAACCACGATGGCCCCGTCGACCAGCATCCCCACGGCAAGGATCAGGCCGAACATCACGATGTTGGACACCGACACATCCATCAGCGCCAGCAGCAGAAAGCACAGCAAGAAGGAGGTCGGAATCGCAAAACCCACCAGCAAAGCGGGCCGCAGGCCAAGCGAGGCCAGCACCACGATCATCACCAGGGCAATGGCGGTCAGCACCGACCCTTCGAGTTGCGAGACCATCGACGCCACCTGACGCGATTGATCGTTCGATGCGCCGACGTCTAGCACCGCTTGCAGTTCTTCGGGCCAGTCAGCCTCTGCCTCGGCGATCACCGCGCGTACGGCGTCGGCGGTATCAATGATGTTGAACCCTTTGCGTTTGACCACCTGTAGCGCCACAGTGGTCGCGCCATTGAAGCGGGCAGTGCCGATGCGGTCCTCGAAGGTCAGGCGGATCTCGGCCAGTTCACCAAGGGTCACGGTGCGCTGGCCGTTGGTTTTGACCGGCAGGTTGTAGATGTCCTGACTTTCCTCGAAGGAGGCCGGGATTTTGACCGCAAAGGTGCCTTGGTCAGTTTCGATTTCACCGGCGGCGATCAGCTGGTTGTTGTTCTGAACGACATTGATCAGTTCGAGCGCTGTGATGTTGTAGCTTTCCAGCCGCAGCGGATCGATGACGACCTCGACCATCTCGTCGCGGTTGCCGGCGATCCCGGCCTCCAGCACGCTATCGAGGGATTCGACGCGGTCCTGCAGGTCTTTGGCAACCTGTGCCATGGTCCGTTCCGGCACCGGGCCGGTGAGGTTCACGATCAGAATCGGAAATTCAGAAAAGTTGATTTCGTTGATGGAATACTGCTCGGCGCCTTCGGGAAATTTGGCCTCGGCGTTGTTCATGCTGTCGCGTACATCGGCGATGATCTTGGTCTTGTCCCAGCCGAATTCGAATTCCAGTGCGAGACCGGCATAGCCTTCGGACGCAGTGCCGGACATGGACTTCAGACCGTCCAGATCGGACAGCTCGGTTTCCATCGGTTTGACCAGCAGCTTTTCACTGTCGGAGGCAGAGATGCCGGGAAAAGGGACAGAGACGAAAAGCGCAGGGATCTCGATGTCCGGTTCGCCCTCTTTGGGGAGGGTCGCGTAAGCCCAGCCGCCTGCCAGCAAGGACAAGACGATGAAGGCGATGACCATCCGGGCGCGTGCGGCGGCCCAGTCGATAATGCCGGTCATTGAATGACCTCCTCGAAGCTGGGTGCAAGGGGCACGCCGTCGGTGACGTATTCCTGACCGAGGATGATGATGTCGACCGTATCTGGCAGCCCGGTGACCCAGACACCTTGTCGTGTGTCGCGCAGGACGGTCACGGGCATGAAGGCGGCGGTTTCCGTGTCAGAGACGGTGCGCAGGCCAAGGTCGCCCTCATCGTTCAACGTCAGTGCGGATTGCGGCACCAGATGAGCCTGCGCGCCTTCAGCCTCAATGGCGATGTCGGCGGTTTGGCCGTCCCGGATCGAAAGGTCTTCGTTCGGCACCTCCAGTTCCACACGGAAGGTGCGTGTTGCCGGATCAGCAGAACGGGAGACAAAGCTGACGTCACCAGTGACTTCGCGTCCGCTCACCAGGCGCGCGCCCGCCTGCGCGCCGACCTCTATGCGCGCAACGGAAGCTTCGGGGGCGTAGGCGACGATCTTCACCGGGTTCAGCTGGATGACAGTGGCGCAGGCGGACCCGGGCTGCATCAGCGCGCCCAGCTCGGCGGTATCGGTTTCCAGAAGCCCGCCAAAAGGTGCATGGATCGACAGGCGATCAATTTCCGTGTCGGCAGCTGCGACACCTGCCTCGGCGGATTGAATGGCGGAGAGCGCGGTTTCCTCGCCCGTCATGGCAGCCTGCACGCCGGCTTGCGCGCCTTCCAGTTGCGACTTGGTCGAGGCGATGGCGGTCTTCGCCCCTTCGACGCCTGAGAGGGCGGAGGACACGCGGGCGCGCGCCCCTTCGATCTGGCTGCGGGCGCTTTGCACGCCTGCCTTGGCATTCGCAATCTGGGTGCGCGCGGCGATCACACCGGCCTCGGCGTTACGGATGCCGGATTGCGCGGCCTGGACCGAGGCGCGGGCCGTTTCGACGTTGCTTTTGGCGGCTTGGATGCCGGATGCCGCAGCCAGAAGCCCGGCCTGTGCGGTCTGCACCTGCGCCTTTGCGGTTTCGAACGCGGCCTCGGCGGAGGCGAGCCGGGTTTGCGCAGTAAAGCCGTCACGGGCGAGGCTTTGCGAGGCGTTGAGGTTGATCTCGGCCTCGCGGACCTGCGCTTCGGCCTGTTGGACCCGAGCTTCGGCCTCCGGAACGCGCGATTGTGCTTCTTCCAGTGCGGCTTGCGCGGCGGGCACGGCGGCTTCTGCTTCGCGCAGGCGCGCCTTGGCTTCGGGGACGCGGGATTCGGCTTCGATCAGGCGGGATTCGACCTCCGGCACGCGGGCTTCTGCCTCGGTCAGAGCGGCCTCGGCAGCGGGCACCCCGGCGCGGGCTTCTGAAAGGGCGGCCTCTGCGGCGGGGATATTTGCTTCGGCTTCCAGAATAGCGGCCTCAGCGGCCGGAACCTGTGCCTTTGCCTCCGCCAGGCGGGCGCGGGATTCCGGCAACAGGGCCTTTGCCTCTGCCAGTTTCGCCAGAGCCTCGCGTTTGGATACCTCCCGAGTACCGGGATCGATTTCGCACAGCAGTTGCCCGGCCTCGACCAGCGTACCGTTGCGCAGCGGATCAGAGACCACCTTGCCAGAGGTTTCGGCGCGCACCTCGACCTGACGCACAGCCTGCGTCTCGCCCCGCAAGATGACGGCACTGTCGAGCTCTTGCGCGACGGAGCGGCGGGCCATGACGCGCACTGAGTTGACGGTGACATTTTGTATGGCCGTCGCTGTATCGACCTGCGCCTCCTCCGGCACATCCGTCTCGGCGGGAGCCTCTGCGCCCGTCCACGCCATGAGCGTCTCACGTTCCATCACAAGCAGGTACAAAAGCCCCGCAACGATGATCGCGGTGATGATCGATACAATGCGCATTCAAAGTCTTCCCGATTGTCGCGCCGCCAAAATCGCGGCCGTCTGTTATATAAATCCAGTTACTATCAGATACGCACGTGAAGGCGGATTGGATTGAACTGCTTGGTTCAGTTTATTAGGCTGCTGCTAGGCGTCACGCAAGCGTGACGGGCAGGCCGTGCATATAAAGCGGCTGTTTGCGACAGGTTACCTGACAGATTTTGGCAGTTGTGCCCCGGAAATGGTCGCTGAGAGCCTCTTGGCAGAAAGCGGATTGCGCTGTTGGGCGGGTGTTGGCAACGGACCGGTCAGCCTGTAAGAGAGGGCAAAATTCCGAGGGGGGCTCAGGTGAGCGACACCGACAGTTTTATCGACGAGGTGACCGAAGAGGTCAAACGCGACCGGCTTTTTGCGACGATGCGCAAATATGGCTGGATTGCCGTGCTGATCGTGCTGCTCCTGGTGGGCGGCACTGCCTATCGCGAATACGCGCAGGCTCAGGATCGTGCGCAGGCGCAGGCGCTGGGCGACCAGATTCTTGCGGCGATGGAGACCGAGGACAGCGCCGCGCAGGCCGAGGCCTTTGACGCCATCACCGCACCAACGGTTGGGTCCCGCGTCCTTGCAGAAATGCTTGCCGCCGAAGCGCAGGCCGAGGCCGGAGAGATCGAGGCTGCGGTCACGCGTTTGCAAACCGTGGCGAATGACGCCGAGGCGGAGCAGATCTATCGCCAGATCGCCAGCTTCAAGGCCTTGGCATTGGGCAAAGACGTTCTGTCGGTCGAAGACCGCCGCGCGGGTTTTGAATCGCTGGCCGTCGCTGGTCAACCGCTGCGGCTGCTGGCCGTGGAGCAACTGGCCTTGATCGACATCGAAACCGGTGACCGTGAAGGCGCGGTGGATCGGTTGCAGTCGGTGATCTCTGACGCGGAGGTGAGCGCAGGCTTGCGTCGTCGCGCAAGTCAGTTGATTGTGGCATTGGGTGGCGAGTTGCCGGAACAGGCCTGAGGGTCTGCGGCAACACGCAAGAGTACAGCGCTGGACGCGGCCTTTCAGGCGCTGCGAAAAGCCAAAGTGAACAGGCCGAAAGCGGTCTGACGGGCTGGAAGAGGTAAGACGATGCAGCGCAAGGCTTTCATCCTGACGTGCGTCAGCGTTCTGGCGCTGGCAGGCTGCGGAAACAACGATCCGATCCTTGCGGGTGAGCGTCTGAACGTCCGTGACGTTTTGCAGACCCGCGCCGGTGGCGATAGCTCCGAGGTGGTGAACCAGGCGCGCGCCATGTCGCTGCCCGCTGCCGTGACGAATACAGACTGGCGGCAAAGTGCTGTAAGCCCCTCGGTTCGCGTCACCAACGCAGCCTTGGCCGCAGCGCCGCAGCCGTTGTTCTCGACATCCATCGGGACCGGGGACACCCGCCGCAGCCGTCTGCTCGCCGACCCGGTGATCGCTGACGGTGTGATCTACACGATGGATTCGCACAGCGTGGTGCGCGCGACCTCTATCGCGGGTCAGCCGCTCTGGTCCGTCGATCTGACACCAGCGCGCGAAAATGCCGGTGCCGGTCAGGGCGGCGGTCTGGCGCGCGGTGGCAATGCGCTGTTCGTTTCGTCTGGCTTCGGGTCGGTCGTGGCGCTTGATCCGGCCACCGGCACGGAGCTGTGGGAGCAAAAGCTGGGTGGCACTGCCACGGGCGCACCGAGTTACGCCGACGGGCTGGTTTATGTTGTCTCCGGCGACACCACAGGCTGGGCCATCGAAGCCGAGGACGGCCGTATTCGTTGGCAGACCGAAGGGCAGGGCAGCATCAACAATGTGGCCGGTGCCCCTGCGCCAGCAATCGGCGATCAGCATGTGGTGTTTTCCTTTGGTAGCGGTGGCGTGTCTGGGGTGTTCCGCAAAGGCGGCCTGCGGTTGTGGAGTTCTGATCTGCTCGGGCGGCGCAACGGTGTCGCCGTAGCGGCGGTGAACGATGTGACCGGCGATCCGCTGATTGCGGGCGATACCGTCTATGCAGGCAATCACGCAGGCAGCGTTGCGGCGATGAGCGTCTACACCGGCGACCGCTTGTGGACGGCGGATTACGGCGCGCTTGGGCCGTTGTGGCCAGCGGGCGACTCGGTTTTCTTTGTGTCGGATCGCAACCAGTTGGTGCGCCTCGACGCGTCCTCTGGCGAGGCGATCTGGGAGGTGGAGCTTCCGGGCTACAAGCCGACGCGCAAACCCAACAAGCGCCGCGATTCCGCATATGCCAACCGTGGCCCGGTGATGGCTGGCGGACGGCTGCTTGTTGCAGGCTCTGACGGGTTCATCCGATCCTTTGACCCGGTCAGCGGCGCGCTTTTGTCGACGCTTGAGGTGCCCGGTGGCGCCACCACGCGCCCGGTTGTGGCCAACAACACCCTGTATGTCGTGTCAAAGAAAGGCGTGCTGCACGCCTGGCGCTGATCTGGCAAAGCGACGCCCCTTGCGTGAGGGGCTTTCGCTGCGCCGCGAAATGCGCTAGATGCGCGGCTTGATCCGCGGAGCCCTATTGCATGTCCTTCACTCTCGCCATTGTCGGTCGCCCCAATGTGGGCAAGTCGACCCTCTTCAACCGCCTAGTGGGGCGTCGCATTGCGCTGGTCGATGACCAACCGGGTGTGACGCGCGACCTGAGAGAAGGCGCCGCGCGGATCGGCGATTTGCGGTTCACCGTCGTCGACACCGCCGGTCTGGAAAATGAAACCGACGATTCGCTGCCGGCGCGGATGCGCCGCCTGACGGAACGTGCGGTGGACATGGCGGATATCTGCCTGTTTATCGTTGACGCACGCACGGGGCTGTTGCCTGACGACCGTGTGTTTGCGGAGATTCTGCGCAAACGCGCGAAGCATGTGATCCTTGCCGCCAACAAGGCCGAGGGTAATGCCGCCGAAGCCGGTGTCTTCGAGGCTTACGAGCTGGGTCTGGGCGAGCCGTTGCGTCTGTCGGCAGAGCATGGTGAGGGCATAGCGGACCTGTATTCGGTGCTGCAACCCTTTGCCGCCGAGTTCGAGGAACGTGCTGAGGCGGATGCGCCGGACACCGATGTGTCGCTTTCCGAGGAAGAGGCTGAGGCGGCGGACGAAAACGCCATCCAGATGCCCACGGCAGAGAAGCCATTGCAGATCGCCGTTGTCGGCCGTCCAAACGCGGGCAAATCCACTCTGATCAACCAGATTATCGGTGAGGAACGCCTGCTGACAGGCCCGGAGGCCGGGATCACCCGCGATGCGATCTCGCTCAGCCACGAGTGGAACGGCACGCATGTGCGCATCTTCGACACCGCCGGCATGCGGCGTCGTGCGAAGGTTCAGGAAAAGCTTGAGAAGCTTTCAGTCTCTGACGGCGTTCGTGCGGTAAAGTTCGCCGAAGTGGTTGTGGTTTTGCTGGACGCGGCGATCCCGTTCGAGACCCAGGATCTCAAGATCGCAGACCTGGCCGAGCGCGAAGGCCGCGCTGTTGTCGTTGCGGTGAACAAGTGGGACATCGAGGACGAGAAGCAGGAAAAGCTCAAATGGCTGCGCGATCAGTTCGAGCATGTCCTGCCGCAGCTGCGCGGTGCACCGCTGGTGACCGTCTCCGCCCGGACGGGCAAGGGGCTGGACAAGCTGCAACAGGCCATCGTCGAAGCCTATGTGACCTGGAACCGCCGCGTGTCCACCGGACAGCTGAACCGCTGGCTCGACTCGATGATCACCCGGCACCCGCCGCCCGCGCCGCAAGGCAAGCGTATCAAGCTGCGTTACATGACACAGGCGAAGACGCGACCGCCGGGCTTTGTCGTGATGTGTTCGCACCCGGACAAGCTGCCTGAGAGCTATTCGCGCTATCTTGTGAACGGTCTGCGCGAGGACTTCGACATGCCGGGCACGCCGATCCGGCTGTACATGCGCGGCCAGTCTGACAAGAACCCGTTCAAGGGGCGCCGTCCGAAGAAGCCCGGCGCATTGGGCAAACACTTGGGCAAATTGCAAAAGAAACAAGACTAGGGGCGGCTGATGCCTTTGGTCTGAAAATCAAAAAAGGCAGCGCTCATGGGGAGCGCTGCCTTTTTGTTTTGCGTGGAATGCGGGCCGGTTACTCTGGAACGTGTGGGATATCCCATGCTTTTTTCACGGCATCTCGTGCCATGAAACGCTGGCGGTACCCTTCGAGGTTTTCGAAATTGTCCCACCCCAGCAAATCGGCGGCGTCGTAAAATCGGTGGATGGTTTCCAGCCACGGCACGATGGCCATATCGGCGATGGAGTAATCTCCTGCCACCCATTCCTGACCGTTGAGCCGCTTGTCCAGTACGCCGAGAAGACGACGGGCCTCATTGACGAAGCGCTCCTTGGGGCGCGGATCGTCGATCTCTTTGCCTTTGAAAGCGTGGAAGTATCCAAGCTGGCCAAGCATCGGCCCAAGGCCACCCATCTGCCACATCAACCACTGGATGACTTTCAGACGGTCTGCACCAGAGGGCAGGAATTTCCCCGACTTTTCGGCGAGGTGGATCAGAATCGCGCCGCTTTCGAACAGGCTCACCGGGCCGTTGGGACCGTTGGGATCAACGATGGCGGGGATCTTGTTGTTCGGAGAGATCGACAAGAACTCCGGGCTGCGCACGTCCTCGTCGGAGAGCGACACAAAGTGCGGCTCGTAGGGCAAGCCGGTCTCTTCGAGCATGGTGGAAACTTTTACGCCGTTGGGCGTGGGGTAGGAATAAAGCTGGATGACCGAGGGGTCTTTGGCGGGCCAGCGGTCGTTCACTAGGAAGTCGTCGGGAAACATCGGGAACCTCTGTCAGTGTCTTTGCTGACAAGTAAGGTGGTCTGTTTCCGCGCTCAGTCCAACTGCAGATACGCAAAGGTGCAGTGCGCATCTGCAGAGCGTCTACGGGCGTTATTCGGTGTCCGTGCTGCGCAGGCCAAGAATGGCAACGATGCCGAGGATGCTCAGACCCGCCACGGCGGCGTTGAGCGGCCCGGTGTTTTGTACGATCACGCCAACCAGCGCCCAGATGACGGTGACGCCATATTCCGGGGCGCGGTGCAATCGGTATTGCACCACCAACGCCACGGCCAAAGCCATAACAAGGCAAACAAGCGCCGCTGGCGTCGGAGGCAGGAGGCCATAGCCGCCCATCACCACGCCCAGCCCGACAAAAGCAGCAGCGGTGAGCCATCCTGCATAGATGGCCACCGGGGCTTGTTGCAGCCAGCGGTCGGTGACGCCCACGGAAAACAGCGCCTTCAGCGCGGCGGCCATCATAACAAAGATCACCGGAATGGAGAGCAAGGGAGAGACGGAGGCCACGGGCAACCATGTCGCCCCGATGGCCAGACTGAGGGTAATCCAAGGACGGAAGTCGGCCCAATCTGGATCATCGGCGCGCCGTACGGCACCCACTACGGCCGCCACGAACAGCCAAACGTAGATCAGCCCCCAAATTGAGAAGGCGTAGCCAGCCGGTTGAACAGGCGGGTGTTCGATGCGGTTTGGAAATTGGCTCGGCTCAAAGCCGTTGAAACCCGGTACAATAAAATAGGAGCCGAGAAAGGCCAATGTTGCAAGCAGCGTCAGATAGGCCCAGAGGCGATTGGTCATGTGGTGTTCTCCGGTTCCCGAAAGCCTGAATTCAGGCAGGCTGCGGCGCGGCATCAGTCAATCCGACGGCGTATGTCTTGTCAACGAAACGAGGCGGTTGCGGTTCCCCGCGATTGGTCGCGCCCCGTTTGGCTGGATCGTGGTCAGGCGAGGGTGCCTTCGGCGGTGAGGCGGGTTTTGCCGCCCAGGTATGGGTGCAGCGCCTCCGGAAGATCGACGGAACCGTCCGCCTGTTGCCCGTTTTCCAGCACCGCGATCAGACAGCGCCCAACCGCCAGACCGGAGCCGTTCAAAGTGGCCACGAAACCCAGCTTGCCACCGCCGGCGGGCTTGAACCGTGCGTTCATACGCCGCGCCTGAAATTGTCCGCAGGTGGACACAGAGGAAATCTCGCGGTAGCTGTTTTGGCCTGGCAGCCAGACCTCGATGTCGTGTGTCTTTTGCGCGCCAAAGCCCATGTCACCGGTGCACAGCACGACTGTGCGGTAAGGCAAGTCCAGCTTTTCCAGGATTGCCTCGGCGCAGCCAGTCATGCGGTCGTGCTCGGCGATGGCCTCGTCCGGATGACAGATGGTGACCATCTCGACCTTTTCGAACTGGTGTTGGCGCAGCATCCCGGCGGTGTCCCGTCCGGCGGAGCCTGCCTCGGACCGGAAGCACTGCGAATAGGCCGTCAGGCGGCGGGGCAGGTCGCCTTCATCCAGGGTTTCGCCGTTAACGGTGTTGGTGAGCGTCACCTCGGATGTCGGGATCAGCCACCATCCGTTGGTGGTCTCGTAGCTGTCTTCGCCAAACTTTGGCAACTGGCCAGTGCCGTACATCATTTCCGGGCGGACCAGCACGGGGGTCCATGTCTCGGTCAGCCCGTGGTCATCGATATGCGTGTCGAGCATGAACTGCGTCAGGGCGCGGCTGATGCGGGCAACGGCGCCTTGCAGGACGACAAAACGCGCGCCCGAGAGTTTGGCAGCGGTTTCGAAATCCATACCGGGTTTCACACCGGCCAGATCGTAGTGTTCCTTTGGCGTGAAGTCCAAGGCGCGCGGTTCGCCCCAACGCTTGACCTCGACATTGTCGTTTTCATCGGCACCCTCCGGCACCTCGGGCAGCGGCAGGTTGTCGATGCCCATCAGCAGGCCGGTCAACTGCGCGTCGAGCGCCTTGGCCTTTTCCTGCATCTCGGAGACTTCGGCTTTTTTCTCACCAACAAGCGCGCGCAGGCGCTCAAATTCAGCGTCGTTGCCGGAGGCCTTGGCCGCGCCGACTTCCTTGGCGGCCTTTTTTTGATCCGCTTGTGCAGTCTCGGCGGCGAGGATGGCGGCGCGGCGCTCTTCGTCCAGCGCGAGCACGGAAGAAGACATCGGCTCCTTGCCGCGGCGGCTGAGGGCCGCATCCCAGGTTTCCGGGTTCTCGCGGATGGCGCGGATGTCGTGCATCTCATTCTCCCATGGATGTCATTGAGTCGCCCTGCTTATGCCCGATCTTTTCGCAGGACGGTAGGGCCAGCCTGATGCGATGCGCTGGCTGTTTTTGAGGATCCGCGACGCTGTGTTTCCGACTTAACCGGATTTTTCCAAATGATTGGCAAGGTTCCGCCATAGCCCGGCGACATGAGGCAGACCGGGAATCGAGGAGCACTGCAATGGGGTTTGGCCTGCTTGCGGTCATTGGGGCGGCGGTCCTGATGGCCCTTCAATCTGTTATGGAAGACGTACCCGAGCCGGGCGAAGAGGTGATCGAAGACGGCGACAGTATCGCGGGCAGCGATTACGACGATGTTATCAACGGTGATGCATCGGCGCAGATGATCATGCCGCATTCCGGCGACGATCTGGTGAATGCGGGCGGCGGCGATGATTTTGTCTCTGATTTCCCTTGGGACCAAGACAGCGTCAGCACACCCGCCGGTCTGGTGAACCCCGATTGGGATGATGACACGATCAATGGCGAGAGTGGCAACGACCGTATTCTGGCAACCGGCGGGGCCAATCTGGTCGACGGCGGGGCGGGCAATGACACGGTCAGCACCGTGGACCTTCATCCGGATGCGCCCTTTGCACCCGACAGGGTGTCGGGCGGCGGTGGCGCGGATTGGTTGATCGGTGACGACGGCGACACACTGAGCGGCAATGGTGCGACCGATTTCTTTACCGCTATCGTGGATGAGCCACAGGATGAGGTGGTCACGATCACAGATTTTGACCGGGGCGAGACGCTGGAGATTCTCCTCTATGATCCCAGCCTGTTGAACCCGGACGGCAGCGCGCCAGAGGCAGATTTGCGCGACACACAAGATGGTGTTGTGGTGTCTGTGGCAGGTCAGGACGCTGTGATCTTTGCGAATTCTCTGGCGCGGGATATGAATGGCACAATCCGTGTGCTGGACGGTTTGTCGCTGTGACCTCCTTTGGCGCGGCCCTTGGGGCGGAGTTTCCCTGATGCGCCGCGATCTGCGGCGATCAGTCGGTTAGGAGCGAGCGAACCCAGTTGTCGATCGGGACCACCAGTGCTTCCTCCTCAACCACGGCTGCGATGACGGCGACCAGTTTGCGGGTCGCACCGTCACCAGACAGAACCGGCCCGCCGGATTGCCCGCTTTCCACCCGACAGCGGATCCGCCAGAGGCCGGAGTTTTCGTCGCCGTAACAAAAGTCGGTCTCCAATTGGCGGTGTGGTGCGGAGCGTTGGTAGCCCACCAGCGTCAGTGGTCCGGGCAAACCGCCCCGGTCCAAGGGCATCGGCGCTGGTTTCAGGCGGTTTGAAAGCCGAACCACTGCGATATCATGGCGCAGGTTGAACCGACCGTCTTCATAGGCCTTCGGATGTACCTCGACAGAGGCGATCCGCGCGCTGCCCTTGTGGGTGGCGCCGTCCCATGCGGCAACAAAAATCATATTCTCCAACCGCTTGAGATAGCCATCCTCCGGGGTCGTCACGCAGTGCGCAGCGGTCAGCGCCGTGTCTGGCGCGATCAGCGTGGCGGTGCACATCTCACGCTGGCGATAGCCTGCAATGTTCAGCCGACCGACCGCATCATCGGCGTGGGCGGGCAGGGCGATCAAAGTCAAAAGCAACCAGCGCAACATGCTGCCCACGATAGTCCACATGCGCGCCCGGTACAGATGTCATCACGACGCGCGGCGTCTGCCTTGCATCCGGCGCGAGGGACGCATAGGTATCGCCCACTTTCGCGGGGGATGCCCCGCTGTTTTGACCGATCCAGCAAGGAGCATCCCATGGACCAGCAAACCATGTCATCTTTTGTGATGATGGCCCTGATTTTCGCCATCATGTACTTTCTTCTCATTCGTCCGCAGCAGAAGAAGATGAAACAGCACAAGGCGATGATCGAAGCGATCCGCCGCAACGACATCATCGTCACGCAAGGCGGGATCATCGGCAAGGTGATGAAGGTCAAGGACGAGAACGAAGTCGAAGTGGAAATCGCCGAAGGTGTGAAAGTGCGTTTAATGCGCTCTACCATCGCGACGGTGAAATCCAAGACCGAACCCGCCGAGGCCTGATAAATCATGTTGCAGATCGACGCCTGGAAGCGCTGGCTGATCTGGCTCACCGTCGTGGTGGGCCTGCTCTTGGCCATGCCGAACCTGTTCTATTCCCGAGTTGAGACCCACAACGATGCGGTCAAGGCCATCGAGGGCGGCGCGGACACCACCGCCAATCGCGAGGCCGAGGCGCTTTGGCCCGGGTTCCTTCCATCGGGGCTGGTGAACCTCGGGCTCGATCTGCGCGGCGGTGCGCATCTTCTGGCAGAAGTGCGCATGGAAGACGTCTACAAAAGCCGGATGGAAGCGCTTTGGCCCGAAGTTCTGCGCGTGCTGCGCGCCGAACGTGACGAAATCGGCACCATCCGTTGGAATTCCGCTGCGGTGGACCAGGGCGAATTGCGCGTGCGGCTGGTGTCGCAGCCCGACGCCATGGAACGCGCCATCGAACTGGTGAACGCGTTGCGCCAGCCGGTTGTTTCATTGACCGGGCAGGGCAGCCATGACTTCGAGGCGCGCGGCGACGGCGACGAATTGGTCATCACCCTGACGGAGGCCGAAAAACAGGCCACGGATGACCGCACCATGCAGCAGTCGCTGGAAATCATCCGTCGCCGTATTGACGAGGTGGGGACCCGCGAGCCGACGATCCAACGTCAAGGCGCGGATCGCATCCTGATCCAGGTGCCGGGTATCGGCTCCGCAGCCGAGCTCAAGGACATCATCGGCACAACCGCGCAGCTGACATTTCAGCCTGTGGTGGGCCGGGCGAGCAACGCCAACGACGCTCCTGGAGCGGGAAATGAAATTCTGCCCTCGCTGGACCAGGAGGGTGTGTTTTACATCCTTGAACAATCTCCAGTCGTGACCGGCGAAGAGCTGACCAACGCGCAGCCGACCTTTGACCAGAACGGTCGCCCGTCGGTGAGTTTTCAGTTCAATGGCTCTGGCGGACGCAAGTTTGGCGAATATACGGCTGCCAACATCGGCTCTCCTTTCGCCATCGTGCTGGACGATGAGGTCATCAGCGCCCCTGTGATCCAAAGCCACATCGGCGGCGGTGCGGGTATCATCACCGGTGATTTCACCATCGAGGAATCGACCAACCTTGCGGTTCTGTTGCGCGCAGGCGCATTGCCCGCGGGTCTGGATTTCCTCGAAGAGCGGACAATCGGCCCGGAACTGGGCCAGGACAGCATCGACGCGGGCAAGATGGCGACAATTGTCGCATTCGCGGCTGTGCTGATCTTCATGCTGGCGAGCTATGGCTTGTTTGGCGTGTTTGCCAACATTGCGTTGATTTTGAACGTCGCGATGATGTTTGGCCTGTTGTCGATGATCGGGGCGACACTGACGCTGCCGGGTATTGCAGGTATCGTGCTGACGGTCGGCATGGCGGTGGACGCCAACGTGCTGATTTTCGAGCGTATCCGCGAAGAGCTGAAGACTGCCAAAGGTCCGGCCCGCGCCATTGAGCTTGGCTATGAAAAAGCCCTGTCGGCTATTGTCGACGCTAACATCACCACGTTCATCACGGCGGTGATCCTGTACGTTATGGGGTCAGGTCCTGTGCGCGGCTTTGCGGTCACGCTGGGATTTGGCATCATCACATCGGTGTTCACGGCGATCTTTGTCACGCGTCTGTTGATCGTGGTCTGGTTCGAACGCCGCCGCCCCAAGACGATTGAGGTCTGATATGCGCTTGCGACTGGTAAAAGACGATCTGAATCTGGACTATTTCAAGCGGGCCACCATTTGGCTGGGTATTTCTGGGGTGCTCGTCGTGATCGCTTTGATCAGCTTCTTTATGCAGGGGCTGAACTATGGCATCGATTTTCGCGGCGGGACAACGATCCGAACTGAAACCTCGACACCGGTGGATGTGGGCGAATACCGAAGCGCATTGGACGCGCTTGGGATGGGCGATGTCGTGATTTCCGAGGTCTTCGACCCCAGTTTCCGCGATGACCAGAACGTTGCCATGGTGCGCATCGGTGCGCAGGACGGCGAAGAAGCGGTGAGCACCGAGGTCATCGAAAGCGCGGAGGCTGCATTGGCCGAAGTCGCGCCAGACATTCGGTTTGTTTCCGTGGAATCAGTCGGACCCAAGGTTTCCGGCGAGTTGATCCAGACCGCATCACTTGCCGTGGCGCTCGCCATTGGCGCGGTGCTCATCTACATCTGGTTGAGGTTCGAATGGCAGTTCGCGGTGGGGGCGGTCGTCGCCCTTGTGCACGATGTGGCGCTGACCATCGGGATCTTTTCCGAGTTGCAGATCAAGTTCGACCTCGCCATCATCGCAGCGCTTTTGACCATCGTCGGCTATTCGTTGAACGATACCGTGGTGGTGTTCGACCGTGTGCGCGAGAACCTGATCAAGTATAAATCCAAGGACCTCAAAGAGGTTCTCAACATGTCCATCAACGAGACTATGAGCCGGACAATCATGACCTCTCTGACCACACTTATCGCGCTGATTGCGCTGTTTGTGCTGGGCGGCGACGTGATCCGTGGGTTTGTCTTTGCGATGATCTGGGGCGTGTTTGTCGGCACCTATTCGTCGATCTTCGTGGCTTCGACCTTTCTAGTGAAGCTCGGGGTCAAGCGCGACTGGACCAAGCCCGATGAGCCTGGTCCTGCGGGCACCCAGTTCGGCGACGTGGACGCGTAAAAGGAGGCACCAGATGCGCCTGAACGAGATCGTCTTTACCGATGCGCGGCCCGTGGATGGCTACGGGCCGGGCTTTTTCCGCGTGGCGGGAGAGGTCCATGACGGCGCCCTGCTGCTTTGGGACAAAGGCAAAGCCGTCTGGGGCGGTATGGAGGACACTGACAGCCTGTTGGGCTTTGTCGGTGAGGTCGATGTGCTGTTCGTGGGCACAGGTGCGGAGATTGCGCATTTGCCCACCGAACTGCGCCATCAGCTCGAAGAGGCGGGGCTGGGGGTTGAAGTGATGAACTCTCCCGCTGCCTGCCGCACCTATAATGTACTGATTTCCGAAGGTCGGCGCGTGGCGCTGGCCGCACTGCCGGTGTGATCGGGCGCGCTCGGGTATGCTGACAGCACAGGATCTGACCGTATCGCGCGGTGGCATCCCGGTGCTGGAAAGCCTCAATTTTACATTGAAAGATGGTGCGGCTTTGGTGCTGCGCGGCCCCAACGGTGCAGGTAAGACAACGCTCTTGCGCACGGTGGCGGGGTTGCAGCCACCGATGCAAGGTACGCTAGAGGGCGCCGGCGAACGGATAGCGTATGCGGCCCATGCCGACGGGCTGAAAACCATGCTGACCGTCACGGAGAACCTGAGCTTTTGGGCGTCGGTTTTTGGAACAAGTGGGATCGAGGATGCTGTGCAAGCTTTCGATCTGTCCGCATTGCGCGACCGGCTTGCCGGATCTCTGAGTGCGGGTCAGAAACGGCGGCTGGGGCTGGCAAGATTGATGGTCACAGGGCGACCCGTTTGGGTGCTGGATGAACCGACAGTCTCGTTGGACGCCGTTTCGGTGGGCCTGTTCGCCGACGCCGTGCGCGCGCATTTGTCGGGTGGTGGCTCCGCGCTGATGGCCACACATATAGATCTGGGGCTGGAGGCAGGTGTCCTTGACGTTGGTCCGTTCAAAGCCCGTCCTCGCGCCGCTTTGGAAGACGAGGCGTTTCTATGATTGCCCTGCTGCTCCGCGATTTGCGTTTGGCCGTGCGTGCGGGCGGAGGCTTTGGCCTTGGGCTGGTGTTCTTTCTGATCGTAACGGTGCTCGTGCCCTTTGGCGTTGGTCCGCAAACCGACCTGCTGTCGCGGATTGCGCCGGGGGTGCTGTGGATCGGCGCGCTTCTGGCTTGCCTGCTGTCGCTGGACCGGATCCTGGCCTTGGATTGGGAAGATGGCTCGCTTGACCTGCTGGCCACCGCGCCATTGCCCATGGAGGGCGTCGTCAGCGTCAAGGCCTTGGCGCATTGGATAACCACGGGACTGCCGCTGGTTTTTATCGCCCCGATGCTGGGCGTGCTGCTGAGCCTGCCGTTGGAGGGCTACGTTTGGGTGCTGGTCAGCTTGCTGCTCGGCACGCCTGCGCTGTCGGTGATCGGCACTTTCGGCGCGGCGCTGACAGTGGGCTTGAAACGCGGCGGACTGTTGATGAGCCTTCTGGTTCTGCCGCTCTACGTGCCTACGCTGATCTTTGGTGCAGAGGTGGCGCGGCGCGGCGCCGACGGGCTGGCTGTGGCGACACCTTTGGCAATGTTGGCTGGCATCAGTTTTGGTGTGATTGCGCTTCTGCCCTTTGCCAGCGCGGCGGTGCTGCGTATCAATCTGCGATAGGCTATGTCGGCGTAAACCCCGACCTGAAGGCAGGCTGCGCGGTGCGGCGAACATATTGCGTCTCACCGATATTTGAGGTGTATGGGGCAGGGGAAGAGGGTAGGAAAAACCATGGCGTCGATCTGGGAATATGCCAATCCGGTAAAGTTTGTCCGCACGGCCGACAGGATTTTGCCTTGGCTGTCTGGCCTGTCTCTGACCGCTTTGGTGGTGGGGCTGGTCTGGGGTTTTTTCTTTACGCCGGACGATTATCGTCAGGGCGCGACGGTCAAGATCATCTACCTGCACGTTCCGGCCGCGCTTATGGCGATCAACGCCTGGCTGATGATGTTGGTGACCTCCCTGATCTGGATAGTCCGGCGGCACCATGTATCGGCTCTGGCGGCGCGCGCAGCGGCCCCGGTGGGCGCCCTGTTCACCGTGATTGCGCTGGTGACTGGCGCGATCTGGGGGCAGCCGATGTGGGGGACATGGTGGGCGTGGGACCCTCGGTTGACCTCGTTTCTGATCCTGTTCCTGTTCTACCTCGGCTACATGGCGCTTTGGGGCGCGATCGAAAACGATGACACCGCCGCTGACCTGACCTCGATCCTGTGTCTCGTGGGATCGGTGTTTGCGATACTGTCGCGTTATGCGGTCAACTTCTGGAACCAGGGGCTGCATCAAGGCGCATCAGTGATGCGGGCGGGGGCGCTGGCCGGTGACACGGCGGAGCGCGTGTCGAACGTATATGCGGTGCCGCTTTTCATCTGCATGGCGGGATTTGCCTTGCTGTTCCTTGCGCTGGTGCTGTTGCGGACACAGACCGAAATTCGCGCCCGCCGCATGCGGGCACTGTTGATGAGGGAGCGGATGGCATGATGCCGGAGCTTGGGAAATATGCGACGGAGGTGCTGTCCTCCTATGTTGTGTCTTCGGTGCTGATCGGCGTGCTGGTTGCCATGTCCGTTGTTCGTGCGCGTCGGGTCAAGCGTGAGCTGGCCGATGTGGAGGGCCGCCGCAATGGCTAAGGTGTCACCGCTGATGATCTTGCCGCCGGTGATTTTTGCGGCGTTCGGTCTGGTGGCATACATGGGATTGGGCCGGGAAGGCGCTAACGATCTCGAAAGCATGTTCGAGGGCAAGCCTGCGCCGTCGATGACCGATGTCCCGCTAGAGGGCTATCCAGCCATCACGCCAGAGCTGTTGGCGTCAGGCGAGGTGACGTTGGTGAACTTCTGGGCATCGTGGTGCCCGCCGTGCCGTGCCGAACATCCGCGCTTGCTGGAGATGGCGGAAGACGGCATTCCCATCCTTGGGGTGAACCTCAAGGATCAGACGGGCAATGCGACGTCCTATCTGGCGAAAGACGGTAATCCGTTTCAGGCAGTGGCGTTTGATCCCGCAGGGCGCACGGCGATTGAATGGGGCGTGACCGGCCCGCCAGAGACTTTCATCCTGGATGGCGAGGGCATGGTCCTGTTCAAGTTTGTTGGGCCGTTGGTCGGGTCGGACTATGAGCAGAGATTTTTGCCTGAGTTGCAAAAGGCGCTGGCAGGCGAGTGACATCAGCTTGATGAGGATAGACTAAAGGGCGCCCTTGGCGCCCTTCTTGGTTCCAGTTGCGCTGTCTTTATAACTCGCAAACGGCTTCGGTCTGGCTGCCGGAGCAGTGGTGGCTCGCATTCTGAGCGGTGCTCGCATAGGCGCCAAAAACTGCGAGCATCAGGAGTGCGCCCGCCTGGATCAAGGTAATGAGTTTCATGTGTCTGCCTCTGATTCTGCCGAAGGGCCTTTGCGGCCTCTGTGCATTTGATTTGGGGCTAAGGGGTGGCATTTGGAAGTCGCTATTTTTGCAATGTGGTGGTCTATAAATTGAGTTGATCTAAAATTGTGCGGATCGTCGCCTTGGTGATCTGATTCTGGCACTGTGCCGCCGACGCAAGATTAATGAGGTTACCCTAGGGCATCCCGCTATCTTTGCGCAGGTCAGGATAACCAGACCGATTGCCTGATCGGGCAGCGCAACAACTCTCTGCTGGCTGCCGTGATCCAACGTCTTTGGTCCGCACTGAAAAGAGGGGCGAAGGCGCGGACCGTTCCAGCGTCAAAACAGACGCCAAGAAAAAAGCGCCCCGTGAAGGGGCGCTTTCAGTGCAATGTTTCGGCAGGGTTAACCGCCGCTGTGTTTTATTCCGCTGCGACGGGCGCATCCTTGGCAAGATTGCGCAGGACGTAGTGCAGAACGCCACCGTGCTCGATGTATTCCACCTCGATGGCGGTATCGATCCGGCACTTCAGGGTGATCTCCTTGGTGGAGCCATCCGCAAAAGTGATGGTGCAAGGCGTTTCCTGACCTGGCTTCACATCGTCCAGACCTTTGATGTCGATGGTTTCGTCACCTTTCAGGCCCAGCGATTTACGGGTGTCGCCGCCGGTGAATTCGAACGGGATAACGCCCATACCAACTAGGTTGGAGCGGTGGATCCGCTCAAAGCTCTCCGCCACGACCGCTTTGACGCCAAGCAGCGCCGTGCCTTTGGCCGCCCAGTCACGCGAGGAGCCCGCGCCGTACTGTTCACCGCCAAAGATAACCAAGGGAGTGCCTTGGTCCTGATAGGCCATCGCAGCATCGTAGATGGAGGTCTCTTTGCCATCAGGGCCCTTGGTGTAGCCGCCTTCGACGCCGTTCAACATCTCGTTCTTGATGCGGATGTTAGCGAAGGTGCCCCGCATCATGACTTCGTGGTTGCCACGACGAGAGCCGTAGGAGTTGAACTCACGCACCGGCACCTGACGCTCTGTCAGGTACTGACCGGCAGGCGTGCTTTCCTTGAAGGAGCCAGCGGGGGAGATGTGGTCGGTTGTGACCATATCGCCCAGGATCGCCAGAACACGCGCGCCGTCGATGTTGGAGATGGTGCCCGGCTCTTTGCCCATGTCCTGGAAGTAGGGCGGGTTCTGAACGTAGGTCGAAGCAGCTGGCCAGTCGTAGGTTTCGCCGCCGTTGACTTCGACGCCCTGCCATTTTTCGTCGCCCTTGAAGACGTCGGCGTACTTCTCTTGGAAGCTTTCGCGCGTAACGGTTTTTTCGACCAGCGCTGCAATCTCGGCGTTCGAAGGCCAGATGTCTTTCAGGTAGACGTCATTGCCGTCTTTGTCCTGACCTAGCGCATCTTTGGTGATGTCGACGTTCATGTCACCGACCAGCGAATAGGCCACCACCAGCGGCGGGGATGCCAAGTAGTTCGCGCGCACGTCAGGCGAAATACGACCTTCGAAGTTGCGGTTGCCCGAAAGAACCGAGGTCGCAACCAGATCATACTGGTTGATTGCCTTGGAAATAGGGGCGTCGAGCGGACCGGAGTTGCCGATACAGGTCGTGCAGCCATAGCCCACAAGGTTAAAGCCGATGGCGTCGAGGTGCTCCTGCAGGCCAGCGGCCTCAAGATACTCGGACACGACCTGCGATCCCGGTGCGAGCGAGGTTTTCACCCAAGGTTTGCGGTTCAGGCCCAGCTCGTGCGCTTTCTTCGCCACCAAGCCCGCGCCGATCATGACGTAGGGGTTGGAGGTGTTGGTGCACGACGTGATCGAGGCGATCACGATTGAGCCGTCGTGCAGCTGGTAGTTGCCGTCAGCGGTTTCCACATAGCCGCGCTTGTGGCTGCCTTCGTCGCCGGGGATGTCGCGCGGTTCGGGCTGGCCGCCTTCACCTTCCCAGGTGACCTCCTGCGCGGCAGAGGCGTCTTCGCCGCTGCGGACACCTTTGATGTACTCAGCGAAAGCAGGCGCGGCCTTGTCCAGCGCGATGTAATCCTGCGGACGTTTCGGACCGGAGATCGCGGGCACGATGGTGCCCATGTCCAGTTCGAGGGTCGAGGAGTAGATCGGATCGTAGTCCGCGCCGCGCCAGAAACCGTTTTCCTTGGCGTAGGCTTCGACCAGTGCGATGCGGTCCTCTTCACGACCGGACACGTGCATGTAGCGCAGCGTCTCGTCGTCGATCGGGAAGAAACCACAGGTTGCACCGTATTCCGGCGCCATGTTCGCGATGGTGGCCCGCTGTGCCAGCGGCAGGTTGTCGAGGCCGTCGCCGTAGAATTCGACGAACTTGGACACAACGCCGTGCTCGCGCAGCATTTCGACGACCTTGAGGACAAGGTCGGTTCCGGTTGTGCCTTCGACCATTTCGCCGGTCAGTTTGAAGCCGACGACTTCGGGGATCAGCATGGAGATCGGCTGTCCCAGCATGGCGGCTTCGGCTTCGATCCCGCCGACGCCCCAGCCCAGAACGGCTGCGCCGTTGACCATGGTCGTGTGGCTGTCAGTGCCGACAAGCGTGTCAGGGTAGGCAACCATTTCGCCATTCTGGTCGGTGTCGGTCCAGACGGTTTGCGCGAGATATTCCAGGTTCACCTGGTGGCAGATGCCCGTGCCCGGAGGCACAACGCGGAAGTTGTTGAACGCGGTCTGGCCCCACTTGAGGAACTCGTAGCGCTCCATGTTGCGCTCGTATTCACGGTCGACGTTCATCTGGAACGCGCGGGGATTGCCGAATTCGTCGATCATCACGGAGTGGTCGATGACCAGATCCACGGGGTTCAGCGGGTTGATCTTTTGTGCGTCGCCACCGAGCGCTTTGATGCCGTCGCGCATCGCGGCCAGGTCAACCACGGCGGGAACGCCGGTGAAGTCCTGCATCAACAC
Organism: Sagittula sp. NFXS13; assembly: GCF_040148795.1. Lineage (NCBI taxonomy): Bacteria > Pseudomonadati > Pseudomonadota > Alphaproteobacteria > Rhodobacterales > Roseobacteraceae > Sagittula > Sagittula sp. NFXS13. The sequence goes on from NZ_JAGEMH010000004.1 coordinate 113,211, forward strand.
GCGGGCAGGGCGGTAGGCCAGCTCGCGGTCGCCTTTGCCGCCATTGGTTGCCCAGTCAGAGAACGCCTTGATGTCGTCCTGTGTCACTGTTTTACCGTCTTCGAAGCGTAGCATGTTCTCCAGCACAACCTTGAGGGCGGCGGGCAGTTTGGAGAAATCGCCAAGGCCAGCGGCTTCTGCTGCGGGGATCGAGTAATAGGCGACGGTTTGGCCGCCTGCTTCGAGCGTCTTGCGCGTCTTTGCGCTGTCGTTGCCGACTTGAATGGTCATTGGATGCCTCCGATGGTGGACGGATTTAGGTGTCTTGCACCTCTAATGCCGCATGGCAGCGTTCAACTCAAGAGGGCTGCGTCGTTTTGTATGCCGTTGTACACAATTTTTCATATCGTTTCCAAAGCCGGTTTGTCACAGGCTCTCGCAAATGATTGATTGGTTTCATCACATATCAGGAGATAAACAGTTTGAAGACGGGGCAAGAGCGGGATGCGATGCGATGAACAGAGTTCTGACACTGGGGGCCGCTGTCTGGATGGGGCTGGCCGGATTACCGGCAGGCATCGCCCATGCCGAAGACGACAACCCTGTGGTGGTTGAATTGTTCACCTCGCAAGGCTGTTCAAGCTGCCCGCCAGCGGATGCGCTGCTCGAAGAAATCGGCACCCGCGATGACGTGATCGCCTTGGCGCTTCACGTTGATTACTGGGATTATATCGGCTGGAAAGACCGGTTCGCATCGCCGAAGTTCACCAAGCGCCAAAGGGGCTATGCCCGGGCCGGTGGGTGGAAAATGATCTACACACCGCAGATTGTTGTGAACGGGATGGAAGACGTGGTCGGGTCACGTCCGGGGGCCGTTTCGGCATTGATTGCAGCACACGAGGATGCCGCGCCCAAGGCGCATGTCACCTTGGAACGCATTGGGGACATGGTGCGTATTCGGGCCGTCAGTGACGGACAGGTTCGCCCTTGCGACGTGCATGTCGTGCGGTACGATCCGGCCGAAGAGGTCATGATAGGCCGCGGCGAGAATGCCGGAAAAACAGTCAATTATACACATATTGTGCGTGATTGGGATGTGGCCGCGCGGTGGGACGGCACGGGAACCTTCGAAGCCGAAGTTCCGGTGCCCGGTGATATGCCCGTCGTCGTGCTGCTTCAATCCCCGCGGCATGGGCCAATCATCGCGGCTGCGCGCCTGCGTTAAGGTTGCTTCATTGCCTTGGCGCGACGCTTTGCCATGCGCTTTGGCTTCCAGCGTCGATGCGTCCACATCCATTGGCCGGGGTCCGCTTCGATACGCGCCTCTAGCCGCTTTGTGACCTCTGTCATCATTGTGACGGGATCGGTATGTGGCACGGGGTCCTCTATCACTGCGTCAAAGCCATAGCGGTCCTCGCGCCGAATGCCGAAATAAGGGATTAGCAGCGCTCCGGTTTTGAGTGCAATGTCTGCGGGCGAGGTCGCCGTCGGTGCCGGTTGGCCCAGAAAGTCGATCATCGCGCCCGAGGATTCAAACACATCGAAGGCCATGGCAGCCATCCCACCTTCGCGTACATGTTTGATAAGCCCCATCGTTCCGCGTCGCCCCTGCTCAAAGACGGGCTCACCAACGTCTCGATAGTTGCGGATGTAACGCGCGTTCATCGGCGCGTTGGACATGGGACGCAGCAGGCCGGCAACCGTGTAGCCGCGCGCAACCAACGCGGCGCGTGCGCAAATCGGGCTGCCGTAATGACCGGTGATCAACAAGACGGGGCGTCGGTTTTCACGCGCCTCTTTTAGAATGGGCACACCGGGGCCGCTGAGCGGATAGTCCGCTCCGCGCTGCAGCATCTCCTCCGGATCGTAATTTTCGATCAAGGCGCGGGCGAGATTGTCGATTGATTTGCTGGCGATGGCCTTTTTGCGTTCCTCGGTCAGCTCAGGCCAAACGAAGTTGAGGTTCTCATCGACTCGATCATACCAGCCCAATGCGTGCGCCGCCACATGGCGCACCAACCATCCCGTCAGAGAAAGCCTTTGGCGGACGGGCAGCAGGCCGGTTGCACCGATGTATGCGTTAAGCGCCGCATTGGCAAAACGCTCCTTGTTGGAAGGGGAAGATGATTGATCTGCCAAGGCGTTGGTCCGCTTGTGTGGTCGGGCCGGTTCTACGCGCGCAGAAAAGGGGCGGCAAGGGGCACAGGAGCGCCCCCGCGCGGTTTACTCATCTGAGTCGGGGTCGAGCAGTTCGATTTCACCCACGCCCACGAGTTCGCGAATGGCTGAGACGACAGCGTTCATCGCTTTTTCGCCGACTTTGGGTTTGACCGTACCTTTCCCCGAGGCTTCTTCGCGGATGCTCTCGGCCAGGCGCTTGGACATGTTGCCGAGCAGGAAGTCGGCTGTCGCCTGATCCTCAGGGGTTTCCGCTGCGGCGATTGCCGTGGCCAGGACATCCGGCGGCACGTCGCGTGATATCTTTGGAACATCGATCGCATTTAGGCGCTCGGGGATGTTTGCGAAGGTAAAGATCGCTTTTCGCACGGCGGAGGCGAACTCCTCATCTTCTTGTTCAAGTTGTTGAAGCAATTCGTCGCGTATCGCAGCGTTGGAATAGTTGAGAATCGCGCCAAGCCGTTCATCGGGCCGTTTGACGAAAGCCTTTTCAGGCTCCTGGTCGATCTGCGCCGCAAGGCTCAAGCCGATGCGATCCACTGCATCGGGTGTGACACCTGTGGTCATGGACACAGCGTAAGAGATCCGCCGCGCCTTGTCGCCGGGCAGCTTGCCCAGGACCAAGGCAGCCTTGCCCACGTCGATTTTGGACATCATGACGGCAGCAACCTCTGTGCTTTCGGACAACACAAGCTGCTCCAGCCGCTCCGGCGGCAGGGCGTTGATACGGTCCCACGGATCGCCTGTCTGGCGAACCCCGGCTTCCTTGCGCAGCCGCGATGCCGTTCTTGGATTGATGCGCCCATCCAGCGCCGTCAAGGCGCCAGCCATATCACCGGGGAAAGAAAGCCCAACTGATTCCAGCTCATCGGCAAACTCATTTATCACCTGATTGAGCGTTTCTCGGTCGATGTAGCGCATATTGCCCAGCAGAAGGGTAAGCTCCTCCTGCAACTCGTCGGGCAGAGCGGCGAGCGGAACATCGGAGTCCTCGTTCAGGAGGAACTGTACGATGATGGCGGCCTTCGCCTTGCGCGAAAGCGGGAGTTTTCCGGCCGTGAATGGACCGGGAAGGGCGGCGAGAGCCATGTTCGACATGAAGTGGTCTCCGGACATCTGATGCTGCCCTTGGTAGACGGACAAGGTTGCCCGGCTCTTAAAGAAGACAGGGGGGAGGCCACCTAAATTTGCCTAGAATGCGAGGTATTTGCGACGCCAGGCGTTAGGGTCGTCTTCACGCTTGCCGCCCAGTTTAAAGATGGTGGGTGCGTAAATATCGGGGATAAGGCTGGCATGGCTTGGTTGGAGCGGCAAGGGCCAGGCACTTGCCTGGTCGTGGACGACAATTCCTTTGACAGGTGTATGTTGCGGCGCTGCCTCGGGCGCGATCGCCCCGACCTTGAGCTGTTTGAGGTGGATTGCCTTGCGGGCGCGCGGGCCTTTCTGACACGTCGTGCGCCGGATATGATCCTGCTCGACCACCGCCTTCCGGACGGGCAGGGCGCAAGTTTCGCCCGTGATCTAAAGGAGGATGAGCGGCTGTCCGATACGCTGGTCTGTGTGGTGACGAATGCCGACCCGCGATTGCTGGACCCGGATGTACTGGCCATGTCAAAGGATGACCTGACGCCGCAAGCCCTGTGGTCCTTGATCGATGGCTTCCTGGCAGAGGGTAAGGCGGCTGATCGCGAACAACCGCCCACTTGGGTTGCAGAGGTGAACGCAGCCGCGCAGGAAAATCTGTCCGGCGCTGTGTCGCGGATGCTTCGCACATTGCGCCGCGCACGCAGCACGTCACGCCGTAGTATCCCCAGTGCCGCAATGAGCGACCTTGATAGTCTGGAGGAGATGCTGCTGGCCTTCTCTGAAGTTGTGGAGCGCCGCACTTAGTGACGGCCGGAAGAGCACCCCGTAGCGCGGACGAAAAACGCCGCCCTTCATAGAAGGGCGGCGTCAATTCAAGGCATTAACCCGAGATCAGTTCTCGTGGAACACGCGGGCAAAAATCGTGTCGACGTGTTTGGTGTGGTAGCCAAGGTCAAACTTCTCGTTGATCTCTTCTTCGGAGAGGGCCGCGCGGACCTCTTCATCGGCCAGCAGCTCTTCGCGGAAGTCCGTGCGATGATCCCACACTTTCATCGCGTTGCGCTGCACCAGACGATAGGAATCTTCACGCGACACACCGGCCTGCGTCAGCGCCAGCAGCACGCGCTGCGACATGACCAGACCGGGGAACTTGTTCATGTTGTCGAACATGTTCTGCGGGTAGACCAGCAGGTTTTCGATCACCGATGTCATGCGCGCGAGCGCGAAATCCAGCGTGATGGTGGTGTCGGGACCAATGTTGCGCTCAACAGAGGAGTGCGAAATGTCGCGCTCGTGCCACAGCGCCACGTTCTCCATCGCCGGGATGACCGCCATGCGCACAAGACGCGCGAGGCCGGTCAGGTTTTCGGTAAGCACCGGGTTCTTCTTGTGCGGCATTGCCGAAGAGCCCTTTTGCCCCATGGAAAAGAACTCTGCCGCTTCCAGAACCTCGGTGCGCTGCATGTGGCGGATTTCAATGGCGATGTTCTCGATTGACGACGCAATGACACCCATCGTGGCAAAGAACGCCGCGTGACGGTCGCGCGGAATAACCTGCGTGGAAATCGGTTCCGGCACGAGACCAAGCTGATCGCAGACATGCTCTTCGACCGCCGGGTCGATGTTGGCGAACGTGCCGACCGCGCCGGAAATGGCGCCTGTGGCGACTTCAGCGCGCGCATCGCGCATCCGGGACAGGTTGCGGTCCATTTCAGCATAGAACCGTGCAAAGGTGAGCCCCATCGTGGTCGGCTCGGCGTGGATGCCGTGCGAGCGCCCGATACGGATGGTATCCTTGTGCTCGTAGGCTCGCTTTTTCAGGGCGGCAAGCAGCCCTTCGATATCGGCGATCAGGATGTCCGCGGCGCGCACCAGCTGCACATTGAAGCAGGTGTCCAGGACATCCGAAGAGGTCATGCCCTGATGGACGAAACGCGCCTCGTCCGAGCCGACATGTTCCGCGAGGTGGGTGAGGAAGGCGATGACGTCATGCTTTGTCACGGCTTCGATCTCGTCGATGCGGGCGACGTCGAAGTCCACGTCCTTGGCCTTCCACACGGCGTCAGCGTTTTCCTGCGGGATCACACCCAGCTTTGCCATGGCGTCGCAGGCGTGGGCCTCGATCTCGTACCAGATCTTGAACTTGGTCTCGGGCGACCAGATGGCGACCATGTCGGGGCGAGAGTAACGGGGAATCATCGGCGGGGCCTCCTGCGCGTGTACGGTTGCGGGCCGTTTACGGGGCTGAGCCGCTGTCCTCAAGGGCTGGGCGGGCTGGCGCGTCATTTGGCGCAATGCTAGGCGAGGCAGATGACACGAAACTTGACGGATTTTCTGGGGCGCTGGCAGATTGCCCGCGAGATCGCGCACAGCGATGGCACGCAGGCCAGGTTCGCTGGGACGGCTGTTTGGACGCTTGGCGAAAGCGGCGCCGACTATGTCGAAACCGGTGTTCTGGAGATGGGAACGGCGCGGTTCAACGCCGAGCGGCGCTATCGCTGGACGGACGGGCTGGAGGTCTATTTCGAAGACGGTCGCTTCTTTCACACGGTGCCGCAAAGTGGCGGACGTGCGAGCCATTGGTGTGATCCTGACCAATATGATGTGACTTATGAGTTCGCCGATTGGCCGCGGTGGCGGGCTGAATGGCGGGTGCGTGGGCCGCGCAAGGATTATACAATGATCAGTTGCTACACCCCAGACGCAGGGTAACATTATGTTTTGACAGGCTTTTGCGACGGGGGGTGCCGTTTGCCGGTCGCAAGTATACCGTTGCATTCCGCTAAGGCTTTGAAAACTATGTTTAAACGACTTTACCTTGCTGCGGCATTGCGGCATTGAAGAGCTGTGTCACTGACCACGGGAGGCTGGCCAACGATGTCGCCGATCCAGGATCACCAGCTGCGCTACAAGCTGGCCAATGAGCTGCATGCGCGGCCGTTCCCCTCTCTGACGTCCCCCTGCCGGGCGGTCTATCTGGCCGTTAAGCAGCCCAAAGATGCGGCTACACGGGATCGGGAACTCGATCTGCAGCATCTGAAGGAGTTGCTCGATCGCTACGACGCAGCTCACCCGCAGCCCGGCGCGACGCACTTTAGTGCGCGCATCGGACAGAACACTCTGAAGTGGGAACAGCATACCGAATTCGTGACGTACACGATCTTTCTGCCGGGCCTGGGGGAGCGGCCCTACGATCCGGCGGATTTTGAAGTTTTTCCAGAGGAATGGCTGGTGCGCGCCCCTGGCGTGCGCGTGACATCTGCGATGATCCGGGTCGAACGACGCATCGAGGATGAGGAAATCCGCAAGCGGCTTGAGGACTGGATGGTTCCCGAAAGCATCGCCGTGTCCGATGTGATCGACAACGAGGCGGTGATTGCCGGAGATTTCCGGATCGATACAAACGGGCATCAACGCTTTGCGGTCTTCGCCAAATCCGACGTCGGCTCGCGCCGTATCGGGCGCATTGTGCAACGGCTGTGCGAGATCGAGACCTACAAGGCGATGTCGATGCTCGGCTTTACCCGGATGCGCGAAATTGGTCCGCGCATGGGCGAAATCGACATGCAGCTCACACGCCTGATGCAGGTCATGACCGAGGGCGAGAGTGAGGGCCACGAAGAGGCGACTTTGAAAGCGTTGCTCTCGGCGTCGGCGGAGCTGGAGAATATATCGGCAAAGGTGTCCTTTCGCCTTGGTGCGACGGAGGCCTATGAAGCCATTGTCATGCAGCGCATTGCGGTGCTGCGGGAGGAACGTTTCCAAGGCCGGCAAACGTTTTCGGAGTTCATGATGCGGCGCTATGATCCCGCAATGCGGACGGTGAAATCCTCTGCCCGTCGTTTGGAAAGCATGACCGAACGCGCCACCCGCGCTGCGGATTTGCTGCGCACCAGGGTGGAGGTTGGGCGGTCTGCCCAGAACCAGCAGTTGCTCAAGAGCATGGACCGCCGCGCAGAGCTGCAGTTGCGATTGCAACACACGGTGGAGGGTCTTTCCGTGGTGGCGATCAGCTATTACGCCGTGTCTTTGGTGGGCTATGTTCTGTACCCGCTGACCGACCTGTTCGGGGTGTCAAAGGGAACATTGACCGCGATCATTGCTCTGCCGGTGGTCTTCGCGGTCTGGCTGGTGATCCAGCGCATCAAGCATCATGGCAAAGATGGTGGGCCGGATCTTTGAACGGCTATTGAATATAAAGACGGGGGCCGTTGGCCCCCGTCTTTTATCCTTGTGAATGCGGTTCGCTTACTCGGCCGGCTGTAACGCACCCGATGGGGCGCGGTTCAGTGCCGCATGTGTGACCACAGCGCCAGCTGCGATGGCGGCGATGGCCAGCAGGGCCGACAGACCAAGGGTCGGGACACCCGACAGACCCGCACCCACGGTGCATCCGCCCGCCAGCACGCCGCCAGCTCCCATCAACACGGCGCCGGTCAGATAGCGCCCTGTTTCGCGTGGGGAAGAAAAACTCTGCCACGCCAGACGGCGGCCCAGAGCAGCGGACAGGAAGCCGCCCACCAGTACGCCACCGATCATGCCTGTTCCGAACCCCGCCGGGATCGACGTTGCGGCAATGAACCAGAACAGCGTGTCCGACCATGTGGAGGTGAAGGCGAGGCTCTCCATTGCGACCGGATCAAAGTCATCAAAGAGGATGAAACCTGTGCCGACCCACGCGATGGGCACCAGCAGGCCCAGCAGCGCTGCACCGATGAGGGTCACGGGGCGCGCGCCGGAGCGGGCCACGATCAGCAGCGACGCGATCGCCAGCAGGGCGGTCCAGACTGGCGCGCCACCCGGCAGGGCGGCGAGGGATGTGCTGTCCCCCAGCGGAACGGTGAAGGAGCCGAGCGTGGTGCGGATCGGCGCAGCGACGCCTTTGAGCAGCGCGTGGGCGGTGATGGCGAAGACAACCAGCACCGTCAAACCACGCAGGTTGCCGGTCGCGGTCAACACCGTCAGGCGAGAGGCACAGCCACGGGTCAAGACCATGCCAGCGCCGAACAGCAGGCCACCGACCAGAACAGCGACCCACGGCAGATCTGGCGCAAGGAAACGGTGATCTGCGAAACTGATATAGCCCAAGGCCACGGCCGCCTGTGTGCCGATCAATGCGGCGGCGAGGGCGGCGAACCAGACGCCAGAGGCGGCCCGGCGGTCCTCGCCCACAAGCGCGCGGCGAAAACAGAACTTCGTACGTTCCGCAAGAATGCCGAAGGCCAGGCCAACGAGCGCAGCGAAATAGACCGCCGCCTGAGGGGCGGTGAGGTTTTCAAAGCCGAGGGATTCGTACATGAGGGTGCCTCCGGTTGGACCGATTTTGCTAATTGGCGCAATTGGCCTCCGTAATCAATGTCTGGCGCCGCCTGAACAGCAGGCCTGCATGGGACATTGTTCCATAGCCAGCGGTCGCAGCGAGACGCTCCCGTACTGTGCGGAGGGGAAAAGGCGCGACGTTTCAGCGAAATCGGTCAGCGCGGGTCGCTTGTTCTTTTTTGACACGGCTGTCTGGAACGCGGGTGCGTTGCGTATCCAGTGCAACGAGTGCCCGCCGCCGCACATGGCGGTCGCGGCGGCGGGCTTTGGGATCAGCGTCCGCGAATGCGCGGATCGAGCGCATCCCGCAAGCCATCACCGAGATAGTTCACCGACAGCACCGTCAACGAAATGGCGATGCCTGGCAGCATGACCCGCTCGGGGAAACGCTCCATCCGTTGCACTGCGTCGGCCAGCATTTTGCCCCAAGTGGGAAAGTCTGACGGGAAGCCCACGCCAAGGAAGCTCAGCGCCGATTCAGTGATGATCGCTGTAGCCAGACCCAGCGCGGCCGACACGAGGATGGGGGAGAGCACGTTTGGCAGGATATGCCTCCGGATCAGCTTGCCGGGTGTCGAGCCGATGGACCGGGCCGCGAGCACGAACTCGCGCTCCTTGATGGCCAGAACGTCTCCGCGCACGATGCGCGCCGTCGGCATCCACGAGGTGATCGCCACGATGGACACGATCAGGATGAACATCCCCCCCTCAGGCCCGAACCCGGCGCGCAGGGGCTGGCGGAACAGTGTCACCGCCAGCAACAACAGTGGCAGGATCGGCAGCGCCAAAAACAGGTCCGTCAGGCGCATCAGCACACCGTCCAGCTGCTTGAAGAAGCCTGCCAGAACACCCACTGCGGTGCCAATCAACACCGACAGGAGCATGGCCGCCCAGCCCACGGCCATGGAGGCGCGCCCTCCCGCCAACATCTGCGCAAGGTTGTCCCGGCCCAACTGGTCAGAGCCCAGTGGCTTGTTCCAGCCAACCTTGGCCGAGCTGTCCCAGAGCGCGGTGTAGATCGGGCGAAAATCCTTTGCACGAATGTCGAGCTTTTGCGGATCCACTGTATAAATGTAGGGACCGACAAGCACGGCCAGCGTGATGAAGGACAGAAAGCCAAGGCCCAGCATGGCCCCCTTGTGCTTGCGAAACTGGCTCCAGATGTCGCGCCCGCGCGAGGTGGGCGGCGCGATCGGCCCATCGTCGGTCAGCGCGCCAATGGCCTGAGGCGAGGAAGCGGCCAGGATGAGGTCGTCCTGAGGGCTGTCAGTCATAGCGGATCCTCGGGTCGAGCAGGCCGTACAGTATATCTGCGATCAGGTTGAAAACCACGATCAGCACGGCAAAGATAAAGGTCAGCGTCATGACCATCGGCAGGTCATTGGCGAACAGGGCGGTCAGAAGAAGCTGCCCGATGCCATTCACCTTGAACACGGTTTCAGTGATAATCGCACCGCCAAAAATCGCGGGAATTCCCAGCGCGATCACTGTGATGACTGGGATCATCGAGTTGCGCAGCACGTGGACATTGACGACCACGGCCTCTGACAGGCCCTTGGCGCGGGCGGTGCGGACGTAGTCCTGCCCCAGATTGTCCAGCATGGAGGCGCGCATGTAGCGCGACAGCTGTGCGGTGATCTGAAAGGCCAGAACCATCACGGGCATTGTCATTTGCTTGACCTGAAACCCGAACGATTGCCAGTCTTTCACCACGTGCGTGGTGTCATAAATCGAGGGCAGCACCGGCAGCCACCATGTCTCCAGCGAAATCACGGAGAAGATCACGATCAGCAAAGGCCCGGTGAAAAACGGCGGGATTGAAAAGCCAATCATGGTGACGAAGGTCCCGGCCTGATCAAAGACCGAATACTGCCGGTAGGCGGAATACACGCCGATGGGCAGCGCGATGAGGATCGCCACGACATAGGCGACGCCGACGACCCAAAGCGTCTGCGGGATGCGCTGAAGGATGATGTCCATCACCGGGGACCGCGTCTGCCATGAGATCACGCGCAGCTTGCCCTCTGCCAGTGAGGTGCCAAAGATCCAGTCGATAAGGACCTGCGGCTCGATCCAAAAGACCTGCACCAGCCATTTCCAGTATTGCACCAAGGGCGGCGCGCCGAGACCCAGAGCCTCGCGCATCTTTTGTTTGACGTCAGGCGGCACGGTCAGGGGAACCTGCGCCATGGGATCGCCGGGGGCGAGTTGCAGCAACATGAAGATGACGAAGCTGATGAAGAGCAGCGTCGGGATCGCAAGGATCGTCCGTCGCGTGGCGTAGGTGAGCATAGCGCGCGTCTGCCCTGTTGTGGTCGTTTCATTGGGGAAGATGGCGGATCTCAATCCGCCACCGCCGAGAGTGGGTTAGGTCGGGATCAACCCCGACCTGCCCGGTCACTCCTTGATGCGATACCAGTCCGCAACGTTCCACAGCTCGGAATCCCAGACGTTCAGGATCACGCCCCCGAGGGTGTTGGAATGTGCCGAGAGGCGACCACGGTGGACCAGCGGGATCAACCCGCCGCGCTCGTAGGCGATCTGGCTCAGCTTGCGGCCAATCTCTTGACGCTTTGCTAGGTCGGCGGTCTTGGTCAGCTCCGTGTGAAGCGCGTCGTATTCCTCATCGCAGAAGCGCGAGATGTTCTCTCCCTGCCACTGAGTATCAGGGCGCGGAGCCGTGTCGCACAGACCGTGGCCCAGGTAGGCTTGAGGGTCAGTGCCATTGAACGTGTTGGCGTACATCTCGACGTCGGCATAGAACTTCTGGAAGGTGTCGGGGCTGCCTGCGTCACCGCCAAAGAAGACAGAGCCGTCGACGTTGCGCAGTTCGACTTCCATGCCGATCTGCTCCCACCAATCCTTGATCAGCGCCTGGAAATCCTGACGCACGGCGTTGGTGGAGGTCTGGTAGAGGATGCTCAGCGGCACGCCGTCCTTTTCACGCACGCCATCGCCATCGGTGTCGACGATGCCGGCGTCATCGAGCATGGCCTTCGCGCCTTCGATGTCCTGCGTTCCGCAGTCTTCGTTCTGATAGGCAAAGGCCTCAGGCGCGGGCACCCAGGAACAGGTCACTTTACCCGCTTGGCCGTAGCCCACTTCGACCAGAAGCGGGCGGTCGATGGCCATTGACATCGCTTTGTAGACCGCCGGATCGCTCAGGAAGGGATGCGGACGAATCACTGATCGCTCGTCCGGGCCAAGCGCCGGATCGGGATTGGTGTTGTTGATCATGATGCGTTCCATAAGCGGGCCAAAGCCTGCCACGGGTTTGCCTTGACCACCGGCTTCCATCTCAGCGATCACATCGGGAGCAAGCTGTAGGTTCCATGCATAGTCGTACTCGCCGGTCTGCATCACTGCTCGGCCCGCGCCCTCTGCATCGCCGCCGCCCTTGAAGGTCACCTTGGCAAACGCGGGTTTTGCCGGATCGCGGTAATTCGGGTTGGCGGAAAGCGTGATCACGTCGTTGGGCTTGAACTCGTCCACGACGAAAGGGCCGGTGCCGATCGGGTTGAAGTTCTGCTCCGTGCAGGTGGAGGCCGCCGCGCCAAGACACTGTTCAAACTGCGCTTTTTGCAGGATCGGGCTTTCGCCGCCGACAAATGCCGTGAACGGATAGGGCGTCGGCTCGTTGAACGTCACGACAACGGTCAGATCGTCGGGTGTCTCGACCGAGGCCACTGGCTCGAACTTGGTCAGCTGAGCGCAGCCGCCCTCGGGGTGGGTGCAATATTCGTAGGTGAATTTCACGTCTTCGGAGGTGAAATCGCTGCCATCGGACCATTTCAGACCGGGCGTGATCTTCCATGTGATCTGGGTGAGATCCTCGGTGATGCCACCGTTTTCGACGGTGGGAATTTCATCGACGAGCCACGGCACCAGATCGCCAGCTTCGTTGAAGCGCGCCAAGGGTTCCACGATCAACGAAGAGGATTCCGTATCTTTGGTGCCGCCCGACAGGAACGGATTCAGGATTGAAGGGGCCTGCCAGTATATAATCTTGACTTCGCCGTCGGCACCGCGTTCTGCGAAAGCAGCGGGCGCAAGCGCGGCGCTGGCCACCGCACCCAGCATCAGGGACTTGAGGGTCATGCATCTCTCCATGTTGATCGGGGCCGTGTTGATCCAGCCCGCGTTGTTTGTAAGGGAACGCTGAAACGGACATCGTTGATCTGGCAACCCGCAAAATGCTGTCTGTCGCGATAGACATCCCCATACATCACTCATCGAAGCCCGCGGGCGCTCAAAATGCAAGCATTCGGAGGGAGAGACGTGAATGTTTTTGACCTTGTGGTCAGAAGCATGACGCTGATCTTGCGACCCGTCGCAGCCCTGAAATGTGGGCGGACTCAAGGGGTAAAGGTATATCCAAGCCGTGCAGGTCCGCGCGTCCGCGATTAGAACGCCTCTTTACACCCGGCTGCCCGGGCGCCTAGCCTTTAAGCAGACGACAGGGAGCCTTCTGATGCTTGACGACACTTCCACCGCGCAACCCGTTGCCCGCATCGAGAACCTGCGTGTCGAATTCCAAACCAAAGCGGGCACAGTTGCCGGCGTGAAGGACGTCTCATTTGAGATTGGCGCCGGAGAGACGGTTTGCGTTGTCGGAGAATCTGGATCGGGGAAGTCTGTTTCCTCCCTCGCCTTGATGCGCTTGATCGAATATGGCGGCGGCACCATTGCGGGTGGCAAGCTTTTGTTCGACAGCCGGGATCGCGGGCCGCTGGACCTTGCCGATCAAAGCCAGCGCAACATGCGTGACATTCGCGGCAACGAGATCGGCATGATCTTCCAGGAGCCGATGACCGCGCTCAACCCGGTGTTCACCGTTGGCAGGCAACTGACCGAAGGGCTGCGCGTGCATCGCGGCCTGTCGAAGGCCGAGGCCCGCGCCGAGGCGCTGTCGCTGTTGCAACAGGTGCGCATCCCCGAACCCGAGCGGCGGTTGGATCAATACCCGCACGAGCTGTCCGGCGGTATGCGGCAGCGCGTGGTGATCGCCATGGCGCTGGCCTGCAAGCCGCGTCTGCTGATTGCGGATGAGCCGACCACCGCTTTGGACGTAACCATTCAGGCCGAAATCCTTGCCCTTATTGATCGTCTGAAGCGAGAAACCGGCACCGCCGTGATGTTCATCACCCACGACATGGCCGTTGTTGCACAGATGGCCGACCGCGTCGTGGTCATGTTCCGCGGCAACAAGGTCGAGGAAGGCACCGTCGAAGAGATCTTTGAACGCCCGCAACATCCCTACACCAAAGCGTTGCTGGCTGCTGTGCCAAAATTGGGCGAGATGACCGGCACCGATTTGCCGTCACCCATGAAACTGGTGGGGCAGGAGGGCCGAATTCCTGCGCCTATTCCCGGCAGCACGGAGGTTTTGCTCAAGGTCGAGAACTTGACGACGCGCTTCGCTGTAAAGGGCGGGCTGATGCGCCGCACCGTCGCCAATGTACACGCGGTGGAGGATCTGTCGTTCTCTGTCAACAAGGGGCAAACCCTGTCTTTGGTGGGCGAATCCGGCTGCGGCAAATCCACTGCCGGACGGTCGCTGCTGCGCTTGGTGGAGCCATTGTCCGGCAAGATTGATCTTGATGGCACGGATGTCATGGCGCTTTCACAATCGGGGCTGCGCAATGCTCGACGTGAGATGCAGATGATCTTTCAGGATCCCTTTGCCTCGCTCAATCCGCAGATTCAACTGGCTGATCAGGTGGCGGAGCCTTTGACGAACTACGGCGTTGGCTCCCGATCAGAGCGTCAGGATCGCGTTGCGATGCTGTTCGATCGGGTGGAATTGCCGCGCAGTTTCATGCAGCGCTATCCGCACGAATTGTCGGGCGGTCAGCGCCAGCGGATCGCCATCGCCCGCGCTCTGGCGCTGAACCCCAAGCTGATTGTGGCGGATGAGGCTGTGTCTGCTTTGGACGTGTCGGTGCAGGCGCAGGTCGTGAACCTGATGATGGAACTTCAGGCGGATCTGGGTTTGGGCTACGTGTTTATCTCGCACGACATGGCGGTGGTGGAGCGTGTCTCGCACCACGTGGGGGTCATGTATCTGGGGCGCATTGTTGAGATCGGCCCGCGCCGCGCAGTGTTCGAGGATCCACGCCACCCTTACACACAAGCCCTGATGAAGGCGGTTCCCATCGCCGATCCAAAGAAGCGTAAGTCCGAAAAGGACCTGCACTTCAAACCGATCCCTTCACCTATCCATCCCGTGGGATACGAGCCTGCTCCCTCCGTCTATAATGAGGTGAGTCCCGGCCACTTCGTATTGGAAACGGACAGCGGCTACTGACGATCGTCTTGCTTGCGGTGGTTGAAGATATCCTGATACGGCTCTGATAACGCTTGTGGAATCTGCATGATGCAGCAGTATTTTGGCGCGCTGCAGGCCTGAAAAACGAAAAGAGAGACGACTATGACGGAACGGCTTAGCCCGCGCGCGATACTGGAAAAGCTGGTCAGCTTTCCTACGGTTAGCCGCGACCCGAATGGAATGCTGATCGACTGGGTGGCGGGCTATCTGGCCGAACACGGGATTACGGCGCATGTGGTTGAAAAGCCCGGTGCACCGGAGTGGAAGGCCCTCTTTGCCCATGTGGGGCCAGAGGTCGACGGCGGCGTGGTGCTGTCGGGTCACACGGACGTGGTGCCGGTAGACGGACAAACATGGGACACGGACCCTTTTACCCTGACCGAACGCGACGGGCGGCTTTACGGGCGTGGGACCTGCGATATGAAAGGCTTTGACGCGCTGGCCATCTGGGCATTGGTGGAGGCGCAGTACGCGGGTGTACGTCGTCCGCTGCAATTGGCGCTGTCCTATGACGAGGAAATCGGCTGCACCGGCGTTGTCGACCTGATCACGGCCATGACCGACCTGCCGCGCGCCTCTGACGTGATCGTGGGCGAACCGACGATGATGAAAGTGGTCACCGGTCACAAGGGTGGCCTGTCGTATTGGGTGCATGTGCACGGCTTCGAGGTGCATAGCTCTCTGCTGCACACAGGCGTGTCCGCCATCATGTGGGGCGCAAAGTTGATCGAATGGGCCAACGCCATGAACGATGCCGCCGCTGCAAGGATGCCTGAGGGCATCGCGGAGCAGTTCAACCCACCTTATACCAACGTCCACGTCGGGCCGATCAGCGGTGGCACGGCGCATAATATCACCGCCAAGGACTGCGAGTTCGGCCTCGGATTCCGCATTGTGCCGGGGGAAACCCTGCAACAATATGATGCGGCTCTTCGGTGGGAAATCAATGATCTAACAGGTAAGATGAAAGCAGTACGTGAAGAGGCGTGGATCGAGGTGACGGAACGGTTCAGACTGCCACCGTTCGCTCCCGAAGCCGACAACGGGGCAGAGGTGCTGGCCCGCCGGCTGACCGGCGACAACTCGGACAATTTCGTCAGCTACGCAACTGAAGCCAGCCACTTCCAGACCGCCGGCTACAAGGTCGCGGTCTGCGGCCCGGGGTCCATCGAGGTGGCGCATCAACCCAACGAGTACCTATCGCTGACACAATTCGCAGAAGGACAGACCTTCATGACGCGTCTTGTCGCGGAGGTGTCATGAGGTTCCCTTTGATACTTGCCGGAGGCGAGCACGCCGCCGATTTGCCGCACGCGGTTGACTTGGTGGTCATCGGGGGCGGCGTCATCGGCGTGTGTACAGCCCTGTACGCTGCCCGCGGTGGGGCGTCCGTCCTGCTGCTTGAAAAGGGTCGCGTGGCGGCAGAGCAATCCTCGCGCAACTGGGGCTGGATCAGGGTGCAGGGCCGCGACATGGCGGAAATCCCGATTGCGCTGCGGGCACAGGATCAATGGCGTGATCTGGATGCTCAGTGTCATGGGCGTCTGGGTGTCGAAACGGTCGGCGTGACATACCTCGCCGAGACTGACGCCGATATGGCCGCTTACGAGGAATGGCTGCAAGAGGCCAAGCCGCGCGGCGTGTCCTCCGAACTGCTGGAGCGCAAGGCGGCCGCTCGACTGATGCAATACCCCCACGCAGGATGGCAGGGGGCGCTGCACACGCCAACGGATATGAAGGGTGAACCGTGGGTGGCTGTGCCGGAACTGGCCCGACTTGCGGCGTCCGAAGGGGTTATGATCCGCGAGAAATGCGCGGTGCGCGGGCTGGACATGCGCGCTGGTCACGTGGCGGGCGTCGTGACCGAGGCCGGCCGCGTGCGGTGCGAGCGCGTGGTGCTGGCGGGCGGTGCCTGGTCCTCGCTGTTCCTGCGCCGCCACGGCGTGTCGATCCCGCAGCTCTCGGTGCGCTCTACTGCGCTGGCGACGACCCCGGTCGCCGATCTGGGCGTTCCCGCGGGGGTGGATGCTGACATTGCTTTTCGCCGACGCGCCGATGGCGGTTACACGCTGGCACCCGCAGGCTTTGCCGAACTGTACACTGGGCCGGACACGCTGCGCCATCTGCCCACCTATCTGAAACTTGCGCTGGAGGCGTCCTTCGACGTCTGGCCGCGCGGCCCTCAGACCGAAAATATGCCGGACGCGTTCCGCACCCCGCGCCACTGGACCGCGAGTGAACAGAGCCCGTTTGAACGCTGTCGCATCCTCGATCCCGGTCCGAATATGAAAATGGCTGCCGCCACTCTGGAACGTTTTGAAATGCTCTATCCGCAGCTTGGCCCGCTGCGCTCGGCGCGCATCTGGGGCGGAATGATCGACGTCTTGCCGGATGTGGTGCCGGTGGTCGATCAGGTCGACGCGCTGCCTGGTCTGGTTGTCTGCACAGGCATGTGCGGTCATGGTTTTGGTATCGGGCCGGGCTTTGGCCGCATCACTGCGGACATTGCGATGGGCCGCGACCCGGACGCCGACCTCGACCGTTTTCGCCTCAGCCGGTTCAGCGATGGCTCCCCCATGGTTCCCGGGCCGAATATCTGACCGCCGCCCCGCTGCCTTTTCCGTTTGATCCAAAACCCGGCGGTGAATGCTTGCACTCCGTATCCATCCGTCTACGCTTTGACGAAACGGGCGGTGCGGCCCAGACGACACATCCATAGGAGACAAACATGCCTGTCAAGAATCGCTTTGCCGAGATGCAGGACGAGATCACGCGGTGGCGCCGGGACATTCACGAGAACCCCGAAATTCTCTTCGAGACACATCGCACAAGCGCGCTTGTGGCGGAAAAGCTCAGCGCCTTCGGCTGTGACGAGGTTGTGACCGGCATTGGCCGCACCGGCGTGGTGGGCGTGATCAAGGGCAATGGCTCCAGCAACAAGGTTATCGGATTGCGTGCGGACATGGACGCGCTGCCGATTACCGAGGCGACCGGCGTCGACTATGCGTCAAAAACCGCCGGTGCGATGCACGCCTGCGGCCACGATGGCCACACGGCCATGTTGCTCGGGGCGGCGCGGTATCTGGCCGAGACGCGCAACTTCGACGGCACTGTTGTCGTGATCTTCCAGCCCGCCGAAGAGGGCGGCGGCGGTGGCAAGGAAATGTGCGACGACGGCCTGATGGAACGGTTTGGCGTGCAAGAGGTCTACGGCATGCACAACTGGCCCGGCCAGCCCTTGGGATCCTTCGCCATTCGTCCTGGTGCGTTTTTTGCGGCGGCTGATCACCTTGAGATCACCGTGACGGGAAAGGGCGGCCATGCTGCCAAGCCACATGAAACGGTTGATCCCACCGTCTGCGCGGCTCAGATCCTGACGGCTTTGCAAACCATCGCCAGCCGAAATGCCGATCCGGTCAGCCAGATTGTCGTGTCGATCTGCTCATTCGAGACCTCTTCACACTCCTTCAACGTGATCCCTTCATCGGTGCATATGATGGGCACCGTGCGGACCTTGTCGCCGGAAAACCGTGACATGGCGGAACAGCGCATAGTGGAGATCGCGAATGGCGTTGCAGCGGCCATGGGGGCAACTGTCGATGTCCATTACAAGCGCAATTACCCGGTCATGGTGAACCACGACGAACAGACTGAATTTGCCGCCGATGTGGCGCGCGCGGTGGCGGGCGAATGCGCTGATGCACCCTTGGTCATGGGGGGAGAGGACTTTGCCTTCATGCTCGAAGAACGTCCCGGCGCGTACATCCTCGTGGGCAATGGCGACACCGCCCCGGTGCATCACCCGGAGTACAATTTCAACGATGATGCCATCCCGGCCGGCTGCTCATGGTGGGCAGAGATTGTCGAGCGTCGGATGCCGTTGAACTGATGCCCATCGCGATGGTGACAGGGGCCGCGCGCGGGATTGGGCGCGGCATTTGCGACCGGCTTGTGGCCGAGGGTTGGGAGGTTCTGGCACTGGATCTGTCGTTCGAGGACAATTGCGCCGGCACGCAGATCAAATGTGACGTCTCTGACGAGGCCTCCGTTGCGGCGGTGTTCGAGGAATGCGCCCGAACCTTGTCTCCGGGGCTGGATCTGCTGGTGAACAATGCTGGGGTGGCGGGGCCTGAAAGCGGTCCGGTGCAGGATCTGTCGCTCGACAGTTGGAACCGCTGGATCAGCGTGAACCTGACCGGGGCGTTTCTGATGGTGCGCTCCGCGGTTCCACACCTCAGACGGGCGAAAGGGGCGGTGGTCAATATGTCGTCCACCCGCGCGCACATGGCCGAGCCCCACACAGAAGCCTATTGCGCCTCCAAGGGCGGGATCGAGGGGCTGACGCAGGCGCTGTCTGTCTCACTGGGGCCGGAGGTGCGTGTAAATGCCATCGCGCCGGGTTGGATCGTGACAGGCGGCGTCCAAGAGCTCACGGAAGAAGATCACGCGCAGCATCCCGTGGGCCGCGCGGGCCGGGTCGAGGACGTGGCGGAGGCGGTGCTTTATCTGGCGCAGGCGGGTTTCACCACAGGGCAGGTGCTGACGGTGGATGGCGGTATGACGCGCAAGATGATCTATGCCGAATAGGGACGCGCATCGCTATGGACAGGGATAGACCGAAAACAGCTTTGACACTGGCGATACCGGGCGCGGAGCGTTAGAGAGCGCCCATGACTCAGATCCAGACCTCTCAAGCCGTCAATATCATGTGCATCAAATGGGGCACTCTGTTTGGCCCCGAGTATGTGAACCGCCTCTATTCCGGTGTGCGCCGCAACATGTCACGGCCCATCCGGTTCTTCTGCATGACCGAACACGACGAGGGCCTGCACCCCGAGATCGAAGTTCTGGATCTGCCAGTCGAACCCTATGCCGAGCCCATGGCCGCCGCGCTGAAGGTCGCCAATCGCCAGGGGGCCATGCGCAAGACCTCGCTCTTTCGCCGCGATCTGGTGCCCGATCTGAAAGGGCCCGTGCTGGGATTTGATCTGGATGTGGTGATCACTGGCAACCTCGACGACATCCACGACCTTGCGCCGGGCGCGATTGCAATGCGTCACGACTGGGTGGAAAAACGCAAAGGCCGCCCGACGGGCCACGGTTCCGTCTTCCGCTTCGACCCCTCGCAGCACGGATTCCTCTATGATGACCTCGCCGCCGATACCTACAAGGTGGTTGAGAACGCGCGCGGCTCGGAACAGCGGTACACCTCGCACAAGGCGATGGAAAACGACTGTTTCACCTATATCCCGGAGCAGTGGGTGGTGTCATTCAAATACGATTGCAACCCGTTCCCTGGCAACTGGCTGCGCCCGCCGCATTTGCCAGCGGATGCGCGGGTGGTCTGCTTTCACGGGCGTCCCAAGATGCCCGATGCGGTCGAAGGGTGGAACGGGTCGCTGATCCGCCACTCCAAACCCTGCGGCTGGCTTCAGGACCACTGGATCGACCGCTCGCGCGCCGATCTGGGCGATGATTGGGCCTGACACTCCAGGCTGCTGAACGCCAAAGCCGACCACGCTCTGGCGTCTTTGCTGAGACAGAGCCTCCGGGGGAAGGCGTGGCACGGCCGAGGCTGCAGCTCCCCGGCTCACAATGCAGGTGCAGCGTGTCATCTGCTTGCCCCGGCGGGGCTAACCACGCTAAGAGACCCGCGCGATAGTTAGAGGAGAGCAGCGTCATGACACGTCGCGTTGTCGTTACCGGACTGGGATTGGTCACGCCGCTGGCCTGCGGAGTCGAGGAAACATGGAGCCGTCTGCTGGACGGCCAGTCCGGAGCGGGCACGATCTCGCGCTGGGATGCCAGCCATCTGGCGACGGATTACGCCTGCGAGGTGCCGTTTGGCGATGGCACCGATGGCACGTTCAACATCGATGACTGGATGGACAAGAAGGAAGCCCGCAAGGTCGACACCTTCATCCAGTTCGGCATCGCTGCCGCTGAACAGGCGGTGAAGGATTCCGGCTGGGCCCCGACCGAGGATGAAGACCTTGAGCGCACAGGCGTGCTGATCGGGTCCGGCATCGGTGGTCTGGCCTCCATCGCCGACACGGCTGTGCTGATCAAGGAAAAGGGTCCGCGCCGTGTGTCGCCGTTCTTCATTCCCGGTGCGCTGATCAACCTGATTTCGGGCAATGTCTCGATCCGCCACGGGTTCAAAGGCCCAAACCACGCGGTCGTCACCGCTTGTTCCACCGGGGCGCATGCCATTGGCGATGCGGCGCGGCTGATCAAATACGGCGATGCGGATGTGATGCTGGCTGGCGGCGCCGAGGGCGCGATCTGCGAGATCGGCATTGCGGGTTTCAACGCGTGCAAGGCGCTGTCCACCAAACGCAAGGATGATCCCAAGGCGGCATCGCGTCCCTACGACGCGGACCGTGACGGTTTCGTCATGGGCGAAGGCGCGGGCGTGGTGGTGCTGGAAGAATACGAACATGCCAAGGCGCGCGGCGCAAAGATCTACGCCGAAGTCTGCGGCTACGGTCTGACCGGCGACGCCTACCACATCACCGCCCCGTCCGAGAGCGGCGAAGGTGGCGAGCGGTCGATGAAGGCCGCGTTGCGTGACGCAGGGTTGCAGCCGTCGCAGCTGGATTACATCAACGCGCACGGCACCTCGACCATGGCCGACACCATCGAACTGGGCGCGGTCGAGCGCATGCTGGGCGATGCGGCGTCCAAGGTCACCATGTCGTCGACCAAATCCATGACGGGCCACCTGCTGGGCGCCGCGGGTGCGATCGAGGCGATCTTTTCCATCCTTGCGATCCGCGATCAGGTGGCGCCCCCGACCATCAACCTTGACAATCAGGCTGTCGCGACCCCGATTGATCTGGCCCCCAACGCGAAGCGAGAGCGGGAGATTGCCTATGCGCTGTCGAACAGCTTTGGTTTCGGTGGCACAAATGCCAGTGTGATCTTCGGCAAGGTCGACTGACATCGACAGGTCCGGCGGCGCGATACATGTGCCGCCGGGAGGCTTCGGCAGAGGGCATCGGGCGCAGATCCGGGGCCGCAGTGAAAAGGGCATTGGATCATGTGGCGCAGTATCGCCTCCAACGCGTTGACCCTTCTGGTCGTCGCGCTTTTTCTTTTTGGTGGAATTCTCTTGTGGGCGCGCGGCGAATACGCGGCGCAAGGGCCTTTGGACGCGCCGATCTGTCTGGAGGTGCCGCGTGGCTCCAACTTCAGCCGCGTATCTGAAAATCTTGCCGATCAGGGCGCGATCAAAAGCGCCATGATGTTCCGCGTTGGCGCGGACTACACGGAGAAGTCTCAAGAGCTGAAAGCCGGGTCATATCTGATACCGGAGAAGGCCTCGATGGTGGAGATCACCGACGTGATCACCCGCGGCGGTGCGTCCACCTGCGGCACCGAGGTTGTGTATCGCATCGGTATCGCGCAGGCGACGGTTCAGGTGCGTCAGATCGACCCCGAGACCGGACGGTATGAGACAATGGCGCAGTTCAACCCCTCCGAGGAAACGGCCCCCGCTGAATACACCGACGTTCGGGACGCGGGTGACACCCGCTACCGTGTGGCACTGGCCGAAGGTGTAACGAGCTGGCAGGTTGTGCAGGAGTTGGGGCAGATCGACATCCTCGAGGGGACTGTCGAGGTGCCCCAAGAGGGCAGTCTCGCCCCAGACAGCTACGAGATCGGGCCGGGCGACACCCGCGCCAACGTGATTGAGCGGATGCAAAACGCGCAGGAGGTCATACTGGCAGAGGCTTGGTCCAACCGTGCAGAGGGTTTGCCGCTGGAAACACCGGAAGACGCGCTGATCCTTGCCTCCATCATTGAAAAGGAAACCGGCAACGCCGAGGAGCGCGGCGTTGTGGCCTCGGTCTTTACCAATCGTTTGGAAAAGGGCATGCGGCTGCAAACCGACCCGACGGTGATCTATGGCGTGACCGAGGGCAAAGGCGTGCTGGGCCGTGGCCTGCGGCAGTCTGAATTGCGCGCGGAAACACCGTGGAACACCTATGTCATCGCTGGTTTGCCGCCGACCCCCATTGCCAATCCGGGCCGGGCATCCATTCAGGCGGCGCTGGATCCTGAAGATACGGACTTCGTCTACTTTGTCGCGGCAACGCTGGACCCTTCGGACGGGCACCTGTTTGCGGAGACGTTGGACGAGCACAATCGGAACGTGGCGGCCTACCGCGCGTTAGAGGCAAACCGGGATAATTGATGAGATCGGCGGAACGGGACTCCTGGCAAAGCCAGATCGCCCGCCCGCCGACCCGGACCTCACAAAAGATCTTCGCAGGCGGCTAGGGTGCTGTAGTGACCAAGGCCGTCGTGCCGATGTAGCGTGGCGTGCGAAAGATGTTCTGCCAATGCTTCGGACATGGCACAGGGCGCCCAGCGGTCTTCGGTCCCATGGTGCAGATCGACCCGACAACGGATATAAGGCAGGTGCCCGGCCCACGGCTGTACATAAGCGGCCAGCTCTCTCAGATAGATCGAGCGGTGGGTGGTGAGCCCCTCGGTGATTGCCTGTGTCACGACGCCTCGGGTCGAAGCATCTGAGAACAGCGCGCGATCGGCTGGATCAGCATCCCGTGTGAGCAATTTCATGAACAAGGCAGGCGAAACGCGGGCGAGCGTGCTTTGCGCCGTTGTCAGCGCCGACAGCTGAGCGTGACTGCGCGCCATGCGGAGAACCGACGCCCCCGCCATGTGTGGAAGAAAATCTCCGAGCTCCAAAGGCGCTGCGGCAGAGATCAGCGTCAGCCGTGCGATCTTCTTTGGCACCAATGCCGCAAGCCTAAGAGCGCAAGGCGCACCAAGCGAAAACCCGACCAAATGCAGCGGACCATCGGGCAGGCGCAACGCCAATTGCGCAAAACTTCGGGCGTCTCGAACCAATGTCTCGATCTTCCATCCGGGAAGGGCTTGGTCCGCGGCGCTTCCGGGCAGGCCGTGCAGATAGATCGGTGTCATTTAGCGTGCTCCTGTTTGATAGGGCTGGGCTTTGCACAGCGTCCGTGCTAAGTGCTTCGCCATGACCACCGTAGCCATCATTTTCTGCTGCATTACTCGCTGACATTGTCGGTGGGCCGGTCTCCTATTCCCTCTCAGAGATGAAGTTGCTAAGCCCGCCGCGAGCCCATCGCCCGAGGACTTTCGCATGGACATCAGACTGACCAATTCAAAGACCCGCAGCAAGGAGGTCTTTGCCCCGCTCGATCCGCAAAATGTGCGCATGTACGTTTGTGGGCCGACGGTCTATGACCGCGCGCATCTGGGCAATGCGCGGCCTGCTATCGTCTTTGACGTGCTGGCGCGGCTGCTGCGGCATCACTATGGCGCAGACCATGTGACCTACGTGCGCAACTTCACCGACGTTGACGACAAGATCAACGCGCGGGCTGCAGAGGCTGGTCGCTCGATCGGAGAAATCACCGCGGAAACAACGCAATGGTATCTCGACGATATGGGCGCTGTGGGCGTGCTGGAGCCGGATCACATGCCGCGCGCCACGGCTTATATCGGTGAGATGGTCGCCATGATCGAAGAGCTTATCGCAAGGGACCACGCTTACGCCGCCGAAGGCCACGTGCTGTTTGCAGTGGACTCGTGGAAGGGCGGCTATGGGCGTCTGTCTGGTCGCTCCGTGGATGACATGATTGCGGGCGCGCGGGTCGAGGTGGCGCCCTATAAGCGCAATCCGATGGATTTCGTACTATGGAAACCGTCTGATCCTGATGTGCCGGGTTGGGAGTCGCCTTGGGGCCGTGGGCGGCCCGGGTGGCATATCGAATGCTCGGCGATGTCCAAGGCGCTGCTGGGAGATGTCTTTGACATCCACGGCGGCGGCAATGACCTGCTGTTCCCACACCACGAAAACGAGATCGCGCAAAGCTGCTGCGCCAATGGCACCGACCAGATGGCTCAGGTGTGGCTGCACAACGAGATGTTGCAGGTCGAAGGAAAGAAGATGTCCAAGTCGCTGGGCAACTTCTTTACCGTTCGCGATTTGCTGGAGCAGGGCGTTCCGGGAGAGGTGATCCGCTTTGTCATGCTGTCGATGCATTACCGTAAGCCAATGGACTGGACTGCGGAGAAGGCGCGGGACGCGGAGAAGACGTTGCGCGAGTGGCGGGGCCTGTTGACGGGTGTCGCGCCATCCCAGCCGGACAAAGATTTGGTCACGGCAGCCGTGGCCGATGACCTCAATACGTCTTGGGCGATCACCAATCTCAGGCAAATGGCCAAGACATTGAAACATGTGCAATACCACCAACATGACCAGACCGCACCGCTCACACAAAGCGCAGAAGTGGTTGAAGCCGAGTTTCTCGCGAGTGCGCGATTGCTTGGTCTACTGGAAGAAGATTTTGGCGGCTGGATGGATGGACCGATCATCGACCTTTCTTCCTATACCGCCCGCATGGTGACCGCGCGCGAAGAAGCGATGAAAACTAAGGACTTCTCCGGCGTCGATGCGATGAAACAAGCGCTGATCGCGGCGGGCGTCGAGGTGCGTATGTCCAAGGCCGGGGTGGAACTGGTGCCCGGTCCGGGCTTTGACGCGGCGAAGTTGGAGCAGATCTGATGTGTCTCGAAGCGGGTGCCGTCGCATGTGGGGTCAGCCCTCACACCCCCGGAGCTATTTGGAACGCAAAGAAGCAGGTGCGGTGCGCGGCTGGTTTCAAGGAGGATTATGATGGGGCGTGAGAAGCTTTATCTGTATGACACCACGCTGCGCGATGGGCAGCAAACGCAGGGTGTGCAATTTTCCACGGCAGAAAAACTGCGCATCGCCGAGGCGCTTGATGTGCTCGGTGTTGACTATATCGAAGGCGGTTGGCCCGGTGCGAACCCGACGGATTCCGCCTTCTTTCATGAGGTGGGTACCACGCGTGCAACCATGACGGCCTTTGGCATGACCAAACGCGCGGGTCGTTCGGCGGAGAATGACGATGTTCTTGCCGCCGTGATGAACGCAGGGACGCCGGCGGTCTGCCTTGTCGGCAAGAGTCATGATTTTCATGTGACCAAGGCACTGGGGATCACACTGGACGAAAACGTGAAGAATATTCACGCGTCAGTCGCGCATCTGGTCGCCTCCGGTCGGGAAGCGCTTTTCGATGCTGAGCATTTCTTTGACGGGTACAAGGCCAATCCAGATTATGCCGTCGCATGTTGCAAGGCTGCGCTGGAGGCTGGCGCGCGATGGATCGTGCTTTGTGATACCAACGGTGGGACGTTGCCGCATGAAATCGGTCAGATCGTGGCCGAAGTCATCGAAAAAGGGGTGCCGGGTGACCATTTGGGCATTCATACGCACAATGACACGGAAATGGCTGTGGCGGGCAGTCTCGCCGCCGTGGACGCGGGCGCGCGACAGATCCAGGGCACGTTGAACGGCTTGGGCGAGCGCTGCGGCAATGCCAATCTGACGGCCATTATTCCGACGTTGCTGTTGAAGGAACCCTACGCCAGCCGTTTCGATACGGGCGTCTCCATGGACGCGCTGGAGGGTCTGACGCGCGTCTCGCGCATGTTGGATGACGTATTGAACCGGGTGCCGTTCAAACAGGTGGCTTACGTTGGCGCTTCGGCCTTTGCCCATAAGGCTGGTTTGCACGCCAGCGCGATCCTTAAAGACCCTTCGACATATGAACACATCGATCCCGGCGTTGTCGGCAATCGGCGCGTGATCCCCATGTCCAATCAGGCTGGCCAGTCGAACCTGCGCCGTCGTCTGGTAGAGGCCGGGATCGAGGTGGAACCGGGCGATCCGGCATTGTCCCGGATCCTTGAACGGGTCAAGACACGCGAATCCGAAGGCTACTCCTACGACACGGCTCAGGCATCCTTCGAGTTGTTGGCGCGGGAGGAATTGGGCGTGCTGCCGGAGTATTTCGAGGTTAAGCGCTATCGCGTCTCCGTCGAACGGCGAAAGAACAAGTACGACCGCATGGTCAGCCTCTCCGAGGCGGTGGTGGTGATCAAGATCGACGGTGAAAAGAAGCTGTCTGTCTCTGAGTCCATGGATGAGGAGGGCAATGACCGTGGACCTGTAAACGCGCTGTCGAAAGCCTTGGCCAAGGATCTGGGCCGCTTTCAGGATATCATCGACGATATGCGATTGGTGGATTTCAAGGTCCGCATCACGCAAGGCGGGACTGAGGCGGTCACGCGGGTGATCATCGACAGTGAGGATTCCACGGGGCGACGATGGGCGACCGTGGGCGTGTCCGCCAACATAGTTGACGCTTCGTTTGAGGCGCTGCTGGATGCGGTGCGATGGAAGCTGGTCCGCGCGGGGGCAACATGATCGAGCAGGGCTCTGATCTCTGGAATTGCGCGGCGCAGGTGGAGCGGACCGATCCTGAACGGTTCGCCTCTGCCATGGCGGCGCCGGTGGCGGCGCGCGCCGTGCTGTTTCCGCTCTATGCTTTCAACGCCGAAGTTGCCCGCGCGCCATGGGTCACTGCGGAGCCGATGATCGCCGAAATGCGCTTGCAGTGGTGGCGCGATGCGCTGGACGAGATCGCCACCGGCGGAGCGGTGCGACGGCACGAGGTTGTCGTGCCGCTGGCGCAGGTTCTGGATGCCGAAGGGTGCGTCGTGCTCGACAGGTTGATCGAGGCGCGGCGGCTGGACATAGAAAAAGCTCCCTTCGATGACGAGGACGCGCTATGGCGTTACTTGCAGTCCACCGGTGGCGGGCTGATGCAGGTGGCCGCAAGATGCCTGGGCGACCGGGACGGGCGCGCAGCGCACAGTTTGGGAACCGCGGTTGGCCTGATGCAATACCTGAAAGCCGTCCCGGAGCTGGAGGCCAAGGCCAAGCTGCCATTGCCGGATGGGCGGCCCGAGGCGGTGCAGCGTTTGGCGGAGCGTGGGCTGCAGGAAATCCGCGTCGCACGTCAGGCCCGCGCCGCGGTGCCCAAATCGGCCCGCGTGGCGTTTTTGCCCGGAGCTTTGGCTGAAACCGTGCTGCGCCGGGCAAAGGCCGACCCGGCCCGCGTGAAGGCCGGAGCCTTGATGCCCTCGGAAGCGACTGTCCGATTGATGCGGCTCAAAACAGGTTTCTTGGGCGGCTTCTGATCGAATTTCTGAACGGCAAACGCTCGGCCCGATCAGGCCGTCGCGTCGTCCTTGGGTCGGAGCCAGAGCCAGATCAGCGCTCCGCCCGCAAGCACCAGGAAGGGCGCCATGGCGAGGTTGACCATCGTCCAGCCTTGCACAGGTGAGCCGCCCGAGCAGTTCATCAGCCCGCCAGAGGCCAGCGATGCAAACGTCACCCCACCAAAGACAATCAGGTCGTTAAGGCCCTGCATCCTGCCACGTTCATGCGGTTCATGTGCCCCTGCAAGCATGGAGGTGGCCCCGATGAAACCGAAATTCCAGCCTAGTCCCAGCAGCACCAGCGTCACGAAAAATTGGTTGAGGTCAACGCCAGACAAACCGACGGCGCCTGCGCTTGCCAAGATGAGCAGCCCCAGCCCCATGATGCGTTCGACGCCGAAGCGGGCGATCAGGTGGCCGGTGAAAAAGCTTGGCGCAAACATCGCCAACACATGTGCTGTCACAACATTTGCGGCGTCGTTCGTCTGATACCCACAGCCGACAACAGCAAGCGGGGTTGAGGTCATGACCAGGTTCATCAGTGCATAAGAAACGGCGGCGACGATCACGGCCACGGCGATGCGCGGTGTTTTAAGCAATTCCATCCGGGAACGCCCCACGGGAGCATCTTCGGCAGGGACAGGAGGTTTTGGAATGTCGAGGAACAGGAACAGAAGCGCGCCGACCAAGTTAATGGCGATGACTGCGGCGTATGTCCCGAGGAAGGGGATGACATAGGCGTCTGCGGTAAATTTTACCAACTGCGGACCGATGATCGCCGCGGCCAGACCGCCCGCCATGACGTAGGAAATCGCCTTGGGCCGGAACGCGTCAGAGGCCGTATCGGCGGCGGCGAAGCGGTAGAACCCTTGCGCGGACATGTAGACGCCCGTGACCAAAGACCCCAACATGAAAATCGGAAAGGAGGCCGTGAACAGGCCGTAGGCGCCGATGGCCCCGCCCAATGCTCCCGCGGCTGCACCAAGCGCAAAGCCTGTACGACGTCCATATTTCTGCATCATCGCAGAGACAGGCGTTGCGGCCAGCATCGACCCCAGAACGATCAGCGAAATCGGTATGGTCGCAAAACAGGGATTGGGTGCGAGACTTTGACCAGCGAGCCCCCCGATCGTGAAAATCATAGGCATCTGCGCACCAAGGATGGCCTGTGCCAGCACAAGGACAAACACGTTTCGGCGCGCGCGGGAGTCGATTTGGACGGTCTGGTCAGTCATGGCCAAAGTGGTAGGAGCGGGCAGGGGATATCACAAGGGGCGAATGTGTTTCGGGTACAATCCGACAAGGTGTCAGAGTGTGATTGGCAAGTCCGAATGTTTGCTGAGAGGCTTTTGACTGCGCATTTCCGGGCTGCTTTTCCGCGAGTATGCGGATGCCAGAATTCCCCGCCACTAGGCCGCCCCATGCCGCCTTTCTCTGAAAGACACGTGAGGGCATCATTTTCGGAAACAGACCCATCGAAAGCTGGCGCACCTTTAAGCGGCTTCAGGGGAGGGCTGGCCCAAAAGTCGGTCTCAGGTTCAACTTCGATCTGGCAGCGATCAAATTGCTCACTGCGGATGGTGCATAAGGCGTGAAGGCAGCGATTGGGGTGGCTTGACGGCAGGGCCCGCGCAGGGTGATGAGAGCACATGATAGTTGGACGGATCATTGAAAGCGATGCTTGCGTGGCGGAAGGGGCGGCCTGGCTCGCGGCGCGTGAACCGCGTTTTGCTAGAGCGTTGGAGGAAACCGGGCCGCTGCCCTTGCGGCGCAGGCCAGATGGGTTCGCGCATCTTCTGAGCGCGATTGTCAGCCAACAGGTCAGCGTGGCCTCTGCCCGTGCGATCTGGGCGCGGTTGGACGCGGCGGGCATGGTGTCACCAGAGGCCGTTGCCGCCGTTGGCGAGGACGATCTGCGCGCGCTGGGTCTGTCGCGGCAGAAAGCGTCCTATGCTTTGGCGCTGGCCGGGGCCGGGATCGATTTTGATGCCTTGCGTCACATGAACGACGATGAGGTGGTAAAGACATTGGTCGCCGTTAAGGGAATTGGCGTCTGGACGGCAGAAATCTATGCCATGTTCAGCCTTGGCCGCGCGGATGTTTTCGCTCCGGGTGATCTGGCGTTGCAGGAAGCCGCGCGCATGTTGTTCCAGCTCGACAGCCGGCCTAACGAACGCGCCTTACGCCAGATGGCGCAGGATTGGTCGCCATGGAGATCAGTGGCGGCACGTTTGCTGTTTGCCTATTATCACGTGGCGAAAAAGCGCGAAGGGCTGGCCTGACGGGATTTGCCCTCGCAGAGCGGCGCGCAGAACGGTATCGCTGATGCAAAGCGCCGGAGAGGCGCAAAACCTGCAAGGAGACCGAGATGACACGGGTATTGAACACGCAGCGCAAGGAACCGGTTTCGGGGGAGACGCGCTCCTGCGTGGTATTTTTGCATGGCTATGGTGCGAATGGGGCAGACCTTTTGGGGCTGGCCGATCCGCTCGGGGAACACCTGCCAGACACGTTGTTTTTGGCGCCCGATGCCCCTGAAAACTGCGCTGGCGCGCCGATGGGCTTTCAGTGGTTTCCGATTCCCTGGATCGATGGTTCTTCCGAGGAAGAGAGCATGGCCGGCATGTCACGGGCCATCGACGATCTGAACGCTTTTCTTGATGCGCTGATGGTGGACGAGGATCTTTTGCCTGAACAGGTCTGCCTGTTCGGGTTCAGTCAAGGGACGATGATGTCGCTGTACGTGGGCCCGCGCCGAGAGGACGAGCTGGCAGGAATTGTCGGTTTCTCAGGCCGTTTGTTGAACCCGGAATTGCTGGCCGATGACGTACAAAGCAAACCGCCGGTCCTGCTGCTGCATGGCGATCAGGATGACGTGGTGCCGGTGCAGTCCTTGCCGGAGGCCGCGGAAGGGCTGCAAGCGGCGGGCTTCAAGGAGGTCTTTGGTCACGTGATGAAGGGCACCGCGCATGGCATCGCTCCTGATGGTCTGTCGGTGGCGCTGGCCTTCATCCGGGACAAATGCGGCTTTTGATTTTTTGGCGGAAGGTCGCGCAAGCGCGGCCTTCACGCAGACGTGCGCTTGTCAGCAGTCCCGCAGCCCCTCAACCTGTGCTCGAACCACTGGCCGCAGAGCCGGGCAATGGAGGCAAAGCATGCGACATATTCTTTCGGCCGCTTTGATGACGGGGCTGCTTGCGGCGGGGACCGCACAGGCCGGGGCCTGTGACTACAAACCCTCCCGTCTGGCCGCATCTGCCAAGGACAAGGCCGCTCCGGTGGTCGGAGGAGTCGGGACCGTCGCCAAGAGCGGGGCAAAGACCATCGGTCATTATGCGTTGATGCACCCAGAGAAGAGTATTTCGCTGGTTTCATCTGTAGCAGGCTCTGGCGCGGCCTCCAGCGCAGCGGCCGGCGCGAGCGGCCTTGGCGCAACTGCCATTGCGGTGATCACAGCACCGGTGACGTTGATCGTGGGGGCGATCACTTTTGGCGCGGCGGGCAGTTATGAGGGGCTGTGCTATTTCAAAGTGGATCGTGTCACGGAACCAGACGCCGTGCGTTCCATCGTAGAGGACATCGCCTCCAACGATCCTCTGGTCTGGACGCGCAACACCAATTCCGGTCCGGTTATGGTGCTGGGCAGCCCCGAAGGCGAAACCGTTTATCCGATCAAAAGCCTCTACGTCGCGGATGGCGTGATGAAGGTGCGCGGCTGGGGCATTAACGACAGCCTTGGCCCGGTGGCCTATGTTGCGCCCGAAGAGGATGCCGCCTCACCCGAAGCAATCGACACAGAGCCAGAGTCCGCGGTCACACCAGAACCGGTATCACCAGAGGCCACCAGCGAGTGAACCGCAGGGCACATCCTGTCACATGCGCATTACATAGGCGCTCTACACATCTGTACAGCCACTTCATCTTGTGGGGCTTGCCGGAAGCCAAATGCGAGATATAGTGACTGATATAGCTGGGGCGGGCCGTCTCGCTCTGGTGCTTGAATGATAAGCAGTCGGAGCAAGGGACGAGTCCAGTCATGGATGGCAATTTCAGAACCAATTTTGTGCGGGAGCCGGGGGCGCTAAGACATCACCCCGCTCTGGTGTTGAATGCGGACTACCGGCCGCTTTCTTATTACCCCCTCAGTCTATGGACGTGGCAGGAGGCGGTGAAGGCCAAGTTTCTCGACCGCGTCGACATCGTCGCAGAGTACGACGAAGTGGTCCGGAGCCCAAGTATGGAGATCCGAATACCCAGTGTCGTGGTCCTCAAAGATTTCGTAAAACCTCAAAAGCGCGTGGCCTTCACGCGCTTTAATTTATTTTTGAGGGACGAATTCCTCTGCCAATACTGTGGCACCAAGACAGAGCTGACCTTTGACCACGTGATCCCACGCGCGCGTGGCGGCATCACCAGTTGGGAAAACGTCGTGGCGGCTTGTGCGCCGTGCAACCTGCGCAAGGGGTCGCGCAGCCTGCGCCAATCCGGCCTGAGCCTGCGAAAGGTTCCCCGCCAGCCCACAGCAGGGGAGCTGCTGAATATGGGCCGCCGTTTTCCTCCAAACCACTTGCACGAAAGCTGGATGGACTTTCTGTATTGGGATGCCGAACTGGACGCGTAGCTATTCGCTCTGGCGGACGTTGACACATGGCGCGCCTATAGGCGGATGGACGTGATGCCGATGAGGCCGGGGAATATCGCGGCGACTTCCGAGCGTGGGGCGATACGAAGGGCGTTCTTGACCTTGTTGCAGCAGCGCTCGACCAGATTTTCGAAGGCGATAGAGTGCGCTCACGCGTAGCTTGCGAGATTTCCGCATCGCTATCTGGATCAGCACGTTGCGCTTGTCCATGGAGCGGGGAATTCGGTCCGCGCCATCCCCCTGATTTGCAAAAGGGACGCTCGCTTCGGCCAGGTTTTCAGCCATGACCAGATCCGCGCCCGTGTCCTACGCCGGAACTGCAAGTAAACGTTTGACCTTTTGCGGAACTTCCCGGGTAGGGAGCGCCACGGGGCACCCGTCCACGGAAACCAGAAAATAACATCAGGAACAAGGCGGTGATTGGTAGGTCTGCGCTCGTTCGGGGCGCGGATTGCCAGGATGAACCGCTGAAAGAACGTCCGTTCTCCCTCCAACGCAAGGTCTCGGCAAACACGGTCTTTATCCTAGATACTAGCTTGCCTCATGCCTAATCGAGACTGTGAATCCTTTTGTAGACAGGGCTATGGTTCGTTCAACTCGAGCAGGACATATATCTGGCTGAGGCTGGTGAAATGCGAACCATTGGATGAGGAGGACACAAGGATGTTTTCACGCGCGACCCGAGCGATCACTGGCATCGCCAGTTCGCTGTCCGTCACGGCCTGTTCAGTTTTTGGCAGTGCGGCGGCACCGGAACCTGACTACACCGTGATCCTGTCCGAGCCGCCGTTCGAGGTGCGGGATTACGGCGAACTGGTCGTTGCTAAAACCGCGATGGCCGACGGCTCGCGCGCGGCGTTCAGCCGTCTGTTCAACTACATCTCGGGTGCCAACACCGGAGGCAGGGACATAGCGATGACCGCCCCCGTTCTGAACACTGACAACTCGGACGGATCGAAAATCGCCATGACCGCGCCGGTCCTGCAGAGCGGCGAGGGTGCGCGCGAGATGCTTTTTGTGCTGCCCGATAACATGACACTGGAGGCCGCCCCCGCACCGACTGATTCCGCCGTCACCCTCGACACCATAGGGCCGCGCCGGGTGGCGGTCGTGCAATATTCCGGGTTTATGGCTCGGAACGCTACAGCTGAGGAAACCCGTCTGCGCGACTGGATGGCGCGCAAAAACCTGACCGCTCAGGGCTCGGCGGACGTCGCGGGCTACAATCCGCCGTGGACGCTGCCGCCGTTGCGCCGCAACGAGGTTCTGATCCCGATCGACGCGAAATAGCGCCGCCGAAACATTGCTGTTCCTATCTTCTTCCGATTAACCTGTGGAATAGATCCGCAAATTTTATCGGGGCAGTGGCAGGATATCTCGACACGCTGAACGGCAACCACTCCGTCGCCGTTGAATTTGGCGTCGGTGATGACACCTTTCCGCCGCCTCTGGTGATCGCAGGGGCCCGGTCGGGCAAGACCAACTCGCTGGCGCATCGTGTCGCATACCTGCCGATCAACGGTGCCGCAACGAAGCGTGAGATGTGAAAATGACCGAACTGAGACGAGGCGCCACGCGTTGACACCCAAACATATCTGAAAGGGACCGCCATGGATATCGACACCGTGTTATTGAGGAACACTGATAAGGTGAACATGCCCAAGATCGGCATCGGAACCTGGCACATGGGTGAGAGACCAGAGTCCGCCGAGAGCGAAATTGCCGCCCTGCGCCACGCCCGCGACCTCGGCTTCGCGCATTTCGACACCGCCGAGATGTATGGCGATGGCGGCGCCGAACGCATCTTGGGCCAAGCTTTTTCTGAGCGGGACCGGGACGGGCTGTTCCTGACCTCCAAGGTGTATCCGTGGAACGCAGAGAAAAACGGCATGGTCACCGCCTGCGAACAGTCGCTGAAGCGATTGCAAACCGATTACATTGATCTTTATTTGCTGCACTGGCCCGGATCGGTGCCGTTCGAGGAAACGTTGGAGGGCGCGCGCATCCTGCTGGATCAAGGCAAGATCGGCGCCTTCGGGATCAGCAATTTCGACACTGAAGGGCTGCGGCAGATCATTGATGCGGGGCAGGGCGACCTCGTCAGCCTCAATCAGGTGATGCACAATTTGCCCCATCGCGGTGTGGAACTGGATCTTTTCCCATTTATGGCAGAGCACGACATTACGGCCGTGGCCTCTTCCCCGCTGGAAATCGGCCCCACCAAGGCGATCCCCGGCATTGCCGATCTCGCCCGTGACGAAAACCTCACGGTGGCGCAGCTTATCCTTGCCTGGCATATGACACGCGGTCTGGCGGTGCCCATCCCCAAGTCTAGCAGGATCGAGCATCTCGACGATCTGGCCGCTGCTGTCCAAGTGCAACTTTCCCCGTCAACGCTCGATCGGATCGATGAACTGGCCCCGCGTCCGCCGCAGCCTGTGGCGCTGGAGGTTCGCTGATCGGGGCGGCTTGCCTAGCACACCAAGGATGACGTGGACTGCGCATTTTAGCTGCGTCCGAGGCGAATCCTTTGTTGATCGCCGTCTTGCCAGACCCTCATTTGAACGGAACATCTTTCACTTGAGGCGGACGCGATCTTCGCGGTGCCTGAAGCGTAACGTTTTTGGCGCGCGAAAGCACTCGCTCTGGGGGTTGAGTTTCAGATCGTCCTGAAATTTCATCCGCAAGGGAAACAAATTTTCAAAAAGGCCGCTTGGGAAAACTCGGTCCAAAAGCCCACAAGAGATTAGTCAGCCATGGCGCAATGTGCTGGCCAGAAGATCGAGAGCTTTTTTCTACATGTCGTCACGAGCACAATGATATGCAGGCATCGCTTTGCATTCCATTTGGGTTTCACCGGCCGAAGCTGGGAACAGTCCAAAAACTCAAAAGGAGCAGAAACGTCGTTCAAGAGTTGGAGCAGACATTTGTCCAATGTTTTGCTTCTCGTTGTCGATGGAGGTTGGTCGATACCGACGCGTCGCATTGGTATTTCCATCGACACCGATGACCCCGGCGTTGATACGGACTTCACCCTTAAATATCGCAGTGACGACAAAGGATTTGACGGAACCGAAGTTTGGCGAATTGCTGAGCCTCCACCAGGTGCTGTCGGTTGGCCCGATGTCTTCCGCAGCTTATAAAGTTCCAGAGCACGCTTCACCGGTGCGGATCATCCGTCACAGCCTCGCGCAAGCCGAATTTCGCGACGTGTTGAGCTTTCCCGCTCAATCATGATGTCCGCTCTTTTGTCTGACCGGATGACCGCAGGCCCCCTGGCAATGAGCTCTGCATCGCAATCAATTTGACTGGTGCTGCTCTGACGAACCGGGAGCACGGACCAATCTGCGAAGGCGGCAGCGTCTCGGCTTTGCGTGTGACCTTTCACTTGGCCGTATTTCGTCCTTTATGCGGTATCAAAAGCCGTGAGCATGCGGCTCGGTACCGGCGTGAACATGAATGGATCATCTTTTGTGACGCGGCAAAGATCGCTTCTCTTTTCCTGGCAACGGCCTGCGACCTCTGGTGCGCGTCATTTCGCCAGCGTCGCCTATCCAGTCGAGCGTCTTGGCCCGCTGCGCTGCGGCGAACGGAAAAACGGCTGGGACGCGTCCTTGATGGGCGCAGTCCGTAGGCACGAACGGCAGCCGGCTTGCGCAAAGCGTCCAACTGCCTGGCGCTGGCAAAGTTCTCAGGCAGTGGAAGCCTTCAATCGGCGCCCGTGTGGCGTCCTTGCCAAGGGAAGGAGCTTGGATACTTGCTCCCTCCAGCTGAGACCGCGAAGTTTGTCGCTGTCACAAGACGTGGAACAGTTGGTTATGCAGTTTCCGGTGAAGCCAAGGCGAGATCAGGTCGGGGCGGCGGATCTGGACATGCCCAAAACGTTGAGTGCGGGCAGGCGCAAGGTGCTTAAAGCGGGGCAGGGCAGGCGACGGCACTGCTGGCAACCGCGGGCCTCACCCGTCCGGTTCTGTGACGCTAAATTTGTCCGACTGCATAGCATAGAACCCGTCGCGCATGTCTTCACACCAGTGGCTTGCACTGGATCCGGTTGTCACGATGACCGTCGAAAATCAATCCTTTACGAGGGCACAGCAATGATTGCCGAGGACATCGACTTGGTCGAAATCTATGGCTATGGTTTCCCACGTTGGGAGGCCGTCCGATGCTTTCAGTCGCTAGATCGGGCGGAACCGGGGAGGACAAATGACGCAGGAACTCAGCCATATCACGACCGATGAAATTCCCATTGAAGTTCTGCGCCAGGACATAAATGAGATTTGCGGCTCTTTCGAGATAGAGCCTGCTCACCGCGAGGGCCCATCGCATGGATTGGCCCGGAGCCAAAAAATGGGTGGTTTCGACGCGGCGCTCGTGTCGCTCGATGCGCAGCATGTAAACCGGACGCGCACTTGCATCCGTCGCGATCCAGCGGAATACCTGTACATGCTGGTGCAGGATGTCGGCGAATGCGTCGTGCATCAGAACGGGGCCGCAACCTTGCTGCGGCCGGGCGACATGTTTCTCGTGGATGCAACCCGACCTTCCCAATTTATCTATGACGGAAAACTGTCGCATCAGATCTCTGTGCACCTGCCCCGAGACGAGATGATCGGGCGATTTGGCAGCATCTGCGAAGGCGGCGTTGCAGTTGATCGCACCGATCCCCTTTGGGTCGCGCTCAGGGCCGTGCTGTGCAAAATGACGCAGTGCCCGCCCGGCGCAGGGACGCACCTGAGCGAAGCGTTCTACGGGCTTCTGGGTGCCTATCTTCACCAGCGTCACACCCAATTGCCTGACGCGCGCGGGCAAATCGTCGAACAGGCGTTGCACTTGATGGCACGACATTTTCGCGATCCTGACTTCGGCCCAAGCAAGCTGGCGTCGGAATTGCGCGTTTCCCTGCGCAGTCTGCAGCGCTATTTCGAGCCTCTGGGTGAAACCCCCGGCCAACGTCTGTTGCACCTAAGGCTGGCGCGGGCCCATTCGGAACTGTCCGGCGGGCGCTGCAGGGATGGTGCAGTCGCTGACTGTGCCTACCGGTGCGGGTTCAACGATCTGTCGCATTTCTACCGTGCCTTCCGGCAGCGTTACGGAACAACGCCGGGCGCTGTTGCTGCCGTGTCCGGCAATGCTGGCGTGATCGGCTAACAGGTCTGTCGTCTTCGCCCAAGATCAGCTTTCTTTGCCACCATAGCCTTCGTGTCGAGGATAAGTTTCGGCCTTTTGCCGGAATGCGATGACGGAGGACATCATGAAGGACACGATCGAGACCATTGGACTGATCGCAAACGGAGAGCGGGTTGAGACGATCAGCCGCTTCGAGGTTCAAAATCCGGGCACTGGTAATGTCGCAGGCTATGCGCCAGATGCGGGCCAGGACGAGCTGGACCGCGCCGTCTCTGCGGCCAAGGCAGCATTCCCCGCTTGGGCGGCCACGTCGGACGAAGATCGCGCCGCGGCTTGCAACGCTGTTGCCGATCATATCGAGACCCACGCCGAAGAGCTTGCCCAGCTGATCACCCTTGAACAGGGCAAACCCCTGGGCGGTCTGGGGTCGCGTTGGGAAATTGGCGGAGCCGTCGCCTGGGCGCGGTATACAGCCGCGTTGTCCTTGCCGATGAAGGTTCTTCAGGACACGAACGAAGGCAAAGTCGAGATGTACCGCAAGCCGCTGGGCGTCGTGGGGTCGATCACGCCGTGGAATTTCCCGGTGATGATCGCCGTCTGGCACATCCTGCCCGCATTGCGCAGCGGTAACACCGTGGTCAGCAAACCGTCTCCGATGACGCCACTGGCATCGCTGCGGCTGGTGGAACTGATGAACGAGGTCCTGCCTGCTGGTCTGGTCAACTCGGTCAGCGCGGCAGACGGGGCCTTTAACATGGGCGCTGCGATGTCCTCTCACGAAGATATCGCCAAGATCGTTTTCACCGGGTCCTGCGGCACCGGCCAGAAGGTCATGCAATCGGGCGCTGAGACCATGAAGCGCCTGACGCTGGAGATGGGCGGCAACGACGCCGGCATCGTTCTGCCCGACGCCGACCCGCAGGCCATTGCCGAGGGCCTTTTCTGGGGCGCCTTCATCAACAATGGCCAGACATGCGCCGCGATGAAGCGTCTATACGTTCACGATGACATTCATGATGCCGTCTGCGAGGCGCTGGTTGCCTATGCCAGCAACATCAAGGTCGGCGAGGGCACGCTTGAAGACAGTGTTCTCGGCCCGGTTCAGAACAAGGCGCAGTTCGACAAGGTCGCGCGACTGGTGGCTGCTGCCAAAGAGACAGGACAGGTGTTGTTGGGCGGCGAGCCCGGCGAAGGGTTGTTCTACCCTCCGACCATCATCGCGGGCCTCGGCGCAGACGACGCGCTTGTATATGAGGAGCAGTTCGGCCCCGCGCTGCCCGTGATCCGCTACACCGACGTCGAAGACGCCCTGGCGCAGGCCAACGCGCTGGACGTAGGTCTCGGCGGTTCTGTGTGGTCATCCGACAAGGACGCGGCCAAGGCCGTGGCGCAGCGGATGGAATGCGGGACGGTCTGGATCAACGGCCATGGCGGGATTCAGCCCAATGCGCCTTTTGGTGGCGTCAAGAAGTCCGGGTTCGGCGTCGAATTTGGCGAGGAAGGCCTGAAGGAATATACCGACATTCAAGTCATCTTTTCCTGATCCGCACAGTACACATCAACCAATGGCGCCCGCCTCGGCGGGCGCTTTCACCGGTAGGTAAAACGTTGCGATCATCTCTCGTCGGGGGATGCGTCCCTTGCCTTCCTTGACGGAGCCGCGTTCGAACGTCCGCTGGACGGGTTCTCCGGTCAGGAATACCAGAAGATAACCGAAATCCTTCGCGCCAGCGACTGGTCGGTGATGAGCCGCATTATTCACTGATCAAGCCGATTGTTCTGCCCGCCGTGAAATTTCTCATCGTAATATGCAGGCTGCGCCAACTCTGAAATAGTACGCTCTTTCAGCCACGTGCCGGGAGACTTAGACGGATTGCTTCGAGAGACGCATGAAAAGGCCCGCCCCTGGAAGGCAAGGGCGGGCCAGATAGCGCGATGCGGAAAGGTATCAGCGATGCGCATCCTTGATCATGTCCGCTGCCTTTTCGGCGACCATGATCACCGGAGCATTCGTATTGCCGGCCATAACGCTTGGGAAGATCGACGCATCGACCACGCGCAGGCCCTGGAGCCCGCGTACGCGCAGCTCGGGGTCGACTACCGCAGTTTCGCCGGTGCCCATGGCGCAGGTGCCGTTTTGGTGGTGATAGGACAGCACCGCAGTGCGGGCATAGGCGGCGAGATCCTCGTCGCTTTGCACATGTTCGCCCGGGTAGATTTCACGTCCTTTCCATTCGGCCAGCGCCGGTTGCTGCGCGATCTCGCGCATCTGGCGCATGTTCTTCACGAGTATGTCGACGTCATGGCTGTCCGACAACACCTTGGGGTCGATATGCAGCGGATCGTCAATCGACGGACCCGTCAGCCGGATCTCGCCCGTCGAGGCCGGCTGCACCCCTGATGCATTCAGGGTGAAGGCATTGCCGGTCGGCTGCTCCATCTCGGGCGTGTAGTAGGGCACATGGAAGAAGAGGGGCTGCATGTCCGGCCCGGGCAGGGACGGGTCCGAGCGCATGAACAGATGCGCATGCAGCACGGTGATCGCCATGTCCGACGGCGCCGGGATCTCCTGCGCGCCTTCGTAGATCACCGGGCAAAGCGTGTGGTCATTGAGGTTCTGACCGACGCCAGGCAGGTCGTGACGGACCTCGATGCCGACTTCTTCGAGATGCGCACGTGGACCGATGCCGGACATCATCAGGATGCGCGGGCTCTCGATCGCACCGCCACAGACGATGACCTCGCGCGTGGCCGAGACCTGCCGCTCCTCACCGTCTTGCAAGTAGCGCACGCCGGTGGCCCGGTTGCCGTCCAGCGTCACATCCAGTACGCGGGCGTTGGTGATCAGCGTCAGGTTCTCGCGCTCCAGCGCCGGGCGCAGGAAAGCCGCCGCGGTAGAGGCGCGCTGCCCGTCCTTGGTGTTCAGATCGACGTATGCCACGCCGTCCTGCTGTGCCCCGTTGGTGTCCTCGTTCAGCGGGTGCCCGGCTTCGACAGCCGCGTCGACGATGGCGCGCGTGATGGGGTGCGGCTCGAAATCGGCGGTGACATGCAGCGGGCCGCCGACACCGTGGTACTCATCTTCCCCGCGCGAAAAATCCTCGGACTTGCGGAAATACGGCAGGACGGATGCGTAATCCCAACCTTCACAGCCGAAATCGCTGGCCCAGGCATCGTAGTCCGAAGCATTGCCGCGCACGTAGATCATGCCGTTCAACGACGACGAGCCGCCCAGCGTCTTGCCCCGCGGCCAGTAGAGCTGACGATTTCCGGCGTTTTCCTGGGGCACGGTCTGGTAATCCCAGTCAAAATCGGTCCCCCAAAGCTCGATCAGGCGCATCGGGGTCGAAATCATTGCATCCGCATCCGGTCCGCCAGCTTCCAGCAACAGCACCCGCGCGCCGTCCTCGGTCAGTCGGTTGGCCAGCACGCAGCCGGCGCTGCCTGCGCCGATGATGACGTAGTCATGGTCCGTCTCCTGAGCGTCAGCCGGGTTCACCGATGCCCCCCACAGTCCGCCGCCCAGGCTGAGAACGCCGGAAGCGACAGCCGTACGCCCCAGAAAGCTGCGGCGGTTTAAATTTTGCGTCTTAGGGTCTTTCATCATGGGGTCCTCCCGTTGATTTAAAGCGGTCGGGCGCACCTCCTCGCACGCCCCTTTCCGTGAATGACGTCAGGAAAATACCGGTTGGATACGGATGTTTTCCATCATTCCGCCTTCGTTGATGCACCGCCCAGCGTCGACGTCTTGTGCCCATGAAAGGGCGCGTCGCGTTCCAGCGCCCGAAAGGGGCCGCTGCCGGAGATTTTGCGCGGGAATGACATCGGCGGTGACTGTTTCGTCACCTTCGAAGGTCAGGGACTTGTCGCGCATGTCGTGCTCCCGCTGTGCATCATGAGAAGGTCTTGGAAAACGGTAGTCGTGCGTCGCGACGGCGTCTTCGCATCCTGCGCCAGCATCATTCGCGTATCGCGCCAGTCGGCAGGGCGACCTTCTCGGGTCGGGTTGCACGGCCGTCCTTCCGCAATACACTCAGCAATCTGCATGTGTGTTCTATCAGGCCAATACCGCCCAATGGCGATGCTGACCATTTGCAGGTGGTGAGCCATCGCCCGAAGTGCCGTGATCTAGCCGCTCCGTTACTAGGCGTTCTCTCCCGTCGGGCGCGCCCTCCTCGGGGGACGCAGGACAGGCCATCGCGGGTCATCTGTCTACGCATTCGCGTGCTAACCTCCCGGCCGGACGCCCCCCCCGCGATCAAGCAGTCGGATTTGATTCATTTCGTCACCTTCACGAAATGCTGACCTTGGCTGTTGGGCGACTCCGGGAACATTTCCTTTTCTCAAAGAACGAACGTTCACTTCCTCCCATCGGTTGAGGCATACCCCCGAATGCCCGGTTGGTTTTCGGGCGCTTTTGGGAGGGGCGCTAAAATGCGGGCGTGGCAACATCTCTATCCGGCTCTCCCGGCGTTTCATGGCCGCGAGCAACTGCGGGCTGGTATCGGCGCGCTGATCGGGATCACCTTGTGCGCCGTCTTGGTAAGCCTCGCAGCCAGCCTGGGAGCGTCGTCGCTATATCTTGTGGCCCCTCTCGGGGCGACGGCAGTGCTGGTCTTCTGCGTTCCGAACGCGCCTCTTGCCCAGCCGTGGTCAGCGATCGTCGGAAATGGAATATCGGCGCTTGTCGCGCTTGTGGTCATCCAGATTGTTCCTGCCCCGTGGTCGGCCGGCGTTGCGGTCGGCGCAGCGATCACCGCGATGATGTTCGTTCGGGCTTTGCATCCGCCGGGAGGCGCGGTTGCACTGCTGACCGCGCTCGATCCGGCCGCGGCACTGAACACGGGGCCGCTGTTTGCGGTGATGCCGGTCGGGCTGCTTACTGCCGTGCTTGTTCTCACAGCCATAGCCTACAACAGGGCCACCGGACGGGTGTATCCGTTTCGACAGCCCGAAACGGAGGCTGCAAGCGAGCCTGAGACTGAGACGCGGCTCGGGTTGTCGACCGAACAGCTCGGCGCATTGCTTGATCGGTTCAACCAGTCGGCAAATGTCGGCATCGCAGATCTGGGTCGTCTGCTGGCAGCTGCCGAAGCCGAAGCCGCGCAGCACCGGTTCGACGGTACCACCTGCGCCGACGTCATGACCACCGACCTTATAACGGTGCGGCCCGACACGCCGCTTGCGGAGGCAGCACGGCTCTTCGGTCGCCATCCGATCAAGTGCCTCCCCGTCGTGGACCCCGACATGACATTGCAGGGGCTCGTCCTCCAAGGGGATATCATCAGCGCCGTGGAGCTGAAGGGGCGTCATTCGGGGGTGCGCCTGCGCTCGTCCGGTCGCACCGTGTCGGAGGTGATGCGTCCGGCTGGTCGAGCAGTGTCTCACGATCTGCCCGTCGGGGCGCTGCTCAATCGGCTGGCGGTGCAGGGGAGCGAGGTCGTTCCGGTCACACAAGATGGCCGTCTCCTCGGCATCCTCACCCGCTCCGACATCATTGGATTGCTACTGCATGGGGCCGGGGATCGACCGGCAGTGCCGGCGTCTGCTTGAATAGCCGGTGCGCCAATCTTATACTGGAGGCAGGCGAGGACGACCCCGCCCGGCCACATGGTCAACACGCGGGACGGCCCGAATAACATTCGGAGCCTTTTTTTATGCGCAACACCGCAGACCGTATCCGTCAGGCCGTGAGCTTTGAGCTCCTCGGTATCATGATTGTCACGCCCCTCTTTGCCTGGATTTTTGATCATTCAATGGGTGACATGGGCGTTCTTGTCGTGCTCGGGGCCACGGCAGCGACCGTATGGAACTATCTCTTCAATCTGGGCTTCGATCACCTTCTCCATTGGCGCCGAGGCGACACCCGAAAGACTGTTCCTCT
This sequence comes from Sagittula sp. NFXS13, assembly GCF_040148795.1. Lineage (NCBI taxonomy): Bacteria > Pseudomonadati > Pseudomonadota > Alphaproteobacteria > Rhodobacterales > Roseobacteraceae > Sagittula > Sagittula sp. NFXS13. The sequence continues at coordinate 156,852 of NZ_JAGEMH010000004.1, forward strand.
CCGGGTCGTTCATGCGGTGTTGTTTGAGGTGACGTTGCTCCTTCTTTTGCTTCCGGTTTTCGCCTGGTGGTTGAGCCTTTCTCTGGCGACCGTGGTGGCGATGGAGCTTTCGTTTGCGGCATTCTACATGATCTATGCCTTCGTCTTCACTTGGGGATACGATACCCTGTTCCCGCCGCGTCAGCCCGACTGCGAGGCGTGACAAGGGACACGGTAGACGAAGAAGGGGCGCTCCTTGCGTTGGCCTCTGGTCGTCGACGGGTACACAGGTCGGTTCCGAACGGGGCGCGATGTGCGGCGATCCACGTACGTCATGCGCACCCGATCTGTCGCCGCGCACGCATAGCAATAAACGCGCGATAATAGGGGGCCGCCCTGATCGACGGTCTGAACAGCATTTTCGCGCTCGGACCAAGTTCGACGTATGCCGCTCAAATCTCCGTTCGCGATGCGGACCGTTTCAAACGTCGGGCCTTGGGCTATGTGATGAGTATAACAAGCTCAGATGGGAACCCGAATGTCTCCGACCGCCGAAACTGATCATCAGTTGTCCGCCAAAGTTGCGGAGCAACCGTTCCTTCTGCTTGGCCTCAGTCTTCTTGCCGTCTTTGGCTGTGTAGCGCTCGCAGGCTCCATTTTGGTCGCGGATTTCGTGGTTCCCGATCATGATTGGATCGCTGATACCATAAGCGACCTCGGGGCGGGACGATACGAGTTCATCGTCGATATCGGGCTTTACACCTTTTCCGCCGCATTGATCGGCCTGGCCGTATCGGCCGCCCATGTCCATCTCGGCACGTGGGACTGGAGTGTGGGCATCATCGCGCTCGTTGTCTTGGGGTTGTTGGTGTTTCTCATCGGGGCCCGTAACGAGTACGGCGACAACGACAGTGAAGGCTGGGTAATTCACGTCTACCTGGTCTATGGCGTCGGGATCGCGATGACCGTTGCCTGTTTCGCGCTGGCGCGCGGCGCAGCTCGGGCCAGTCCACGCTACCGGACGATCCTGAACGGCACCGGCATTGTCTGGGTTGTCTCGGCTCCTGTGTTCTTTTTTCTGCCCACGGACATCGACGGCCTATACGAGCGATATTTGGGCGCGTTGTCTTGCGTCCTGATCCTGTCGCTTGCACATTTGTTTTACCAGCGATCCAAGCTGCGGGACGTGAATTGATGTTCACGGATATTACGGCACTCGACGCCCTTTTGCGTGGCACTCTTCTGGCCTTTATCGGCCTGTCATGGGTGGTGATTTGCGTCCGCGTGATCGGTCTGCGAGCCTTCTCGAAAATGACGTCGTTCGATTTCGTGACCACCATCGCCATTGGTTCGCTTCTGGCGGGATGTGTGCAAGCCACCAGTTGGAGTACGATGCTTCAAGCCATGATCGCCATCACGGCTCTGCTCGGTATCCAATACACCTTGTCTCGAAATCGCGCCAACCATGACGATTTTGAAGCCCTCATTGACAACACACCCACCCTATTGATGCGCGACGGTGAATTTCTGGAAAGCGCACTCAGACGCACCCGAACATCGCGCGGTGACATCATCGCCAAGCTTCGCGCCGCAAATGTGCTGCAGCTTGGCGACGTTCGTGCCGTCGTGCTCGAGGTCACGGGCGACATTTCCGTGCTCCACGGAGAGACCCTTGAGAGTGTTCTTCTGGAGGGCGTCGAGACGGGCGCTTAGCATTCACTGGCAGAACCGCAACGTCTTGTTTCTCCGTCACGCCGAAAGCCGGCAATCGCTTTTTGACCAAACGGACACAGTCGCCTCGCACGTCTGTCCTTCTGCCAGACGATGTCGCCCGATGACGCGATTGACTGCTACGGTGAAGGCTTTCGATGCAGGCTTTGGCGTTTCGGTGGCCATCCCGCGATAATGGCCCGCGTTGATAAACCTCAGAAGGGCGGTCGCCGCGGAGGAAACAGGAACCGACGAATGAACCCGGGCGTGGGCAGTTGCGTCGCCTTTTGGCGATCCCCGGGCTTTATACGGTCAACCGTCCAGCGGAAGTCCACGGTATTGGCATCGGTACAATCGCATCATCACTCGCATATCCAGGAAAAACCTTGGTTTGCAGGCGGCCCACCGTGTGCCGTCCTGTGACAGGCCACCTTCGGACGCGATCATGTGGATGTGGGGCTGGTGGGGCAGTGCCGATCCCCAAATGAGCCAGAGACACAAGGCGTGAAAATCCGTGCCCTCATGCGCTTCGTATCGGCGACGATGTTCATCAGCCTCCACCAGCCCCCTGACACAATTACAGTCGGAGCGGCGAGCATGGCCCATTCGGACCAGTCTTCGGATCGTCAACCGGCGTCCGCTTCCTCCACTGCGCTAAGGTTTCCGAAACGTGGCGCAGCTGATGCATCCCACCCTTTCCCCTCCTGATCGGGATGACCGACTTCACCTCGATTGGTGAGGTCCCTTGACTGACTAAAAAGGCTGGGCTACAAAATTCTACATGTTGAACGCGTTCAATATAGTGAACGGTACTTGGGAGGGGCCGATGAGCTCGGGACGAGGATCTGAACGGGTGTTGATGCTGCTGGAATGGTTTTCGAGCCAGACCCGGTCAATCTCGCTGGCGGAGGCCAGTGCCGCACTCAAGGCGCCGAAATCGAGCGTGCTCAACCTGCTCAGGATGTTGGTCGACATGAATTACGTCGAACGAGATGGTGACAGCGCCTATCGCCTCGTTCGTCTCCCGGGCGAGGTGTCCGCAGGTGGTGGGGCGCATGGCACGTTGGTGCGGCGCTGTGAACCTGCAGTCCACGCGGCAGTGATGGCGTCCAAGGAAAGTGGGTTCATCGCAGTCGTTGATGGCGCCTACGTCCGCTACCTCTGCAAGATCCTGCCCGAGAGGGAAATCCGCTACGACCGCAATATCGAGATACCACGCCGCGCCATACAGGTAAGCAGTGGCATCGCGATCATGACCGGTTTGAGTGATGCGGCCTTGGCCGACGAAGCGGCCAAGGCCGAGGCCGAGGGGCTTGGCGATGCCGCGGCCCTGATAGCGCGTGTCGAAGAGGCGCGCTCGGTCGGCTACTCGGTCACCCGCCGTGGCATCGTCGAAGGTGCCGCCGGTGTGGCTGCCCCATTGCGGGATGCCAGTGGCGATGTCGTCGGTGCCCTGAACATCGCGGGTCCAGCCGCCCGGCTGGCCGAAAACCTTGATGATATCATTGCCATCGTACGAGCAGGCGCGGCGGAAGCCTCCGCCGCTCTCGGATGGCGTGGTGAAGACCCCCGTGCCTGAAGGGCGCGCAAAAGAAACTCAGTAAGGAGGAGATTGAGATGATGACCTTTAGAACCGTGGCCAGAGCCGCCGGCATTGCCGCCGTTGGTCTGTCCCTGCTGGGAACGTCCGCATTGGCGCAAGCGTTTCCTGATCGCCCATTGGAATTTGTGGCAGGCTATGGGCCAGGCGGCGGCCATGACACGATGCTGCGCACCATGGCGCGCCTGATGTCTCAAGAAGACATCACCGACGTACCGATCAACGTGGTGAACAAGGAAGGCGGCAGCTCGGCTGTGGCCATGGGCTATCTGAATGCCCGCGAAGGCAATCCCTATTACCTGATGTCGATCACATCATCGCACATCGCGACTCCGTTGACGTCGAATATCGGCCTCGACTATTCGAGCTTTACGCCGATCGCGCGTATCGGCATCGATCCGGAGCTTCTGGTGGTAAACACCTCCAAGGGTTACGAGACACTCGATGATTTGAAGGCCGAGGACCGTATGCTGAACGTGGGCGGCACGGCTGCTGGCAGCATCGAGCACATCGTGACGATGCAGCTGGCTGAGAAGACCGGAATGGAGCTGAACTTCATTCCATTCCAGGGGGACGGTGAGGTGGTGACCGCGCTACTGTCCAACCAGATCGATTTCGCAATCGCCAATCCTGGTCCGGTGGGTGACTATCTTTCGAACGACACGTTCAAGGCACTCGCGATCAGCACCGAAGAACGGATCGATAATCTTCCCGATGTGCCGACGTTCGCCGAACAAGGCGTGGACATCACGATCTCGCTCTTCCGAGGCTTGACCGCCGCACCGGACATCTCGGACGAAGACCGCGACGCGTTGATCGCGATGGTCACGGAACTCTTCGAGACTGAAGCCTGGCAAAAAGAGTATATCGAGCCGAACGCCGTGGTGCCGCTGGTGGTGACAGGACAGGCGTTCGCCGACTACCTCGGCGAGACCGAGGCCGTTTACCGCGAGACGTTGACCGATCTTGGAATGATCGGAAACTAAAAGAAACTGGCTGCGGGCTGCATCACGCAGGCAGCCCGCTTTCCCCACCCACTACCTTCCCTCATTTTTCAGTCGGAGGCTGCCATGCGGACTTCAGAACTATTTCTTATTGCCGCAACGGCCGTCTTTGCGGTGGTCTTGGGTTTGCAGAGTACCGACTTCCAGTACTTCTCAAGACAAGGTTTCGGCCCGGGCTTCGTTCCAACCAACTTCGCGATACTCACACTTCTTCTGGCGGCCTACCTTGTGGTCAAGGCGCGGTTGAAATCGGGCGGGCCGTTCCTGCCCGAGAGCCTCGCGGAGCGGTTCAAAGCCGTTATTCCTGCATTGTCTGCTGCGGTACTTCTATTCGGCGCGGCCGCGCTCATGGGCTTTGGCTCCATTCTGGCCCCCTTGTACGTGGTGATGGTCATCATCTCGCTTGCGTTTCTCGGCCACGGTCTGGCGCGGGCGCTCGTCTTCAATGCCGTCACACTTGTGGCGATCTACGGGATCTTCAGCCTGTGGCTGAACATCCCCGTCATCTGATCGGAGGCCCCCGAAATGGACGCTTTAAACAATCTCATGATGGGGTTCGGAGACATCCTGACGCCATTCAACATCGCGGTTATCTTTGCTGCCGGTCTGATCGGTACGGTGGTCGGCGCACTGCCCGGATTAGGCCCTTCTGCTGGCATCGCGCTGATGCTGCCGCTGACGTTCGGCATGCCCGAGGCGTCCGGCCTGTGTCTGTTGACCGGCGTCTACATGGGCACGATGTACGGCGGGCGCATCACCTCGATCCTGATCAACGCGCCGGGCGACGCACCAGCGATCATCACGGCGCTGGAAGGCTATCCGATGATGCAACAGGGCAGAGGGGCGATGGCGCTCGGCATCTCTGCCTTTTCCTCATTCATTGGCGGCCTCTTCGGATTGCTGGTGCTGATTTTTGCCGCCCCGGTCATCGCCTCCTATGCGATCTACCTTGGTCCTCCGGAGTACTTTCTGCTGATGGCAACAGGTCTTGCAACCGTGATGCTGCTGGCGGGAGACCAGATCGCCAAGGCTTTCTTCGTGACCTGTCTAGGCGTGCTGGTCAGCACATTCGGAAGCGACTATGTCTCGGGTCAGATCCGGTTCGCCTTCGTGCCGGAGTTGATCGAAGGGATCGACTTCGTCGCGATTATTATCGGCCTCTACGGTTTAGGCGAGGTGTTCTACAATCTTGAGAAACGAGTGAAGCTGAACTTGGGCAAGCCCGGCTTTCGGATGAAGGAATTCATCCCCGGCAAGGCCGAGTTGAGCGAGGCTGCGGCGCCGACCCTGCGCGGATCAATCCTTGGGACCTTGATCGGGATCGTTCCCGGCGCTGGTGCCACGGTAGCGACCTTTCTCGACTACGCGATGGAAAAGCGGCTGTCGAAGAAGCCGGAAACATTCGGCACCGGCAACATTGCGGGCCTCGCCGGTCCGGAGGCAACCAATAACGCGGCTGTGCCCGGATCGCTGATCCCGCTGATCACGCTGGGCATCCCGGGATCGGGCGGCACGGCGATCATGTTGGGGGCCCTGATCATGTTCGGTCTGCGGCCCGGGCCTCTCCTGATGACAACGTCGGGAGATATCGTCTGGGCAATGATCGCGGGCCTTGTGCTGGCGAACGCGTTCCTGTTGGCGTCGAACGTGCTGCTCATCCCGGTTTTCGTCAACCTGCTGCGCGCGGTACAGGGCAATCTGGCGAATGTGGTCATCGCGCTTTGTGTCGTAGGGGCGTTCTCGCTTGCCTACAGCCCATTCAATATCTGGATCATGCTGATCTTTGGCCTGCTGGGCTACCTGATGAAGAAGAACGACTACCCGACCGGCCCATTCATCTTGGCAGTTGTCTTGGCACCTCTGGCCGAGAACTATTTCCGGCAGTCCGTGATGTTGGGGCAGGGCAGCGCGCGCATCTTCGTCGATAGGCCCATCTCACTGACGATCCTGATCCTGATGGCGCTGATCATTGCGCTCTCCATCTTTGGACAAGTGCGCGCCAAGCGTCGCGCCCTTCGAGCCGGAGCTGACGGAGAATGATACGGCGGACTGCACCGTCCAAGTTTCCCTCGCACAAGTGCGGGGGAGGGGCCCATCCAATATTCAATAGACGGAAAGCTAAACAATGAGCGAACATAACTGGCACACCCGGGACTTCGACGCCGATGCGACAGGTCCCATGACCGGGGTTCGCGTTCTGGACCTGTCCCGACTCGTCGCTGGCAATATGTGCTCCCTTCAGCTGGCCGACTTTGGGGCCGATGTTGTCAAGGTTGAGCCGCAACCCGTGGGCGACCCGCTGCGCGCTTGGAAGCAGCAAGGGCAGAGCACCTTCTGGAAAACCTATGGGCGCAACAAACGCTCGATCGCGCTTGACTTCCGCGCTGACGGCGGGCTCGAGGTGCTCGAACGGCTGATGGCGCAGGCCGACGTGATGATCGAAAGCTTCCGCCCCGGCACGATGGAAAAGATGGGCTTGGGTCCCGATGCTTTAGCGAAGCGGTTCCCGCAGCTCATTCTGCTTCGCGTTTCGGGCTTTGGACAAACTGGTCCCTATTCGCCGCGTCCCGGTTTCGGCACTCTGGTCGAGGGCATGTCTGGCTTCGCGCACCGCAACGGCGAGGAGGGCGGAGACCCCCTGCTGCCACCGCTGGCACTTGCCGACATGATTGCCGGGCTTTACGGGTCCAACGCCATCATGATGGCGTTGCGATCGCGGGAACAGACAGGCCGCGGGCAGGTCGTTGACCTTTCATTGCTTGAGGCCATGGTATCCGTCCTTGGGCCTGAACCGCTCGACTACCGGCTGACCGGCGCGCCGAAACCGCGGGTCGGAAACGGATCCAACACGTCGAGCCCGCGAAATGTGTATCACAGCAAGGATGGTCACTATATCGCGGTCTCGGCGTCGGTCCAGAATGCTGCGGCACGAATGTTCAACACCATCGGTCGCCCGGACATGAACACCGATCCGCGTTTCTCGACAAATGAGGAGCGCATCAAGCGCCGCGAAGAAGTAGACGAGATCGTTGGCGGCTGGATGGCAAAACACACCCGCGACGAACTGCTCGAGATCTTTGAGCGTGACGGCATAACGGCGGCATCGCTGTACTCCATCGCCGATATCGCCGAGGACCGGCATTTTATTGACCGGGAAATTTTCGTCGAAGTGCCGGACGCCGAACTGGATAGCGTTCCGATGCACAGCCCTCTGCCGCGCATGTCAGCGACACCGGGCACGCTGCGGTGTCCGGCGCCTGCGCTTGGTGAACACGGTCGCTCGATCCTCGCCGAAGCGGGGTACGAAGCGGAAGAGATTGATGATATGGTCGCCGCTGGCCTCATCGCAGTCCCTGACGAGGAGGTGACGCAATGAGATTGAGGTCGCTGCTCTACGTTCCTGCCAGTGCCGAACGGTTCGTCGCCAAAGCGCATGAGCGCGGCGCCGATGCGGTTATCCTTGATCTGGAGGATTCCGTTGAGGAAGGATCGAAGGACGCGGCGCGCGCGGCACTTGCTGTCGCTGTGCCACATGTCGCGCAGAACGGCGCGAAAGCCTACGTCCGGGTAAATGTCGGCCCGAGGATGGGGGATGATGCCCGCGCGGCCGTTGCCGCGGGTGCTCAGGGACTCGTGTTGCCCAAGGCGGACTCAGCTTCTGCCGTAAATGCGCTTCTGGCGGAGCTGGGCGATGCAGACGACGAAACCATCGACATTCTGGCGATCATCGAGGACGCCGTCGGTCTGCTTGAGGCGCGGCAGGTGGCGGGGCATCCACGTGTCTTGGCTGTTTCCCTCGGGGCGGAGGATTTCGCCACCTCGACCGGGGCGGAACCGGTTCCGGAGGTTTTGAAGCTACCTAAGCTGATGGTCCATTATGCCGCAAAGGCGGAAGGCAAGCTTTCGCTCGGCATGCTGCGCTCGATTGCTGACTTCGACGATAGCGACGGTCTGGTGGCCGCCGCGAAAGAAGCTGCGCGCTTCGGTTTTGATGGATCAAGCTGTATCCACCCTAAAGTGGTCCCGGTACTGAACGAGGCGTTCTCTCCCTCTGAAGCCGCGGTTGCGCGCGCCCGCCAAATAGTCGCCGCCGCCAAGGATGCCGCGGCCGCCGGCACCGGAGCATTCCTGCTGGACGGCGAATTCATCGACCTTCCGGTGCTGAACCGTGCGAAGGCAGTTTTGGCCAAGGTTGGCGAGGCCTCATAAAAGCATTCGGCCCCTAGGATGGTGGTTTGCCACCGCCAGTGGCGCGCCTGTGTCCTCTGGTCCAGTGTAACGCTTGATGACTATTTCGCGCTGCGGGCCGCCTACATGGCGTTTGCGCGCGTCATCCGGCTTGGAACAATGGCCAATCGTTGGCGGCAAGCCATCGCTCAAGCCGAAACATGCTCGGGCGATCAGGGGGCGGCTTGATCTGGCCAAGAACATTGGTGCTCTTGCTCTCTTCAACCGGGCACCCGACAGCAAATTGCTTGGCTGCGATCCGGTCAGGATCAAAGCCCCTTACTGCGAAAAAAACCGGCGCTTTCTGGTGCAGACATCAGACCAATCATAGCCCGCAGATTGGCCCGCGCTTTTCTCCTTTTGATGTGTCGCCCTTGCAGTTCACGCTGACAGCAGCCACAAACCTTAGACAAAGCAAGATGTGTGTGACAGCCGGCACGAAAGCAGAAGTGGCTTCAGAATAAGCCGATACCCCTATGAGGGCTTCTCGAACACACGAAACTAAGTTCTGCACATCAGCTGACGGACTGTTTTCCCTTACCCCAAGCGGATTTATCCAACGTCTTTTGTGACAGGGCTGTCATCCGCATTGAAGCGGTTCAGGATCGTGATGCGCACATGACCGCCCGCGACGTGGCGGTTGAAATCCTGTGCAATCAGGGTTCGGCAGAGTAGTTTCGCGCAGTGCATCCACTGAGCGGCCGCCCGTTTCCATGAGAAATGTTTCGAGAGGTTTTGTCTGGCCGCGGCTCCGGCGGCGATATGCGCTCCAGCTCCACCGGCGTGCCCGAGCCAGAGATCTTGATGCGCGGAGTGCGTCGTCACTGGCGACGGCACAGGCACTGATTGGCTTGCTTGGCTGGGATTAGACGCGTGCCATACGCACCATCGTCAGTCACGCTGCCAACCTACTGATCGCGCGGGCTCCGGTTGAGCAAATGAGGCAACGTCGATGCATCCCCGGTATAGCTTGCAGTTATCTCGACGGCTCTCTTTCCAGTGTTTGCGCCTCGCGTCCCATGTGGGCCTTGCGCCAGGTGAGCCATGTCGCGCCATTGGTCCGAGTGACACTGTCTACCCGTTTGCGGTAGCTATGCTTTCGGGCGGTCCATTTTCCTTTATCGTCAGCCTTGATCCTGATGCCGTCGACAGGCAGATGCAGCGGGCCTTTCGAGCCGCGACACGAGATGGTGACCGCAAGGGTCCTCTGCCGTCGGCAGATGGTGCTAAGTCAGGCACGGCACAGTTCAGCCCCGTCATCCGCAAAAGATCATCCACAAACCCAGTAGCAGCGACACGGGCGCTAACCCGGCCCGCTGTTTCGATGGAATATGACCGGCTATCACCACCATTTCTGTGGATCGGTGGTGATAGCTGTAGCGTTCTGCCAACCGGGTGGATGCTAGAGCGCTTCGGCTTTTACCAGCGAGTGAACCTCGTCGACGCGGGCGGCGTCGAGGTCACTTTCGGTGATGCTGAATTCCTGCCCCATCAAGTCTTCGACTCCTCGGACCAGCGCCAGTGCATCCAGACCGTAATAGCGCATCAGGTAGGGCCGTGACCCGCCATGGGCGTAGGTGTCCCGCAAGCCAAGCCGGATCAGGCGCTTGCCGACGCCGGCATCCGCCATCGTCTCGGCAACGAGGCTGCCGACACCGCCTTCGGTGACGTGGTTCTCCAGCGTGATCACGCCGTGCTTCACGCTGCCGATCTGATCCAGAAGCGCTTTGGAATCGAATGGCTTGATCGTATGCAGGTGCAGGTGGCGGATCGACAGGCCCGCTTTCTTCAGGGCGGCGCGGGCGCGCATGGCTTCCTCGGTGCAGATGCCACTGGTAACGACGAGGATGTCGTCACCCGTGCTCAGTTCGCGCATCTCGCCAACCTTGATCGGTGTATCGAACAGGCGTGGCACGGATCCGCGCAGCACCCGGCACCAAACCGGCCCGTCGATGCTGTCGGCGGCTTCGCAGATCGATTCCACTTCGGTCGCGTCGCCGGTTTCCAGAATCGTCATGTTCGGGATAGACCGCATGACCGAAATATCCTCGATCGACTGGTGCGTCATGCCGCCGGGCGTCGTGACGCCGGGAAGGAAGCCCATCATGCGCACCTTGCGGCGCGGATAGGCAATCGAGGCCATCAGCTGATCGTAGGGACGCCGGTACATGAACACACCAAAAGTGTGGATGAAGGGGCGATAGCCCGCCAGACCCAGTCCGCCGGCGAAGCTCATCATGTTCTGTTCCGCCATGCCCATTGACAGGAACTGATCGGGATGGCGATCGCGGAAGCCGTCGATCTCGCAGGACGAGGTCAGGTCCGCCGAAAGGCACAGGATGTCGGGATTGCCGGCTGCGAATTTCTCGAAGGCCGACGCGTAGGGGCGTGAAACCATTTCTACCATGTGTCGGGTCTCCTTAGTGGGCGTAATCGATCGGGTCGACGCCCAGATCTTTTGCGATGGATTGGTTCATGCGCGCGCGCTCGTCTTCGGACTTGAACCGCACGTAATGAAGCCGCGGGAAGCGTTCCTCGAGGATCGACATCGCGTGGAAGGGGTTGGTGCGCGCCAGGATGATCAGGGGCTTGCCCTCGTGGTTTTCCTGCGACGCCTGTCGGATGGCATTCAGGTCGTGACCGTCAACCTCGACGCAATGGGCGCCGAAGTTGGTGAACTTGGTGCGCAGGTCGCCGACCTCCATCACGCTGTCCATCGCACCGTCGCACTGCTGGTCGTTCACGTCCATGATCGCCTTGACCTCGATATTGTGGAAGGCGCAGGCCTGCACCGCCTCCCAGGTCTGGCCCTCCTGGACCTCCCCGTCGGACATGAAGACCCAGGTCTTGCCGGTGTCTCCGCGACGCTTGCGCCCAAAGGCAAGACCCGCTGCCGTCGACAGGCCGATGCCCAAAGTGCCGTTGTGGACTTCCATGCCGGGGCTGTGCTCCGCGCCGATCATCTCGACGGAGGAGCCATCCTGGTTGAACATCTCAAGGCCCTCGGGGGCCATACGTCCGACCTCGATCAGCGTGGCATAGGCGACCAGCGCGTAGTGCGCGGGGGCGATGAAGAGTCGATCGTATTCAGGCCCCGCCGGGCCGTTGTAGCCAGCGCCCGTGTGATAGTCGGGATTGTTCGGAGAGGGCACGCCTTCGAACGGTTTGGGAATCATTGGCAGCGTTGGCTGACCAAGGTTCAGCGCTTCGTTGTAAAGCCAGGCAAGCTGTTCGCCCGCCGAACACGCCTGGCTGAGATATCCGCCGTTGTTGCGCATCGAGTGTTCAAACACGCGGCGGCGAATGCCAAGCGAAATATCTTCCGTCGTCTTTTCATTCCTCACGGGGATCTCCTCTGATCTTTACAAATGTCATTAAAAGATGCAAATGTAAAAAACAAGAGATGATTGCAAAGTCCCGGTCTTGGAAAGGTGCGACATGAGACGAATGAACGCTATTCGGTGCCATGGTTTCGGCGGACAGCATCGGTTTGAAACCGGGCTGAACGTACCAGAACCGGGGCCGGGTGAAGTGCTGGTCCGGGTCGACGCCAGCGGGGTCTGTGCCGCTGACAGGGCCATGTGGAACGCAACCGGGCCGTGGGACCTGAGGTTTCCGTTCACGCCTGGGCATGAGTTCACCGGGACGGTTGTGGCGCTTGGCGAGGACGCAGGCGCGCGGCATCGGCTGTCCGTGGGCGATCGTGCCATTGCCGAGCTGAACATCACTTACGGGAATGACTTTTTTCGCCAACGAGGTCTCTACCACCTGTCGGACAGTATGGATGTCCTGGGCGCGACGCTGAACGGAGGCTGGGCAGAGTACATGATCTATCCTGCGGACGCGATGATCCACAAAGTGCCGGACAGCGTGTCGAACCGCGCGGCCTGCTATACAGAGCCGTTGGCGAACGCGATCCACGGGGTTCAGCGCGCGGAGATCGGGTTCGAAGACGTGGTCGTCATCGCCGGGGCAGGGCCTATCGGAATGGGCATGATCCAGGCCGCCCGGCTAAAGACACCGCGCAAGCTGATCCTGATCAATCCGGGCAAGCCCAAGCGTGACTTGGCTCTGAAGCTGGGCGCCGATCTTGCATTTCATCCCGAGGACCCCGATTTGCGCGCCGCGCTGAACGACCTGACGGACGGCCGCGGCGCTGACGTATTCCTGGAGGCCTCGGGGCAGGGGTCGGCCTTTCTGCAAGGGCTGGATTTGATCCGCAAGGCCGGGCGCATGGTGGTCTTTGGCGTCTATAAGGATCCGGTGCCATTCGACCTCAACATCCTTGGCGAGTTCAAGGAACTGGATCTGCGCGGCGGCCACCTTGCGCCGTTTACATATGCCACCGCGCTTGATCTGATGGGGCGGGGCCTGATTGACGGTGACGCTTGCGTGACGCATTCCTATCCTCTGGAAGAGTTTGAAACTGCCATCGTCCGCACCCCGGACCCGGACGAAGTGCAGATCAAGGTCATTTTTGAGCCGAACGGCACGGAGGCTTCGTGAAATACACATCTTCCCATTGGGGCAGCTACCAGTTCGAACCCGGCGGCCCGTTGATGCCGCTGGCGAGCGACCCCGACCCGTCGCGCATTGGACGCGGCTGGGCCAGTGCTTCGCAGGACCGGCAAAGCCGTATCCTGCGCCCCGCCATCCGGCAGGGCTGGCTGGACGGCGACAAGGGCCGGAACCGTTGTGGCGACAGCTATGTCGAGGTGTCCTGGGAACGCGCGATCTCGCTCGCCGCCGGGGCGTTGGGCGACACGGTTGAGGCGCATGGCAACGGCGCCGTCTTCGGTGGATCTTACGGATGGTCCAGTGCGGGCCGGTTCCACCACGCGCAAAGCCAGATGCGGCGGTTCCTGAACCTTGCGGGCGGCTGCGTGTCGTCGCGCGACACTTATTCCCATGCCGCCGCCGAAGTGCTGTTTCCGCATATCCTCGGTCTCAGCAACAAGGCTTTTCAGGATCAGATGACGGCGATGCCGCTGGTCGCGGAGCATTGCGAGCTGCTGCTTGCGGTCGGCGGCATTTCGCGGCGCACGGCGCAGATCACCTCGTCGGGGACCACAACGCACGAAGTCGGCCCATGGCTGGAGCAGATGCGCGCCAAGGGTACCCGGATCATCGAGCTGTCGCCCGCCCGTGGCGACGGTGCAACGGAATGGCTGTCCATCCGTCCGGGCACGGACACCGCCTGCCTGTTGGCTCTGGCCTATGAAATCCATGCCGCCGGTCTGGCGGATGAGGCATTTCTTGCCCGCTACACCAGCGGCTGGGAGACGTTCCGCGATTACCTGACCGGCGCTGCGGACGGCACGCCCAAGACTGCCGAGTGGGCCGCGTCCATCTGCGACCTCGATGCGCAGGTGATCCGTGACCTGGCCCGCGATCTGGCGGCGTCCAAAAGCATGATCGCCGTGGCCTGGGGCCTGCAACGCGCTGAATACGGCGAGCAGCCGCTATGGGCCGGACTGGCGCTGGCGTCGATCATCGGTCAGATCGGCCAGCCGGGCACCGGGTACGCCTTTGGCTATGGTTCGACCACGCCGGTGGGGCGCGCGACACGATTGATCCCCTGGCCGTCGATGCCGCAGGGACGCAACCCGGTCGACGATTATATCCCCGTGGCCCGTATCGCTGACATGCTGCTGAACCCCGGCGGTGCCTACAAATACGACGGCGAGACCCGGACCTATCCCGACATCAAGCTGATCTGGTGGACCGGCGGCAATCCATTCCACCACCATCAGGACCTCAACCGGCTGGACGAGGCCTGGACGCGCCCCGAAACGGTCATCGTGAACGACCACAGCTGGACGGCCACGGCGCGTCGGGCGGATATTGTCCTGCCCGCCACCGCACCGCTCGAACGCGAAGACATCCTGATGAACCGGCGTGATCCGACGCTGCTGTGGATGTCGCGGTACCACGCCCCCGTCGGCGACGCGCTGGACGATCACGAGATCTTTGCCCGCCTCTCCCGACAGATGGGGTTTGGCGATGCCTTTACCGAAGGGCGTGACACCGAGGGCTGGTTCGACTGGCTTTGGGAGAGCTCGCAGGAGGTTGCAAAGATGCATGGGTTCGCGTTGCCCGACCTGAACAGCTTTCGCGCAGAGGGGCGGTTCGACATCCCCGACGCGGCAGAGACGCGGATCGCGCTGGGCGATTTCGTGGCAGACCCCGAGGCCCATGCGCTGGCCACGGAAAGCGGGCGCATCACGCTTGCCAACGAATGGATCGGCGCGCTGGGCCTGCCGAGCTGCCCCGGTCATCCCACCTGGATGGAGCCGACCGAATGTCTGACACGGGCGCAGCCGGATGAGCTTCATTTGGTCTCTGGCCAACCGGACACCCGGCTGCATTCTCAAAACGACCGGGGGTCCGAGGCGCTGGCCGACAAGATCAAGGGGCGCGAGGCGGCCAGCTTTCACCCCGATACGGCGGCGGCTCTTGGCCTTGTCGCCGGGGACATGGTGCGGCTTTACAACGAGCGGGGCGCATGCCTCGCAGGGGTGCGGTTGAACGATGGGCTGCGGCGCGACTGCGTGTTCTTGCCCACCGGGGCCTGGTTCGATCCCCAGATCGTCAACGGCGCGCGGCTGGAGGTGCATGGCAACCCGAACGCCCTGACCCGCGACGTTGGCTGTTCAGAGCTGTCGCAGGGCAATACCGCTCATTCCTGCCTCGTCCGGGCAGAGAAGTGGACCGGCGGGGTGCCGGACCTGACCATCGACACGCCACCTGTCAAAGCATCCTGACGAGGGCAGGGTGCTCAGTCGCCGTCGGCGCTGCGCATGTTGCGCTGCGCCACGGCGAGGGCCAGCGCCGACACAAGAATTATTCCTGAAAGCGCATCCTTGGTGTTGAAGTTCAGCCCCATCAGGTTCAGGCCGTTCGTGACCATACCCAGGAACAGAACGCCCGCGAGCGTGCCCAGCACGTTCGGTCGCCCGCGCGGATGCAGGGCCGCCCCGATGAACACGGCGGCGATGGCGTCCAGCAGGTAGGCAAAGCCGGACAGCGGCGTGAACATGCGGATGTTGGCCGCTGCGATCAGCCCGCCCACCGCGCAGGTGATCGAGGCAAAGACGAAGCACGCGATCAGGATACGATTCACACGAATGCCAGCGACGATTGCGGCGGACCGCTGCATCCCCATGGCATGAACCCGCCGTCCCCAGACCGACCGTTCCAGTACGAGATAATAGATCACCACCAGAACGGCGGCGATGATGACTTCGGTCGGTATTCCGAACAGGTTGCCCTGCGCGATGTTGCGAAAACCGTCAGGCATCTGGCGATAGGAAATCGGCCCGCCGCCATTGGTGAAAATACGCTGAACAGATGACCCGATGAAGAACGTGCCCAGCGTCGCCAGAAAAGGACTGATCCGCAGCCCGACCACGAGCGCGGCGTTCAGCAGCCCCACCAGGGACCCGCCTAGCAGCCCCACGCAGGCTGCCGGGAACCACCCCATGCCGTAGGACTTCATTGCCACCACGGCAAAGGCCGCCCCGAAGTCCAGCGCGATGCCCACCGACAGGTCGATGCCGCCGGTTGCCACGATCAGCGTCATCCCAAGCGCAATGATGATCAGGATGGCAGAGCCCTCGACGATGTTCAGCAGGTTCTGGCCCTGAACGAAAACCGGGTTCCAGGCGGCGAAGAACAGAAAGAAGGCTGCAAAGACGATCAAGAAGCCGAAGCGCATCAGGATCTTGCGCGGCGAGAGCCAGTTTTTATTTGCAAAAGTATCCATCACTGCACCCGTTGTGAAATTGCCGACAGCGCCACGACGATCACGATCAGTGCGCCTTTGATGAGGTCGGTCCAAAAGACATTCACCCCGATGGTCTTGAGCCCGATGGAGATCGCCGCGACCAACACGGCCCCCAGAATGGCGCCCCAGACGGTGACGATCCGGCGTGGCGAGAACGCGGCCCCGAGGAAGGTCGCCAGCACCATTTCAAGCATCAGGTTGTCTTGCGCGCCGGGGGAGTAGCCGTTGGCCCTTGCAAGCATGAAGAACCCGGTCACGAACCCCATGAACGCCGCCAGAAGGTAGGATTGCGCAACCAGCCGGTCGACGCGGATGCCCGAGATCTCGGCCGCGTCACGGCTTCCGCCGGCCGCCTGAAGGTTCAATCCCCACTTCGAGCGGTGCAGAAAAAACCAGGCAAGCAGGCTGAGGATTGCGACGAGCAGGATGCCAAGCGGAATGCCGGGTACGATGTCGCCGCGCAACGCGGCGATGGAGTCTGCGTTCAGGTTGAGCCGCTTGCGCTCTGTGATGACATTGGTGATGCCCACCACGGCCACGAACATGGCCAGCGTGGCCAGAAGCGGCGCCATGCGCAGCCGCGTGATCAGCACCGCGTTCACGACGCCGACGAGCATCGACGCGACCAGCGCCGCTCCGGCAGCCAGGATGACCGGCTGCCCCGCGCTGGTCATCACCGCGACGATCCCGGCACAAAGCACGGCCGTGGCCGGGATCGACAGGTCAATCCCGCCGGAGACCACATCGTCACCGCCCGCCATGACCACGGCAGACAGTCCAATGACGGACAAGACAACCGTCAGGCTTTGCGTCAGCACCAGTTTCAGGTTTACCACGGTCAAGAAGTTCGGCGCGTTGAGACCCACGTAGAGCAACAAGGCCAGGAAGATGATCAGTGGCAACAGCCCGACGATTGTCGCCAGCCGGTGTCTCTGGTGTCGCGCGCTAGCTTGCATATCCGGTCTCCGAAACGGTGGTGGCGCCGGTTGTGACCGCCACGAGATGGTCCACGTTGAGCTCCGGCTTGTCGATGATCGTGCGGACTTCGCCGCGCATCATCACGGCCACGCGATCACAGGTGCCGACAAGTTCCACCGGATCGGAGGATGACATCACGATGATCGCGCCCTGAGAGGCGAGGTTTTCAATCAGTTGGTAGATCTCTGCCTTCGCACCCACGTCGACGCCGACCGTGGGTTCGTCAAAAATAAAGATCCTGGCGCTCTTGGCCAGCCAGCGGGCCAGAACGACCTTCTGCTGGTTGCCGCCCGACAGGAAGCGGGTGACCGCCAGCGCATTGGCGGGCCGGATGTCCAGGTCCTTGATCAGCCGCTCGGTCGCAGACCGCGCTTTTGTACGGTCGATCAAGCCAAAGCTTGCGTTCTCGTCGAGCGTGGCCAGCGTCGCGTTCTCGGTCACCGTCATCGGCAGGACCAACCCGTCGTGGCGTCGGTCGCGCGGGACAAGGACCATGCCGTTTGCCACCGCCTTCGCCGCGTTCTTTGTGTCCAGCGTCGCGCCGTCCAGCGTCAGTGTGCCTTGCGATTTGCGCAGCCCGTAAAGCGCATCTATCAGCTCTTCGCGGCCCGATCCGATGAGACCCGCGATGCCAAAGATCTCACCCCGCCGGACGTCGAGGTTCACATCAGAGAAGGTCTTCCCATCGTCGTAATCGGCCAGTCGCAGGCTAACCTCGCCCGGCTGGCGGTCGGTGGTGGGAAAGAAGTTGTCGAGCGCGCGCCCGATCATGGCAGAAACAAGCTCTGACCCGGTATCCTTGGTGACCTCGTCGAAGACAGCAACGTTCTTGCCCTGCCGAAAGACAGTGACGCGATCGCAGATGTCGATGATTTCGTTGAGGTAATGCGACACATACAAAATGGCGATGCCGCGCGATTTCAGCCGTGCGATGGCCGTCATGATCGTGCGCACATCCTCGCTGGCGAGCGGGGCTGTAGGTTCGTCGAAGACGACGACCTTCGCGGCCCCATCGACCAGCGCGCGTGCGACCTGTACCAGTTTGCGCTCCGCCGGGCCCAGGTCGCGGATCAGGCGATTTCCCGGCAATTCCGTGCCGAGCTCATCGCGCATGAAATCCTCCGCGCGGCTGCGCATCTTGCTCTTGGACAGTCCAAACGGGCCGGAAATTTCCTGCCCCATAAACACCGACTCCGCGACGGTGAAATGTGGCACAAGATGCAGTTCCTGATGGATAAAACGGATTCCGGCATCGCGGATTTTTTCTGGCGTGGCAGGGGAAACAGAGGAGCCGCCCACCTCGATCCGGCCTTCGTCAGGCTGGTAAACACCGGCCAAGACCTTGATGATCGTAGATTTTCCGGCACCGTTCTCACCGACGAGGCCGTGGACTTCGCCGGGGCAGATCGTCAGGTCGGCTCCGTCGAGCGCGCGGACACCGGGAAATGTCTGAACGATTCCGCTCAGCTGAAAGGCTGCTTCGGTCATGTCGCCTCGTCGGGTGAAGAAGAGCTGTGCACATGCGGGAAGATCCGCATATGTCTAACGGTCGCGACAGCCGTTTCACCGGCTGCCGCATTGCCAACAATATAAAAGGTTACTTGATCTCGCCGTAGCCCAGTTCTTTGTAGGCGGCCTTGGCTTCTTCCGGCCCGTTGACCGGCACCACGTCCACGTAAGTCTGCGGCAGAAGGGTCTCACCGGCAAAGTAGCGCGCCACGTTTTCTGCGGCGGTCTGGCCGATCAGGCGCGGCTGCTGGGCCACGTTGGCCACGAAGGGGCTGCCCTCTTCGGCCATGATTTCCATCGTGTCGGGACCACCGTCGAGCGCGGTCACGATTATGTCGGTACGACCGGTTTCCTCAAGCGCCTGCACGACGCCGATGGCTGGCTGATCCCAGCAACCCACGTGGATGGCGTCAAGCTCGCCCTCGGGATACTGGCTGAGCAGGTCGAGCGTTTGGCGGCGCGCATCCTCGGGCGCATTGGCAAACTCTTCGGCCAGCTCGGGCTGGATGATTTCGATCTCGGGATAGTCCTGCAAAACGTATTTCCACAGGCCGGTCCGAATGCCGCAGATCCGAAGGGAGTTTTCAAACGCGTTGAACACGGCAACCTTGCCTTCGCCGCCCATGGCGTCGGCCATGTAGCGACCGATGGTGGTGCCCATGTAGTAGTTGTCCGACGTGGTGTTGTTCACCACATACGGGCTGGGGTGATCGACGGAAAACACCGGAATGTCGGCGGCTTGCAGCGCTTCGAACTTCGGGTCGACAGAGCCATCACCGAGGATCGAGATCACGGCGTCAACGCCACGGTTCATCAGCACGTCGTGGTTATCGGCGTGGACCTGGTTGTCACGGCCACCATCGACAGCCACTACGGTTCCGCCAAGGTCTTCCACCTTGCTGGTTGCGCCGTTAAAGGCTTCGCGGTCCCAGAAATGCTGTGTTCCTACGACAGCGACGCCGATGGTTTTGCCCTCAAGGCTTAGCTGGTCTTGCGCCCAGGCGGTGGACACGCTCAACACCGCGATCGCACTGGTGGCGGCTAACAGTTTCTTCATGATTATTCCTCCCGGTTGGCAAAAGGTACCTCCTCGTACCTGTTGTCAGAACCAGAACAACCTTCTTTACAAATGTCAACAATCAATTCATTTGTATAAATCGGGAGGACGGCACGTGAACGAAATTAGAATTGGCCTGGACGTCGGGACGACAGCGATCAAGGCAGCGGCCTATCGACCGGACGGCACCTGCGTGGCGCGGGCGGAGCGGAGCAACAAGGTCCTGCGGGCCGGTCCCGGTCAGGCGGAACAGGATATGGAGCAGGTCTGGCAAGGCGCAGTGTCGTGCCTGGCGGAGGTCGCGCAAAGCTGCGACGGTGCGACGATCCAGTCGGTCGGAGTTTGCGGTCAGGGTGATGGTCTGTGGGCGATGGACGCAGACGGGCGGCCGGTGGGCAACGCGATGCTGTGGAATGACACGCGCGCGGCGGCCGACTTGGAAGGGCTTGTCGATACCGATCGGACCGACGCCATCGGCAGAGGGTCAGGCACGTCGCTTTGGCCCGGCACATCCGCAATGCTGTGGCGCTGGCTGGAGGCGCAGCACGCTGATGTGGCCTCTCGGGTCGCCACCGTTTTCACCTGCGCCGACTGGATCGGCTATCGCCTGACAGGGGCGGTGGCGACGGACATGTCAAATGGGTCGATCCCTTTCATCGACCTTGATGCGCGTCGCTACAGTGACGAACAATTTGCGTCAGTCGACTGCGAGGGGCTGAAGACCCGGTTGGCATCCCCCCGTCGCGCCTCGGACCGGCTGGGCGGCCTGACTGCAGAAACCGCCCGCGCCACCGGGCTTCCCGAAGGATTGCCCGTCTCGGTGGGCACGCTCGATCTGGCGGCGATGATTGTCGGCATGGGCCTCGATCAGGCTGGCCAGACCATGCTGATCATGGGCACGACGGCGGTGGTCAACATCCTGACCGATGTGGCGGACCGCGTTCCGGTCCCCGTGGGCGCGTCAGCGCTGCACGCCACCAGCGACGCGATCATCCGCATTTTTGCCCCCTCAACCGGCGCGGCGGCGTTCGACTGGTTCGCCCAGTTGCATCCCAAAAGCCTAGGTGGCGACACACCCTCGGAAGTCGCGGCAAAGCTGAATGCCTTGGTGCAAAGCGTTCCGGTCGGTGCGAACGGGGTGACCTTCCTGCCGTATCTGAACGGCGAACGCGCGCCCTTCGTCGCTGCCGACATGACGGCGGCCTTCCACGGGATGCGCTCCGACACGACAAAAGCCGACCTGGGACGCGCGGTCATGGAAGGCACCGCTATGAGCCTGCGCCACTGCTTTGAAAGCCACTCCGGATTGCCGACAGAGCCTGTCCAGTTGACGGGCGGCGGGTCGCGCAACACGGTCTGGTGTCAGATCATTGCGGACATCATCGGTCAGGACGTGGTGGTCAGCCTGCAATCGGACCAAGGCCTGTGGGGGGCGGCCTGCCTTGGTGCAGCCGCCGCTGGCGCGGGCGATGCCATGTCCCTCGTGCGGCGCGACGAGGACACGACCACCTATGTGGCCGATCCCGAAAAACACGCCGCCTACAGCGCAGTCTACCGACGCTACGAGATGATCTCTTCCGCGATGCGGCGGCTGCAAAAAGACCTCAATTCAGTCAAGGACCCTTTGCCATGAGCAACATGATGAAAGCGGCGATCCAATACGCCATCGACGACATTCGCATCGAAGAGCGACCGGTCCCTGAAATCGGCCCCGGCGAGCTGCTGCTCAAGACCCGCGCCTGCGGGCTGTGCGGGGGCGAGACGATGGCGTGGTACAAGACGGAGCCAAAGGTCTTGGGCCACGAACCCTCGGGCGAGGTGGTCGAGGTGGGCGCCGGCGTGACCGACTACAAGATCGGCGACCGGGTGTTCGTGAACCATCACGTCGGTCGAGTGGACAGCCATCTGTCCCGCCGCGGCCACTTTACCCGCGACCCGTTCTACAAGACCATGAAGCTCGATCCCGGCGGCGTTTGCGAGTATTTCCGCGTCACAGCCCAGCACCTTGCGATGGACACGCACAAGCTGCCCGACAGCATCTCGGATGAGGCCGCCGTCACCATTGAACCCTGGGCCTGCGTGCTGTCCGGGCTCAAACGCTGCATGATCCAGCCGGGTGATACCGTGGCCGTGGTCGGCGCGGGCTTCATGGGGCAGGGCTTCGTGCATCTCGCGCCGCTGTTCGGGGCTGGCAAGGTGGTGGCGCTGGATTTCTCGGACTGGCGGCTGGAGAAGGCAAAGTTCTTTGGCGCGACCCACACGATCAATCCCAAGACCGAGGATGCCGTCGAAGCGATGCGCGCGCTCAACAATGGGCGTCTGGCCGATACGGTGATCGTTATCGCGCCGTTCCCCTCTGCATGGGATCAGGCGCTTGCCCTGACCGAAGTCGGCGGATGCCTGCATCTGGGCGCGCCGATGCCGCCCGACACGGACTGGGTGCAAAGCGGCCACAAGGCCTATTTCGACCAGATCACCATCACCTCTCGCTACAGCTCGGATCATACGGACACCTACAGCTACATCCGCTTGCTGGAAGCTGGCCGGATCAAGGCCGAGGAGGCTATTTCGCACCGCTTTGACATCAACGACAGCGCAGAGGCGTTCAAGATGCTGGTCGAAGCCGAAAAATCCCTGAAGATCGTCGTCTATCCCCACGGAATCCCCGATAGCAAAAAGGATCAGGCTCATGCTTGAGGCGCTGAAGGAACTCGTCTGCGAACAAAACCACGAACTGCCTGCCAATGGGTTGGTGGTCGGGTCTGGCGGCAATGTTTCCGGCAGGGACCCTGAAACAGGTCTGGTCGTTATCAAGCCCTCCGGCGTGAAATTCGCCAAGCTCACGCCCGACACGATGGTCGTTGTCGACCTCGACGGGAACGTGGTCGAGGGGACGGCCAAACCCTCCGTCGATACCGGCATCCACCTGTACATCTATCGCAACCGCGCGGATGTTTTCGGCGTCGCGCACACCCATTCGCCCTATGCCAGCAGCTTTGCCGCGCGGGGCGAACGCATTCCTGCAGTGATGACGCCGATCACCCACATGCTGGGCCGCGACGTGCCCTGCTCGCGGTACGCGACGCCGGGCGAAGTGGACACCGGAGAGGCCATCATAGAGGCCGCGGAAGGGGGCTGGGCGGTGCTCGTCAAGGCGCATGGCGTCTTCACCATGGGGCGCGACGCAAAAGAGGCCACGTCAAACGCGATGTATCTCGAAGAGGCTGCCATGACGACGCATCTGGCCATGACCCGCGGCCCGGTCGAGGAATTGCCACGCCAGGAAATCGAACGCTGCTATGACTGGTTCCGCAAAAACTATGGGCAATCCGGCAGCAAAATCGTTAAAGATTGATGGATGAATAAGCCCTCGAAACTCCCCACCGTCAAAAGCGACAAGGATGCGCTCCTGTCCAACATCGCCTTGCTGTACTACGGCGAGGGCCTGACACAAAGCGAGATTGCCAAGCGATATAAGCTGTCGCGGGTCACAATCGTCAATATGCTGCGCGATTGCCGGGAGCGGGGCATCGTCGAGATCCGTGTCGACGGGCAGCATTTGGCAGCCTCCAGCCTGTCGCGCGACCTGTGTGAGAAATACAGTCTGCAGGACGTCTACATTGCCGTAGACGGGATCGAGGACGGCTCGACCCGCCGCAGCGATAAGCTGGCACAGGTGGCGCGTGTCGCCTCGATGGCCATTCTCGACATCGTCGAACCCGGCGACCGGATCGGCGTCGCCTGGGGCGAGACCATTGCAGCGGTCGCCAATGCCATGCCGCGAAACTCCGTGCCCGGGACGCAGGTGTGCCAGCTTATCGGCTCGCAGGAATCCGCGCGCGTCCCGGCATCCGAGATCTGCGCCATCGAAGTGGCCAACAAGCTGGGGGCCCAGTGCCATACGCTCCACGCCCCCGGCATCGTATCCAGCGCGGAACTGGCCAGCGCTCTGAAGTCCGAAGTCACGATTCAAACCCAGCTGGCGCGGCTGTCGAGCCTCGACATGACCATTGCCGCCGTCGGTCACCTGGGCCGCGACACCCACATGGCCGCCGCCGACATCGCCTCAATCGCAGAGCTGGAAGCCGCCAGGCATCAAGGTGCCGCAGGGATCATTTGCTGCCGCTACATCGATGGAAACGGACAAGAAATTCGCACAGCCCCCTACGATCGGATCATCGCGGCTTCGATCAATGATATCAAGGCAGCCCCCAAGAAACTGCTCGTCGTCTGCGGCAACGATCGGTTGGATGCGACCCGCGCCGCAATCCATGGCGGGCTCGTCACCCATCTTGTGGCCGACCGAGAGCTCGCCGAAGCCCTGATCAACGGCTAGGACGTGGTCAGGGCATCGCGCCTCTGGACCCTGCTTCGGGGCACCTCAATAGGCTGCGTCGCAGCACGCCATGGCAAACCCGGCGCGGCCACACAGCCACAGTCCCTTTCATCACAGCTATCCAATTTGCTGCGCTCTCAGATGTTCGCGCAGTCGCCCTGACCGGCATAGCTTTGTGGGGCTGGGCATACCGGTAGATACGGTTGTTTGATGAAAATACCGCAAAACCGGTATCTTTTGCTGAAGCGATGCTTACAGTTCATGCTCGTAAGTGCCTTGCAGGGAGCCAGAGCATAATGCCGTCGCCGACTGACAAGCACCGAGTGTCGTTCGCCGCCGTTGCTGTTGGATTCGGGCTGTGTCTGCTCGTGATGCTGGGCATTACGTCCGGCAAAAGGTACATTGAAATCACCCGAACCAATATAGAGGTCTCGCGCCTTTTCCTTCGGCTGGAACAGACCATCGGTTACGACGGGTTTATACACAATTTCAAGAATTTCGTCCTGCGCCCGGATGAACCGATCTTTCAGGATCGTGCTAAGACCGATCTCGCAGAGGTTCTCGAGACCATCGAAGAGATAAGTCGCCTCGCGAGCGACCTTGGCATTTCTCATGATCTGAACGCCGTGTCGGATACTGTGCGCGAATATGGCAGCACGCTCGACCGCATCCCGGTTCTGTGGGCGGAGGGCCTGAGCAGCCAGGACATAGACGAAATCGTTCGCGTGTCGGACGTTTCTGCAAGTGCCGCAATTGAGAGTTTCCAGACGAAGGTAGAAAGCGATTTTGTCCGAAGGCAACTATTGTTTTCAGCGATATTTATAGTGGCCATCGCTTCTCTTATCGTTCTCCTGGCAGCACTGCTGTTTTTTCAAATTGTCCTCAAACGCAAGTCCCAGGCGCATGCCGAGGAAATCGAACAACGTGCCGAAACCCTTCGAAAGGCCGAGAATCTGGCGCGGCTTGGACGATGGGAAAGCAACCTGAAGGACCGGGTGATATGGTCGGAATCCACCCGTCGCATGCTCGGCGTTGATGCGGAGAAGTTCGGCGAATCCAGGGAGTTTGCCTGGGATCTCGTACATCCCGAGGATCGCGGCAAACTGCGCATGGCGATGCGCAAGGCCATCGAGGGCAACGGTCATTTCTCATGTCTTCATCGCATGATACGTCCTGACGGACAGACAATTATCGTAAATGACATCGGTGAACCCATGCTGAACAAGCGCGGTGAAATCACGGGCTTCAGCGGGACAATCCAAGATGTGACCCAGATCGTCGAACTGGAGGATCGACTGCGTCAGGCTCAAAAAATGGAAGCGATCGGACAGCTTGCCGGTGGTGTGGCGCATGACTTCAACAATCTCCTCGCAATCATCCTCGGCAACCTCGAACTGCTTGTCGAAGCGGACAACAAGGACGATGTGCATCGACACGCAAAAATTGCTCTGGATGCCACCAACAGGGGGGCAAGCCTGACCCGCAATATTCTTGGCTTCGCGCGCAAATCCAATCTTCATGTTGAGCCTACGAACCTCAACGACCTGCTGCGCAAAAGCAATGCGATGGTTGAGCGTATCCTGCCTGCGACGATATCCATTGAAACCGCTTTGTCGGCGGGCCTCTGGCCAGTCGACGTGGACCGCGATCTGGCGCAGAACGCGATCCTGAACTTGATCCTGAATGCGCGCGACGCAATGCCGAAGGGCGGCCGTATCACCATCGAGACGGCAAACGTCCGCATCGACGATGACTACATTGACAGCCGTGGCGAGGAAATCGAACCGGGCCGCTATGCGATGATCGCCGTCAGCGACACCGGAAACGGCATTAGTCCTGAGAACATGAAACGCGTCTTCGAGCCGTTCTTCACCACCAAAGCGCCAGGGCAGGGGTCTGGCGTCGGTCTCTCCATGGTGATGGGGTTCATGCGCCAATCCAAGGGCACCATCCTAGTGTATTCCGAGCTGGGAATTGGCGCGACCTTCAAGCTCTATTTCAAAACCGGAAAAAGCATTGCGCCACCTGAGTCGCTGCCCGAGGAGAAGGCAATCGCTACGGATCAGGGCACAGGCGCGCGCATCCTCGCGGTCGAAGACGAGGCGGACGTCCTCGCCACCATTGAGGAAACCCTGACAAAGGCCGGTTTCGAGGTGATGACCGCACGGTCCGGTGACGAGGCTCTCTCGCTATGGGGCGACACCGAAGAATATGATCTTCTGCTCACCGACATCGTGATGCCAGGCAGCCTTCAAGGCACGCATCTTGCCAAGAAACTCCGCGAACGGAGGCCGGATTTGCCGGTTGTTTTCATGTCTGGTTATGCGTCGGAGGCCGCAGTGCATGGCAATGGTGTCTATCCAGAAGATGGTCGCCTGATGAAGCCTGTTGCACGATCCAGCCTGATCAGTACCATCAACACAGTTCTGCAAAGTAGCAGGAAAACAGATACGAAGAAGGAAGAGACAGACTGATATCCAACGCGAATATCCGTTACACTGCGCAAGACCTCGGAAACTATTGTAAACGACTTCTACGGCGTGATGCGCCGCAATTCGTATTCGGTTCTAGTAGACAGAGGAGCAACCCCGCCACATGTCGGAGGGAGCATTTAAAATCTTCATCGCAGATGACAATCGGGAATTTGCGAACTTTTGCGCGGAAGTTGCGCGAAAAGAAGGATGGATCCCCACTGTGTGTTGCGATGGACTGGAACTTCTCAGGTCACTCGAGGGCGAGGAAGATCCTGTTCTGATAATCTGCGATTTGAATATGCCACACCTCGACGGCATAGCTGTTGCACAAGCATTGCCCGAAAAAACTTCGGCCCGGCGCATCCGTTTCATTACGGGCGGTGCCGAAGCAAACGCGCTCGCGGCACGCCTCATTGCCGATGCGCGTGACCTCGCCGTCGGGCGCTTCCTGCTCAAACCAATCTCGGTCGCCCATTTGCGCGAGATTCTGGAATTTGAGCGCGCCGCCTTGAGTAAGTTGACGTCTTGAGTTTCTGCCCCACCGGGCCGTGCTGATAAGATCCTATCCGTACGACGTCGATGTGGCCAAATCAATCGAAATGACCCTCAAAGCAGTGCGTTCGTACTGCTGGTTGTCCCGGTCATGCCCACCTTGCGATGGATCTGACAACACGTGTGACCTGCGACTTCAGCCGGATCAGAGAAGGCGATAGGTTTCCCATGCGGTCGGCGCGTCACGCTCTGACCTGATCCGAAAACCTGTGGCACCAACACAAAAGCCGCCCCAAAAGGAGCGGCTTGATTCACGCGATAAGGTAAAACTTAGCTCTGCTGTGTCGCAGGTTGTGCAGCCGCCGCGCCGCCGGGCGCTGCGCGGGTCTTGCCGCCGTTGAGCGGATCGTCCTGACGTTGCACGGATCCTTCGAAATGGGCGCCGGACTCGATCGCGATCGTCTTGTGGATGATGTCCCCTTCTACGCGCGCGGTGGCGGTCAGGCGAACTTTCAGGCCACGAACACGACCGACGATACGACCGTTTACCACCACATCGTCGGCGATGACTTCGCCCTTGATGGTGGCGCTTTCGCCGATGGTCAGCAGGTGCGCACGGATGTCGCCCTCGACGGTGCCTTCGACTTGAACGTCGCCGGTTGTCTTGATGTTGCCAGTGATGTGCAGGTCAGCGGACAGCACGGATGCCGGCGGTTTCGCCTTTGGCGCGGAGGACGCCTTGTACTCGCCTGCGGACGATTTGGGCGATTCGGACACCGACGGCTTGGCCGCAGTATCGTTGCCGGGACCGGGTTCGTTGATTTTGCTCTTAGAAAACATCGTTCGCAGCCTTGATATAAGTCATCGGATTGACAGGATTACCGCCGACGCGGACCTCATAATGAAGATGGGTCCCGGTCGACCGTCCAGTGTTCCCCATATCACCGATGCGTTGCCCGCGCGAGACCCTTTGGCCGACCTTGACGCGAATTTTCGATTGGTGTGCATAGCGGGTTTCGATGCCGAACTCGTGCTGGATTTTGACCAGACGGCCATAGCCCGACGACCAGCCCGCGTGCACGACGACACCATCCGCGGTGGCGTAGATCGGCGTGCCATGCGGCGCGGCGAAATCGGTACCCGCGTGCAGGCGGCCCCAGCGGCGACCAAACCCGGAGGTGAAGCGGAACGGATCTTTCAGCGGGGAGGCGAAAGGCGCCTTTTGTGCGGCAATGCGATACAGGTTCAGCCGGTCCATCTGGTTCAGGATGCGGTTGGCGCGCAATGTATCGGCGGAGGGCTCATCCCCACGGGTGGAGAAGGACAGCGGCGCCATCGGGCCACCCTGACCGGAGTAACCTTTGCGCACTTGGTTCAGGATGGTGTCCGGGTCCATGCCGGCTTTTTCGAACATCTTGTCGAGCGGCTTGACCGAGACGGTCATGGCATCTTCGAGCTGACGGAAAATCGTGTCATTCTTGTCCTGCATCTGCTCGATCTCGGCCTGCATTTCTGCGGCGCGGATCAAGGAAGCCTGTGCATCGGCAACCACCTGGTCGCGTTCGGCGGCTGTGCGGGCGAGGGCATCGGACAGGATGTCCATGGTGCTGTCGTCCTGTGCGCCACCGGCCACTTCGACGTCTCCACCTTCGATCTGATCCTGCAGGTTGGTGAGTTGGTCGGAAAAGTTCTCGCGGTCCTTCATCGTCTCGCGCAGCGTCGCCTGGATCACGTCGATCCCGGTTTCCAGCTCGCGGCGACGGGTTTCCGAATTCAGAAGCTCCGTCTGCATGGAGGAAATCTGCTTGAGCGCCGCGTTGAAGCGGTTTTGCGCCGCCAGCGCTTCTGCGGCGCGGCTGTCGCGTTCACCGGACAGCGCGTTGAGACGCTGCTGATAGGTGATCTGCTCTCGCTTTGCCTGTTCGCGGAAGTTGCCCGCGCCGATGGAATCCATCAGCAGGATGGCCGTTGCAATGGTGGTCCAGGACACCACCAGAACAGCCCCGGTAAAGGCCACCGCCTGCGTGCCCGACTTCAGCCGGATAAATCGCGTATCAGTGTCGGATCGGAGAAAAAGTCGGCGTTCCGGAAAGAATCGCTCTAGAATTGCATGTGTCTTGATTGCCAGACGAGTACGCACTCTGACCGTCCCTTTATTGTCCCCATTAAAGGCGAAAGGTCCCCCAACCCAGCCTCAAGGACAGGGCTTATCCACCGAGGGCAGTTGGCGCAACTTTTTTGGGCCAAGTGGACCGAGACACCGGCGAGTTGACGCCAAATGGGCGAAAATTCGCCGATTCTCAGCGGAATCAACGGGTTCGGTTAGGGGTATCTTCAGACAGTGGCCAGTAGAAGTCGGGTGGCAGACCTGCTTCGGCGCGTTTTTCATCGTTGAACGGTGGTTTCAGCGCGCCTTTGAAATACCGTCGCACCAATCTGTGAAAGGCCTCTTTGGGGTCTTCATCATGGCGTCCGCACAGGAAGTGAAACCATTTCGACCCATATGCGACATGGCCGACCTCCTCGGCGTAGATGGTGTTCAGCGCCTCGACTACAGAGGTCGCCTTGGCCTTCTCGAACAGGGCGATCATGCCCGGCGTGACGTCCAGCCCGCGCGCCTCCAGGACCATGGGCACCACGGCGAGCCGCCCCATGAAGTCATCCACCGTGTCCTCGGCGGCACGCCACATTCCGGCATGGGCGGGCAGGGCCCCGTAATAGCTGTCCATCTCTTCGAGGCAGTCGCACATCAGGTTGAAGTGCTTGCTCTCTTCATCGGCGGCTTTGACCCAATCGTCGTAATACCCAAGCGGCATCTTCACATGGGCAAAGCGCGGGATGATGTCCCAATGCAGGTCAACGGCGTTCAGCTCGATATGCGCCACCGCGTGAATCAGCGCCAGCCGCCCCTGCGGGCTGCCCGGTTTGCGCTTTGGTACGTCGCGCGGGTTGAGCAGTTCGGGTTTCTCCGGCCGCGACGGGCGCAGCGGCGGCGTGGCCTCTCCCACGGGGAGGGGCGTGCCGGCCTCGCGGGCGGCGAACCATTGCGCGGCATAATCTCGGGACTTCGCGGTTTTCTCGCGACCGTCTGCGGTGGTCAGAACATCCACCGCCATTTGGGAAAGCGTCATCATGCGCGCGATGTGCCACGGGCGCGGCGCGCAACGCAACGCCCATGTTGATAACGCCCCCCCATGACGGCTCACATGGCCCGCGCGGCCTCCAGCACCTCTTCGGTGTGGCCGGGCACTTTGACCTTGCGCCATTCCCGCACCACCTGACCCGCGCCGTCGATCAGGAACGTCGACCGCTCGATGCCCATGAAGGTTTTGCCGTACATCTTCTTTTCCTTGAAGACACCCAGCCGCTCCGACAGGTCGCCGTCTTCGTCAGAGATCAGCGGCACGGTCAGATCCTTTTTCTTCATGAATTTTTCATGGCTGGCGATAGAATCCTTGGAAATGCCGAACACCTTCACACCCAGTGCCTCGAACTCCGGCAGCAGCGCGGTGAAGGCTTCGTTTTCCTTCGTGCAGCCGGAAGTGTCATCGCGTGGATAAAAGAACAGCACGTAAGCAGCCCCCTTCAGCGCGTCGGAGGAGACCTCGCCGTTGGTGGCGGGCAGGGTGAATGCGGGGGCCTCGAAAGGCGTCTGTTCGCTCATGCGTGTAAACCTTGCTTGAAGTGATCTATGATGGACGGCACAGCCGATGCATAACGGACAATAACGCGACAGGCACGGGCTTCCAGTGAGCGATGACACTCTGACAGAAAAACCGCAAAAGCGGCGTGGGCGCAGGGCTTTGCTCTGGGGCCTTGGCGTGCTGTTGGCTATGACGGGTATTCTGGTCGCCGGCGGCTGGTACATGATCGGACGCGAGGTCGCCGCGCCGCCATGGCTGCGCGAGAAGATCGAAAAGCGCATCGCGCAAAGCACACCTGGCATCGACATCGACTTTGGCCGGATGAGCCTTCGGGTCGAATCCGACGGTCTGGCGCGCGTCATCTTGTGGGATGTCGCGCTGCGCAATGATCTGGGCGTGCTGGTCGCTGAGGTCAACGACGTCGAGGCGGCGATTGCACCGGTGTCGCTTCTGGATCGGCAATGGCAATTGCGTGAAGCGCGTATTTCCGGAGCCTTCGTGACGTTGCAACGGGATGAGACAGGGCGCATCGGTCTTGCCCTCGGCGATGCCTTCGCGGCTGGAACCCAGGTGCCCGATATTGGCCAGATCATCGCGCAGATTGACCGGATGGCCGAGGACCCAAGGCTGGCGCAGCTCGATCTGTTTCAGGCGGATGCGCTGACCTTACGTTACGAGGATCTGCGCGCCGGTCGGGGCTGGACCGCTGACGGTGGCCGCTTGCGGGTGACGCGCGAACGTCAGGCGCTGCGCATCGCGGGCGATGTGGCGCTGCTGTCCGGCGGGGCAGGTGTGGCGACCGTGGAACTCGCCGCCTCCAGCAATATTGGCGAAACGGCAGTCGACTTCGGCATGACTCTGGACGGTCTGGCCTCCAACGACATCGCCACCCAAAGCCCGGCGCTCGCATGGCTCGACGCCCTGGACGCCCCGATCTCCGGCAGCCTGCGCTCCTCGCTTGGCAGTGATGGTGCATTGGGTGAAATGCGGGCGACGCTGGAAATTGGCGCGGGGGTTTTGCAACCGCGTCAGGAAACCACGCCGCTGAAATTCGACGAGGCGCGTACCGCCTTTGTTTACGATCCGCGCGCGGGGCTGCTCCGCTTTGATGAGATCCGCGTCAGGTCAAATCTGCTTCAGGTCGAAGCCTCCGGTGTCACTCAGCTCGAAGGGCTTGAACAGGGGTGGCTCAGTGGCATGACCGGGCAGTTCACCTTTGGTGACATCGCCGTGGCCAAAGGACCCATGATGGAGCGACCCATCGCGTTGTCAGGTGCCGACGTCGCCTTTCGCCTCGGGCTAAAGCCGTTTCGCGTCGACCTTGGATCGTTGCGCATCACCGACCCGCAATTTCCGGTCACCGCAACCGGCTGGATCGAGGCCGCACCCGAGGGCTGGGCGGCGTCCGTCGACACTCAAGTGGCCCGCACGACCCCACAACAGGTGCGCGATTTCTGGCCTGCCAAGCTGAACCCCAGGCCCCGGAAATGGGTGATGGAGAACCTGCTTGATGGCGAGGTCCGCGATGCAACCTTTGCGCTTCGGCTCGAACCCGGCATGCCCAAGCCAGAGACCTTCCTCGACCTGAGTTTCATCGACGGACGCGTGACCTATGCGCCGGGTCTGCCCGAGGTCAGTGGCGGGGCGGGTCGCCTGACCATCTACGACGGGCGTCTGGGCTTGCGTCTGGATCGTGGTCACATCGACATGGGCGATGCGGGGGAGGTCGCGCTGGACGGCTCTGTCTTCGTGATCCCGGATCTGAAACAGCGCCCCGCCACCGGCCAGTTGGAGCTGATGGCCGAAGGCCCGCTAGAGGCTGTGCTGACCTATGTGGACAACGACAAATGGCGCGTTCTCAGCAAGGCGGGTCGCACACCGCAACTGGCCACCGGGCGGGCAACGGTGCGGGGCCGTGTGTCCATCCCCCTGCGCAAGGGGCTGACGTTCGCGGATATAGACCTCGCCTTGACCGGTCAGCTCTCTGACCTCGAAAGTGACAGCATCGTGCCCGGGCGACGCCTGCGCGGCGAGGCGCTCGATGTGACGTTGAACAACGACGCTTTGGCCGTGGCGGGTGGGGTTAGCTTTGATGGCATCCCGGCTGACGGGCAGTGGCGACAGACATTCGGCGGCGGTGGGTCCACTGTGACGGCAAAGGTCACGATCACACCCGACAGCCTTGCGACCCTTGGCATTCGCTTGCCCGATGGGATGTTGCGCGGCAAGGGCACCGGCGATCTGACGCTGACCTTGCCGCCGGGCGGCGCGCCGCGTTTCGTGGTGGAAAGCGATTTGGCCGGTCTGGCATTGGCTATCCCCCAGATCGGCTGGTCCATGTCCTCCGGCACGCGCGGCAAGTTCCGCGTGGCGGGCCGCCTCGGGACACCGGTGGAAATCGACGAGATGACGCTGACAGGCGGCGGGCTCGACGCCGTTGGCCGCGTGGTTCTGAACGCGGCTGGGGCCTTTGATCGGCTGGAGCTGACCCGCCTGCGTGTCGGCAAGTGGCTGGATGTGGCGGGGCGTCTGCGTGCGCGGGGCCGGAACGCCGCCCCTGCGGTGGAGATCACCTCCGGCAAGGTCGATCTGCGCGACGCGCCCATTGGCTCCGGCGGCGCGGGCGGTGGCGGCACCACAGGCGGCGGCGCGCCGATCACGCTGGCGCTCGACAGCCTGCGCGTCACCAACACCATCGAGCTGCGCGCGTTCCGCGGCAACTTCGACACCACGGGCGGACTGTCAGGCAACTTCAGCGCACAACTCGGCGGCGAAGCACCCGTGGGGGGCGAGGTCGTGCCCCAGAACGGGGGCAGCGCCTTCCGCATCCGGGGCGAGGACGCGGGCGACATCCTGAAGGCCGCAGGCCTTCTCAAAACCGTGCAGGACGGCACCTTCAGTCTCGATCTGGCCCCGGTGCGCGGTCAGACGGGCAGCTTCGATGGCCTGCTCAAGGTCGCGGGCGCCCGGCTGCAAAAGGCGCCGACCATCGCCTCGCTTCTGGATGCGATTTCCGTGGTGGGGATTCTGGACCAACTCAACGGCCCGGGGATCTTCTTTTCCGATGTGGAGGCGCGCTTTCGCCTGACCCCCGGCCAGGTGATCCTGACACAAAGCAGCGCGGTCGGCCCGTCCATGGGTATTTCGCTGGACGGATACTACAATCTGACCTCGGGCGAGATGGACATGCAGGGCGTGCTCTCTCCGATTTACGTGGTGAATGCGGTTGGGCGGCTGTTCTCGCGCAAGGGCGAAGGGCTGATTGGTTTCAACTTCACCCTTGGCGGCACGGTGGCCGCCCCGAGCGTTTCGGTGAACCCGCTTTCCGCCTTGACCCCGGGCATGTTCCGCGACATCTTCCGCCGCCCGCCACCAGAGCTGTAATGCTTTCTTTTTTCTCAAATTTCAAAAGGCTAGCCGATGAAGTTGAGCGATTTTGACTTTGATTTGCCGGAACGGCTGATCGCAACCCGTCCGGCGCGGCCACGGACCTCGGCGCGTTTGCTGGTGGCGCAACGCGACGGGCTGACCGATGCGCGCGTGTCTGACCTTGCGCAATGGCTGCGGCCCGGTGACCGGCTCGTTCTGAACGACACCAAGGTTATCCCCGCACGACTGTTCGGCACACGTCGCCGCATGTCAGAGCAGGGCGAAACCTCGGCCCAGATCGACGTGACCCTGCTGGAGCCGCGCGCCGATGGGCTGTGGGCCGCGCTGCTCAAGCCGTTGAAAAAGGTCCGCGACGGCGAGGTGATCCGCTTTTCCGACAGCTTGTCCGCGACGGTCGAAGGGCGCGAAGACGGGCAGGGGCTGTTGCGCTTCAACCTTGTGGGCGAGGATTTTGATGCCGCGCTGAACAACGCCGGGGCGATGCCGCTGCCGCCTTATATTGCGGCCAAACGGCCTGCCGATGCGCAGGATCACGACGACTACCAGACCGTCTGGGCACGCAATCGCGGCGCTGTGGCCGCGCCAACCGCGTCCTTGCATTTCGATGACGCGCTGCTGGCCGAGCTTTCAGCCATGGGCGTGACCTTCACCCATGTCACGCTGCATGTGGGCGCGGGCACCTTCCTGCCGGTGAAGGTCGAGGACGTGACCACCCACAAGATGCACGGCGAATGGGGCGAGGTCACGCCACAGGCCGCCTCCGAGATCGCCGCCACCAAGGCCGCAGGCGGGCGCGTGATCCCCGTCGGGACCACCGCGCTGCGCCTGATCGAAAGCGCGGCCCGGCAGGGAACGATTGCGCCTTTCGAGGGCGTCACCGACATCTTCATCTATCCCGGCTTCACATTTCATGTGTCTGACGCGTTGATGACCAACTTTCACCTGCCGAAGTCGACCCTGCTCATGCTGGTCTCGGCCTTGGTCGGGCAGGACCGTGTCCGCGAGATTTATGACCATGCGGTAACCAATGATTACCGATTTTTCTCGTATGGCGATGCATCCTTGCTGATCCCCTGAAATCGTCCCTCACGATGTCCGGCGGGCGGCGTTTTTCGCCGCGATTGGTCGCACATTGACATCGAATCGTGACATGGGTCGCATAGGGCCAACCGACAGCCGCCGCACTCCGGCAGGCTAGATAAAAGGAATTGACGCGATGTTAGGCGTTTTGGAAAATTCATGGGCGCTCCTGCTTGGGATGTTGCTCTTGATGGTTGGCAACGGTTTGCAGGGCTCCCTGCTGGGTGTGCGCGGGGCCGAGGCGGGCTTCTCCTCGGGGACCATGTCCATTGTGATGTCGGCCTACTTCGCCGGCTTCCTCTTTGCATCGAAAATGGCGCCAGAGTTGATCCGGCGCGTGGGACACGTCCGGGTCTTTGCTGCGCTCGGATCGTTCATTTCCGCCGTGCTGATCTTGTTTCCGGCGTTGCAGCATCCTGCCGCCTGGGTGTTGGGGCGTCTGGTGCTCGGCTTTTGCTTTTGTGGCGTCTACGTGACCGCCGAAAGCTGGCTGAACAACACCGCCAGCAACGAGACGCGCGGGCAGACGTTGTCTGCCTACATGATCGTGCAAATGGCCGGGATCATCATCGCGCAGGGCTTGCTTTTGGTGCCTGACGTGTCTGGCTTCCTGCTCTTCATCATCCCATCCGTGCTGGTTTCCATATCGTTTGCGCCAATTCTGCTGTCGATTTCACCAACGCCGGCTTTTGAATCCACCAAGCGTATGACGCTCAAACAGCTTTACGCGATCTCTCCGCTGGGGATGGTGGGCATATTCTTGCTGGGCGGCGTGTTTGCCGCACAATTCGGCATGGCAGCGGTCTACGCGACCGAGGCCGGCATGACCCTCGTGCAGACATCCATCTTTATCGCGGCCTTCTATGTGGGCGCGCTCATCATGCAGTATCCGCTGGGCTGGATTTCCGACCGGGTCGACCGCCGCGGGCTTGTGCTGGTGGTGGCGGCTGGGGGCGCGGCCGCCGCGGTCATGGGCGTCATTGTCAGCAACTTCTGGATGATCTCGTTCGCCGCGCTCGTCATTGGTGGCGCGTCCAACCCTCTGTATTCATTGCTGATTGCCTACACTAATGACTTTATGGAGGTTGAGGATATGGCCGCTGCCTCCGCCGGTCTGTTGTTCATCAACGGTGTCGGCGCCATCACCGGCCCGCTGATTATCGGTTACGTCATGCAGTGGGCGGGACCGGCGGCCTTCTTCGCGCTGATTGCGGGTCTTCTGACAATGGTGTCTGCCTACGCCGCGTATCGGATGACACAGCGTCCGGCGCCTGATGTGGACCAGACCGGGGCCTATGCGCCGCTGGCACCGCAAAGTTCGCCAATGGCCATGGAGTTCGCGCAAGAATATTTCATAGATCAGGCTGAAGAGGACGAATAATTACGCCGGCACTCTTGCGTTTTTGTTAGAATGTGACAGGAATTGTGATTAGGCAGGGCAGAGACGCTGTGCGTAACGTGGTGCGACTGACGACAGGACCGCTCAGGAGGATGACATGGTGGGGCCGGAAGAAATTCTTGCGTTTTGGTTGGACGACGTCGGACCCGAAGGCTGGTACAAACAGGACGAAACGCTGGATGCCACAATCCGGGACCGCTTTGGCAAAACCTGGGAAGGGCTGATGCAGGGGCGGTTCGGCCTTTGGCTGACATATCCCTCCGGCGTTTTGGCCTACATCATCCTTGCGGACCAGTTCCCGCGCAACATGTTCCGGGGCGACGGCAAATCCTTTGCTTCGGACCAGATTGCATTGGCCGCCGCCAAGCAGTCCATTCACCGTGGCTGGGATCAGAAAATCGACGAACCGTCGCGGCAGTTCTTTTACCTGCCATTGATGCACTCTGAAAACCTGTGCGATCAGGACCGCTGTGTGCGCTTGATGAAAGAGCGGATGCCAGAGGGTGGGGACAGCAACTTGCTGCACGCCCGGGTCCACCGCGAAGTTATCCGCATGTTCGGACGCTTCCCCTATCGCAACGAGGCTTTGTCGCGGAAGACCACCCAGGCGGAGGCCGACTACATGGCGCAGGGCGGCTACGCCCAGACGCTGCGCGAGATGCAGGCAGAGCGGGAAGCTGCCTGACCGCTCAGGGGCGGGGTCAACCCGCCCCGATGGGCTCCGAACCAACGAAAAGCGGTTGGGATTGGCAAAGATGCGGGCTAGCCTTGGGCCGGGACACCGGCAGGGAGGGCCGCAATGCAAACCTATGATATGGTGGTGATCGGGGCTGGCCCTGGCGGCTATGTTTGCGCGATCCGTGGCGCGCAGCTTGGGTTGAAGGTGGCCGTTGTGGAACGTGAACACCTTGGCGGCATTTGTCTGAACTGGGGCTGCATCCCGACGAAGGCGTTGCTGCGCTCTGCCGAAGTTTTCCACCTGATGCACCGCGCGGCCGAGTTCGGGCTAAGCGCGGAGGGTCTGAATTTCGACCTCGACAAGGTGGTCAAACGTTCACGGGGGATCGCAAGACAACTGAACTCTGGCGTTGGCCATTTGTTGAAAAAACACAAGGCGGACGTGATCATGGGCACGGCGCGGCTGGATGGGCCGGGGCGCGTGCGCATTGATGACAAAGTGCTGGAGTCCAAGGCCATCGTGCTGGCCACAGGCGCACGCGCCCGGGAACTGCCGGGCCTTGAGGCCGATGGCGACAAGGTCTGGACCTACAAACATGCGATGTCCCCGCCTCGGATGCCAAAGCGGCTTCTGGTGATCGGCTCCGGGGCGATCGGTATCGAATTTGCATCGTTTTACAACGCGTTGGGGGCCGACGTGACGGTGGTCGAAGTCATGGATCGCATCCTTCCGGTGGAGGATGCAGAGATCAGCGCCTTCGCCAAGAAGCAATTTGAAAAGCAAGGCATGACCATCCTCGACGGGGCCAAAGTTGCCGGTCTGGACCGCAGCGGTCCCGGCGTCGTGGCCAAGGTCGAGGTCGCCGGAGAAACGTCAAACCTTGAGGCGGATGCCGTGATCTCCGCAGTCGGCATTGTCGGAAATGTAGAAGATCTGGGTCTCGACACCATGGGTATATGCGTCGAGCGCAGCCATGTGGTGACCGACGCCATGTGCCGCACGGGGGCGGAGGGCATTTACGCAATTGGCGACGTGGCCGGCGCCCCTTGGTTGGCGCATAAAGCCAGCCACGAGGGCGTCATGGTGGCGGAGCTGATCGCGGGTGGAACCCCGCACGCCTTGGACCCGGACACCATCGCCGGATGCACCTATTGCCAGCCGCAGGTGGCCTCTGTCGGCCTGACGGAGGCGCAGGCACGTGAAAAAGGCATCGACGTGAAGGTCGGTCGCTTTCCCTTTATCGGCAACGGCAAGGCCATCGCCTTGGGGGAGCCGGAGGGCATGGTGAAAACCGTGTTTGACTCCGGGACCGGCGCGCTGCTCGGCGCGCATATGGTGGGGGCCGACGTCACCGAGCTGATCCAGGGCTACGTTATCGGTCGCCAGCTTGAGACAACGGAGGAGGACCTGATGCAGACCATCTTCCCGCATCCGACCCTGTCAGAGATGATGCACGAATCCGTTCTGGACGCATGGGACCGAGCCATTCATTTCTGAACCCCGACCTAGGCCTTGGCACCTTGCAGGCTGTCGATCATGTCGTGGACCTTCGGGGCGATCCAGTCCCACAGCGCGGGGGCGCCTGCTACGATCTTTGAGCCAACGGCCCTGTCGAACGTATCGCGCGTCACGTTGTATTCGACCCAGGACCCGCCGCCAGAGGCCAGGTTCTGGTTTGGCGGGTTGAAGCGGTCGAGCGATTTGGCAAAGCGCGCCTCGGGGCTCTCATTCGCCTCGAACTCGGACCAAAGCGCGCGCAACGGTTGCCCTTCCTCTCCGAGCAGGCCGAAAAGACGGTCGGCGGCTGCAATTTCGGCCGCCTCGATGGCCGCGGTATCAACCGCGCCAAAGACCGGAACGTCGCCCGCGTCGATTTCCACAAGATCGTGCAGCAGAAGCATTGTGATGACCTTGGCGGCATCGACGGGCTGCGGCGCATGTTCGGACAGGATCAGGGCATACAGCGCCACATGCCAGGAATGTTCTGCACTGTTTTCACGCCGCGCGCCTTTCAGCACCAGCGTGGCGCGGTTGACCCGCTTGAGCCGGTCAGCCTCCGCCAGAAAGGCGAGGCGGTTGTTCAGCGGCCCAGCGGCTGGCGCCTCACCGGCCATGAGCGCGCGTGTATGCGCGTCCAGAGCGGGCCAATCTTGGGCCATGCGCCGCGCGCGGCCTTCGGTCAGCGTATGTCCGGCGATTTCGGGGTGGTCAGGGTGCCATTGGGGCGCGCAAAAGACCTGCAAGATCGGCTGCATGTGATCGACGCGCTTGGCAAACACAGCTGTGGGGGTGGCGTTCTCCTCGAACTCCTGCCAAAGCGCGTGCAGATGTGCGCGCTGGTCCGGCGGCAATAGCCCGAACAGGCGCACCGCAGCGGCGTTTTCCTTGCGGGCGATCTCATGCGGGTCATGCGCCACGGCGACGGAGTGGTCGCCCGCGTCGATTTCCACAATGTCATGGATCAAAAGCATCTCGACGGCACGGCCCAGATCGCAGCCCTCGGGCATATCCGGCGCAAGGATCAGCGCCCACAGCGCCACATGCCAGCTGTGTTCCGCCACGTTTTCGGGCCGCGACAGATCGAGCAGCACGTTATGACGTTCCACACCCTTGAGCGCGTCAGCCTCGTCAAGGAAGGCCATTTGCCGGTCAAGCCGACGCAAGTCAGTGGGCTCAGTCATACCAGATCTCACAGGTGTTCGTTGTCGACGCCCGGGGCAATCGCGGTGGGGATGGCCTCACCCTTTTTCTTGGCCTCCAGCGCACGTTGCACATGGTCGGTCAGAAAGCTGCGGGCGCGACGCTCCGCCAGCCGGATACGCACCGCGGCGCGAAAGATCTCTTCGGAGGAGGGGGAAGATGCGCCCAGAACCGCTGCGACCTGATCGGGCAGGTTTTCATCACCCAGCGCATCCATGGCCTTGATGACATCCTGGGCAAGCTTGTCGGCAAGCTCATCGACTACAGACATGGCGGTCTCCGGTCACGGCTGACGCCGGGATGGCGTCAGCACAATGCTGGTCTGCCCGCGCTTTTAGCGGGAGTTTTCGGTCAAACGGCGCTTCACATACCCGCTGACGGAATCGATCATGTGTTCCATGTGCGGCTCTTCAAAGAAGTGGCCCGAGCCTTCGACTTCTTCGTGGGTGACGGTGATGCCCTTTTGTTCATGCAGCTTGTTCACCAAGGCGCGGGTATCCACAGGCGGGGCCACGCGATCGGCGGCGCCGTTGATCACCAGACCGGAGGCCGGGCAGGGCGCCAGGAAGGAAAAGTCATACATGTTCGCCGGGGGCGACACAGAGACAAAGCCGGTGATCTCCGGGCGGCGCATCAACAGCTGCATGCCGATCCAAGCTCCGAACGAGAAGCCCGCGACCCAGCAGTGCTTTGAGTTCTGGTTCATCGACTGCAGATAATCGAGCGCGGAAGCCGCGTCAGACAGCTCACCGACGCCTTGGTCGTATTCGCCCTGCGACCGGCCGACGCCGCGGAAATTGAACCGCAGGACCGTAAAGCCCATGTTATAAAAGGCGTAATGCAGGTTGTAGACCACCTTGTTGTTCATCGTCCCGCCGAACTGAGGGTGCGGGTGCAAAACGATGGCGATTGGTGCATCGCGGTCTTTTTGCGGGTGGTAACGGCCTTCGAGACGACCTTCGGGTCCTGGAAAAATGACCTCGGGCATGGGTGCGCGCGGCTCCTGAAATTGGTGCGCCTCAAGGGGCGGTGCGATCGGGACCGGGAAATCTTGACGAGTTCACTCGGCTACTTTAGAAGCGTTCCAAAGAGGGCCATGCGGCCGGAACGGGCTTTGGTGCAGATATGCCTTTGCGCGGGCGAGGTCAATTGGCCCGCACGTCTGTGTCATGTTTCGAGCGGTTTGCGTGTCAGCGATGCTACGGGCGCGTGAGGGCGCAGGGGGAGACGGAATGAAACTAAGCACGAAGGGCCGCTACGCGATGGTGGCGCTGGTCGATATCGCTTTGCAGCCTGCCGACACGCTCGTGACGCTTGGCGACGTGTCGAAGCGGCAGGATTTGTCATTGCCCTACCTGGAGCAACTGTTCGTCAAACTGCGGCGCGCCGGGTTGGTGGAGTCGGTGCGCGGTCCGGGCGGCGGCTACCGTCTGGCGCGCCCAACGTCAGAGATTCGCGTGGTCGAGGTGCTCGGCGCGGTAGATGAAACCGTCGACGCCATGCACAAGGGCGCAGGGGCGTCCGGCGGACTCAGCGGGTCCAAGGCCCAGTCGATGTCCAACCGCCTGTGGCAATCGCTGTCGGCGCATGTCTACGTGTTCCTGCATCAGACCCGTCTGTCGGACGTGGTCGATGCCGGGCTTGTGCCCTGTCCCGCCGTCCCCGCGTTGTTTGATGTCGTCCAGGAAGACGGGTAAGGCGTGGCGTCTTGACGAAGGGGCTTCGGATGCGCGGTGCCCGCGGGATTGTTGAGACCTTGTGAAAGCAGAAAACAGGAGCGCGGCGCGTTCCGGAGAATAGAGAATTGAAACGGGTTTACTTCGATCACAATGCAACCACGCCGCTGAGGGCTGAGGCACGCGCGGCCATGGTTGCGGCTATGGATGTGGTGGGCAACCCGTCGTCGGTGCATGCCGAAGGACGCGAAGCGAAGTCACTCGTCGAGCGCGCGCGCGCGCAGCTCGCGGCGCTGGTGGGCTGCAAGGTCAATCAGGTCATTTTTACAGGCTCTGCGACGGAGGCTGCGGCCTTGGCCGTGGCGCAAAAGGCGCGACATGGCGGACGGTTCGGGGCCTTGGAAACAGAACATGACGCGGTGCATGTGTGGAGCGATACGCCGCTTCCCGCCATCCATGACCGTGATGGTCAGTTCGATGAGGCCGCATTTGGCGAAATCAAGAACTGGATCATGCAAGGCGGCCCGACGGAATGGTCAGCCGATCACGGCCGTGTTGCCTTGCTGGCGATTTCGGGTGCAAACAGTGAAACCGGCATCATGGCAAAGAACGGTACCGTGGTGCCGAGCGGTCGGGTGAACGCCTCGCCGGCCGGATCTTTGCCATATTCGGTGCTGTGCGATGTGACGCAAATGGCTGGCAAAGTGCCGATCATTTATGAGGCAGAGACGCCGTCCTATATGATCCTCTCGGCGCACAAGCTTGGTGGACCAAAGGGCGTCGGCGCTCTGATCAATTTCACCGCCGACGACCCTGAGGCGATGCTGAAGGGGGGCGGGCAGGAAATGGGCCGACGCTCGGGCACCGAAAACACCATTGGCATCGCCGGATTCGGCGCCGCGGCAGAGGCTGCCGCCCTTGATATCGCGGAAGATCGCTGGGCGCAGACCGAGAAACTTAGAAACATTCTAGAAAACGAGATTGCAGATACGGCGAAAGAGACTATTTTTGTCGGGAAGGGCGCGCGGCGGTTGCCGAACACCTCGTGCTTTGCCACGCGGGGATGGAAGGGCGAAACCCAGGTCATGCAAATGGACCTTTCGGGTTTTGCCGTCAGCGCCGGATCGGCCTGTTCTTCAGGTAAGGTCCGGGCCAGCCGCGTGTTGCGCGCCATGGGATACGGCGATGACATCGCCAGTTCAGCCATCCGGGTCAGCCTGGGGCTGGACACGACTGAAGACGATGTGTCGCGCTTTGTCGAAGCGTGGCGAAAGAAATACCAGCGGTTCCGCGAACGAGCCGCATGAGAGAGGAAACGCGCATGTCCATGACCGAAGACGTCAACGTCAAGGAAGGGGTCGACCAGCAAACGGTCGATGCCGTCAAGGATGTCTCCACCTATAAATACGGCTGGAACACCGATATCGAGATGGAATACGCACCGAAGGGGCTGACCCCTGACATCGTGCGTCTGATCTCTGAGAAGAATGAAGAGCCGGAGTGGATGACCGAATGGCGTCTGCAAGCCTACGAGCGTTGGCTCCAGAAGGAAGAGCCCACATGGGCCATGGTCGATTATCCGAAAATCGACTTTCAGAACCAGTATTACTATGCCCGCCCCAAGAGCATGGCAGAGAAGCCGAAGTCGCTTGACGACGTCGACCCCAAGCTGCTGGAAACCTACAAGAAACTTGGTATTCCGCTGAAGGAGCAAATGGTTCTCGCAGGCGTCGAAGGGGCAGACGCTGCGCCGGCCGAGGCCAAGGAAGGCGAGCGTCGCGTTGCGGTTGATGCGGTGTTCGACTCCGTCTCCGTCGGGACAACCTTCCAGAAGGAGCTGCGCGCAGCTGGCGTGATCTTCTGCTCGATCTCAGAGGCGATCCGCGAGCATCCCGAGCTTGTGAAGAAATACCTCGGCTCGGTCGTTCCCGTGTCGGACAACTTCTACGCGACGCTGAACTCTGCGGTGTTCTCTGATGGCTCATTCGTCTACGTGCCGCCGGGTGTGCGCTGCCCGATGGAGCTGTCCACCTACTTCCGCATCAACGCCGAAAACACCGGCCAGTTCGAGCGGACGCTGATCATCGCGGACAAGGGCAGCTATGTGTCCTACCTCGAAGGGTGCACCGCGCCGCAGCGCGACACCTCGCAGCTGCACGCCGCCGTCGTCGAGATCATCGTCGAAGAAGACGCCGAGGTGAAATATTCCACCGTTCAGAACTGGTATCCCGGTGACGAGAACGGCAAGGGTGGCATCTACAACTTTGTGACCAAGCGCGCGGATTGCCGCGGCGACCGGGCCAAGGTCATGTGGACCCAAGTGGAAACAGGTTCTGCGGTGACGTGGAAGTATCCCTCCTGTATTCTGCGCGGCGAGGAAAGCCAGGGCGAGTTCTACTCCATCGCCATCGCGAACAACCACCAGCAGGCCGACACCGGCACGAAGATGGTTCACCTGGGCAAGAACACCCGCTCGCGCATCGTGTCCAAGGGCATCTCCGCAGGCGTGGCACAGAACACCTATCGCGGTCTGGTGTCGATGCACCCAAAGGCCAAGGACTCGCGCAACTATACCCAATGTGACTCGCTGCTGATCGGCGACAAATGCGGGGCGCACACGGTGCCGTACATCGAGGTAAAGAACAACTCGAGCCGGGTGGAACACGAGGCCACCACCTCCAAGGTGGATGACGACCAGCTGTTCTACTGCCGCCAGCGCGGCATGGATGAGGAAGAGGCCGTCGCGCTTGTGGTCAACGGGTTCTGCCGCGAAGTGCTGCAAGCGCTGCCGATGGAATTCGCCATGGAAGCGCAACAGCTTGTGGCGATTTCGCTCGAAGGGTCCGTGGGCTGACGCCTCTGGCAGGTCGGGGACACGC
This sequence comes from Sagittula sp. NFXS13, assembly GCF_040148795.1. NCBI lineage: Bacteria > Pseudomonadati > Pseudomonadota > Alphaproteobacteria > Rhodobacterales > Roseobacteraceae > Sagittula > Sagittula sp. NFXS13. Next base: position 201,451 of record NZ_JAGEMH010000004.1, read on the forward strand.
CCGACCTGCCACACAGCAAGCAGAAGGACGATCACTATGGGGGGACCTTTGGAATTGCCGAAACCCGGTGGCGCGGCCAGCGACTACTTTGACGTGACCGAAGCTCTGGAGGCTTTGACGTCGGGTGCGGCAATGACATTCCCCCCAATGCAAGCGACCCGCACGCGGATCGGTGATCGCGATTTGTCGTTTTTCACGAATTACCACGCGGATCCTATTCAAAAGTCCCACCGAAAAGGTCTGTTTTACGAACACGAAGATCTGTCCGAAGTGGCAAAGCTCCTTCCCGATGCGCCGCGTGTCTTGGATGTCGGGGCCAATGTTGGGAACCATTCGCTGTTCTTTGCCACGCAGTGCGGCGCGCAAAGGATCGTGGTGATCGAACCCAACCCTTTGGCGCTCGCGCCGCTGGTGGCAAATGTTGTCTTCAACCAGCTGACTGACGTGATCGGGATGGAGGCCCTGGGCGTCGGCCTTGGCGCGCAATCCGAGGGTGGTTTGTTCATGCGCACGCGCACCCGCAATCTCGGTGGGACCAGAATGCAACGGGGCAAAGACGGGACACTCGAAGTCCACGCCGGCGATGCTCTCTTCGCGGATGAAACGTTCGACCTTATCAAGATCGATGTGGAAGGCATGGAAATGGACGTATTGGCCGGCCTCGCGCAGACGATCGATCGCTGCCGTCCTTTGCTTTTTGTCGAAGTCGATGATGCGAACATTGCGGCATTCAAAAGCTGGTGCGACCTGCATGGTTACGTCACCCGCTACGAACAGCGCCGTTATAGGGCGAATATGAACTTCCTTGTTGAAGCTGCGGGAGCCCGCTCATGATTGTGACCACAACACCAAACGTCGAAGGCCACGTGATCGCCGAATACAAAGGCATCGTCACGGGGGAGGCGATCCTGGGCGCGAATGTGTTCCGCGATCTCTTCGCCGGCATCACGGATATCATCGGCGGCCGCTCCGGGGCCTACGAGGCATCGCTGGGCGAGGCGCGCGAGACCGCGCTGAACGAGCTTGAGCAGCGGGCACGGGACGCAGGCGCCAACGCGGTGGTGGGCGTAGACCTTGATTACGAGGTGATCAACAACATGCTGATGGTTTCGGCCTCCGGCACAGCCGTGGTCTTGGGCTGATCTTTTGGTTAGGGGGTTTGGGCTGAAACGGGACGTGATCTTGTCATCTTTCGGAAAAACTTGGGCGACTGCCACAATGTTGCCACTGTTTCGGCTTAAACAAACCTTGCGTGGGGGGGCGTTTCCGAAAGGGTGCCGACATGCATGGATCATTGGCTCAAGAAGACTCTACATATCCGCAAAGCTCCGACTGGAACGCGATGCGCACGCAGGAGAAATCCTTGCGCGCGGCCATCCTGTCGTCCGAGATCTACGAACAGGCGCCACAACCACGCGGCCTGCGGCTTTGGCTGCCGGGCATCATCGGCGTCGGAGTGCTGGTGACAACGACGGTCGTGCTGGGCGCGGGCGTCTTCAGCTGACGGTGCTGCGGCGCCTCCCCATGGGGAGGGCCGCATGACAACGACGAAAACTCTCCAACAACCTGAACTGACCTTGCCTGACGCAGAGGCCGCGCTGGTGCGCAGCGCCTATGCGCGGGCGGAGGTCATCCTCGAATATGGCTCCGGCGGGTCCACCGTGATGGCCGCCGGGATGCCGGGCAAATGTGTCTTCAGCGTGGAATCCGTCCGCGACTGGGCACAGATGATGCGCGACTGGTTCGCCGCAAACCCGCCCGCCCAAGGCACCGATCTGGATGTCATCTGGTCCGACATTGGCGAAACAAAGCAGTGGGGCCATCCGGTCGATCACACCGAATGGCGTCGCTTTGCACAATATCCGCTGGACGTTTGGGGCATGTCCCACTTTCGCCAGCCCGATGTGGTGCTGGTGGACGGACGGTTCCGCCAGGGCTGCGCGCTGGCCTGCGCTTTTATGTCGAAGGCCCCTGTCGAGCTGCTCTTCGATGATTATGTCCAACGCAATCAGTATCACAAGGTCGAGGACATCCTCGGCCCTCCCGAAATCACCGGGCGCATGGCGCATTGGCATGTCACCCCGCAACCCATCCCGCCGGATCGCCTGATGTGGATCATCAGGTTGATGCAGAACCCCTGACCGGCAAACGACAAAAAGAGGACGAACAAGATATGTTGGAAATTAAAAACCTGCACGTGAAGCTGCAAGAAGAGGACAAGCAGATCCTCAAAGGTGTGGATCTGACCGTCGAAGCGGGCAAGGTTCATGCGATCATGGGGCCCAACGGGTCAGGCAAATCGACCCTGTCCTACGTTCTGTCGGGCCGTGATGGCTACGAGGTCACGGATGGCTCCGCCACGCTGATGGGCGAGGACATCCTTGACATGGAAGTCGAAGATCGCGCCGCGGCCGGCCTGTTCCTTGCGTTCCAGTACCCGGTCGAGATTCCCGGCGTGGGCAACATGACCTTCCTGCGCACCGCGGTAAACGCACAGCGCAAGGCGCGCGGTGAGGACGAGATGTCCGCAGCCGAGTTCCTGAAAGTGATCCGCGAGAAGGCCAAGAGCCTGCAGATCGATGCCGAGATGCTGAAGCGCCCCGTGAACGTCGGCTTCTCCGGTGGTGAGAAAAAGCGCAACGAAATCCTGCAGATGGCCATGCTTGAGCCGAAGATGTGCATCCTCGACGAGACCGACTCCGGTCTGGATGTGGACGCGATGAAGCTGGTGTCCGAGGGCGTGAATGCGCTGCGCAACGAAGGCCGGTCCTTCCTCGTCATCACACACTACCAGCGCTTGCTGGACCACATCAAACCGGACGTGGTTCACATCATGGCCAATGGCCGTATCATCAAGACGGGCGGGCCGGAGCTGGCGCTTGAAGTTGAGCACAACGGGTATGCCGACCTGATGGCAGAGGAGGCGTAAATGTCCCTTCCCAAGGTAAAACAGGATGCAACCGACGCGCGGTTGAGCGCGCTCACGCTGCCGACCGGCGGCTGGGCGGACCCCGCGCGCAAGGACGCGCTGTCTCGCGTTCAGGCCATGGGCCTGCCCAATGCGCGCGACGAATACTGGAAATACACGCGGCCCGATACGCTGGTCTCTGCCGAGGTTCAGGACGCGCCTGCGATCGAGGCCCAAGAGGCCCCGATCTTTGGCGAGCGTGACCGGCTTCAGGTGGTGTTCGTCGATGGTGTGTTTGATGCAGAGGCCTCTGACGATCTGGCGATGGAAGGTGTGACCATCGAACGTCTCGCCGACGCGCCGGACATTCACTGGGCCAAGGACGTCTACGGCGTGTTGGAAACCCGTGGTCAGACGCCGGTGAATCGCCCCCTCGCGGCGCTCAACACGGCCTTTGCCACCGATGGTCTGCTGATCCACGTCACGGGCAAAGCGCCCAAGCCGATCCACATCAACTACGTGCACAAGGGCGCGCAAAGCGATGCGATCCTGCACCATGTGGTCAAGGTCGAAAGCGATTGTCAGCTGACAATTCTGGAGAACGGACCGGCAGCGGCGCGCTTTAACAAGGTGATCGAGGCGGACATCGCGGACACTGGCACGCTGCATCACGTGCGCGCGCAGGGTCGCGACCACGACCGTCGCGCCGTGACGCATATCTTTGCGCGGCTCGGCACGGAAAGCACGTTCAAGACCTTTACCCTGACGGTTAACGGTGTGTTGACGCGCAACGAGGCCATTGTCGAGTTCACGGGCGACGATGCCAAGGCGCACATCGCGGGCGCGTGTCTGGGGGATGGGTCGTTCCATCACGATGACACCGTGTTCGTCACCCATGACGCGGTGAATTGCGAAAGCCGTCAGGTGTTCAAGAAAGTCTTGCGCAACGGTGCGGTCGGTGTGTTCCAAGGTAAGATACTTGTGAAACCGGACGCGCAGAAGACCGACGGCTACCAGATCTCGCAAAGCCTGCTGCTGGACGAAGACAGCCAGTTCCTCGCCAAGCCTGAGCTGGAAATCTATGCCGATGACGTGGCATGTTCGCACGGCTCCACATCCGGTGCGATTGACGAGGACAGCCTGTTCTATCTGCGGGCGCGTGGCGTGCCGCGCGGTCTGGCAGAGGACATGATGACCGTGGCCTTCATCGCCGAAGCAGTGCAGGAAATCGAAGACGAGAGCCTGCAAGACGAGCTGAACGAGCGTGTCACCGCTTGGTTGGCACGGCGGCGCACCTGAGCTTTGGCGGTCTCTTCTGACATCGCGGCCATGTATCGGCGTCCGGCGGAGGTGGTCCGCCGGAAGCTGTCTCTTGACGAAAGCGAACCGCGCGCGCTGGCCTATCTGATGGCGGCCTGCGCCTTCATGTTTGTGGCGCAGTTGCCGTCGGTGTCGCGGCGCGTATCGCTGTCTGATCCTGACCGCTGGGCCGGCGACCCCGGCGCCTACCAGCAGGCGCTGCAACCGGCGCTGGGTGGGGCCTTGTTGGCGACCATGATCTTTTGGCCGCTGATCCTGTATGCCCTTGCGGCGCTGGGGCAGGTGATCCTGCGCGTGCTGAGGCAGCGCGTCTCTGGCTACGAGATGCGGATCGCGCTGTTCTGGGGCCTTCTGTCGGCTGCGCCCATTGCGTTGTTGGCGGGGCTGACGGCGGGCTTCGTCGGGCAGGGGATAGAACTGACGGTGGTTGGGGTCTTGTGGTTGCTTGCTGTTATGTGGTTCGTGGCCACCGGAGTGCGCGTCGCACGGCGGCAACGGATCGAGGAAACGGTATGACGGCTCAGGGCTTTCTGAAACTGGCGGTTGAAAGCATCGGTAGCCCGCGTGATGTGGCGCGTCTGCTGCTGTCCGCCAATATCAGCCGCGAGGCGGTCTGGACGGCCTTTGCGCTGGTGGTGGCGATGAATGCCTTTGTCTACGGGCTGGGGTTGGTGGTGGCGCCACCTGTGGGCGCGCTTCCTGTCTTTCTGGCGCAGCCCATCGGATACGCGGTGGTCGAATGTGTGTCACTAGCCGGGATGATCGTGTCGATCACGCTGGTCGGGCGCATGATGGGCGGGGCAGGGCGTTTGACTGACGTGGGCCTGTTGCTGGTCTGGGTGCAGGCGCTGAACATTCTTGTGCAGCTGGCGTCCACCGTGCTCATGCTGGCGATCCCGCCGCTTGCCGGCATCGTGGGGGTCATTGCCATCGCGATCGGCTTTTGGATCTTGTTGAATTTTATCGACGAAGCACATGGCCTGGGCAACATGCTCAAGTCATTCTTTGTCTTCGTGCTGGCGCTGTTTGCGCTTGGCATCGTGTTGTCCGTGGCGCTGACAATGGCCGGGATGACACCGGAAGGGATGATGGGCAATGTATGACGTGAACGAAGTCCGGAAGGACTTCCCGATCCTGTCGCGTGAGGTGAACGGCAAGCCGCTGGTCTACCTGGACAATGGCGCGTCGGCGCAGAAACCGCAGGTGGTGATTGACGCCGTGACCCGCGGCTATGCCGAGGAATACGCTAACGTTCACAGGGGCCTGCACTATTTGTCGAACCTTGCGACCGACAAATACGAAGGCGTGCGCGGCACCATCGCGCGCTTCCTTGGGGCGACGTCGGAAGACGAGATCGTGTACACCACCGGCACGACCATGGGGATCAACCTCGTGGCCTATGGCTGGGCGATGCCGCGGATGGAGGCGGGCGACGAGATCGTCCTGTCCGTCATGGAGCACCATGCCAACATCGTGCCGTGGCACTTTCTGCGGGAACGTCAGGGCGTTGTGATCAAGTGGGTCGATGTGGATTCCACCGGCGCGCTTGACCCGCAAAAGGTGATTGACGCCATTGGCCCCAAGACAAAGCTCGTGGCCGTCACCCAGGTGTCGAATGTTCTGGGCACCGTCGTCGACGTCAAAGCGATCTGTGAGGGCGCGCGCGCCAAGGGCGTGCCGGTTCTGGTGGACGGCTCTCAGGCCTCCGTGCACATGCCGGTGAACGTGGAGGAGATCGGCTGCGATTTCTATGCGATCACGGGCCACAAGCTTTATGGTCCGTCGGCCTCCGGCGCGATCTGGATCAAGTCCGACCGGATGAAGGAGATGCGTCCTTTCCTTGGTGGGGGCGACATGATCCGCGAGGTTCACAAGGACGAGATCACCTACAACGATCCGCCGATGAAGTTCGAGGCCGGCACGCCCGGTATCGTGCAGCAGATCGGCCTTGGCGTCGCGCTGGAGTACATGATGGATCTGGGGATGGAGAACATCTCTGCCCACGAGGCCATGCTGCGCGATTACACGGTGAGCAAGCTGGGCGGGCTGAACTGGATCACGACCCAAGGCACAACCGCAGACAAGGCGGCGATCTTTTCGTTCACGATGGAAGGGGCGGCGCATGCGCATGACATCTCGACCATCCTTGACAAAAAGGGCGTGGCGGTGCGTGCGGGGCATCACTGCGCCGGGCCGCTGATGGATCATCTGGGCGTATCAGCCACCTGCCGCGCGTCCTTTGGCCTCTACAACACGACCGAGGAGGTGGACGCGTTGGTCGACGCGCTGGAGCTGGCGCACGATCTTTTCGGTTAATCCGCAGGCATCTGCCTGTTCTTTTTGCGACCCCAAGGTGTCGTTTCTAGCCATGTGGGCGTGAGTGCGCTACTCAAGTGGCATCGAGACACACCTTGGGGGATCACATGACAGTTTTGGAAACGGCCGATCAGGTCTCGGAGATCGCTTTCGGCTTCATGGGGTCGAAGGCGCTTTTCGCGGCGCTCGAAGTTGGGGTTTTCACCGAACTGTCGGAAGGTCCGGCCACGGCGGCCGAACTTGCCAGCCGCACACCCGTCGATACGGACCGGGCAGAGACGTTGCTGACCGCTTTGGTGGGTCTTGGCCTGGTGACGCGAGAGGGGGAGACCTACGCCAATGCCCCTGCAGCGGAGGCGTTTCTGGTCAAGGGCGCGAAGTATGATTTCGGCGATTATCTGCGTTTGCAGGTGGGGCGGCAGATGTACGGGCTGCTGGATCAGATCGACCGCGCCCTGATGGACACGCTGCCAGAAGGCGCGACGGCCTCTTACGCCGACTGGTTTTCCGACCCGGAGCAGGCGAAGCTCTATTCGGAATCGCAGCACGCCGGATCGCTCGGCCCGGCGCGGCAGTTGATCCGTAAGATCGACCTGTCCGGGGCGCGCAAGATGCTGGATGTGGGCGGCGGCACGGGGGCCTTTGCGATCACGCTTTGTGGCGCCAACCCGAGCCTCAGCGCCACCATCGTGGATTTCCCCAATGTGGCGGTGCTGGGGCGGAAACATGTGGCAGATGCGGGCCTGTCGGACCGGATCGCCTATATCGAGGGCAATGCGTTGGAGGCCGACTGGCCCGGCAATCAGGACGTTATCCTTATGTCCTACCTGTTTTCCGGTGTGCCGGGCGATGTCCACGCGGGTCTGTTGAGACGAGCTTATGACACGCTCGCGCCCGGCGGGCGGTTGCTGATTCATGACTTCGTGGTGGAGGCCGACCGCAGCGGGCCGAAACTTGCGGCGCTTTGGCAATTGCAGCATACGGCCTTCACGCCAAAGGCGCGTTCGCTGGATACGGGCTGGCTGACGGGGGCCTTGGCAAAAGCCGGGTTCGAGGCCGTCGAGATCGGAGAAATGATCCCGGAGATGACGATGCTTGCAGTGGGCTGCAAACCTGTTTGATGCGCGTCGTGGGAGAAGAAACGCACTTGCAGCCGCGCTTCGGGCGGGGTAGATGCGTCCACAGGCACCCGTAGCTCAGCTGGATAGAGCGCTGCCCTCCGAAGGCAGAGGCCATAGGTTCGAATCCTATCGGGTGCACCATTCGCAAACTAAATTTGTGCCAGAAACCGGCTAACGTCTGCGCAAATGCAAGCGATAGTGTGCGCGACAAGGTGCCAACGATTACATCTGAAGCGGTTCATTTGAATTTGATTCAAGGGTTTGGTGTTTGCCTCAGCCGGCGAAGAGTTTCGCCTGAGCCGACTTCTTTTGCGGTGATTTGACAGCCAGATTGATTTCTTTTCTCGTGGCCCTGTTCACAAATGGGCCTAGCCGGTGAAAGGTGAATGTCCGGGTGGAAACGCTTGTATGGATGGAGCGTTCGACAGCGGAGAGCGGGTTTGCGAGAGCTTTTTACAGGCGTGACCGGGTCGGCTGTCCAGTAAGTGACGCGCTTAAGGCCGACCAGTGAGCCGCCCAGAAAGCGGGCGAAGCGCGGCTGTCGAGCACGATAGGGAGGGGTTGACCTTTCATGCGCAGGGCCGATGCTGCCAGTCGATTAAATGCGCCACCTTTTCTCCAAGTTTGCGACGGTCGCCATTGATCGGGTGTAGGGCGGCTGGACGATCCGCAGGCTGAAGCGACTGTTATACCGGCAAGGCGACGTCACCGTCATGAGAACGTGGCGACTAAATTATTGAACAACAGGATCTTTATGGCTGGTTGTGGGGCGCGCTTGTGGGTCACGTCGTGCCGTGTCACATAGTCTGCAAAGCCCGATGACAGGAGGCAAGGCAGATGGCCGATCCAACTCAACCCAGATTGCAAGAGATCGAACGTGAACGCGCCGCCATGTTCCGCGGGCCTTGGATTGCAAAGCTGGCGCGCGGCGAGCTGTCGCTGGGAGAGACCTTCTGGGGCGGTTTCCTTGGGATGCAGTTGATCCTCATGCCGCTGTGGCTGGTGCTTGTTGCCTTCTTGCCCGCGTTCTTTCCTTCTGTTGGCTGGGCGACACGGCTGGCGTTTTTCGTCTTGCAGGCCGTCTGGACGGCTGTTGTCACGCAAGCCGTTTTGCGCGTGGCCCCAAAATCCTACCAGGCTGGCGGCTGGCGCTGGGGCGCAATGATCCTGTCCGTTGTGATCCTGCTGCAGGTGCTCGTTTTGCTCGGAATGTGGCTGGCCGGCGCACTCTAACCCTTGTCTTGCGGAGGGGCGCGCTAGGTTCCCCAGCGACATGACAGGAGGCCACATGACCACTTCCCCCACAATTCTTTGGGTGCGCCGCGATTTGCGACTGTCCGATCATGCGGCGCTTACGGCGGCGGTGTCGCGTGGCGGGCCGGTGATCCCCGTCTTAATTCGTGACGGTCTTGTGGACGATCTGGGAGCGGCGCCGAAATGGCGGCTGGGGCTGGGGCTGGAGTGCTACGGGGAGGCCTTGAAGGAGGCCGGGAGCCGCTTGATCCTGCGGTCCGGTCCGGCGAGGGAGGTGCTCGAGGAACTGGTCGAGCAGACGGGCGCGGGCGCGGTGTATTGGATGCGTGCCTATGATCCCGACAGCGTGGACCGCGATACCCGCGTCAAGGAGGCGCTGAAGGCGAAACATGTCGAGGCCGAAAGCCACACCGGCCATGTGATGTTTGAACCCTGGACGGTCGAGACGAAACAAGGCGGCTTTTACAAGGTTTACACGCCGTTTTGGAAATCGGTCGAAACCCGCGAGGTGCCGGAACCGCTCAGCCGCCCGTCTTCGATCCCTGCGCCGGACAATTGGCCGCAAAGCGATCATCTGGACGACTGGCACCTGGGGGCCGCAATGCGGCGCGGGGCAGAGGTTGTCCGACCTTACGTGCAATTGGGTGAGCAGGCCGCGCAGACCCGTTTGGGGGAATTCATGCGCGACAAGGTGGCGGACTACAATGAGGCGCGGGATCGCGTGGCCGTTGACGGCACCTCGGCCATGTCAGAAAACTTGTCACTGGGCGAGATCAGCCCCGCACAGTGCTGGCACGCGGGATTGCGGGCGCGCGACGCGGGCAAGGACGGAGCAGGGACCTTTCTCAAGGAACTGGTGTGGCGCGAGTTTGCCTATCATCTGATGTGGCACACGCCGCGTCTGCTGACGGAAAACTGGCGGCCTGAATGGGATGCCTTCCCATGGAACGAGGACGAGCGCCTCAAGGAGGTAAAGGCTTGGAAACAAGGCCGCACCGGTATTCCTTTCGTCGATGCCGGGATGCGGGAACTCTACGTAACCGGGCGGATGCACAATCGCGTGCGCATGATCGTGGCCAGCTATCTCACCAAGCATTTGATGTGCCACTGGAGTATCGGTCAAAAATGGTTCGAGCACTGCCTGATTGATTGGGACCCGGCCTCCAACGCCTTGGGCTGGCAATGGTCTGCGGGATCAGGCCCGGATGCGACGCCCTATTTCCGCGTCTTCAACCCCGTCACCCAAGCCCAGAAATTTGATCCGAAACGCGCATACATTGATCGGTGGATCGCCGAAGAACATGAGGCGCCGACCGACACCGCGCTGAGCTATTTCGACGCGATCCCCGAAAGCTGGCCTCTTTCGCCGGAGGACAGCTATCCGGAGCCGATTGTCGATGTGAAAGATGGCCGCCAAAAAGCGCTCGACGCCTACCAGAACCGCGACTTCTGACGCGCTGGCGGCGCCTTTGCTTTTCATACGCTCAAAATCGCGGCCGCAGGCCGCGCGGGTCGCCCCGGCAGTGCCGGGGGGAAACACCTTAGCGGGAGACGCCGGCCATTGCGTTCATGGCCACCCAACCGCTGCGTCCGTTGCCGAAATTCATCATGCACACAGGTTTGTCGTCGTCGCAGGTCTGGATGAAGCCCCCTTCGCCCGGAAGCAATTGCCCGGTCGACGTCGTACGGTCCGACCCGTCATAAATTGCGATCGCATCGTCACCCATATTGAAATAGGCGATATTGCGCGGCAGATCGCGGCGCCAGTTCTGCGTCTTCGGCGCGGCTTGCTCAATGGGGGCCGGCGCGGAGAGGGTCGGCGTGCCGGACAGGGTGATCGGGCCACCGCTGGAAACAGTCCGATTCTGCGGCTGGGTCAGAGGTGCCACCGCTTTATTAACTTGTCCGCAGCCCGCCACGGTCGCAGCCGCGAGGCATATGCTAAAAATCTGTCGTTTCACGACTGTCTACTCCTGTACGGCATCGCCCGAGCCTCGTTAAGATATTGATCCGCTCGCGCGGGCCAGGCGTATAATTCTTAATAAAACACAAACTTGCCGGAATTCCCAAGCCCGAAGGCTTGCCGGTTTTCCAGACCAACATAAACTTCGTTGAAATAAATGAAAATCGAAAGCTGCACATGCACCTGACCTCACTTCAAGACCAGACCAACTTGCCGCGGTATTTCGCGCAGGTCTTTCAGATGGCCCAGAACATGGAGCGCGGCCGTCTTGACATCGTGTTGCCGGATGGCCGCATGTTTCGTGCCGACGGGGCCGCGCCGGGTCCGGTGGCAGAGGTACATCTGCACAGCGACGATATTTTTGCCCGGCTGATCCGCGAGGGGGAGCTTGGGTTTTGCGAGGCCTACATGGATCAGGGGTGGACGACGCCGGATCTGATGGCCTTTCTGGACTTGGTGCATGCCAATGAGGATAGCCTGTTCGATGGCTTTCCCGGGCAGAAGCTGTTGCAGATGTGGGAAAAGTTCCGCTTCTGGATGCAGCGGAATTCCAAGCGTCAGGCGCGGCGCAATATCTCGCACCACTACGATCTTGGGAATGATTTCTACAGCCTGTGGCTGGATGAAACCATGACCTACAGTTCCGCCCTGTTCGAGACCGGGCAGGAAAGCACCGAAAAGGCGCAAATCGCCAAATATGCCTCCATGGTGGATCAAATGGGCGCGAAACCCGGCGACCACGTCTTGGAAATCGGCTGCGGCTGGGGCGGGTTTGCGGAATACGCCGCCAAAGAGCGCGGTTTGCGTGTCACCGGCCTGACGATTTCCAAGGAACAACTGGTCTACGCGCAGCAGCGGATGCAGCGCGCCGGGCTGTCCGATATGGTTGAATTAAAGTTGCAGGATTATCGTGACGAGCGCGGTCAATACGATGGTATCGCAAGCATCGAGATGTTCGAGGCGGTGGGCGAGAAATACTGGCCGGTCTATTTTGACACGGTGCGGGACCGCCTGAAGCCCGGCGCCAACGCGACTTTGCAGATCATCACGGTGCAGCACAAGCGCTACGAAATCTACCGGCGCGGCGTTGATTTCATTCAGAAATACATCTTTCCGGGTGGCATGTTGCCCAGCCCCGAGGTGCTGCGCCTCGAAGTTGAGAAGGCCGGGTTGCAGGTGGTGCGGTCACTCGAATTCGGCGAAAGCTACAGTCAGACTTTGCGCCGCTGGAACGAAAGTTTCAACGAGCGCTGGGACGAAATTGCGCAGATGGGATTCGATGATCGCTTTCGCAGGATGTGGAATTTCTATCTCTCCTCTTGCGCGGCGACATTTCACAGCGGTAATTGTGACGTGACCCAGATCACGATGCAAAGGCCCGTTTGATCCATGCCCACAGCCGCAAAACTTGTCGCAGCGATTTGTCTGGCTGTGGTGGCATGGTTTGCGTCTGAGGCGGTGAAACCCCTGTTTCCCGAGGGGCAGGCCTTCGGGAACTTCAATTACTGGAACACGGCCATTGGGCTTCTTTGCGGCTGGGTGATTCTGGGTTCGCGGGCCGGGCGCGGCTTTTCCGCCGGTATTTCCAATGGGGCCACAGCCGTTGTGTCGATGACTTTGGTTGCTCTTTTCGTCTATGCCACGGACGAGATGATCAACCGTGCGTTTCGCAGATTTTACGATGACCCGTTCGAAGCGGTGGTGGCGATCGCTGAATTGGCGTTGGAATTCGGGGTCAAGATCTTTGACGGGCAGGTCGTTGTCACGCTTCTGGTGGGGGGCATCTTGAGCGGTATTCTTACGGAAATCGCGGCGAAGCGCTGGAGATAGTTTTGAAAAGCCTGTTTTGTTTCGGCACTTTGCGCGATGCGGCGCTGCGCGCCATTGTTCTTGGCCGGGACGTGCCTGTCAGTCATGCATCTCTGGCCGGTCACGAGGTGATTGAAGTCAACGGGCAGCCGTGGCCGGCCATGCGCGTCGGTCCGGGGACGGCCCGGGGTGTTTTACTTCAAGGGCTGACGGCGAACGATCATGCGCGGCTGGATTTCTACACGTCCGGGTTTGACTTTGACGCCCGTCCGGTGACGGTTCAGACTGAAACAGGCCCGGTTGAGACCCATGCCTATTTTCCTGAGGGGCAGGCGACGGAGGCGGCGCTCTGGTCGCTGGACGCATGGCAAGTATCCTGGGGGGAGGTCAGCCGGATCGCCGCAGGCGAGGTCATGGCGCGCTTTGGCAAACCCGGTGGGGAGAGCGCGGCCACCCTGTTGCCGTTCTTTCGCAACCGTGCCTGGTCCCAGGTGATCGCCCGCAAGGAACCGCCGCGCGAGCTGCGCACCACAATGTCGATGAAAGACGATGTGGAGGTGCTGGAGACGCTCGACGGCTATGACGGGTTCTTTCGCCTGCAGCCGTTCCGTCTGCGATATCGTCGGTTTGACGGCTCTTGGGGCGACGAATTGCGGCGTGAGTGTTTCGTGGCCTACGACGTGGCGCTGGTGCTGCCCTATGATCCCCAGACCGACAAGCTGCTGCTGACGGAACAGTTGCGCTTTGGCCCAATCCATCGCGGCGATCCTGCGCCTTGGGTACTGGAGCCGGTGGCGGGCATGACCGACGCGGGCGAAAGCCCGGAGGAGGCGGCCCGGCGCGAAACGGTGGAAGAGGCCGGGCTGGACCTGGAGGCGCTTTTGCCGATCTCTGCCGGATATGCCTCGCCCGGATACAGCACCGAATTTTACCACACGTTCATCGGCTTGTGTGACCTGTCCGAGCGGGAGGCGCAGTCCATGGCCGGCCTCGACGCGGAGCATGAGGACATCCGCAACCATGTCTTGAGCTTCGATGCGGCGTTGCATCTGATCGAGACCGGGGAGATCAACGCTCTGCCCTTGCAGATGATGATCTTTGCGCTGGGGGCGCGGCGCGCAGAGCTGCGAAAGAAATAGTATTGGTTTTGGGGAATGTGATGCGGGACGCCTGTTGGCGCGGCATTGACTGACGCAGAACCGGCGTCCCTGAGGCGGGCCAAAGCCAAAACGCAAGAACGTGCCCAGCCGCGTCTGGGGCATGGCGCGGCTCTTGAGTTCCCAAGGGCGCAGCCCTACACCTGTCAGCAACACGTTGATAAAGGATCGCAGCACATGCGCATTGCAGCCGACCTCGCCCAGGCCGTTGGGAACACCCCGCTGATCAAGCTGAAGAACGCATCCGAAGAGACAGGCTGCGAGATCGTCGGCAAGGCAGAGTTCATGAATCCGGGCCAGTCGGTCAAGGATCGGGCCGCGCTGTACATCATCAAGGACGCCATCGAAAAGGGCCAGCTGAAGCCCGGCGGCACCATTGTTGAGGGAACCGCCGGGAACACCGGTATCGGTCTGGCACTGGTTGGCGCGTCCATGGGCTTCAAGACGGTGATTGTCATGCCCGAGACGCAGAGCCAGGAAAAGAAGGACATGCTGCGTCTTGCCGGGGCGGAGTTGGTGCTTGTTCCGGCCGCGCCGTACAGCAACCCCAATAACTATGTGCGCTATTCCGGTCGTCTGGCCGAGGAGCTGGCGCAAACCACACCCGAGGGGGTGATCTGGGCAAACCAGTTCGACAATGTGGCGAACCGTCTGGCGCATATCGAAACCACCGGCCCTGAAATCTGGGAGCAGACCGGCGGCAAGGTCAACGGCTTTGTCTGCGCGGTCGGGTCCGGCGGGACGCTGGCGGGTGTTGGCATGGCGTTGCAGCCCAAGGGCGTGAAGATTGGTCTGGCCGATCCGGAAGGCGCAGGTCTGTACAAGATCTACACCGGCGAGGAAAACCCCGGCAACTCCATCACCGAAGGCATCGGGCAGGGACGCATCACGGCCAACCTCGAAGGGTTCACACCGGATTATTGCTGGCGTGTGTCCGACGCGGAGGCACTGCCGGTGGTCTACGACATGTTGCAGGATGAGGGCTTGTGCCTTGGCGGATCTTCGGGCGTGAACGTGGCCGGTGCGATCCGGATGGCCAAGGAAATGGGACCGGGGCACACCATCGTCACCATTCTTTGTGACTATGGCACGCGCTACCAGTCCAAGCTGTTCAACCCTGATTTCCTGAGGGAAAAGGGCTTGCCAACGCCGCCTTGGCTGACGCGCGCACCGGCCTCCATCCCTGGCGTATTCGAGGACGCATGACACGTTTGGCTCGGCTGCTGAGCGCGCTGCTGCTTGCGGCGTCGTTTGTCGTGGGCGGGGGGGTTGCCCCCGCGTTGGCGCAGGATGTCACGCAACCCAGCTACAGCGAATGGGAACTGAGGGCGCGCGCCGATGAGGTGAAGCTGGATCTGGGGACCGCATCGGTCACCGAGCTGGAGCGCATTCGCGAGCGCATGGTGAACTGGCGGTCGCAATTCCTCGATGCTCAAGCCACCAACGAGGCACGTATTTCGACCGTGCGGGCGCAGATCGATGCCTTGGGCGCGGCCCCGGCCGAGGGCGAAGAGGAGCCGGAGGATATTGCTTCGCGGCGCAGCACATTGAATGCGCAGCTGGCGGATTTGCGTGCCCCCGGTCTACGAGCCGAAGAGGCGTACACACGTGCCGACGGCATCATCCGCGAGATCGACACGATCATCCGGGATCGTCAGGCAAGCGAACTGCTGGAGCTGGGCCCAAGTCCGCTGAACCCGGTCAATTGGCCCGCTGCCGTCACGGGTTTGGTGGGCTCTGCCATTGCGACATGGGGGGAGGTCAAGGCGAATGTCACCTCGCCCTCCTACCAGATGGAGGCACGGCGCAATCTGCCATTGATCCTGCTGCTTCTGGCGATTGGCGGCATGTTGATCGTGCGCGGCAAGACATGGGCGACCATGGGGGTCGATCGTCTGCGTGGCAACACACGTCGCGGCACAGGGGTGTTCCGTTTTCTCGTTTCTCTGGGTGAAATCCTTCTCCCCTACGCGGGCATTTACGCGCTGATCGAAGCCATTTCGGCCACCGGTTTCAGCGGCACACGCTGGGAGTTTTTGCTCAACCAGCTTCCGATCTGGGCGGCATTGCTGCTTGGCACGCGATGGCTGGCAAATCAGACCTTCCATGAAATCGGTGACCGCAGCACGGTTCAGCTGAATGATCGCGCCCGGTGGGAAGGGCGGCGGCTGGCGAATGCGCTTGCGTGGCTGTACGTCGTGCGCGCGGTCGTGGAAGCGCAGGGAAACCTCGACGATTATAGCTCTGCAACAACCGCTGTGGTTGAGTTCCCGTTGCTGGTCTTGTCCGCCTTGGCGCTGTTCCGGCTGTGTCGTGTCATCAGCAAGGAAAGCAACGGCGAGGTTCCGGAAGGCGAGGACCGCAGTGTCTTTCGCGCCCGTCTTATGCGTTTGCTGGGCCGCGCGGGCATGGTCGTCGCGGTTGTCGGCGTGTTGATGGCATCGGTGGGGTATCAGCGGTTCGGCGAGACATCGATCTATCCGTTTGTCGCGACCTTGGGCCTTGCGGCCTTTGTCATGGTGTTGCAGCGTTTCATCTTTGATTTGAACGACCTGATTTCAGACCGTTTTGGCACAGAAGGCGACGGATTGATCCCGGTTCTTGCGGCCTTCATCCTCAGCGCGGCGGCGCTGCCGTTCCTGGCGCTGATCTGGGGCGCCCGCACGGCAGATCTGTCCGAGGTCTGGACGCGGTTCCGCGAGGGGTTCGTCTTTGGTGACACGCGGGTTTCCCCCACCGACTTTCTGGTCGTCATCATTGTTTTCGTCATAGGCTACATGCTGACGCGACTGTTGCAGGGGGCGCTGAAATCCTCGGTTCTGCCCAAGACGAAGATCGACAAGGGCGGCCAGACGGCAATCACATCCGGCATTGGCTATGTGGGGATCTTCCTTGCAGCGATCATCGCCATCACCTCTGGCGGGCTCGACCTGTCGTCGCTGGCCATTGTCGCTGGTGCGCTGTCCGTTGGTATTGGTTTCGGCCTGCAAACCATCGTGTCGAACTTTGTCTCCGGCATCATCTTGTTGGTGGAGCGCCCGATTTCCGAAGGGGACTGGATCGAAGTCAACGGCACCCATGGCATCGTCAAGGATATCTCGGTGCGGTCCACGCGGATCGAGACCTTTGATATGTTCGACATGATCGTGCCAAACGCCGACCTGATTTCCGGCACTGTCTCGAACTACACTCGCGGCAATATGTTGGGGCGGATCGTGATCCCGGTTGGTGTCGCCTATGGCTGCGACACGCGGAAGGTGCAGCATCTGCTGTTGACCATTGTCCGGCGCCACGAGGACGTGTTGATGAACCCGGAACCGGGTGTCGATTTCATCGGATTTGGGGCGGATTCGCTCGATTTCCAGATCCGGGCGGTGCTGTACGATGTCACCATGGGTCTGGACGTCAGGACAGAGATCCGCCACCAGATCACCGAGACCTTCAAGAAGGAAGGCATCGAGATTCCCTTCTCGCAACGCGATGTCTGGCTGCGCAATCCGGATGCGCTGTCGCCGAAGCCCGCAAAACCTTTGCCCGAGGCGAAGGCGGATAAGCCGACCAAGGACACGCCATTGCCAGACGCCGAGGACAAGCCCAAGCGCGTTCCCGGTGGCGGGCTCGATCTGCCTGAGGGGCGCGGTGATGGCGAGGCGAGCGGCGATGGAGGAATAGACAAATGACAAATGGGCGTTTTCTTTACCATGAGGATGCTTACCTGCGGGAAGCACCGGGACGTGTCACCGCCCATACGCCTGAGGGCGGTGTGATCGTTGACCCGCCGCTGTTTTACCCAAAGGGGGGCGGCCAGCCCGGTGACAGCGGCTGGATCGAGTGGGACGGCAAGAGCATGCCCGTCGCCACTGCCGTCAAGGCAGAGGATCGGCTGGCGTCGGTTCTTGTGCCGTCTGAGCCCATGGGCTTGCCCCCTGTCGGGGCGCATGTGTTGCAGGTGCTCGACTGGGATCGTCGGCATCGACACATGCGGGTTCACACCGCGCTGCATTTGCTGAGCGTGATCATTGCATTGCCGGTGACTGGGGGGCAGATCGCGGCGCAGGGCGGTCGGTTGGATTTCCTCATGCCGGAGCCGCCCACGGACCGGGAGGGTATCGAAGATGCGCTGAACGCGCTGGTCGATCGTGATCTGGAGGTCAGCGAAGGCTGGATCGCCGAAGAAGAACTGGATGCGCGTCCGGAGCTGGTTAAAACCATGTCCGTCAAGCCGCCGCGCGGTATGGGCAAGGTGCGCCTGGTACGGATTGGCAACGGAACAGAGCAGATTGATCTTCAGCCCTGTGGCGGGACGCATGTGGCGCGCACCGGCGAGATCGGGACACTGACCCTTGGCAAGATCGAGAACAAGGGCAAGCAGAACCGGCGCGTGAATATCTCGTTGAGCTAAACGCTGTCAGGGCGCGGGGTGATTGCTCACGCCTTCGGCCCGGCGGGGGCGTCGCAGTTCAGCGCTTTTTCAGCGGGACGCCGTATAATTCCATGCGGTGCCCGGTCAGGCGATAGCCGAGCTTCTGGGCGATGCGCTCCTGCAAGGCCTCGATGTCGGGGTCGACGAATTCAATGACTTCGCCGGTTGCCAAGTCGATGAGATGATCGTGATGTTCACGTTCTGCATCTTCGTAGCGGGCGCGACCGTCCCCAAAGTCCACCTTTTCGAGAATTCCGCTTTCTTCGAGCAGTTTTACCGTCCGGTAAACCGTGGCGATGGAGATCCGGGAATCACGGGCGGCGGCACGGGCGTGAAGCTCCTCCACATCGGGATGATCGGACGCGCTTTCGAGCACCTCGGCGATGATGCGCCGCTGCTCCGTCATGCGCAGGCCCTTGGCAGCGCAGCGTTCAGTGATTGTATCGGTCATGATCTGGGGCCGCATCGTGTCGTCGTGGCCTCACTTGTAGGCAATGAGGCCGCTGAGGCCAAGGGGCAGCGGTGCGCGGGTGAAGTGATTGACGCGGCACTCTCCAGCGTGTCCTTGGGCTTATGAAACGCAAGGATTCTCTGGACCTCAATGGGGTCGTCGGTTTGGTTGGCTTTGCCGTTGTGCTGGCCTTCAACCAAGTGGTTATCAAATTGATGAACGGCGGCTTTGGCCCGGTGTTCGGCGCGGGGGTACGGTCGCTGTTGGCGCTTGTCGTTCTGGGGCTGTGGATCGCCTTTGGCCGTGGGCGGATGGGGGCGCTTCGGGCGACGCTTTGGCCGGGGTTGCTGCTGGGCCTGTTGTTTACGTTCGAGTTTATCTTTGTGTTCACCGCGATGGATATGACGTCTGTGTCGCGTGCGTCCATCACGTTTTATTCCATGCCGATCTGGCTGGCGCTTGTGGCGCATTTTGCCTTGCCGGGAGAGCAGTTGTCACGCCGGCGTGCCGCCGGTCTTGGGTTGGCTATGCTGGGCGTGGGCTGGGCCTTGGCGGATCCGCACAGCCGCGCAGAGGGGGACCTGCGCGGGGATCTTCTGGCGCTGTTCGGCAGTTGGTGCTGGGCGGGCATCGCTTTGACGGTGCGGCTGACGCGCGTGTCGGAATTGCCTGCTTCCGGTCAATTGATCTGGCAGCTTGGGGTGTCGGCGGTGTTGCTCCTTGCGCTTGCGCCCTTGATGGGGCCGCTGTGGCGTGATCCGGGGCTGCTGGAATGGTCGGCGATGGGCTACGGCGTTCTGACGGCCAGCATTGGCTTCACGTTCTGGCTGTGGCTGATGACCATCTATCCGGCGTCGGACATCGCGTCCTTCAGCTTTCTGACGCCGGTGCTGGCGGTGCTGTTTGGCTGGCTGGTCTTCGGCGAGCCGGTCGGAGTGCAATTCGGTCTGGCGCTGCTTTTGGTGGCGGTCGGCATCGTGCTTATCAACAAGCGCCGACGCTGACCGCCTGTCGAGATCAGGTGCCGCAAAAGGTGGCGGCGACTTCTTCGTCGGGGGCAGGGGCGCGTTTGAGCCATTCGTTGTCGGCGCTGGTCTCGTAAGGGTGCGCCAATGCCGCGTGCAAGCGATGGAATGGGGCGTCGTCACCGCCGGTTGCAGATTGAATCGCGGCCTCGATCTGGTGGTTGCGCGGAATGACGCGTGGGTTGGCCGCGGCCATCGTGGCCTCAGGGGCGTCTTCTTCTGCCAGCCGGGTCCGCCAGTCGGCATGCCAAAGGTCGTAGGCATCGCGGTCGGCGATCTGGTCAAGGGCGGTGCCGTCGGTGAGCGCGGCAAAGGTATTGGTGAAGTCCGAACCGCCTTTGTGCATCATCTCCAGCAGACGACCAATCAGCGCCGCGTCTGTTTCACGCGGTGCCGCGATGCCGATCTTCGCCGAAAAGCGGGTCAGCCATTCGCGGCGCAGCAGCTCTGGCATGTCTTCGATCATGGCCTGAAAGGTTTCGATGGCGGCGGCCTCATCGGGCATCAGCGGGATCAGGGCGGAGGCCAGCTGCGCCATGTTCCAGACAATGATGTCGGCCTGCGCGGCATAGGCATACCGCCCCTGACGGTCGATGGAGGAATACACCCGGCGCGGGTCATAGGCATCCATGAAAGCGCAAGGCCCATAGTCGATGGTTTCCCCGGACAGGGTGCAGTTGTCGGTGTTCATCACCCCGTGGATAAAGCCCACCGACATCCATTGTGTCACCAGTTTGGCCTGCTTCGCAATGGTCGCGCGCAGCAGGTCAGCGGGGGTTTCGGCGTCAGGCGCATGGCGCGCACGGGTGTGGTCGAACAAGGTGCGCAGGCTGTCTATGTCGTCACGTGCCGCGAAATACTGAAAGCTGCCGACGCGGATATGGCTGGAGGCCACGCGGGTCAGCACGGCGCCCGGGAGCGGGCGGTCGCGGATGATCTCTTCGCCGGTGCGAACGGCCGCCAACGCGCGGGAGGTGGGGATGCCGAGGGCGTGCATCGCCTCGGACACGAGGTATTCGCGGATGACAGGACCGAGCCAGGCGCGGCCATCGCCCCGCCGGGAGAAGGGGGTCGGACCGGAGCCTTTGAGCTGGATGTCAAAGCGGCCTTGCGGAGTTGCGACCTCTCCCAGCAGGTGGGCGCGCCCGTCACCGAGTTGGGGCGAGAAACCACCGAACTGGTGGCCGGCGTAGACCTGCGCGATGGGCTCCGCCCCTTTGGGCAGCGTATGTCCGGAGAAGAGGCGCGCCAGCGTGGCGTCATCCTCCGAGCCTGTGATGCCGAGGTCACTAGCCAGCGCGTGATTGAACGCGATCAGTGTCGGGGCCTCTGCGGGGGAGGGGTTCAGGCGGGCGAACAACGGGCCCTCAAGGCGGGCGAAGCTGTTGTCGAAGGGAATGTGCAAGGTCATAGGCTGAATATAGGGCGTGGTGCGTGTGCGTGACAGAGGGGCAATTACGGTTTTCGCATAAGGCGCACTGTGCCGGTCGTGGTGCATTTCGCAGGGACTGCTCGACGAGTCGTGGATCGAAGCGCGCTTTGTAACCGCTCAGAGCACCCGAGACATAAAGATGTAGCGGTCACGCGGCTTGAACCGGGCGCGGGCGTAGAACTCTTTGGCGCGCTCGTCGTCGCGGTCCACTTCGAGATGGAGCGCGCGCACGCCCGCGTCCTTGAGGGCTTTGGCAATGCCATCGATGGCATCATGGCCCATGCCCCGCCCGCGCACGGCGGAACGGATGTACAGCTCATCCACGATGGCATCCAGCCCGCCATATTCAACGGACCAGCCGAATGTGATCGCGATGTACCCCACCGGCGCACGTCGCAGTCCGATCAGCCAGATCGCCCCATGCGGAGAGCCGTCCAGCAGAGGGGCGATGGCGCCCTCCTGATGTTCGGCGGTGGTGTCATACCCCATTTCTGCGTGAAACCCGGCGATGAGCGGCAGCAGCTTGGACAGGTCGTCCTGGGTGGCGAGATGGAGCGATTTCATCCGATGTGCTTTCTCAGAGACGTCTCAGACGGTCGGTGAGCAGGTCGAAGAATTGGTCAGCTTCCAGATCACCGATGAAATTGGCGTTGGGCGGACGATCCGTGACGCCCCACCAGTCAGCGACGGTCATGCCCATGGTCAGCGGCGACTGCGTCTCGATCTCGACATTGATATGACGGCCAGAGAACATATGCGGCGCAAGCAGATAGCCAATGACGCAAGGGTCGTGCAGCGGCGCCCCTTCGGAGCCGTATTTCGCAATGTCGAACCGTTCAAAGAAATCGGTCATCAGCGCCACAGCGGTGCCGACGGGGGAATTCAGCGCACGAAAAGCGTCGTTTCGCTGCTTTGTCACCAGCGCTTTATGCGTGACGTCCAGCGGCAAGACTGTGATCGGCGCACCACATTTGAAGACGATCTCGGCGGCATGGGGGTCAACGAAGATATTGAATTCGGCGGTCGGGGTGATGTTGCCAACCTCGAAGTAGGCCCCGCCCATCAGAACGATTTCCGCGATCCGGGGCGCGATATCGGGTGCCTTTTGAAGGGCTGTGGCGATGTTGGTCAGCGGACCAAGCGGGCAAAGCCTGACGCTGCCTTCGGGCTCATTTCGCAGGGTTTCGATCAGGAAATCGACGGCGTGCTGATCCTCGACCGGCATGGTGGGATCGGGCAGCACGGGGCCATCCAGACCGGTTTTGCCGTGCACGTGTTCGGCCGTCACAAGCTCGTGGGCGAGGGGACGGTCGCAGCCGGCAAAGATGCGGGTCTGCGGCTTGCCTGCCAACTCACAAATGATGCGGGCGTTGCGCGTGGTCAGATCGAGCGGCACGTTGCCGGCGACGGTGGTGATGCCGATCACGTCGAGGTCTTCGGGGGAGGCAAGGGCCAGCAATATGGCGACGGCGTCGTCTTGCCCCGGGTCGGTGTCGATGATGATCTTGCGGGGCTGTGTCATGGTCGTGTCTCCTGTTGGCGAGGTGGTGCCACGGGGAGAGGGCCTGCGCAAGCCGGTGTTGGAGATCGGGCGGGTCGTCGCCGGTCTCCAACGTCTGCGCTTTCAGGCGTTAAACGGACGTGTAGCGGTGCCCGATGTCACGCGGAGCAGCTGGCGCCGCCGAGAACGCAGAATTTCGCGCAATGCGGATGGTTGAGCGGGACCGCACCTTCGGCGTCGGCCAGGGTTTCGCCCAGCTCGAACTGCGCATCGTAGGGCAGGAGGGTACAGGCCAGCACTGCGGGATTCTCTGCGCCACGACGCTTGACCACCATTCGGGAGGAGGAACACATGACCGATGTCGGCTGTTTGTCGAGAATGCCCCAACAAGCGGTGGTGATTTCCGGGACTTCGACGGTTTCGTCCATTTCGGGAAACAGCACACAGATGCCGGGATCCTGGGCGTCGATGTCGAAGCCTTCGGCCTTGAACAAGGCGGCGTAGCCTTCTCGGGCGTCGAGGTCGGTTTCGTGCCAAAGGCTGCGCCCCGCCACGGCCATGCGGACGCCCGCGTCGCGCAGCCAGCGCATGCCATGAAGCGTCTTTTCGTACGCACCGGCCCCGCGCTCCGCATCGTGGCAGGCCGGGTCATGGTGATCGAGCGAAATACGCAATGTCAGCTTGTCGCCGAAGTCCGCCTGCAGAGCGGTCAGACCGTCCAGCACGCGCTTCCGCATCATGGGGCGCATGGCATTGGTGAGGATCAACACCTCGTACCCACGCGAGAGGCTGGCGCGGGCGATCTCGATCATTTGCGGGTTCATGAAAGGCTCGCCGCCGGTGAAGGCGATTTCGCGCACGCCCCACTTTCGATCCTCCAGTTGGTCGAGGTAGTCTTCGACCTCGGACCTGGTGATGTAGACCAACCGGTCGTTTTCGGGGGAGCTTTCGATATAACAGTTGGCACAGGTGATATTACACAGCGTTCCGGTATTGAACCAAAGGGTCTGCGGGTCGCTCAGCGCCACATGAGCGCGAGCCTGACCGTCGGCGGTGACCTTCGGGTCCTGAAACTTTCCGGCGTTGGCGGTATCTTTCATGCCTGTCTCCCTGCTGCCGTTTCTAGCTAGGGCACACGGGACCAGGGGGCCAGCCCCAAGAAATTTCCCCACGCCATTGTGAAGCGTGACATCGCTGTTAGACTTCCCCGCAAACATAGATTAAACGAGCCGCAACAGGCTGCGTTACCGCTAACATGATCTGCGTGCGGGTGGGTCGCGTGGCTCGGACAAGAAAGAGGACCAACCGTCATGGTGTCACGCGTCATTCCTGTAGACCCTTTTGATCTGGTGATCTTCGGCGCCACCGGCGATCTGGCGCGGCGCAAGATCCTGCCGGGCCTGTTCCGGCGCTATTGTGCCGGGCAGATGCCGGAGGAGGCGCGAATCATTGGCGCAGCCCGGTCCGAAATGGACGACGACGGCTTTCGCGATCTGGTGCGCGAGGCGGTTCGCAAATTCGGCGGCGGTCGGGATTGCTCTGATGAAGCGCTGGAGGGCTTTCTGGCGCATGTGGGCTACGAGCACGTCGATGCCATGGGCGAGGGCGGCTGGGAAACCCTGAAGGCGCGGCTGCGCGATGGCATGGTGCGGGCGTTCTACTTTTCCGTGGCGCCGTCGCTCTTTGGTGCCTTGGCGGAGCGGCTGCGCGGCTTCGGTCTGGCGGATGACGACAGCCGGGTTGTGGTGGAAAAACCGTTCGGCAAGGATCTCGCCTCGGCGCGTGCGCTGAACAGCACGCTGGCGGAGCATTTCGATGAAACCCAGATTTATCGCATCGACCATTATCTAGGTAAGGAAACCGTTCAGAACCTGATGGCCGTGCGCTTTGGCAACATGCTGTTCGAGCCGCTGTGGAACGCGCAATTCGTCGATCACATCCAGATCACCGTGGCAGAAACGGTCGATGTGTCCGGGCGCGGCGCCTATTACGATAAATCCGGTGCGATGCGGGACATGGTGCAGAACCACTTGATGCAGCTGCTTTGCCTGATCGCAATGGAGCCGCCCGCGCGCTTTGAGCCGGATTCTGTGCGCGATGAAAAGCTGAAAGTTATCAGGGCATTGGATCCGGTCGACTATCACCATATCGTGCGCGGCCAATACATAGCGGATGAAAAGCAGCCGGGGTACAGGTCGCATGTGGAAGACCCACGGTCGACCACCGAGAGCTTTGTTGCGATGAAGATCAGCATTTCCAACTGGCGATGGGCGGGCACGCCGTTCTATTTGCGCACCGGCAAGGCGCTGAAGTCGCAGGCCTCCGAAATTGCGGTGGTGTTCAAGGACGCCCCGCATTCGATCTTTGGTCCCGAAGCGGGACGTCATGCCAATGTGCTGGTGATCCGGTTGCAGCCGAATGAAGGCATGACCCTTGGCGTGACGATCAAGGAGCCGGGGCCCGGCGGCATGCGTCTGAAGGACGTTGCGTTGGATATGTCATTTGCGGATGCTCTGGGGCCGGACGCAGAGGATATCCCCGATGCGTACGAGCGATTGATCATGGATGTGATCCGAGGCAACCAGACGCTGTTCATGCGCGGCGACGAGGTAGAGGCGGCCTGGACCTGGACCGATCCAATCATCGAAGGCTGGCAACGTCGCGGAGAAGTGCCGAAGGAATATGATGCCGGATCCAGCGGCCCGGATGATGCGTTGATGTTGATGCATCGTGACGGTCGCAAGTGGCGCGACATCAAGGCGTAAGGACAACGTATGACCTACGAATTCATTGAATATGCTGATCGAGAAATGCTGTCCATCGAACTGGCACAGCGTTTGGCGGGCGATTTGCGCTCCGCGCTTCAACACGAAGATCGTGCTGCGCTGGTGGTGCCCGGTGGGACCTCTCCCGGCCCGATTTTTGATGACCTTTGTGCGGCCGACCTGGATTGGTCGCGAGTGGATGTTCTGTTGGGAGACGAACGTTGGGTGCCGGAAGACAGTCCACGGTCGAACACCACGCTGGTAAAGACCCGGTTGTTGGTTGAGCGCGCAGCAAAGGCGCGTTTCCTGCCGCTTTACGCCCCCTACGACACGCCCGAAGAAGGTTTGGCCGAACTGGGCCGCCCGATCGAAGACGTGCTGCCGCTGGCGGTAGTGCTGCTGGGGATGGGCGCGGATATGCACACGGCATCGATCTTTCCGGGGGCGGACAAGCTGCAAGAGGCGCTGGCCCCTGACGCCCCGACATTGCTGGCGATGCGCGCGCCGGGGGCGCCGGAACCGCGCATCACGCTGAGCGCGCCGGTGTTGGACGGTGCCATGGCGAAACATGTTCTGATTTTTGGCGACGAGAAGCGCGCGGCGCTGGAAAATGCACGTGGCAAGCCGCCGATGGAGGCACCGATCAACGCGGTAATCTCCGATTCCAAGGTGCATTGGGCGGCGTGAGCCATGACTTTCATACACAGACGGGGACGGGCATGTTCGACAAGGTAAAAGCACAGGCGCAGCGCGTTGCGGGGCATCGGATCGAGGATCTATTCGCGGATGCGGGGCGAGCGTCGGAGTTCAGTGTCGACGCGCTGGGAATGCTGTTTGATTATTCCAAGACGCTAATCGATGCGGACGCCCGCGCAACCCTTCTGGAGCTGGTCGAGACGGGGAGCGTTGCCGAACGGCGTGACGCCATGTTTTCAGGCGCCAAAATCAACGAGACGGAGGGACGTGCGGTGCTGCATACGGCGCTGCGCAATCTGGACGGCGGGCCGGTCATGGTCGATGGCCATGATGTCATGCCGGAGGTGCTCACCACCTTGGCGCGCATGGAAAAGCTGGCCGAAGAGTTGCGCGCCTCTGATGTGACGGATGTGGTGAACATCGGTATCGGCGGGTCCGATCTTGGTCCGGTTATGGCGGCTTTGGCGATGGCTCCGTATCACGACGGCCCACGCTGCCATTTCGTGTCGAACGTGGATGGCGCCGACATTGCGGACACGCTGAAGGGCTGCGACCCTAAGCGAACGGCTTTTATTGTTGCCTCCAAAACCTTTACCACCATTGAAACGATTACCAACGCGCGCACTGCAAAGGCTTGGTTGGCGGAGAAGGGCGTGTCTGACGAAGGCAAGTTCATCGCTTTGTCCTCCAACAAGGCGGGCGCGGCGCAATTCGGCATCCCCGAAGATCGCGTATTCGGGTTCGAGGATTGGGTCGGCGGGCGCTACTCCGTCTGGGGGCCGATTGGCCTGTCGGTGATGATCGCCGTCGGTCCGGACAATTTCCGCGCATTCCTGCGCGGGGCGCAGGCGATGGATCAGCACTTCCGCTCGGCCGCGCCGCTGGAAAACCTGCCGGTGATGCTGGCGTTGGTCGGCATTTTCCACAATCAGGGGCAGGGGCACGCGACCCGTGCAGTGCTGCCCTATGACAACCGCCTGATGCGGCTGCCCGCCTACCTGCAACAGCTGGAAATGGAGAGCAACGGCAAGGGCGTCAGCATGGACGGAGCGGACCTGTCCTACGACAGCGGCCCCATCGTCTGGGGTGAACCCGGAACAAATGGTCAGCACGCCTTCTATCAGCTTATCCATCAGGGCACGCGAGTCGTTCCCTGTGAATTCCTGGTGGCCGCGACGGGCCATGAGCCGGATCTGCGCCATCATCACGAATTGCTGGTGGCCAATTGTCTCGCCCAGTCCGAAGCGCTGATGCGCGGTCGTTCACTGGAAGAGGCACGTGCCAAGGTTGCAGACAAATTCGAAGGCGATGAGCTTGAGCGCCAAGCGCGCCACCGGGTGTTCCCGGGCAATCGTCCTTCGACGACATTGATTTACGATAAGCTGGACCCTGAAACGCTGGGCAAGATCGTGGCGCTATACGAGCACCGCGTGTTCGTCGAGGGGGTGATCCTGAACATCAACTCTTACGATCAATGGGGTGTTGAACTGGGCAAGGAGCTGGCAACCGCGCTTGGCCCGTTGGTGAGTGGGGAGTCCCCGATCGCCGGCAAGGACGGATCGACGACGCAGTTGCTGAACTACGTGCGCGCCCGGGCCTGATATTTCGCGCACCGCCTAGGCGCTGGATGACGAGATGACAAAAGACCCGGGCCGCGTGGCCTTGGGTCTTTTGCCGTTATGGGATGTCGAAACCGGGTGCGGCGAGGTCGAACCCTTCGAAGCGGAAACCCGGGCTGACGGTGCAGCCCACCAGCGCCCACCCGTCCAGAGCGTGCGCGGCTTGCCAATGATGTTCTGGCACGAGAAGCTGCGGCTGTTGTCCGGCAGTGATGTCCGGGCCAAGCAGATCACGCCGGCATGGACCTGCGTCGGTGGGTGCTTGGGACAACTCCAGTGGCGAACCTGCGTACCAGTGCCAGATTTCGGTGGCGTCTACGCGGTGCCAATGGCTGCGTTCGCCGGGCTTTAGCAGAAAATAGATGGCGGTGCCTGTGGGGCGCGCGGCGTCTTGTGCGTCGGCCACCCAGGTTTGGCGGTAGTGTCCGCCTTCAGGGTGGGGTGAAAGGCCAAGGCAATTGATGATGTCGTCGGGGGAAACGGTCCCGAGCGCGGGGGTCATGAGGGGCAACGTGCGCTCCTGTGAAGATTGGTTAACCGCAAAAGCACAGCCTGCTGGCCATCGAGCGCGGCTCGACGAGCAGAACAGGAGGCTGAAACAATGGCCACGACACATCACGTTCGGCAGATGGCCGAAGAAATCGTTGCCCGGGAGGGCGGCTATGTCAACGATCCCGACGATCCCGGTGGTGCGACCAAATACGGGGTGACGATCCACACGATGCGACGGCTGGGTCTGGATCTGGACGGCAACGGGCGCGTCGATGTCGAGGACGTCAAGCGTATCACGCGCAAACAGGCGGTGGACCTGTACCTTGACCACTATTTCTTGCGCCCACGCATTGCGGAGCTGCCGGAGGCCCTGCAGGCGACGGTCTTTGACATGTATGTGAACGCGGGCAGCAATGCAGTGAAGATCCTGCAACGGCTGCTGAACCAGATGGGCGAACGCTGCGGCGTGGATGGTGGCATCGGGCCAGAGACCATCGGCGCTTGTGCCCGAGCCTATGCCAAGGCGCCGCATCACATGGCAGATGCCTACGGGATCGCCCGGCGCAACTATTACTTCCGCCTTGCAGATCAGCGTCCGGCTTCGCGCAAGTATGCGCGTACGCGGGCCGGGGGCAAAGGCGGTTGGATCAAGCGCGCGGAGGAATTCATCTCTCCGAAATATCACATGACGGACGGGGAGTTCAGCGCGCGGGTGGCGGCATGGGAATGATTCAGGCTCTCACTGGTTTGCTGTTCGGCTCGGGCCGCAACGTGGTGACGGAAACCGCGGAAGTGTTTCGCGTCAACGCAGAAAAGGAGGCCATGCGCGGCGCCACGGCGCAGGCGGCGGCCTTGTCGCAATTCGGGGCGGAGTTTCGCGTGACGGAGCGGTCTGTGTTCGACCGTGTGATGGATGCGCTGAACCGCATTCCGCGTCCCGCGATGGCGCTTGGGACTTTGGCGTTGTTTGTCTCCGCGATGGTGGACCCGGTGTGGTTTGCGGCGCGCATGGCGGGAATCGCTTTGGTGCCGGAACCCTTGTGGTGGCTGCTGGCGGCAATCGTGTCGTTCTATTTCGGCGCGCGGCATCAGTCGAAAGGGCAGGATTTCCAGCGCGAAGTCGCCGCCACCATGGCGGCTGTGCCGGGCGTCGTGCAAACGGTGCGCGACGTGGAGGCACTGCGCGACGTAGAGGCACTGCGCGATGTGACGCCGGGACCGGTGGTGGAGACCGAGAGCTTTGCCGAAGCGGGTGGGAACCCCGCGTTGATCGACTGGCGACGCGGCCAGGCGTAAATGAAGAGGGGCGGGGGTCGATCCCGCCCTGAACCCGCGGGACGCGTCGGACGTTGCGGTGCCCCGCGACAAAGTGAACACCCGGCGGTGGCGATTTCCATTGGCCGAAATGCACCTGTTATCTATAACGCTGCATATGATAGCAGAACTCGGCCACTTCGCCCTTATCCTCGCCTTTCTCGTCTCACTCGTTCAGGCGGTCGTGCCGCTAATCGGTGCGCACAAACGATGGCCGGGATGGATGTCCGTTGCAGAACCCGCCGCGACAGCGCAATTCGTGCTGGTTCTGGGGGCTTTTGCGGCGCTGACCTATGCGTTTGTGGTTTCTGACTTCTCCTTGCGGCTGGTGGTGCTGAATTCACACTCCGCCAAGCCGATGCTCTACAAGATTTCCGGCGTTTGGGGGAATCACGAAGGGTCGATGCTGCTTTGGGTTCTGATCCTTGCCCTGTTTGGCGCGATGGCGGCGTGGTTCGGCGGCAATCTGCCGCCCACGCTGCGCGCACGCGTTCTGGCGGTTCAGTCGCTTGTGGCGACGGCGTTTTATGCATTCATCCTTTTCACCTCGAACCCGTTTCTGCGCATGGCGATACCTCCGATGGACGGGCAGGATCTCAACCCATTGCTGCAAGACCCCGGTTTGGCATTTCACCCACCGTTCCTGTACCTCGGCTATGTGGGCCTGAGCATCTGCTTCAGCTTTGCCGTCGCCGCCCTGATTGAAGGTCGCGTAGATGCGGCGTGGGGCCGGTGGGTGCGCCCATGGACGCTGGCGGCCTGGATCTTCTTGACCATTGGCATCGCGCTCGGGTCCTGGTGGGCCTACTATGAGCTTGGCTGGGGCGGTTTCTGGTTCTGGGACCCCGTGGAAAATGCCTCCTTCATGCCGTGGCTCTTTGCTGCCGCGCTGCTGCACTCTGCCATCGTGGTGGAAAAGCGCGAGGCACTGAAAAGCTGGACCATCTTGCTGGCCATCCTGGCCTTTGGCTTCTCGCTGATCGGGACGTTTATCGTGCGCTCCGGCCTTCTGACATCGGTTCACGCGTTTGCCAACGACCCGGAGCGGGGCGTCTTTATCCTGATGATCCTCGTGTTCTTTACCGGCGGGGCGCTGACGCTGTTTGCCGCACGGGCCAGCGCGATGGAAGCCAAGGGCGTCTTTGGCGTGGTGTCCCGCGAATCCGCGCTGGTGGTGAACAACATCCTTCTGGCGGTGGCGTCTTTCGTGGTGTTTGTCGGCACGATATGGCCGCTGGTGGCAGAGATGGCCTTTGACCGGAAGTTGTCAGTGGGGCCGCCATTTTTCGAGATGGCCTTCACCCCCTTCATGGTTTTGCTCGGGTTGGTTTTGCCGCTTGGATCAATGCTGGCCTGGAAGCGCGGATCGCTGTCGCGTGTGGCACGGCAGTTGGTGCCGGCACTTATCCTGGCATTGGCGCTGGCCGGTCTTGTCTGGACGATCCAGACAGAGCGTTCGATGCTGGGCCCGATTGGCGTGTTTCTGGGCACATGGTTGATCGCCGGAGCCTTGACCGATCTTTGGACACGGACCGGTCGCAATCGCGATCTGACCCGACTGCTGCGGCTGCCGCGCGCGGATTGGGGCAAGACTGTCGCGCATTCGGGGCTCGGGATCACGATGCTTGGTATCGCGGGCCTGATGGCGTGGGAACAGGAAGACATCCGCACCGTGCAGATTGGGGCTCCCTGGCAGGTGGGCAAGTTCGAATTCGAATTGCTTGACGTGACACGAGAGCAGGGTCCGAACTACACCGCGACGCGCGGAGAGGTTTCCGTGCGTCCCGCGGGTGGGGATGGCAGTGAAATCGCGCATCTTTACCCGGAAAAGCGCGTCTACCCGGTGCAGCAGATGCCCACCACAGAAGCCGCGATCGACTATCGGTTTTTGCGCGATGTTTACGTCGTTGTGGGGGATGCACAGCCGAACGGCGGGTGGGTCATGCGTATTTATATCAAACCGCTGGCCAACTGGGTCTGGGGCGGATGTATCCTGATGGCCCTTGGCGGACTTTTGAGCTTGTCTGACCGCAGATATCGCGTGGCCGCTGGCGCGCGCAAGACAGCATCTGTGCAAGGGGTCCCTGCAGAATGATGGGCTTTTTGCGCCACGGTGTTTTGACGCTGGTGTTTTCGCTGGTGGCGACGCTGGCCTTGGCGGTTCAGCCAGACGAGGTGCTCGACGACCCCGCTATGGAAGCGCGGGCTCGTGAGATCTCTGCTGGGCTGCGCTGCCTTGTTTGTCAGAACGAAAGCATCGACGAGAGCAATGCCTCGCTCGCGAAAGATCTGCGACTGCTTGTGCGTGAACGGCTGGTGGCTGGCGACACAAACCCGGAGGTGGTTGAGTACATCGTGGCCCGCTACGGTGAATTCGTGTTGCTGAAGCCTACCACAGGGGGCTGGAATTGGCTGCTCTGGGCGGCTGGTCCGGGGATGTTCCTCATCGCCGTCGTCTTGGGCGCAGTGTACGTGCGCCGGCGTTCGAAGGCGGTCGCCCCGGCGGAGCGTCTGAGCGCCGATGAACAAGAGCGCCTTGACGCGTTGCTCAAGAGGTGAACCTCCGAAGCGGGCACATGGCTGCGCTTTGGACGTAGCGTAGCGGGGCAGGGTTTCACATTGCTCCCGGTGTCTGTGCGGTGTTTCATAGCGCCAAAGCGCTGTCCCTACGCGCGGGAGAGGAGACCCCATGATCTATGACACCATCACCTACGAGGTGGCGGAGAATATCGCCACTGTGACACTCAACCGGCCCGACAAGATGAACGCGCTCAACACGCAGATGCGGGCGGAGATCACCGATGCCGTGGCCCGCGGCGGACGAGAGGCGCGCGTTGTGGTGCTGACCGGGGAGGGGCGGGCCTTTTGTTCCGGCCAGGATTTGGGCGACCGCGAAACCGCTGCGAACCTCGATCTGGAGCGTGTTTTGCGCGATGAATACGTGCCGATGCTGAAGGCGATTTACGACTGCCCTGTCCCAACAATTTGCGCCGTGAATGGGCCTGCGGCGGGGGCCGGGGCGAACCTTGCGCTATCAGCTGACGTGGTCATTGCCACGGAAAGCGCTTTCTTCATGCAGGCATTTACGCAGATTGGCTTGATCCCGGACGCAGGCGGCACGTGGTTTTTGCCTCGGCAAATGGGGATGGCAAAGGCCATGGGCGCGGCGCTTTTCGCGGACCGGATATCAGCCGCGCAGGCGGATGCCTGGGGAATGATCTGGGAGCACGTCCCGGATGAGGCGTTCCGCGCGCACGTTGGCAAACGCGCGGCGCATTTGGCGAATGGGCCGACGATGGCCTATGCTAGGATCAAGCAGGCAATGTTTGCGGCACAGGACAACACCCTCGAGGCGCAGCTTGGCGTGGAAGCGAAACTGCAGGGTGAATGCGGCAAGACACGCGATTTCAAGGAAGGCGTCGTTGCCTTTATGGAAAAGCGCCCGCCAGTATACGAGGGACGCTGAGCGCCAGAGTACGCAGTCGTGCGAAGGGGCGGACCGATATCGGTCCGTTCTTTGGTGTAACCCTTGGCGGTTGTCTGAATGACGCTGCAGAGTCATCCAAGGCCTGCTTCTTCCACCGACAAATCAGCCGACCAACGGCAACGAGAGTTCTCGTGCCGGTGTTTTGATCGAGGCGTTCAGCATCGGTTGGACAAGAGGTTGTGAGGATGCTGTGGGCACGCGCCTGGGTAGGCTATCATGGGAGCGGCTCGCCCCAACGCCACAGCTTGCGTCTTAGGGTGAAACTGAAATCCATTGATGGAGCAGAGGAGACAGTGCTTTCTCTTTGCGGGCCGCACAGCTTTCGCGAGCGATACGGTGTTTTGAACTCTGATCCTGCACTTGGCAGCTTAGGCTGCAAACAATCGGGGCATGGAATCCTGTAATCGAGCGTCCTGCATTTTCCGAAAATCGACTGCTAAATGCTGAAGTTCTGTGGAAAAACTTCAATTAAAATCATTGGACGGAGCAGACGATACCGACAAAAAAGCCCCCGGTGCAGAGCACCAGGGGCCTTCAAAGCAACGCCGTTCCAACGATCAGCGGTTTTCGATATCTACATAGTCGCGCTCTGTTTCGCCTTGGTACAATTGGCGCGGGCGACCGATCTTCATCTGCGGATCGTTCAGCTGCTCTTTCCACTGCGACACCCAGCCGACGGTGCGCGAAAGCGCAAAGATCGGCGTGAACATGGAGGTCGGGAAGCCCATCGCTTCGAGGATGACGCCCGAGTAGAAGTCCACATTCGGGAACAGTTTTTTGTCTACAAAGTAGGAGTCCGCGAGAGCGGCCTCTTCCAGAGCTTTCGCGGTTGCGAGCACGGGATTGTTTTCGACGCCCAGCAGATCGAGCACCTCGTCTGCGGACTGCTTCATGACCTTCGCGCGCGGGTCGAAGTTCTTGTAGACCCGGTGACCGAAGCCCATCAGGCGGAACGGATCGTTCTTGTCCTTGGCGCGAGCGATGTACTCGGGAATGTTCTCGGGAGACCCGATTTCCTTGAGCATTTCGAGGCACGCCTGGTTCGCACCGCCATGCGCCGGCCCCCAAAGGCAGGCGATGCCAGCGGCGATACATGCGAACGGGTTTGCACCGGAGGAAGACGCAAGACGCACGGTCGAGGTCGAGGCGTTCTGCTCATGGTCGGCGTGCAGCGTGAAAATACGGTCCATGGCGCGCGCCAAGACCGGGTTCACGTTGTACTGCTCCGCTGGCACGGCAAAGCACATGTGCAGGAAGTTCTCGGCATAGGTCAGATCATTGCGCGGATACACGAACGGCTGGCCGATGGAGTACTTGTAGGCCCACGCTGCGATCGTCGGCATCTTGGCGATCAAACGGTGCGATGCAATTTCGCGCTGGCGCGGATCCGAGATGTCGGTGGAATCGTGGTAGAAGGCCGCCATCGCGCCAACCACGCCCACCATTGTGGCCATTGGGTGGGCATCGCGGCGGAAACCACGGAAGAAATACACCATCTGTTCGTGGATCATGGTGTGGCGTGTGATCGTGCTTTCGAAGCTTTCCAATTCATCGGAGGTCGGCAGGTAGCCGTAGAGCAGCAAGAAGCAGACTTCGAGGTAGTGCGATTTCTCGGCCAGTTGGTCGATCGGATAGCCGCGATGCAACAGCTCCCCCTTGTCACCGTCGATGAATGTGATCGTGGAATCGCACGACGCGGTGGAGGTGAAGCCGGGATCGTAGGTGAACACGCCCGCCTGGCCGTAGAGCTTGCGGATGTCGATGACGTCCGGGCCTGCCGTGGGCGTGTGGATCGGCAGATCGTAGCTTTGGCCGTCGATCGTGAGTGTTGCGCTTTTGGGGGTCTCAGCCATGCTTGTCATCCTTCCTGAATCGGTGGGGCCGGGCCGCTGCCGCGCGGCCCGACAGGTCATCGCACATGACCGAGCCGTGCCGGTCAGGCAGGGATCTCGGCCGCTTGGGACAGACGCGCGAGGCTTTCGTCGCGGCCCAGTACCAGCATCATATCGTAGACGGAGGGTGTCACGGCCCGACCAGCGAGAGCGGCCCGCATAGGCGCTGCAAGCTTGCCGAATTTGGTCCCCTGTTCGTCGCAGAAGCGGGCCATCGCCGCCTCCAATTCTTCTCGCGTCCAACTAGCATTATGCAGATGCGGCGTCAACTTGCCCAGTATACCACGGGATACAGCGTCAAGCGCTTTCGCGGCCTTCTCGTCGGCTTCTATCGGGGTCTCCGTTAAGATAAAGTGACCTTTTTCAAGAAGTTCCGGGAAGGATTTCGCGCGCTCCTTCAGGCAGTACATGCCGCGTCCCAGACCGTCGCGCTGCGCCTGTGTCAACGCAGTGCCACCGGAAGCAGCAAGAAAATCCTCTATTTCTTGCAGCAGCGCGGCATCCTCGGCCACGGCGATATGCTGGCCGCACAGGTTTTCCAGTTTCTTGAAATCAAACCGTGCGGGCGACTTGCCGATTCCGTTGAGATCGAACCACTCTTTTGCCTGTGCATCGGTGAAAAATTCGTCATCACCGTGGCTCCATCCCAGGCGCGCAAGATAGTTACGCATACCTGCGGCCGGATAGCCCATCTTTTGATACTCATCCGCGCCAAGTGCGCCATGGCGTTTGGACAGCTTTTTGCCATCGGGTCCATGGATCAGCGGGATATGCGCGTAGGTGGGCAGGTCCCACTCCATAGCGGTGTAGATCCCCATCTGGCGTGCGGCATTGTTGAGGTGATCATCCCCACGGATCACATGTGTCACGCCCATGTCATGGTCGTCCACAACCACTGCAAGCATGTAGACCGGCGTCCCATCAGAGCGCAGCAGCACCATGTCGTCCAGCTGGTCATTGCGGATCACCACCTTGCCCTGCACTTCGTCGTTTATGGTCGTTTCCCCGTCTTTCGGGGTCTTTAAGCGCACGACGTAGGGCGCATCCGGTTGGGTCGCGGGATCAGCATCGCGCCACGGGCTTTGAAACAGGGTCGAACGCCCGTCGGCGCGGGCCGCTTCGCGGAAGGCTTCGATTTCTTCCTGCGTGGAAAAGCATTTGTAGGCCGCGCCCTTGGCGAGCAACGCGTGGGCCACTTCGGCATGGCGGTCGGCGCGGTCGAATTGGCTGACAACCTCTCCGTCATGGTCAAGGCCGAGCCAATCGAGACCTTTCAGAATCGCTCCCGTTGCCTCTGGAGTGGAGCGGGCTCGGTCCGTATCTTCGATCCGCAGCAGATACTTTCCCCCACGCCCACGTGCGTAGAGCCAGTTGAACAGGGCGGTGCGCGCGCCGCCAATGTGCAGAAAGCCGGTTGGCGAGGGCGCAAAGCGGGTCACGACTTGGGTCATCTTGGTTAACCTTTTTCTAACGGTGGCAAGGTAGCCTTTGATGGTTCCATACCCAGCCCCGCGCATCGGGGCAAGCGGAGGGCCGGTGTCATGGTGCGTTACCTGCTGGATCTGCCGCAAGCTTTGGTGGGCGATCAGCGTGGGCATCTGTTTGCATGGACGCCTGTTCTGCTGGCCTGTGGTATCGGCATCTATTTCACCCTGACATGGGAGCCGCCGGTCTGGATGCTGTGGACCGCGCTTCTGGCTGTGGTGTTCGTGCCCGCGCAGGCGCTGATCGGTCCGCGGCCTGTTCTTGGGCCGCTTGTGGTGGCGCTGGGTCTCATCAGCGGGGGCTTTGGATTGGCCGGGTTGCGAGCGCACCAAGTGGCCGGACCAGTTTTGCACTTCCGATATTATGGCCCAATCGAGGGCCGCGTCGTAAATATTGACAGATCCGCGTCTGACGCAGTGCGGCTGACGCTGGATCAGGTGGTTTTGCAGGATATGGACCCGGCGCGTGTTCCAGTCAGGGTTCGAGTGTCTTTGCACGGGGGGCCGAACATCTCACCGCAGCCGGGGATGATGGTAATCCTGACTGGGCACCTTGGCCCCCCCGGCGGCGCGGTCGAGCCGGGTGGCTTTGATTTTCGGCGCCATGCCTGGTTCCTGCGTCTTGGCGCTGTGGGATACACCCGGACGCCTGTTTTGATGTTGGAGCCACCCGGTCCGGGGCTTAACGTTTTCAGGGCGCGTATGTCTTTGTCGGCGCGGGTTCAGGATCAGTTGCCGGGAGAGACCGGAGCGTTTGCCGCTGCCGTCATGAGCGGAGACCGCTCAGGCATGGCGCAGGGCACGCTCAGCACATTGAGAGACACCAATCTTGCGCATTTGCTGGCAATTTCCGGACTGCATATGGGGTTGCTGGCGGGGTTTGCTTATGCGTCGTTGCGGATTGGCCTGCTGTTGGTCCCCCGGTGCCGACATTATTGGCCGGTGAAAAAGCTCGCAGCGGTGGGTGCCTTGGGCGCAGCGGCCGGCTACTTGGCGCTGTCCGGGGGCAACGTCGCAACCGAACGTGCTTTTATCATGGTGGCCGCTGCCCTGACGGCACTGATGCTTGACCGACGTGCCCTTTCGTTGCGCTCTGTCGCGATGGCCGCATTGATTGTCTTGGTCTTTATGCCGGAAGCCCTTTTGGGACCGGGATTTCAAATGAGCTTTGCCGCCACCGTCGCGCTGGTGGCAGCCTTTGAGCAGGTCACGACTGTGCAACGCGGCCACCGTTTGCCGGGCTGGGTCTCGGCGGTGCTTTCCGTCATAATTTCCTCCGCCGTTGCGGGTGCCGCCACGGCGCCGGTGGGTATGGCGCATTTCAACCAGGCATCGGTCTACGGACTGTTGGCCAACCTGGTGTCTGTGCCTGTGATGGGGGCCTTGGTGGTCCCATTTGGAGTCGTCGCGGTCTTGCTGATGCCGCTCGGGTTGGAGTGGGCGCCACTTTGGGTGATGGGTTTGGGATTAGACTGGATTTTGCTTGTGGCGCAGCACGTGGCGCAGTGGGAGGGCGCAGTACGCCCGGTCGTCGCACCGGGGACAGGGGTCCTTGTGATCATCGCAACGGGCGGTTTGATCCTGTGTCTTTGGCGTGGATGGGGGCGCTTGGCTGGCGCTTTGCCTTTGCTACTCGGGATTTTTTTGTGGAATGGCGCGGCGCGACCAGAGATCCTGATTTCGGATACAGGGACGCTCGTGGGGGTTATGACGGCGCAAGGACGTGGCCTGTCACGGGAGACTGGCTCAGGATTCATTGCGGACAATTGGTTGGAAAACGATGGTTTTGGCGGCGATCAGATACAGGCGGCCGCGAGATGGCCGGGTGTGGTGCAGTCCCGTCTCGCCGAGGCGTCTGTGTTGGGCAGGCAGATTTTGCACGTTCAAGGAAAGCGCGCGGCGCGGCTGATCAGCGGATGTGAAGCCGTCCAAATCGTTGTATCCAGTGTACCGCTGTTGCTGGAGGGCGATTGTTTGATCTTCGACCCAGAGCGTTTGAAACGCACAGGGTCTATCGCATTCTGGAAAACCGAAAACGGCCTTGTGATGGTCACGGCGACCGACGTCTCTGGCGACAGGCTATGGCACGACATTCCGAAAAAGCGCACCAACGACGACGGTGCTTTGCGCCATGCGAGGATCGATCAATAAGTCCGGATCAACCCGACCAGACGACCTTGGATGCTGACGTCGCCGCTTGGCAGAATGCGGGGTTCGTAGGCGGGGTTCGCGGCTTCGAGCATAATCATATTGCCCTTGCGGCGGAAGCGTTTCAGCGTAGCTTCGTAGCCTTCGATCTGCGCGACGACTATGTCGCCTTCTTCCGCGTCAGAGGTTTCACGGATCACCACGACGTCACCGTCATTGATGCCGGCCTCGATCATTGAATCGCCTTTCACCTCAAGCGCGTAGTGATGGCCGTTGCCCTTCAGCATCGAACCGGGCACCGCAATCCCAACTGGCTGTTCATTGATCGATTCGATGGGCACACCTGCAGCAATACGGCCCATGATTGGCAATTCGGCGACACCGGACGACGACACCTCAACTGCGGAGCCTGGAATGCGATCCGGGCGGTCGCCATCAATCACCTGTGGTGAGAAGCCCAAAGGCTGTCCACCAAGGCTTTCTGGAAGTTTTACGATTTCGATGGCGCGGGCGCGATGTGCGAGGCGCCGGATAAATCCACGTTCTTCGAGCGCTGTGATCAACCTGTGGATTCCGGATTTGGAGCGCAGATCCAGCGCGTCTTTCATTTCGTCAAAGGAAGGCGGCACGCCGTCTCGTTGCATCCGTTTGTTGATGAAATTCAACAAATCGAGTTGTTTCTTAGTCAGCATATGCGCCCCCGTGAACAGTCGCTGCCTGAATGATCGGCAGGTGTCGTGTTTTGTTCTACGCCTGTTCTTGTTTTGTGTCAACTGCGCTGCGCCGCCAAATTACAACGGCAAGTAGTCTACGACATCATTTTTGGCGCGTGCGGGATCATGCGGAGGTCGCACGAGCAGCGCGTTGGCTTGTCCCAAAACACTCAGAAGGCTTGAATCCTGGCGATCAAAGGCGATCAGCCCTTCCTCCGTCAAGGTGGCGCGCATGTAGTGTTCGCGTGGGCCGTTTTGGCCAAGTACTCGCGCCAGTGGTGCGCGCAGACGCGGCGCGGCAACGGGCGGCAGGCCCAGCATCACGCGCACAACGGGGAGGACGAACACATGGCCGCAGACCATGGCGGAAACCGGGTTGCCCGGCAGGCCGATCATCATGACCCTGCGTTCGCCCGAGAGGCGACCAGACATCAGCGGCTTGCCGGGACGCATGGCAACCTTGTGAAAGGCACGTTGCATGCCTAATTCCTCAGCCACAGGCGCGACCAGATCATGGTCGCCCACCGAGGCTCCGCCGATGGTGATCACGAGGTCGGCGTCATCCACAAGGCTGAAGGCGTGTTTCAGAGAGGTTTGATTGTCCCGCGCGATTGGCAGCAAACGCGGGTCCGCGCCTTCGCTGGAAAGCAGCGCGTGAAGGCCAAATGTATTGGACGCAATGATCTGGTCCGGGCCTGGCGTCTCGCCCGGCATGACCAATTCGTCACCGGTGGAAATGAGAGCGACTTTCGGGCGCCGTGCCACGGGAACACGGGCAATGTTCATAGACGCCAGAAGAGCAATGTCA
Organism: Sagittula sp. NFXS13; assembly: GCF_040148795.1. Taxonomy (NCBI): domain Bacteria; kingdom Pseudomonadati; phylum Pseudomonadota; class Alphaproteobacteria; order Rhodobacterales; family Roseobacteraceae; genus Sagittula; species Sagittula sp. NFXS13. Next base: position 241,549 of record NZ_JAGEMH010000004.1, read on the forward strand.
CTGGCGGAGAGTTTGCGTGGCGCATCAATTTGGGCACCTTCGGCAAAGTCGCCGCCCGCAGGCCGGATATTGTCACCGGAATCGAGGCGATCACCGATCAGAATGGTGCTGTCCTGCCGGGTGACATCCTCCTGGATGACGACGCGGGTTGCACCGGCGGGCACAGGCGCTCCGGTGAAGATGCGCACGGCCTCACCGGGTGCGGCGGGCCGGTCAAATCGATGGCCTGCCGCGCTTTCACCGATCACCGTCAACCGATCCCCGGGAGCCGCAGAGACCACTGCGTAGCCATCCATGGCGGAGGACGCGAAGGGTGGCTGCGTCCGGCGCGCCGACACAGGGCGCGCGAGGATGCGACCGGCGGCCTCTATCAGCGGAACCTCCTCCACGCCGGTGGGTCTGGCAAGGGCGAACAACTGGTCGAGGGCCTCTGTGACTGTGATCATAATGGGGCTCCGCGTGTGATAGCCGAGAGTTTTGCGTCTTCCCACTCAGCGAAGCTGCGACCGTCTGGTAGCTTCCATTCGGTCCGCCCATTAGAGGATCGGCCCAGTATGACTGTCGTTGCGGTGGACAGGCTGGAGAAGGCGTAGTTTGTTCGGAGTGAAGAGAGGGGGCTGCCCAGGCTCACAACATCTGAACCGATCAGGTCAGCGTGTCGTTTTTGATAGCCGACGCTGTGCTTCCGACTGCCCACCCAGTCTGTCACCATTTGCGATCCGGCCTCGACGATGACCTCTCCGTCGACCGATCGAGCACGTGCGGTCAGCCCTTTCGCGGGGGAGGTCAGGATCAGGGAAAGTGTCTCTTCTGCGGTGTCTATGGCCTTTGGAGGTGGCGTGCGTCGCAGGCTTTGAAAAAGGTCCAGCCGGATCGCTGGTAGCACCATCTGTAAAGTGTCGAGAAAACTCTCCATGTTTGCAGTGGCTGCTTCGTTCAAACTGGAACGAGGCGGGATATTTCCATTTTCCAGATAGCACTGATCTGCTGTCTTGGCGATTTCCACGAGCCGGCTTTCAAGATATTTGACGTGCGCCTTGTGCAGGGCGTCTCCCGCTGTGGTGATGAGAACCGCTGTGTCCCACCAATCCTTTTTGGCAGCGTGGTCTTTCAACCGGCTTGCCATGTCCTCGGCTTCGCCGATATAGGCGAGTGGGCCATCTTGATTTTCGCCGGACAGGATATAGACGCCGGTTTGTCGTGCTTCCGGGCGCGCTAAACCTTTGGTCAGTTGGACCTTGGGGACCCTGAGCACATGGCCGGTCCAATTGAAGACTTCTGCAGTCAGCATCCCATCGGGCTTGCCATCAACAAAGTACAATTCAAGGGAGCGGCCGGTACTCATGCTTAGCCGGCCTCGTATCGCCCTGACTTCCCGCCGTCTTTGAGGGTCACGTGGATGCCGCCGATTTCCATGCCCTTGTCCGCCGCCTTCACCATGTCGTAAACCGTCAGCGCACAGGTCGAGACTGCGGTGAGCGCCTCCATCTCGACGCCGGTTTGACCGGTCGTTTTCACTGTGGCCTCGATCTGGAGGCCAGGAAGGTCGGGGTCGGGTGTCAGGTCAACAGAGACTTTTGTCACCGGCAGCGGGTGACAGAGCGGGATCAGATCTGGGGTCTTCTTCGCCCCCATGATCCCCGCCAAACGCGCGACGCCGATGACATCGCCTTTCTTGGCTTCACCGGAGGTGATCATGTCGAAGGTCTCTTGCGCCATCTTGACCCAGCCGACAGCTGTGGCAACGCGTGAGGTTACGGCTTTGTCCGAGACGTCGACCATGTGCGCCGCGCCGGAGGCGTCAAAATGCGTCAGGTCACTCATGCGAGCACCGGATCTTTAAGCAAGGTTTTCGTCGCTTCCTGCACGTTCTCTTGCCGCATAAGGCTTTCCCCGATCAAAAAGGCGCGTGCACCGTAGCTGGCCATGTCAGCAAGATCTGCCGGCGTGTTCAGTCCGGATTCAGAGATTAAGAAGCGGCCATCAGGCACACGTTTTGACAACTCGCGCGTGGTGTCCAGCGTGGTCTCAAACGTTTTGAGATTGCGATTGTTCACGCCGATCAGCGGGGATTTCATGGCCAGGGCGCGGTCCAGTTCTGGGCCGTCATGCACTTCGATCAGAGCATCCATACCCCATTCGAAGGCGGCGGCCTCCAGTTCGGCGGCCTGCGTGTCCGACACTGAAGCCATGATGATCAGGATGCAGTCGGCGTTGAGCGCACGGGCTTCGGCCACTTGATAGGTGTCGTACATGAAATCCTTGCGCAGCGCGGGAAGCGAGGTCGCGGCGCGGGCCCGTACGAGGAAATCCTTGGCGCCCTGGAACGAGGGTGTGTCCGTCAGAACTGAAAGACAGGACGCACCACCTGCCTCATAGGCCTGCGCCAACGCCGCCGGCTCGAAATCGTCGCGGATCAAACCTTTGGAGGGGGAGGCTTTCTTGACCTCCGCGATCAGCCCGTAGCCTGCGGTCGCAGCCTGGATCAGCGCGTCTGCAAAGGGGCGAACAGGGGCGGCGGCGCGTGCCTCTGCTTCGACGTCGCTGAGGGATTTCGCGACCTTGTCGGCGGCGATTTCCTCCAGCTTATAGGCTTTGATTTTGTCGAGGATCGTTTTGGTCATGGCACCTCTCCGGTCCAATCAATTTGGGGTTGGCCTTGGGTCATAAGCCAGTCGTTGATGCGCGAAAAGGGGCGGGAGCCGAAAAAACCGCGTCGCGCCGACAGCGGAGAAGGATGGGCCGTCGCCAGGATCAAGTGATTATCGCCCTCGATATGATGGGCAAACGATTGCGCATGCTTGCCCCAGAGCAAAAAAGCGCGCGGTCGATCCGACAGGCTGGCGAGCACTTGTGCGGTCAAGGCGGACCACCCCAATTTCGCGTGCGCGCCTGCCTGTCCAGCCGGCACGGTGAGCGAAGTGTTCAACAAAAGCACACCCTGCGCGGCCCAATGGCGCAAATCTCCTGTCGCTGGATGCGCCCCGATGTCCGCGTCCATCTCTTTGAAAACATTATTCAAGGAGCGCGGCAGCGGGATCTCAGGCTCTACCGAGAAGGCAAAGCCATGGGCGTGACCCGGCGTGGGATATGGATCCTGGCCAAGGATGACGACGCGAGTTTGCTCCGGCGAGCAGGCGTCAAGGGCAGCGAACCGTTGGTTTGCAGGCGGCAGAATATTGGCTTCATCGGCGAGAGTGCCTTCGATCCGGGGCAGATCATGCTCGAAAAATGGCAGATTCTGCCAATCGGCAGGAGGTCTCATGCCCCCTGCGTGGCCTTCGCCAGCGCCTCGGCCTTGGCCAGAGCGGAACCACTGTCTATGGCTTCGGCGGCGATTTCCGCGCCTTCCCGCAGGCTGGACGCTTTCTGAGCAATGATCAGCGCGGCGGCTGTGTTGAAAAGCACGGCGTCGCGGTAGGCAGATTTCTCCCCCTCAAATAGCGCGCGCATGGCTTTGCCGTTCTCGGCGGGCGTTCCGCCAAGGATAGCCGAGAATGGGTGCGTTGGCAGACCGGCGTCTTCGGGGTGGATTTCCAACGACTTGATCAGCCCGTCTTCCAGCGCGGCCACCGACGTCGGCCCGCAAATGGTGATCTCGTCCGTACCGTCGGAACCGTGCACAAGCCACGCCCGATCGGACCCGAGCTGTTGCAGCGTTTCCGCCATGGGAAAGATCAAGTCGATGGCGAAAGCGCCGGTCAGCTGACGCTTGACACCTGCAGGGTTTGTCAGTGGCCCAAGAATGTTGAAGATCGTTTTGCAGCCGAGTTCCGTGCGCGTGGGCATGACATGCTTCATCGCAGGGTGGTGCATTGGCGCCATCATGAAGGCCATGCCACAGGTGTCGATCACACTCTGGACTTTATCGGCGGGCAACATGATCTCGATGCCGAATTCGCTCAACACATCAGCAGAGCCGGATTTGGACGATAGGTTGCGGTTACCGTGCTTGGCCACAGGTACGCCCGCGGCGGCCACAACGAAGGCCGTCGCAGTGGAAATGTTCAGGGTACCTTTGCCATCGCCGCCAGTGCCGACGATGTCCATCGCGCCGTCAGGCGCCGTAATCGGTGTACACTTCGCGCGCATGACAGAGGCCGCGGCAGCATATTCAGATACGGATTCGCCTCGCGCGCGCATGGCCATGAGCAAGCCGCCGATTTGCGAGGGCGTCGCCTCTCCGTCGAATAACAGGTTGAATGCGGCTTCGGCTTGAGCGCGGCTTAGCGGGCCTTCGGAGGCAGCGTAGATCATGGGCTTCATGGCGTCACTCATGCGGGCACCTTCAGGATATCGAGGAAATTCTGGAGCATGGCGTGACCGTGCTCCGATGCGATGCTCTCGGGGTGAAATTGTACCCCATGAATTGGCAAGCTCTTGTGCTGCAGACCCATGATCGTGCCATCCTCAAGTTCTGCGGTGACTTCGAGGTCGTCGGGCAGGGACGCGCGGTCCACTACGAGGCTGTGATAGCGGGTCGCTTGCAGGGGCGAAGGAAGGCCTTTGAACACGGATTTTCCAGCGTGTTGGATTGCCCCCATCTTTCCATGCACGATTTCGGTATGTCGCTGCACGGTCCCGCCAAAAACTTGGCCTATGGTCTGATGGCCGAGGCAGACCCCAAAGAGCGGAGTGCCTGTTTCTGCGGCAGCCTCTGTAAGGGCGCAACAGATGCCTGACTGAGAGGGAGTGCCTGGCCCGGGTGACAGTACGATGCCTGCGGGTTTCATGGCGATCGCTTGCTGCACATCGATCGCGTCATTGCGCCAGACTTGAACCTCTGCTCCCAGCTCTCCAAGGAAATGCACGAGGTTGTAGGTGAAGCTGTCGTAATTATCGATCAGAAGCAGCATGATGAGCCTTTCTCAGAGGAACTGGGGCTGGCGGGCAGGCCCCCGGTCGCGGTATACATGCGCAGGCGGCGCTTGGGAGGTCAAGTGTCACCGGGGCGGACCAGGGACGGAGGACGAAGCCGAAACCTGTTCACGCAGCGCCAAAGTGAACGAGCGGTAGGGAGCACAGGGTATGGCACGCGGATTTCTGGCAGGTGTGATCTGGGGAACAGTGGTGACCACAGCGGGGGCCGGCGCACTGTCTCTGATGGTCGATCGCTCTGTCCCGTCGGGGCCAGATGTGGTCACCGAAGCTCCGGACGTGGCTGACCCGGAAAGCGTCCGACCGGTCCAGATCACCATAAATGAGGACAATGCTCCCGAGGCGGTAGATCCTGAGAGCATGCGAGAGATGTCGCGAGACGAAACGCCAAAGCCGGCGGCGCAGACGCCTGTGCCTGAGGTCAGCGATACCGCTGAGGCGCTTGCGCAGGTCCAACCCATCGGCGACGATGTGGCCATGGTTGTGACAGAGGATGATGCGCCTACTGTGCAAGATAATCTGGAAGTCGTGCCAAACATGCCCTCAGCCGACGTGGAGCCCAACGCCGCAGAGGAAAGCGCACCAGTGGAAACCTCGAAAGAAGCCCCGGAAACGGTTCAGGTGGTGGAGCTTGACACGCCACCTGTCGCGCCCGATGCGGAGGCTGACAACGCACCCAGTGTAGAGGCGCCAGCGCCTGCTCCGGAACCTGCTCCCGAGGATGCGCCACGCGCTGCGGTGAACGAGGTTTCTGATCGGCCACGCATCGGAAAGCCCGCCGCGTCTTTGACAGAGCGTGACCCGGCAGTGCCGCAAGGTCGGTTGCCCGCTGTGACCTCTTCCTCTGAAAAGGACGAAGCACCGGATTCTGGTGAACCTGCGACGCTAGGCGCCTTGTCAGATGATAGCCCGTTGGTAAAATTCTCGGTGCCTTTCAAGCCTGAGGATGGCGTCCCGCGCATGGCGATCGTCTTGATCGACGACGGCAGCGGTCCTATGGGCCCGGCCGAATTGGAGACGTTCCCCTTTCCGGTGACGTTTGCCATCGACCCGGCGCACCCGAACCCTGCGGAGGCAGCACGGGGCTACCGCGAACGTGGTTTCGAGGTTCTCGCGTTGGCCGATATGCCTGATGGCGCTCAGCCATCCGATGTTGAGGTGACCTTGGCAGGATTGCTCGATACTGTGCCTGAAGCGGTCGGCGTGCTTGAAGGGCCCTCGGGGGGCTTGCAGAGCAGCCGAGCTATTGCGTCTCAGGCCGCGGCTTTTTTAGGTGCGTCTGGCCACGGTTTGGTCATGGAGCAGAATGGGCTGAACACTGCGCAGAAATTGGCGGCTAAGGAAGGAGTGCCTTCTGCTTCTTTGTTCCGTGATCTGGACGGAGAGGGGCAGGATCAGGCGCTGATCCGACGCACCTTGGATCAGGCGTCGTTTCGTGCACGGCAGGAAGGTGAGGCTGTCATGCTAGGCCGTATCCGGGCGGATACGGTGTCTGCGCTTTTGCTTTGGGGCCTTCAGGATCGCGGTAACACGATCACTTTGGTGCCGATCTCAACGATCCTGCAAGAATCTGTCAAGAACGTATCTTCAAATTAAGGCACTGCCCAGCGTTCCAGAGTGGTTGCGAGCTCCCCATATCCGGTGAAGCGCCGCTCGAACGCTAAGCCCATTCGATCTGCGACCTGTCGGGCGCTGGCGGTCAAGACCGGATCGTCGGTTTGTGCTAGGTAAACGAGCGTCTCGTAGTGGTCGAAGTACATATCCAAAAGCTCTGGATGGCGGTCCAAACCCAATGGTTTCCAAACAAAAGCGTCGAATTGTCGGGTCAGGAAATCGGTAAGGTAAAACGCAGTAAGTTCTTCGCGGGCGGCGAAGCGGTGGAGCCCGTCAAAGAAGGCATAACAATGTGGGCCGGCAATCATTTCGACGCCCATTTCATTGCAGGCCTGTTCAAGAAGCCCGCCTGTGCCGCAGTCGGCATAGACAACGGCCACACGACGATAGTTACCTCTGTGGCGCGCCACGGCATCGCGCACCGCATCAGTAATTTTCTCGGGGTGATTGTGCAGAATGGCTGGCAAACAAGTTAAGTCGACCTGAGACCAGCCGTTCATACGTACCAAGGCCACGACTTCTCGTGCCAAGGCGCCGCATGCGATGAGAAGAACGCGCCCATCGCCAGAGGGTGCCATTCCTTGGGTCGTCAGGGTGCTGTCGGTGGGAAGCGGGCTATGTTGTGCTGTCGTCATTTGGCATCGGAGCCGCGGCCCACAGGCCGAAAAGCACCAGTCCAAGGATCACACCAAGTACAGTTAACGCACCCCAGCTCGATAGCGCCCAGAGCGCAAGAACAAGCGCAACCAAGGCCGACAGGACCAGAAGGGCGAAAGACGTGACAGGCATACCGTTCTCCTCTTGTTGATGAGTATGGTGCAAAGGTGGAAAAAGGAAAAGGTCCCTAAGTCGAAAAGGGACCTTTTGTAATGATTTTCCGCGACGTCATGGCGAAGGAGCGTCAGCCCGCGGCCATCTGGTTGTGCTTGCGGGAAATGTACTCCTTGGCCGTTTCAACAGCCACGGCGGCATCGCGACAATACGCATCAGCGCCGATTGCCTTGCCAAACTCCTCGTTCAACGGTGCGCCGCCGACCAGCACGATGTAGTCATCGCGGATACCTTGCGCGATCATCGTGTCGATAACGACCTTCATATACGGCATGGTGGTGGTGAGCAGCGCGGACATGCCGAGGATGTCTGCCTCCTCCTTGGCGATGGCCTCAAGGTAGTTTTCAACGGGGTTGTTGATCCCAAGGTCGACGACCTCGAACCCGGCGCCTTCCATCATCATGGAGACGAGGTTTTTGCCAATGTCGTGAATATCGCCCTTCACGGTGCCGATGACCATCTTGCCCTGTTTGGGCGCGCCGGTCTCTGCCAAAAGCGGCTTGAGGATGTGCATGCCACCTTTCATCGCATTGGCGGCCAGCAGCACCTCGGGAACAAACAGGATCCCGTCGCGGAAGTCGTGACCGACGATCGTCATGCCGCCGACCAAGGCCTTGGTCAGGATGTCATAGGGTTGCCAGCCGCGCTCCAGCAGGATGTTGACCGCTTCTTCGATCTCTTCCTTGAGACCGTCGTAGAGATCGTCGAACATCTGTTGGACAAGCTCCTCGTCATCGAGTTCGGAGAGGATGATGTCGTCTTCTTCGTCGGACATTGTGCGTTTCCTTTCTGCGGGCGCAGCGGTCATAGACCTGTTCTGCGATTAGTTGTCATTTTTCCCCTGCCTCAATTGGCAGATTGCGACATGGGACAAGGCCAATCCGACTTTGTGCACGGAGATTAGGCAGAGATTGTAAATGTTCCATTTATGTTCTAGTTTTACAGAATGGACCATGAAGAGAGGATCATAGCGCCCGAGCAACGGCGCGGCAGAGGGGCAGCCACCCGCGAAACCGGTCGATTCGAACGGTTTAGCCGTATAGGTTGCAGTGACGGTTGGGATATCCCCGAAGAGCAGCGTGTGCTGCGCACTGAAGTCCGGCCCGAACAGGCGCGGACGATCATCAACTACGTCCGCTCGCCGGATCTTCCATTTGACCGTTCGCTGAACCCTTATCGGGGCTGCGAGCACGGCTGCATCTACTGCTTTGCCCGGCCGACACATGCCTACATGGGACTCTCGCCGGGGTTGGATTTCGAAACCAAGCTGACCGCCCGTCGAAACGCACCGGAAGTCTTGGCGCGAGAACTGTCGGCCAAGCGCTACAGCGTCGCACCTCTGGCCATCGGTACGAACACGGACCCCTACCAGCCGGTCGAGCGGAACGAGGGTGTGATGCGAGCCTGCCTTGAGGTTCTGCGGGATTTTCGCCATCCGGTCGCCATCGTCACCAAAGGCACGCTGATCGAACGGGATCTGGATATCCTCGCGCCCATGGCAGCAGAGGGATTGCTGCGTGTCGGCATTTCGGTCACTTCGCTGGACCCGGATCTGTCGCGTCGGATGGAGCCGCGTTGCCCCGCGCCCGCGCGCCGTCTGGCGACAATCCGGGCGTTGGTGGGGGCTGGCATTCCGGTGCGGGTGATGGCCTCGCCGTTGGTGCCCGCGCTCACTGATCCTGAGTTGGAGCATATCCTTGAATCCGGAGCGGACGCCGGGGCGACCTCCGCCAGCTATATCATGCTGCGGTTGCCGCGCGAGGTCGCTGATCTGTGGCAGACGTGGCTGGAGGAGCATTATCCGGACCGTGCTAAGCGCGTGATGGGGCATGTCAGGGACATGCACGGGGGTGAAGTCTATTCGGCGAAGTGGTTCCACCGGATGAAAGGCGAGGGTGTTTACGCAGATTTGATCGCGCAGAGGTTTCGTCGTGTGACTCGGGCGCTTGGTCTGGATGAGGCACAGCCAGCGCTGCGATGCGATCTGTTTCGTGTGCCGCCCAGGAAAGGTGACCAGCTGAAACTCTTCTGATCGCTTTGGGTCCAAGTCTCGTTTAACTGCGACGGCGACCGCGACGCTCGCGCGTTTTGGTCGGCTCGCCGGTGCCGTCACTGTCTGAGGAGAAGCCGCCAAGCTTTTCAGAGATCTCTTCCAGCGAGGGACCAGCGCCACGGGGGCGCGTTTCCAACGCTTCACGCATGGCTTTGAGGTGCTCGGGCAGGGTGCCGCAGCAGCCGCCGATGATACTGACACCGGAATCCCGCGCGAGGCAGGCGTATTCGGCCATCAGTTCTGGCGTTCCGTCGTAATGGATATGACCATCGACATATTTCGGTATGCCAGCATTGCCCTTTGCGATCAGGGGGCGTTTCGTTCCGGTGGCGGTGAAGCCCAAGACGGTGCGCATGAGATCGGACGCGCCGACGCCGCAGTTGGCACCGAAGGCAATGGGCGGTGTCGGCAATCCTTCGACCATCTCAACCATCGCAGGGGCCGTCATCCCCATCATTGTACGGCCTGCAGTGTCGAAGGACATGGTCCCACACCATGGCGCTCCGATATTGTTGAAGGCTTCGGCTGCAGCTTTGTATTCCTCGGGGGCGGAAATGGTTTCGACCCAGAGCACATCGGCGCCGCCGTCCATCAGGCCTTTTGCGGTTTCTTCGAACATCGCAACCGCGTCGGCGTGGCCGAGCGATCCGGCGGCCCCCATGATTTCGCCCGTCGGCCCGACGGAGCCCGCGACGATGACCTCACGGCCTGCGGCGTCTGCCACTTCGCGGCCCAATTCGGCGGCGATCTTGGACAGCTCATAGGCGCGATGGCCCGCGTCGTGCAGTTTCAGCCGCGAGGCATTTGCACCAAAGGAGTTGGTCAGGAAAAGATCTGACCCGGCCTCCACGGCGTTGCGATAAAGTGTACGGATTTTCTCCGGCTCGTTTTCATTCCAGAACTCCGGCGCATCGCCAGATTGCAGCCCCATGTTGAATAGATTGGTGCCGGTTGCGCCATCGGCCAGCAGCCAGTCGCGGGTTTCAAGAGCACGGGACAGTGCATTGGTCATGTGAAAGGCTCCTCGGGGCTTTGACAAGTCGTGTTCCACATCGGGCTGCATGACGCAAATGCATAATCTGCATCATTGTCATGAGGTTGATATGGCCTACTGCAAGGTCCACAGGGGCAGTCGATCCTCGGGCACAAGCCAGGCCGCCATGGTCCAGCCAGCGGCACGCGGTATGTTTACGGCCCACGCGGCCACTTCTCGGACACGCGCGCGGAGGGTGCCTTGGCCGGGGCGTGGCACTTTGGGGGTGGCGCAGACGGCAACCGCTTTTCCGGCCCAAAGGAACGATGCCGCCCCTCGAAGCGCGTGAAACGGTTCGGTGACGACGATAACGCGTGTATCTTCCGGCAGGATCTCAAGGCTGAAGCGGGCGTTTTGCAGCGTGGACTGCGAGGCCGCTTCAACAAGGATGCCCTCGGAATCGACGCTCATGTCGCGTGCTTTTCTTGCCATGGCTTTGGCGGTTGAAGCCTGACCCAGCGCGCCGGCCCCAGTCATCAACAGGCTGTCGACAGTTCCGGTCTGGTAAAGCCGTACGCCCGCTATGACCCGCGCGGCGGAATCGATGGACAAACCGTCGGCTGTGCTTCCGCCACCAAGAACCACGGCCACGTCGAAATGCGACCGCACCGCATCACACCGCTGGACCAGATTGATCGACAGCAGAACCAAGGATGTGCAAAGCAGGATGTAGCCGGCAAACAGTTTGATCAGAAGACGCATGGTCGTTCCCTAAAACAAAAGACCCGGCGGTGAGCCGGGTCTCAGGTTTCTTACTCCAGCTCGATGGTCCCTGGGGGCTTCGAGGTGGTGTCATAGAACACACGGTTGATTCCGCGCACTTCGTTAATGATCCGAGTGGAGGTCTCGCCAAGGAAATCATGGGTGAACGGATAGTAATCCGCAGTCATCCCATCGACCGAGGTCACAGCCCGAAGCGCCAGCGCATAATCGTAAGTCCGACCGTCACCCATTACGCCGACGGTGCGCATGGGCAAGATTGCGGCGAAGGCTTGCCAGATTTCGTCATACAGATTGTGTTTGCGAATTTGGTCGATGTAGACGGCATCGGCCTTTCGCAAGATCTCCAGCTTTTCGCGGGTGATCTCGCCGGGGCAACGGATCGCAAGGCCGGGACCGGGGAAGGGGTGCCGGCCGATAAACGACGCGGGCAGGCCAAGTTCCTGACCCAGCGCGCGGACCTCGTCTTTGAACAGCTCGCGCAGGGGCTCCACCAGCTTGAGACCCATCTTCTCTGGCAGGCCACCGACGTTGTGGTGCGATTTGATTGTGACCGAGGGACCACCGGAGAACGACACTGATTCAATAACATCAGGGTACAATGTTCCCTGAGCCAGGAATTCAGCGCCTTCAATGCCGTCAGCGTATTTCTGGAAGACGTCAATGAACAGCTTGCCGATGATCTTGCGCTTGGTTTCGGGGTCAGAAACGCCCTCAAGTTCGCCGAGAAACAAGTCGCTTTCATCAGCGTGGATCAGGTTCAGGTTGTAGTTGTCGCGGAACATAGCGACAACCTGTTCGGCTTCGTTCTGCCGAAGCAGGCCGTGATCGACGAAAACGCAGGTCAACTGGTCACCGATGGCCTCGTGCAGCAGAATGCCGGTCACAGAGGAATCAACACCGCCCGACAGCGCGCAGATCACCTGTTTGTCGCCCACGTCTTCGCGGATCTTCGCAATCATCTCTTCGCGGTAGGCGCCCATGGTCCAGTCGCCGTCGAAGCCAGCCAGCTTGACGAAGTTCTCGTACAGCGTTGCGCCGTTCGGTGTGTGATGCACCTCGGGATGGAACTGCACGGCGTAAAAGCGTCGATCCAGGTCAGCGGTCATGGCGAAGGGCGCACCGGTCGAGGTGCCGTAGACCTCAAACCCAGGTGCCAGCTCGGCGACATGGTCGCCGTGGCTCATCCAAACCTGTTCGCGGCCGGTGCCGTCCAGGAACCAGCCATTGAAGAAGTCGGTTGTGCGCTCGGTCGGTGCGACCCATGCGCGGCCAAACTCTGCTGTGTGGCTCTCGCCCGCTTCTATGCGGCCGCCGAGGTCTTGCATCATCACCTGTTGGCCATAGCAGATGCCAAGGATCGGCACGCCGAGGGCGTAAACGGATTTTGGTGGACGTGGCGACCCGTCTCGGGTCACGCTGTCAGGGCCGCCGGAAAAAATGACGGCCTTTGGGGCGAAGTCCCGCAGAAACGCGTCTGTCACGTTCTGATAGGGATGGATTTCGCAATAGACGTTCAGTTCGCGGAGGCGGCGCGCGATGAGCTGCGTCACCTGGGAGCCAAAGTCGATGATAAGGAGGCGCTGGTGCTGGATCTGAGTCATGGCGCATGCCATAGGCCGCACGTCACGCGCGCGCAAGAGGCAGGCGGTATCCTGGCATCAGTTCAACGGCGAGAGACGCTCTGGCGCACGCCGTGGCTGTGGTCTTCTCGGAAAACACTGCCGCGTTCTGTCCAGGCATGCAGCGAGGTTGGGTCGACACGGGCAAAGATCGGCTGTACCGGCCATGTGACTTGACGTGGAGGCATATCTCCTGACGGTGTTTCGGTGCTGCGGTTGAACCATGGAACGCCACAGGGAGCCCGGTGCAGGTTGGACCTGCCTTGGCCTAATGGGGGGCGCTCGTCCCGCGCGTCGCTGTTCTTTGACCGTCGCCCATCGTGCTCGAACCCATGGCCATAACTTGGGCAACCGGACAAGCTATTGTTTTCACGGGTCACTTAAATGCCTCTGGAGAAACATTCGATCTGAACTCTGACGAATAGCGTTTTCATTCGGTCATTTCTGTACGGTCTCCCTGAGACGCTACAGCTTAAAGAGCGGTCCGAAACCTGACTATCATCATCGTAGACCGGTTGTTGACCATCCTCACTGCTAAGTTCCCTGCTCGGCTGCGCAAGCGAAGCCAGCGGGCCTGGGGATGGCAAGTCGCGCAACGCTGTCAGTCTATGGCCGCGGCGTGCTTTCCAAGCTGATTTGCCATGCATATGGACTGGGGAGTAGTCGCATGTGGCAGTGCCATGACAAGCTTTCCCATAATGCTTGCTAAGGTTTTCTGGAAAACGGGCACCGAGAAATCATGGCATCAAGCATCTGGAAAGATTTCTGTGGCATCGAGAGGCGACCTGAAATTTGCGTGCTTACATGGTTGATACAGGATTCGATGGCGCTGGCGGCTTTTCGATGTCGCTTTCAGGTCTGACACGCCGGAAACGTCCAAGGCCGGGAGTGGTCCAGTCGTTACAAAAGGCTTAATCACGGGGGACGACGGTCGCCCCCCGGCCAGCCGCGAGGGCATGAAAAGATGGCAGAAGCAGCAGCGCGCAAGCGGGGCAAAGGTGGCGGTGGCGCGGCGCGTCGGGCGGAGCGCACATCCACGGTGATCGACACGGCGCGGTTCATCGAACGCAACATTCCCAACTTCGAGGTGCTGAACGAAGAAGCTCTGCAGATCATCGAAGAAAATGCGGAAACGGTTCTCGAAGAAATAGGGGTAAATTTTGTAAACAACCCCGCTGCGCTTGAACGTTGGCGCGCCGCAGGTGCGACGATCGAAGGTGAACGAGTGCGTATTCCGCGAGGGCTGGCGCGCAAACTCGCCTCTACTGCGCCGTCGCAATTCACGCAGCATGCTCGCAATCCTGAGAGAAACGTCGAAATCGGCGGAAAGAACCTCGTGCTGGCGCCTGTGTATGGCCCACCTTTTGTGCGTGATATCGATGGTGGTCGGCGCTACGCAACGATCGCAGATTTTCGCAAGTTCGTGAAGCTTGGTCAGCAGTCAAAATGGTTGCATCACTCTGGGGGAACAGTCTGCGAACCGACGGACGTCGCAGTTAACAAGCGCCACTTGGACATGATGCTGGCACACATGACGCTGTCAGACAAACCCTTCATGGGCTCGGTGACCGAACCGAGTCGCGCGGCGGATTCCGTGGAAATGTGTGAGATTTTGTTCGGAAAACAGTTTGTTTCCGAAAATACGGTAATGACTTCGCTGATCAATATTAACTCGCCGCTGACCTTTGATGACACGATGATGGGGGCGCTCGAAGTCTATGCAGCTGCCAACCAAGCCTGCATTATTTCGCCCTTTATCGTGGGCGGTGCCATGGCCCCTGTGTCTATCGCGGGAACGCTGACACAGGTTCTGGCAGAGGTGCTCGCGGGGGTGGCTTATAGCCAGTTGGTCCGCCCCGGTGCGCCCGTGATCTTCGGTGCTTTTGTGACGTCGATCGACATGAATTCCGGTGCTCCGACCTTCGGTACGCCAGAGGCGTCCCATATCACGTACGGCGCAGGGCAGTTGGCGCGCCGATTGGGACTTCCGTTCCGGTCCGCTGGGTCGTTCTGCGGATCGAAATTGCCGGATGCACAGGCCGCCTATGAGACTGCAAATTCGCTCAACATGGGGCTGCTTGCGGGCGTCAATTTCATGCTGCACTCGTGTGGTTGGCTCGAAGGTGGGCTGGTGGCCTCGTTTGAGAAATTCGTCATGGATGCGGACCAGCTTGGCGCGTTGCACGGACTGGCTAAAGGCGTCGCCATGGACGAAAATGCGCAGGCTATGGATGCCCTGCGTGAAGTTGGTCCTGGCGGTCACTACTTGGGATGCGCGCACACCCAAGCAAACTTCAAAAGCGCCTTCTGGCGCTCAGAAGTCCTTGATTACAAACCGTTTGAGACATGGTCAGAAGAAGGTGGGCGTGACACGGCCACTCTTGCCCAAGCGCGGATGGAGAAGCTGCTGAGCAGCTATGTGGAGCCCGCCATGGATCCCGCAGTGCGCGAAGCCTTGCATGACTATGTAGCGGAAAAGAAGGCTTCCATGCCTGATAGCTTCACCTAAAAGCGCGTGTCGCAAAAATCGCATGGTGTGGCCCTGCTGGGCCGCCCATGACCTCAATGTAGATGAAGCGTCAGCGTGCCGTGTCTCCGAGCAGACGGGCCTCTCCCATCATGGCTGTCAGAACCTCGACATGGCGGGTGACGCTGTAGCTGGCATCGGCGGTGCGACGTTGTTCGTCGATGTCTGCTTCGATCTCGATCAAACGCATGACAGCTTCACCGGGTCGGGGCATCTGACCCTGGCCTAGTATGCGGTTCAAACATGAACTGCGACGGTAGTCCCGCACCCCGATCCGCGCTGCGCGGATCAACAGTTTTGGTCGGCGCAAGTCATTTAGTATACCCAGCAGATCTTTCATTTTCAGCCTCCTCGTTGTGGGGCCGTCTTCCTGTGGAAAACAGCCCGACCTCAACCCAAGATAGGCACACCCGGAATGGGTGTTGCGTACACACCGACTGCTGCGTTCGAGTGATTTACGTTTGATTATCTATTGTTAGGAAAGATCAGACTCGAGAAATACTGTTAACCAAAGAGTAACCTGAACACCCATAGGTTGCGATTTAGTAAATGGGGATAAGTCTGTGCAAAACCTTCCGCGGACGGGATGCTTCAAATGAAGGTAACGCCGTCTGATAACTCGGATCGACTGCTGCCTAGATGGGTACCTGATGAGGTGCGCCTCTACATGGAGCATACCGAATTTGGACGGTCCATTCGGGAACTGGCGCGTCAATCGGCACAGTATCCGTCGACTATTTCGCGGCAAGTCCGGAAAATCGAGTCGCGAAGGGACGATCCTCTTGTTGATGCAGCTTTATGCAACCTGGGGGCAGCCGGGGACTGGAACCTGGCATCAACGACCAGAAAGGACGATGAGCTTATGACTGCTGCCGTTAATATGCCGGCTCTGCCGGATGAGATCACTCTGACGCGTGAAGCGCGTCGCATTCTGCGCCGCCTGTGCGAACCGGGCGCCATTCTTGCCGTCGCCGCGGAGATGGAAAAAGCGGTTGTGGTGCGGGACACCGGCGACGGGGGCAGCGCGCGCACCGCTGTCACCGATATGTCCATTGCGCAGGCCATGGCGCTGAGGGAATGGATCACCTGTGATCGCCCCGCGCGCATTTCCCAGTATCGGATTACCTCCGGCGGGCGGTCAGCGTTGAACCAAATGGTGGCGCAGCAGGAAAATCGGGTGCGCGGCTTTGCCGAAGCGCAGGCGGGTTTTGACAACGGACGCGCCGCCGAAGCGGCATTGGACGAGGTGGATCGCGATCCACGCGTGCGCAAGGGCCGATATCTTTTGGCTGAAAGCCCTCTCACCGCGTTGGGCAGACGTCGTGACCGAGATGGTCAGCCTTTTTTGACAGAGGAGCTGATCAGCGCAGGCGAGCGGTTGCGCGAGGATTTCGAGTTGGCACAGATCGGGCCTCGCACAACGCAAAATTGGGATCAATTTCTAACCTCTGGTATTACGACATCGCTGTACTGTGGTGAGGATGGCGCCACGGAGGCACAAAAGCGACTGCAGTTGGCTTTGCGCGATTTGGGTGCGGGGTTAGGGGACGTCGCACTGCGCTGCTGCTGTTACCTTGAAGGGTTGGAAACGGCGGAAAAACAGCTTGGGTGGTCCGCGCGATCCGGGAAGATCGTCTTGCGCATTGCCTTGCAAAGGCTGCGCCGCCACTACGAGGAACGTGGTCGCGTAGGTGGTGATTTGATCGCCTGAAGCTGATCAACTCACCCTTTATATTCGATGAAAGGCTGCAAAATTCCACATCTTCAGTGGCATGATTTCCGCGAAACGCTTGATGTATTAAAGACTTGGAGTGCTTTCAGCCGCAGGGGGATACTTAACAAGGACATTTCGGAAGCGACTGTACCGAGAGAGCATGGTCAGGTGCAAAGGGGGCTGCAAACCGCCTCAGGAGCGTTCACGGCGAGAATCTTGTGGAGGGGGATGGGGAGAATTGTTTGCGCACTGTTCTGCTGGCCAGAGGATCGTCGCCTTCGGGGCTTGAGCCCGTCGATATCGGGAATCTTGTGCATCTTATTGGTTTTGATCGGAAATGTTACCGGAAAGCCGTCGTCTCTCGTTAAACCTCTGTGGTTCGACCGGATGGGAGGCGATGCATCGCTAGGGCGATCGGCCTGCATCTGAAATTGTAAAGGGCGGCCCCATACACAGGGCCGCCTTTTGAGTTTCTATTCAGCTGCTTTGACCGGTGTGTCATCCGTCACTGGTAGGGCCGGAGCGCTCTCGACCGCTTCGCGGACACCTTTGGCGTAGTCAGGATGGACCCGTTCCAGCACCGCGTACCAGCGTTCCTTTACACTGTCCGAGCATGGTGCCATGGCCCCAGCCATGTTCTGGTGCAAACGGACACGTTCGTCGTCGGTCAGAACATCTTTGTACAAAGCACGCGGCTGCACAAAGTCCACCTCTTCCGTTTCTTGTGGATAGCGGTAGGCCTCCGGATCAATTTTCAGCGGAGGTTCCATGACGGACGGGTCGGGGCGTGGTGCGTCTTCGTATTGATTCGGTTCGTAATAGGCGTTCGAATTCCCCGTATCGTTCTGGAAGAAGCGCATTGCGCCGTCCTTGTGATAGTGCGCGACGGACGCGGCCTTCGGAGCGTTGGCTGGCAGCGCTTCATAGTGTGTTCCCAACCGATAGCGGTGTGCGTCGGCATAGGACCAAACGCGCGCTTGCAGCATCTTATCCGGCGAAAAGCCGATGCCTGGAACGACGTTGGACGGCGAGTAAGCTGCGTTTTCCACCAGTTGGAAATAGTTTTCCGGCACGGTGTGCATTACCAGCTCGCCCACTTCGATCAAGGGGAAATCCTTGTGCGGCCAAACCTTTGTTACATCGAACGGGTTGAAGTCGAGGCTGGCGGCCTGTTCTTCTTCCATCACCTGGATTTTCAGCGTCCACTTCGGGTGTTTGCCCGCTTCGATCATGTTCCAAAGATCTTCCTGATAGCTTTCACGGGTTTGACCGATCAGCTCTTTGGCTTTCTCGTTGGTGTAGTAATCGTGGCCCTGATGGGTTTTGAAGTGAAACTTGACCCAGTAGCGCGTGCCCTCGTGGTTCCACATGGAAAACGTATGCGAGCCGTAGCCGTTCATATGCGTCGGGTTCTGAGGAATGCCCCGGTCTGACATCAGGATCGTCACCTGGTGTACGGATTCGGGCTGACCGGCCCAGAAATCGAACATCGCCTCGGGGGAGCGCAGGTTGGTCTTGGGGTGACGTTTCTGCGTGCGAATAAAGTCCGGAAACTTGTAGGCGTCACGAACGAAAAAGACGGGCGTGTTGTTGCCCACCATATCCCAATTGCCCTCTTCGGTGTAGAACTTCAGCGAGAAACCGCGGACATCGCGTTCGGCGTCGGCGGCCCCGGCTTCCCCAGCCACGGTGGACCAGCGAGAGAGCACATCGGTTTTTTTACCAACTTCAGAGAAAATCTTCGCGCGGGTGTACTTCGTGATGTCGTGCGTCACGGTAAATGTGCCCTGCAGGCCCCAACCCTTGGCGTGCACAGTCCGTTCGGGGATGCGCTCGCGGTTTTGATGAGCGAGCTTTTCGATCAGTTGGTAGTCTTCGAGAAGGACTGGACCGCGAGGACCGGCGGTTTTCGATGTTTCGTTGGTGGGGACGGGCGCGCCGGCTGTGGTGGTCTGGCGTTGGGACATGAGGTCCTCCTGTAGAGGTTGAGATCTTATGGGTTCAACGGGCCGACCGCATCGTGGTTCCATCATAGTTTCGGTGGTGTGCGATAAGTTATTATTATCGGTATGAGGGGGATGAGTGTTGCGGTTGCGAAGAGGGTGTCGCGCTGTAGCCGTCGAACGTGGAACATCTCAAGTTGAGGTCGACGCCCACGCACAGCCGCCATGCATTGGATGCAAGGCGATCAAGGGTGGAAAAGCACATCATATGTGCGTAGATACATCCGCAACCCAGTCTTTGCGAAAGGCCCAGAGCCATGCGCGATCTTAAGATCCCCGGCGAACGTCACCCTGAAAAGGCGCACCGCCCCGACAATGCCCAGCCCAAGAAGCCGGATTGGATTCGCGTCAAGGCGCCCGGCGGCGCGGGCTATGCCGAGACACGGCGCATCATGGATGAGCACAACCTCGTCACCGTGTGCAAGGAAGCGGGCTGTCCGAACGTCGGCGAATGCTGGAGCCAAGGACACGCCACCATGATGATCATGGGCGAGATCTGTACGCGCGGATGCACGTTCTGCAACGTGGCGACGGGCCGCCCCGACACCCTTGACGTGTTCGAGCCAGGCAGAGTGGCGGATGCAGTGCAAAAGCTGGGTCTGAACCATGTGGTGATCACTTCCGTGGACCGCGACGATCTGGACGATGGCGGGGCAGAGCATTTCGCCCAGACCATACGCGCCGTGCGCCACCGTGCACCGGGCACCACGATCGAGATCCTGACCCCGGATTTCCTGAAGTGTGCGCCCGAGGTTCTGAAAACCGTCGTCGACGCAAAGCCGGACGTTTTCAACCACAACCTAGAAACCGTGCCGGGACTTTATCCAACGGTGCGTCCGGGCGCGCGGTACTTCCACTCGCTACGCCTTTTGCAGCGGGTTAAAGAACTGGATCCGTCGATTTTTACAAAGTCCGGAATCATGGTTGGTCTTGGTGAAGACCGTCAATCTGTTTCGCAGATCATGGACGACATGCGCGCGGCGGATGTGGATTTCCTGACCATTGGACAGTACCTGCAACCAACGCCAAAACATCACCGGGTGGACCGTTTCGTGACACCGGAGGAGTTTGCAGGTTACGAAAAGACCGCTTATGGCAAGGGTTTTCTCATGGTTTCTGCCACGCCTTTGACGCGCTCTTCGTATCATGCCGGTGACGATTTCGCCCGTCTGCGCGACGCGCGCAAGGCCAAGCTGGCAGGCCGAACGCCCGCCTGATCTGACAGGACTATTTGCGTTTTGACGCGGCTGCTTTGACAGTCGCATCTTTTCTTCAGTCGGACGCGGGCAGTGCCTTGACGTAGGCGGCAACGGCCTCTCGGTCCTCAGGGGTCAACTTGGAGAAATTCTCCACCACCTCGGCCATGTGTCCGCCCACGCTGTCGTAATCTGGAGTGAATCCCGACTCAAGATAATAAGCCACGTCCGTTGCTGACCAATCCAGTTGCGTGGGCGTCAGTCCGGGGATCTCGCCGCGACCCGACGGATTCGGCGCCCCAGCCATCCAGCGGGAGGTGTCCAATCCACCAAGCGCATTTCGGGGCGTATGACATTCGGCGCAATGGCCCAAGGTTTCCACCAGATCCCGCCCGCGTTCGGTCACGCCCTCCGGCAGGTCGCTCATGACGTAGTCGTCTGAGAAGAAGAGCAATTTCCACCCGCCAAGGCTACGGCGAATATTGAAGGGGAAGCCCACATCATGCGGTTGTGAAGTCGTATCTGAAGGTGGCAAAGTTTGCATGTACGCGTGAAGGTCAGCGACTTGCTGGTCCAGCATCTTTGTATAGGCCGTGTAGGGGAAGGCCGGGTAAAGGTGTTCTCCCGCTTTTCCAACGCCCTGCGTCACGGCATTGGCGAGATCGACCACGGACCAGCCTCCGATACCTGCGTCTGACGGGGAGATGTTTGGCGCATAGAATGTGCCGAAGGCAGACGCAAAAGCCTGGCCTCCGCTCAGCACAAGTTTGTCGTCAGAGCCCGGGGCATGGTGACACGACGCACATCCGGCGGCGGTAAAGATCGTCTTGCCAGCTTCAACATCCCCGGTGAGAGCTTCGAACCTGGCGGCGTCGACTTTTGACGGAGCTGTAAGCCAGACGCCTGCGCCGACCCCGAGGACCGCCAGCGGGAGGAGGATTTTCAGCGCCCGGTTCATGGCTGCACCTGAGCGAGAAACGGGCAGGGAAACGCAATGGACATCAGGTATCTCCGTTGAGACTTCATTCGCAGGGCAGAGGTTGAGCCTTCACCGATGATCCTAACATGCCGAGCGCGCGGGTGGGGGTGAATCGCCTAGACGTCGGTGAACCGGACCTTTCCAATGAACGGCAGGTTACGATTACTCTGAGCAAAATCGATCCCATAGCCCACGACAAATTCATCGGGAATGTCGAAGCCTATCCAGTCGGCGCGGAAATTCACCTCACGACGCGTCGGTTTGTCGAGGAGGGCGATGGTCTTCAACCGTGCGGGTTTGCGCGCGCGCAGCATGTTCACAACGTGGTTCAGCGTGTGGCCCGTGTCGACGATATCTTCGACCACCAGCACCTCACGTCCCTCGATTCCGGAGCGAAGATCTTTCAGAATGCGCACCTCGCGGGAGCTTTCCATGGCGTTTCCGTAGGAGGAGGCTTCGAGAAAATCGACCTCCACATCCAAGGATAATTCCCGCACGAGATCTGCGATAAATATGAACGACCCGCGCAGCAGGCCCACAACCACCAACTTGTCGGTATTGGAAAATTCGCGCTCGATCTCCATCGACAAAGCTTCGACCCGCGCGGCGATGGCCTTTGCAGTGATCATTTCGTCTACGACATAAGGACGCTCTGGCATCACAACCTCTTGATTTTCCGTACGTGGCGTACGACATCCATCTTGTATTGTCACATGAAAGAAGCGCGCCGCCAAGCTGATGCCGACCCATTCCGAGACCCGCAAATTGCCCTACACGGCGCAACAGATGTACGATCTGGTGGCCGATGTTGAATCCTATCCCAAATTCTTGCCGTGGGCAGCTGCGGCTCGCATTCGGTCACGCCAAGACGAGGGCGACCACGAGGTCATTCTGGCGGACCTCATCATATCGTTCAAAGTTTTCCGCGAAAAATTCGGCTCCCGCGTGACGCTCTATCCCGAAGACATGCGCATCGACACTGAGTATCTGGACGGTCCGTTTCACCACATGGTGTCGAACTGGGGCTTCAAGGATGTGGAGGGTGGCTGCGAGGTGTCTTTCTTCGTCGATTTCGAATTCCGCAATCGCATCCTTCAGGGGGCTGCCAGCATGTTCTTCAACGACGCCATGCAGCGAATCGTGAGAGCGTTCGAACGACGCGCGGCAGAGCTGTACGGCTAAGGGAACTGTCGACCACGCGATCAGAGGTGACAGGCAGGTGCCGCTGCATTTGACATTGCACCGGTCTCCGACCTGTCGCCGAGGGTCTCGTGAGATCAATCCTCTCGTCAGTGCAACGACTTGCGTGGTCAGTGCTCGGCTTTGCAGCCCTCGCGCTGCTGCCTATGTGGTTGCGGCGGCCTGACAGGCAACACTCGCTCGACTCTGAACATCAGGTTAACCAGCGACGGAAGTTTCCTGCGGAACACGGGGCCTTTGCCCCCGTTTCGCCTGATTCTGAAGGCATCCCTAATGCACAAGTGACACAGCTTACGAAGGGATGACCAAGATGCCTTCACTTTTTTCGGCACCGACTTACACGCCCGGTGCGGCACTGCCGCAACGGTCCATTCAGGA
This sequence comes from Sagittula sp. NFXS13, assembly GCF_040148795.1. Classification (NCBI taxonomy): domain Bacteria; kingdom Pseudomonadati; phylum Pseudomonadota; class Alphaproteobacteria; order Rhodobacterales; family Roseobacteraceae; genus Sagittula; species Sagittula sp. NFXS13. Next base: position 264,297 of record NZ_JAGEMH010000004.1, read on the forward strand.
ACTGCAACAGACCCCCGCTGCGCAATCGCGTGAGGCCGCGAGTGGGTCCTCATACCGCGAGTCGCCGCAGGGCGCAGGATTGCCCGCTGCCACAGGGGCGACGGCAGAACCGACCCCTGTCACGCCTGAACCTGCTCCTACGCCGGCCGTTTCCACATCGCAAACAGGGCGCATGACGGCCCTGGTGATAGATATGCAGGCGCGGCAAGACGCTGTTGAAACCGATGAGCAAGATGCAGAGGCCAGCGAAGCACAGTCTGAAGCCATAAGGGAAAGCGCCACGCCGCGTGGGACCGATCAGCAATCCGTTGAATTCCGCGAGCGACGCTCGGAGATTACCGAAGCTGGCGGCCCGGAGGAGGCCTCGGTCGGCACCTCTGAGGCAGAGGATCCGGCGCGTCAGGCGGCTCAAAACTACAGAGATGCCAATGAGACAACATCCGGCGTAGAGCCTGCCAAACTGCTGATGGACGCCTGATCATTTCATGTTGGAAATCAGTCGATGGCAAAGGGGCCCCCGGAGGGCCCGTTTGCCTTCATGAAGATCCTTAATCAGGATGCGTGATCGTAGGCACGTTCGCCATGGACTGCGAGGTCGAGGCCGGTGACTTCGGTGTCTTCATCGACACGCAGTGGTGTGATGGCCCGCACCACAAAGATCAGCGCCACTGTGACCACAATGGTAAATCCCCCAACGATCGCAAGCGCACCAAGCTGCGCAGTCCACGTACCAAGCCCAAAGGCCGCGATCATGATCGTGCCGAAGATGCCACCGACACCATGCACGGCAAAGACATCCAGGGTATCGTCGATCTTCAGCCTGTTACGGATCAGGTTCACCGCTTCCTGACAAAGCACGCCTGCCACCAAACCAATGATCAGCGCTTGCACCGGGGTCACGAATCCAGAGGCTGGCGTGATAGAGGCAAGACCGGCAATCGTGCCGGTGACGAGGCCGACCAGGGAGGCTTTGCCGAACTTGATCTTCTCCCATAGCGCCCAGGTGAGGGAGGCCGCCGCCGCGGAGATATGCGTTACGGTCATTGCCATGGCTGCGCCGCCGTCCGCTGCAAGTTGGGAGCCGCCGTTGAAGCCAAACCAGCCAACCCATAGCATTGATGCGCCGATCATAACGTAGCCCGGGTTGTGCGGCGGTTTGGAGTGTTCCTTGCGCGGACCGAGAAATACGGCAATCAAGAGGGCGGCCAGACCGGCGGTTTCATGGACGACGATGCCCCCGGCAAAATCCTTTACGCCGACCTCACCGAAAATGCCGCCGTCCGCCATCATGCCGCCGCCCCAGATCCAATGTGTCACGGGCGCATAACACAGCAGCATCCAAAGGCCGGAAAACAGAAGGACAAATCCAAACGAGATCCGCTCTGCGTAGGCGCCGACGATCAGCGCGGGGGTGATGATGGCAAAAGTCATCTGAAAGGCGAAAAACAGCACTTCGGGAATAGTGCCGGCGAGGGTTTCGGCGTCGATTCCGTTCAGGAACATCTTGTCCAGACCACCCCAAAACCCGTTGCCTTGGCCAAAGGCGATGGAATAACCGGCTGCAAACCAAAGAATGCTCATCAAACACGCGATTGCATAGCAGTGCATGAACACGCTCAAGACATTTCGGCCACGCACAAGCCCACCGTAAAACAATGCAAGCCCCGGCAGCGTCATGAACAGCACCAGCGCTGTGGCGACGATGATCCAGGCGGTATCCGCTCCAACCATGAAGGTCTCCTTCCCTCGGACGCGCGGCCTTTTATGTAGGCCGCAATTTCAGTCCGCGTGCGGTTAGGAGAATTTCCGTGCTGAACAAATGGTCAAAGGGGCTCTGGGGCGATTAATTATCACGCGATTTTTCAAAAGCCCTCTGATAGGGCGGTATTTTCAGGGGTAGCATCATTTTTGAGCGTTTTTAAAAAGCCGACGCTGTGCTTCATCGCATCCGTTCTGCCGTTGTGGGGATGGCCTTCCTTAGCCGTTCGGGAGCGCGTCTCGTAATAATTTCAGCGCATGTTGTGTGGCTGCAGCGCGCACATTTGCCCGACCTAAAGCGCCATGGTCGATGGTCTCTGACGAGATGGAGGACGCCGTGGCAACGGCATAACAGACGCGACCTTCGGGCTTGTGTTCTGATCCGCCGGGGCCCGCGATGCCGCTTATAGCCACGGCGATGTCCGCCTTGGCGGCCTGTCGCGCGCCTTCTGCCATTTCGCGCGCCACCTCTTCCGACACAGCGCCGTGAGCTTCAAGCGTCTCCTCCTGAACCTCAAGCATCTCCCTCTTGGCGGCGTTCGAGTAGGTGACAAACCCACGTTCAAAGACAACCGACGAACCGGGCACATCGGTGATGGCGGCCGCGACCATACCTCCGGTGCAGCTTTCTGCGGTGGTCACGATCGCACAGGCCGCGCGGGCACGTTGCAAAAGATCCTCGGCAAGGGTCACATCAACACTCCATGCGCCAGACCAGCGAGCACGATGGCGACAGCGGCGGCAAAGATGCCAGCGATCACGTCATCCAGCATGACGCCCAAGGCGTCACCGCGCCGGTCTGCCCATCCCACCAAAAGCGGCTTCCAGATGTCGAACAGCCGGAACAACACAAATCCTGCGATCCAGCCTGGCCACAGACGCCAGATCTCGACCCCCATCATGCCCGCACCGTAGCTTACGGGGAAAAGGGCGATCCATTGGCCGACAACTTCGTCAATTACCACCCAAGAGGGGTCGTGATCATCACCTTGAGTGACTTTCTTCGTCGCCCACCATCCCAGCCCGAAAACAAGCACGGCCGCTGCCAGCAGAAGGCCGAAACCGCCAAGCTGATGGATGAAATAGCCCAAAGGCAGTGCTGCAAGCGATCCCCAAGTGCCAGGAGCTGGACGCAAGTATCCGACGCCCGCGACGGAGGCCACCCACCTCACGATGCCACCAACGTGGCGGTTGCGATGGCGGCGATGCCTTCTTCGCGGCCGGTGAAACCCAGCTGTTCGGAGGTCGTCGCCTTGATCGAGATGCGTCCGGGGTCGAGATCCATGATGCGGGCCATTTCCTGTGTCATCGTATGCGCGTGCGGACCAATCTTGGGGCGCTCGCAGATCAGGGTCAGGTCGATATTGCCGATCCTGAACCCACGCTTCGCCGCCAGATCGACCGCGTGCCTTAGAAATATCTCGGATGCTGCGCCTTTCCACTGTGGATCGGTCGGCGGGAAGTGGCGGCCAATGTCGCCCTCTGCCATGGCCCCGTAAAGCGCATCCGTCACGGCGTGCATCCCGACATCCGCATCGGAATGCCCTTTGAGCTTGCGATTATGCGGAATGCGCACACCGCACAGGATCACATGGTCGCCTTCTTCGAAGGCGTGGACATCATATCCATTGCCCAATCTTACATCCATATTGCCTCGCAACAGTTTTTCAGCGCGCAGAAAGTCTTCTGGCGCGGTGATCTTGAGATTGCTTTCGCTGCCGGTGACGATTGCCACATCCATACCGCTGGCTCGGGCGACCTCCACGTCGTCGGCGGTGGCGAAATCACATGCACGGTGGGCCGCAAGAATTTTATCGAAGTGAAACCCCTGTGGCGTCTGTGCGCGGTATAGACCGCTCCGGTCCTGGGTCCCGGTCACAATGTCGTCTGTGCCCGTCCACAACGCATCGCTGACAGGCAGGGCAGGGGCGGCACCGGGATGGGTGGTCAGCGCATGGTGCACGGCCTGCACGATACACGGCGGCACGCAGCAGCGCGCGACATCATGGATCAAGACATGTTTAATGCTTTGCCCCACCAGCGCCTCCAACCCGCGCCGGACAGAGACGTGGCGCTCCGCTCCGCCATCGATGAGCAGGACATCCAGACCGTCACATACGGCTTCCGCGTCTGTTCGATCATCGGGGTGAATGACCATCACCAACCGCCCGAAGGGCGCCAACGTGTCCAGTGTCCAGCGCGCAACGGGTTTGCCTGCGACGTCTCGCCACTGCTTGGGAACGCCGCCGCCTGCGCGTTTTCCGCGACCGGCGGCCACGATGACGATTGCCGTGTCCATGCGTCTGATATCCTTCGCTTTCCTTTTAATAGGGGCGCGGAGGCCGTGGTGCAACACTCGGCTTGGGTGATTAAAAAGTAGGCGAAGTTTTCTGATTGCACGCAGAACAGGCGGCAAAACATTGAACAAATACAAGAGCACGTCTACTTCGGACAGGTAAGGATGCAGTTTTGCACCTCCGCACAAGGACTAGGCAATTGGCCCTTTCCATAGGAAACCGTTCGATAAATCCGCCCGTTATGCTCGCACCGCTGGCGGGAATCACTGACTTGCCGTTTCGCACTTTGGTGTCGCGGTTCGGCGCCGGGCTCGTTGTGTCAGAGATGATCGCGTCCGGCGAATTTCTCACTGCGCGTCCGGGCACGCGAGAAAAAGCCGAATTGGGCGCGCAGATTGAAAACACCTCTGTGCAGATCGCGGGGCGAGAGCCTGAAGCGATGGCAGAGGCCGCGCGCATGGTCGCGGATATGGGCGCGAAACTCATCGACATCAACATGGGGTGCCCCGCCAAGAAGGTCACAGGCGGCTGGTCTGGGTCGGCGCTTATGCAGGTGCCTGATCATGCCTTGCGTTTGATCGAAGCCGTTGTGAACGCGGTCGATCTGCCGGTGACGCTGAAAACACGTCTGGGCTGGAATGATGAAGCGCGCAACGCGCCGGATTTGGCCCGTCGGGCAGAAGGGGCCGGGGTGCGTATGGTCGTGATCCATGGCCGGACCCGCTGCCAGTTTTACAAAGGCTCCGCCGACTGGGCGGCCATCCGAGATGTGCGCGATGCGGTCGATATACCGGTTGTGGCCAATGGCGACATCATCGACGCCGATACGGCTCGTTTGGCGCTGAAGCAGTCCGGCGCCGACGGAGTGATGATCGGACGTGGCGCGCAAGGGGCGCCTTGGGTTCTGGCTCAGGTGGCGGCTGATCTCTACGGTGCGCCGCCCCCCGATATTCCAAAAGGAGACGATCTGATTTCGATGGTTTCAGAACATTACGAATCTATGCTGGATTTCTACGGTCCGACCTTGGGCAACCGCGTCGCCCGAAAGCACCTTGGCTGGTACATGGATCACGTGCAGACGCCGCCGGAACTGCGCACGGCGCTGCTGACGGAGCGGGACACTACCAAGGTTCTGCGGCTGATTCCGGATGCATTGTCCGCGCAAGCGCAGGCGGTCGCGTGATGGAGAATGCACAGGACATGACGATCTGGTCGTCGCTGCCCGTTCCGGCCATTCTGATCGACGAGAAGGAGCGGATCGGAGATTTGAACCCGGCTGCCGAGATTTTTCTCAACAATTCGGCCAAGTGGTTGCAGGGCCAGCCAATTTGGGACCGCCTCGCTGTCGATGATCCGTTGGAGGAAAGCCTCAGCCGGGCGCGGGAGCATGGCACGCCACTGTTTGTGAACGATGTCTACGTCGGGACCGGCAGCCGTGCGCCCCTGGTTTGCAATCTGCAAATTGCGCCGCTGCAAGGGCGCGAGGGGTGGATGGTCATGCTGATCTCGCCGCGCGAATTGGCGGGCCGCATGACGCAGAACCACAGCGTGAAATCCGCAGCCAAATCCGCCATTGGCATGGCCGAAATGCTTGCGCATGAGATCAAGAACCCGCTGGCAGGCATCACCGGCGCCGCGCAGCTTCTCAGCATGAACCTTCCGAAGGAAGATCTGGAGTTCACGGATCTGATCGTGGCCGAGACGCGTCGCATCGTGAAACTGCTGGAGCAGGTGGAGCAATTCGGCAACCTGTCAGCTCCCGACCGGCGCGAAGTCAACATACATGACGTTCTGGACCGCGCCCGCCGCTCCGCTTTGCTGGGGTTCGGCGCACATATGAAGATCATCGAAGACTATGATCCCTCACTTCCGATGGCGTGGGGCGATCCCGATCAACTTCTGCAAGTGGTGCTGAACCTGATCAAGAATGCATCCGAGGCCGCTGATCCGATCAGCGGCGGCACCATTCGTCTACACACATATTACGAACACAGCTTCCGCCTGCGCCGTGCCGATGGCAGCGGCCAGACGCTGCCGCTGCAATTCGAGATCATTGACGATGGTCCCGGCCTGCCGCCCGCAATCAGGGGGGACATCTTTGACCCCTTTGTGTCGGGCAAGGAAAACGGCACGGGTCTCGGGCTCGCGCTTGTGAGCAAAATCATATCCGATCACGACGGTTGGATTTCCGTGGACTCCGTACCTGGACGTACGGTGTTTCGCATATCGCTGCCCCGCCCCCCCAAGGCGAATAAGGAGAAGAGCTGATGGACGGCACCGTACTTGTCGCGGATGACGACCGCACGATCCGCACTGTGTTGACGCAGGCGTTGACGCGCGCTGGATGCAAGGTGCACGCGACCTCCTCGCTGACGACATTGATGCGTTGGGTTGGCGAAGGGAAGGGGGATGTGGTCATCTCCGACGTGATGATGCCCGATGGAAATGGCTTGGAGATGTTGCCGAAGATCAGGGAGGATCGTCCCGGCCTGCCGGTCATTGTCATTTCCGCCCAGAATACCATCATGACGGCCATTCAGGCAGCGGAGGCGGAAGCCTACGATTATCTGCCGAAACCTTTCGATCTTCCGGACCTTATGAAGCGCACGGCCAAGGCTTTGGACAGCCGCGGCCGCACGCCGCGCCGTGACGAGCAGGTGGTTGGCGCGGACGAACCTGACGAACTGCCATTGGTGGGCAAGACACCTGCGATGCAGGCGCTGTATCGTCTGGTGGCGAAGGTGATGAACACCGATCTGCCTGTTTTGATCACGGGTGAAAGCGGCACCGGCAAGTCATTGATTGCAAAGGCACTGCACGATTTTTCTGACAGGCGTACTCTGCCTTTTGTGACTGTGACGGCAGGTGATTTGTCAGACCTGGACGGTCCGGCTCGTGTCTTGGCGCGGGTGAAGGGCGGCACGCTGCTGGTGGATGAGATCGCAGATGTGCCGGATGAGATTCAGGCGCGCATTGTGCGCATGATGGATGTGCCGGGCGACCATGTGCCACGCTTCCTCGCGTCCAGCCAAATGGATCCGCAAACCCTGATCGAAGGTGGCAAGGTTCGGCAGGATTTGTTCTACCGTCTCGACGGCGCCGCCATCCAAGTGCCGAGCCTGCGTGAGCGGGTTGAGGATATCGCCCTGCTGACGGAGCATTTCCTTGCGCGTGCAGAGCGCGAGGGTGCGCCGAAACGCTGGCTCTCGGAAGGGGCCGTGGATCTGTTCCGCGTCTATTCGTGGCCGGGCAATGTGCGCCAGTTAGAAAACGCCGTGCGCCGTCTCAGCCTGACCAGCCGCTCCGAGGAAATCGCGCGCAACGAGGTCGAAGCGGTTCTGGGCAACCAGCCTGAAACTGGTCCTGTTCTGCGCGGTGGTGACAGCGACAAGCTGGGAGAAAGCGTTGCACGCCACTTGCGTCGCTATTTCGATCTGCATGGCGCGATGCTGCCGCCTCCGGGATTGCATGGCCGTATTATCCGCGAAGTCGAAGCCCCGCTTATCGAAATCGCGCTGGAGGCGACGGGCGGGAATCAGGCGAAATGCGCCGATCTGCTGGGCATCAACCGAAATACTCTCAGGAAAAAGATCACAGATCTGGATATTCGCGTGACACGGCGCCGCAAATTGATGTAAAACAGCCACAGTAAGTGTGACCCCGCCGCAATGCTTCGTGAAAATCTTCGCGGGCGGCGCGGTGAGAAGGCGCACGATAAATGGCGGTTTTCGCGCAGATGACCTGAAAACAGGCATTTGTCGCGACATTGATGAGGGTGGGCTGTGGCCACGCGGGCACGTATTTCGTTCCGGTCTCCGACATGGGCTTGGCTCATGCGGATGCGCCGGCGACGGTGGTTTAACAACCTCATGACCTTTTTGTTGGTCGCGCTTGGGCCTGTTCTGGCGTTTGCGACCTTCATGGTTTTGGGGCCGTTGGACCGGGGCACTTCGGCGCTTAGCCTTCGGCTGGTGCTGTTGGCGGATCTTGTTTACGTGCTGTTGCTGGCGGCACTGGTTCTGACGCGCGTGGCGCGCATGGTGTCTGCGCGGCGCAATCAGTCGGCCGGCTCGCGCCTACACCTGCGTTTGACCGCAGCGTTTGTTTTGATGGCCCTTCTGCCAACGATCACGGTCGCGGTCTTTGCCGTACTCACAATCAACATCGGTCTGGAAACGTGGTTTTCCACACGTGTGCAAAACGTGGTCAGCGCGTCACGCGCCGCCGCTGAAGCCTACGAAGACCAAACCCGTGACGGGCTGGCGCAGGATGCTCAGGCCTTGTCGCAGTATCTTGATATGAACCGCCGCGCGACCGTCATCGTGGACGATGGCGCGCTGAGGCGGTTGCTGGGGCAGGGGCAGGGGCAGATCCAGCGTGGATTGCGCGAGGCCTTCGTAATCAATGGGGCAGGGGACATCCGGGCCCGCGGCGAGCGCTCTTACCTGTTTGACTACGAACAGCCCGGGCCGGAGGATTTCGCCCGTGCCGAGGCCGACGGCATCGCATTTGTCACTGATTACGACATTAACGAGCTTCGCGCTTTGGTCCCGCTGGAGGCGTTCGTCGATCGCTACCTTTATGTCAGTCGTGATGTCGATGGAAAAATCCTGAAGCTGCTCGACGAGACGCAGGAGACTGCGCGCTTTTACCAGCAACAGGAAACCGAACGAGGCCGCCGCCTCTTCGACTTTGCGCTTCTTTATCTAGGCTTTGCCGTACTTTTGATACTCGCTGCGACCTTGGCCGGTCTGTGGTTTGCAGAGCGTCTAGCCCGACCGGTAGGGCGTCTGGCCGGTGCCGCGCAGGAGGTCGGGCGTGGCAATCTGGATGTGCAGGTGCTCGAAGAAGAGACCGACGACGAGATCTCCATGCTGGGCCGGTACTTCAACCAGATGACCCATCAGCTGAAGGCGCAGCGCGAAACGCTTTTGGAAAACACCCGCCAGATTGAGCGCCGCCAACGCCTGTTCGACTCGGTCCTGACCAGCGTGACATCGGGTGTTGTGGGGCTGGACCCGATGGGAAAGGTGACTTTCGTCAACCGTTCGGCCGAGCGATTGCTGGGATGGCACGACAACCACCGGTCTGATCCGATCATGGTGGCTGTGCCAGAATTCGGCGAGCTTTTTGAAAAGCTACGCAGCGAGAACCGCGAGATGGTTCAGCAGGAGATCAAAGTCGTGCGCGAGGGGCGTCTGGAAAACCTGTTGGTCCGGGTGTCCACGCGCCGGCGCAGAGACGAAAGCCTCGAAGGCTATGTCATGGCCTTTGACGATGTGACCGACCTTGTCAGTGCGCAGCGCATGGCGGCTTGGGGCGATGTGGCCCGTCGGATCGCACACGAGATCAAGAACCCGCTGACCCCGATCCAACTGTCGGCTGAACGCATCAGGCGCAAGTTCGGACGACAACTCGACGAAGAGGACGCAGAAAAACTTGAAGACATGACTGGCGTGATCATCCGACAGACGGATGGGTTGCGTCGAATCGTGGATGAGTTTTCCAAATTTGCGCGGATGCCGGAACCCGAACGGCGTCCCGAAGACATCGGTGATCTGCTGCGCGGCGCGGTTCTACTGCAAGACAGCGGACAGCCAGACGTGCGCTTTCACAGCGATATTCCAAAGGGTCAGATGCGATCTGAGTTGGACGCCGGCATGATTGGACAGGCTTTCACCAACTTGATCAAAAACGCAGGCGAGGCCACGCAAAGTCTGATTTCGGACGGTGCGCCGGAGGATTATGAGGCGCAGATCCGTATCGCGGCCGAGGTTGATGGCAGTGATGCGGTAATCCGCATCATGGATAACGGCATTGGTCTGCCAGAGGATCGCGCCGCCTTGTTTGAACCTTACGTCACGACACGGAGCGAAGGCACCGGCCTTGGTCTGCCCATCGTCAAGAAAATCATAGAAGAACACGGCGGTACGCTGAGCTTGGACGACGCGCCTCCCTTTGACGAGGGGGGCCACCGTGGCGCGATGGCAACCATCCGGCTGCCTCTGACACCGGCTGCCGGGCACCCAGACACCGACTTTGAGAACGAAACCATGGAGAAAACGGCATGAGCGATATTTTGATTGTCGACGACGAACGCGATATCCGTGAATTGATCGGAGATATCCTCGAAGACGAGGGGTACAAGACACGGCTTGCTGGAAACTCCAACGATGCCATGGCCTTGATCAACGCGGAACCGCCTTCGCTGCTTATCCTCGACATCTGGCTGAAGGACAGCAAGATGGACGGGATTGATATTCTCAAAACCGTCAAACGCGACAATCCTGACATCCCGGTGGTCATCATTTCCGGCCATGGCAATATCGAGATCGCGGTCGCAGCGATCAAGCAGGGGGCGTATGATTTCATCGAGAAACCCTTTAATATTGACCAGTTGCTGGTGGTGATCCGTCGCGCGATGGAGGTCTCGACCCTGCGGCGCGAAAACCAGCAGCTTAAGCGTGGTGAAGTCAAACAGGCAGAAATGATCGGTGAAAGCCCGTCTTTCCGTGGACTGCTCAGCCATCTTGAAAAGGTGACGAAGTCCAACGGCCGCGTGATGCTCACGGGTCCTGCCGGCGCGGGCAAAGATGTGGCGGCCCGCTACATTCACTCTAATTCAGCGCGCGCGACGGCGCCATTTGTCACCGTGAATTGCGCAGGTGTCGAACCGGAGATGATGGAGGCCATGCTCTTCGGCAAGGAATCTGCAACGCGCGGCATCGAGCCGGGCCTGTTGGAGCAGGCGCATGGCGGCGTGGTCTATTTTGACGAAGTCGCGGACATGCCACTCGGCACCCAGTCGAAAATCCTGCGCGTATTGGTCGATCAGCAATTTCAAAGGGTTGGCGGAAACGACAAGGTGCGTGTGGATCTGCGCGTGATTTCCTCGACCAACCGCGATCTGCAAGAAGAAATCGCAGCTGGTCGTTTTCGGGAGGAACTGTACCACCGTCTGAATGTGGTGCCGATCGCGGTCCCCTCGCTTGCGGAACGGCGCGAGGATATTCCGGTTCTGGCGCGTCACTTTATCGAAGGATGCAATGCCTCCCAAGGGCTGCCAATGCGTGACCTGACCGACGACGCTGTCGCATTGATGCAGACGATGACATGGCCAGGCAACGTTCGGCAGTTGAAAAACCTGGTGGAGCGTGTGCTGATCCTCGGGGATGGGAATGGCCCGATCGAGGCGCGCGAACTGCCGCAGGAGGCCGGTGTCGAAGAGGCCGGAGAAGGGCGTGTGGTGCTGTCGGGGACGCTTGCAACACTGCCGTTGCGAGAAGCGCGCGAAGCGTTTGAGCGGGAGTATCTGCTGACTCAGATCAATCGGTTCGGCGGAAACATCTCGCGGACGGCGTCATTTGTTGGCATGGAGCGCTCTGCTTTGCACCGCAAATTGAAATCGCTGGGGGTTGTCACCTCCGCCAAAACCGGCGCAAGGGTCGCCCACGTCAACGACGACCACGTTCAAGAAGTCGGTTAGAGCACGAAAACCGGCAGGAAAGATCATATGAAACAGATGATACTGGCCATATCGCTTTGCGCCCTGACGGGGCTTGCAACCGGCTGCACCATGCCAAAGACCGACGCCAGTATGCCGAATTTGGCGTTTTCCGAGCAACAAACTCCGGAAGCGGCCAAGGTTATGGCTCTGAAAGCGGATTTGCTGGCGCTTGGTCCCGGTGTTGATCCGGACGAAGCGCAGCGTGTCGCCGAAGTCGCCGTGATGGAGCCTCTCGAGTGGGCCCAGGAATGGAACGTCGAAGATCCACCACTCCTCCACAACATGAAGGTCAATCACGGCCTGCGGCCACGCGGTTTGTGTAAGGACTGGGCCGATGATCTTCAGGTCGCCATGTGGGGACTTAATCTCCAAACCATTGATTTGCATCGCGCAATCGCGAACTCCCGGAACATCAAGCTGGAGCACTCTGTTCTGATCGTCTCTGCCAAGGATGCCGCGATGGAGCAGGGGATCGTACTAGATCCTTGGCGGCAAGGGTTGGGGCGCCTTTGGTGGGGGCCCGTTCTAGAAGACCCGCGCTATCATTGGGATGCGCGCGAAGAAGTCTTTGCCTGGAAGAGGGAATGGCAGGCGCGCGTGGCCGAAGGTGGGTGACCTGCTCGATATTGACGGCGCAGAGTGCCCGTGCAATGCCAAGCCAAAGAACTGGAGGCGGCCATGAAGGTCATTATTTGTGGCGCGGGTCAGGTCGGATGGCAAATCGCTCGTCATTTGTCCGGTGAACGCAACGACGTGACAGTCGTCGACAATAATCCCGACCTTGTGCGGCGCGCGACCGATACACTGGATGTTCAGGGCATTAGCGGCTTTGCCTCCTATCCGGATGTATTGGATCGGGCCGGCGCGAAAGATGCGGACATGATCATCGCCGCGACCTTCTCGGACGAGGTGAACATGGTCACCTGCCAGGTGGCGCATTCGGTGTTTGCTGTTCCGCGCAAGATTGCCCGATTGCGTGCACAAAGCTACCTGACCGCGATTTATTCAGACCTTTATCGCCGTGATCACCTCCCTATCGACGTCGTGATTTCCCCAGAGCGGGAGGTGGCAGATGCCGCCTTGCAGCGCCTCTACGCGCCTGTGGCCTTTGACACCGAGAAATTTCTCGATGGAAAGGCGCAGCTTATGGGCTTGGCGATCGAAGATGATTGCCCCATCGTCAACACGCCACTTCGCCAGCTGTCCGACCTGTTTTCGACACTTCGCGCCGTGGTCGTTGGCGTCCGTCGCGAGGGGACCTTGTTTGCACCGGAAAGCGCCGATCAATTATTCCCGGGCGACAGCTGTTACATCATGGTCCATGCGGAGGACGTGCAGCGAACGCTGGAAATTTTTGGCAAACAGGTTCGTAAACTGGAGCGTGTCGTTATCGTCGGTGGCGGTAATGTCGGCCTTTCCGTGGCGCGCCAGCTGGAAAAACGGACGCAACGGGTCCGGGCCAAAGTCATTGAACGCAGCCGAAAGCGCGCGGAACAGGCCGCAGAGGCCCTGGAGCGCACCATCGTTTTGCATGGCGACGGTTTGGACCAGTCGCTGTTAAGCGAAGCAGGCATCGAACGCGCCGACGCTGCGCTGTGTGTCACAGACGATGACAAGGTTAACATGTTGACGGCCGTGCGCGCCAAGGCCGCTGGATGCCGGATGGTGATCGCGCTCATCAACGATCCGACTCTGGTGCCGCTGATGGAACCGCTCGGTATCGACGCCTATATCAACCCCCGCTCCACCACCGTTTCCTCGATTTTGCGGCATATACGGCACGGCAAGGTCAGTATGGTCTACTCCATCGGGGATGCTGAAGCTGAAGTCATCCAAGCAGAAGTGCTCTCGACCTCGCCAATCAGCGGCGCGCTGATACGGGACATTGATTTTCCGGAAGGTGTGCTTGTTGGCGCGGTCCGCAAAGGCGATGAAGTGGTCAGGCCCAAAGGCAGCCTGCGCATTGATGAGGGTGACCAAATCGTTTTGTTCTGCCTGTCCGGTGACGTTCCCGAAGTTGAGCGTCTACTGCAGGTGTCGATTGATTTCTTCTGACCACAGAAGGGGTTACCCCATGTGTGCTACTGATATTGTGTGCCCGCGGTGAAGACGCTGTCCCGTCTTCCATTGTTCTTGTCCCTGATGGGACTGGCCTCTTTGTCGATGCTGTTGCCGGCAGGGTTTGCCCTAGCGATTGAAGAACATCACGACGCGCGTACATTCCTGTACGGTGCAATCATTGGCAGCGTTTTAACGGTGCTGGTCGGCATTGCCCTGTCCAACCGAAGCCACAACCGCAGCCCTTTGCGACAGCTTCTGGCGCTCGCCGCAGCATTCGTATTCCTGCCGCTTTTCATGGCGATCCCCTTCCAGGAGGCGGTACGCACCACAACATTCGCCAGTGCTTATTTTGAGATGGTCTCGGCGTTTACCACCACCGGTGCCAGCCTATTCGATCCGGTGCGATTGTCAGGGCCTGAACATCTTTGGCGCGCGCAAGTTGGCTGGATGGGGGGGCTTCTGATGTGGGTCGCGGCATCCGCAATCATGGCGCCTCTGGCGCTTGGCGGGTTCGAGGTGACAGCGCGTGGTGAGCCAGGTCAATCGATTTTGACCGGAGTGGTGCGCAGCGGTGTGAGCGACCCTCAGTTTCGGCTTTGGCGCAGTGTCGAAGCTTTGGTTCCGCTGTATTTTGGCCTGACGCTGGCCCTGTCGGTCATGTTGCTGGTGGCGGGCGACCCGCCTCTGATCGCGCTGACACACGCGATGGCAGTGCTCTCCACATCCGGCATTTCGCCTCTCGGCGGTGTCGAGACTGCGCCCAGCGGCATTTGGGGCGAGGTTATCCTCTTTCTTTTCCTGGGCTTTGCCCTGTCCCGGCAGACCTTTTCCAATGACACGCGGCAAGAGCGCGGACTGTGGTACGACCCCGAATTTCGGCTGGGCCTTATCATCGTAGTTGTCGTGCCTATCGCGCTATTTTTGCGGCATTGGGCAGCGGCGTTCGATGTGGGCGACGAGCAGAATTGGCTTGCCGGTTTGCGCGCGCTGTGGGGCGGGCTCTTTACAGCGGCGAGCTTTCTGACAACCAACGGGTTTGTCAGCGCCGATTGGGACACTGCGCAAGACTGGTCCGGATTGCCTACACCAGGCATCATCCTGATGGGCCTGGCATTGGTGGGTGGCGGAGTTGCGACCACTGCAGGCGGTGTAAAGCTGTTGCGTGTGTACGCGCTTTATCTCAATGGCAAACGCGAGATAGAGCGATTGGTGCATCCGTCATCCATCGGCGGTGCCGGCCTTTTGGGGCGAAGATTGCGGCGCGAGGGCGCGTTTATCGCGTGGGTGTTCTTTATGCTTTTCGCTGTTACGCTGGCAATTATGACAATGATCCTAGGTATTTACGGATTTTCCTTCGAGCACGCGATTGTTGTGACAATTGCCACGCTGGCCAACACTGGACCACTGATCGATGTCGCGCCGCAGATTGCACTGGACATCAGCGCACATGCTTGGCACGCAAAGGTTCTGCTGTGTGGGGCAATGGTGCTGGGGCGCTTGGAATTGCTGGCGGTTATTGTCATGCTCAGCCCGGACAGCTGGCGGAGTTGACCCTATGGCAACAGGTGCCATATAGGGTTAATTTTTCGTCTGGTATCTCCGGCACGTGTTGGACATACTCCCCGACGCGTGGGCGGCCCAGAGGGACGGGCTAAAGGCAAGAACAAAGGCAAACCAATGGCTTCCGACAGACAGAATCTCCAGGATGCGTTCCTGAACCATGTGCGCAAGACAAAGGTGCCGGTCACCGTCTTCCTCATCAACGGCGTTAAACTCCAAGGTGTTATCACTTGGTTTGACAATTTTTGCGTGCTGTTGCGCCGCGATGGTCAATCACAACTTGTGTACAAGCATGCGATTTCGACCATTATGCCGGGCCAGCCGATCAACCTTTATGACGGTGAAGACAACTGAACGAAAATGACACACCAGTGACCCGCGCCTGGGTCCTGCATCCCGATATCAAGGCTCCTGGGACACGTCGCGCCGCCGATTTGGCCTTGGAAGAAGCCGTTTCTCTTGCTTTGGCGCTCCCCGATCTGGAGGTCGTGGGGGCCACTGTTGTTCCATTGCGCGACCCGCATCCCGGGCATCTGTTTGGTACCGGAAAGATCAGCGAACTCAAAACCTTGCTAGAGGAGAATGAGATCGAGCTGGTTCTTGTCGATGGCCCTGTCACGCCTGTGCAGCAGCGAAATCTTGAAAAGGAATGGAAGGTCAAGCTGCTCGACCGAACCGGCTTGATCCTGGAGATCTTTTCGGATCGGGCTGCGACGCGTGAAGGCGTCCTTCAGGTCGAGATGGCGCATCTGAGCTATCAGCGCACGCGTCTGGTGCGGGCCTGGACCCACCTGGAGCGGCAGCGAGGCGGGCTTGGCTTCGTCGGTGGCCCCGGTGAGACACAGATCGAGGCGGACCGTCGCGCGATTGATGAGCAGCTTGTGCGCCTGCGTCGGCAGCTCGACAAAGTGGTTAAGACACGTGAGTTGCACCGCAAGGCGCGGGCCAAGGTGCCGTATCCCATCGTTGCTTTGGTGGGCTATACGAACGCGGGAAAATCCACGCTTTTCAATCGTTTGACCGGGGCGGAGGTGATGGCGAAAGACATGCTTTTCGCCACGCTGGACCCGACCATGCGGGCTGTACAGCTTCCCACCGGTGCGGATGTAATCCTGTCTGATACCGTGGGTTTCATCAGTGATTTGCCGACCGAACTGGTGGCCGCCTTCCGTGCGACGCTGGAGGAGGTTCTGGCCGCCGATGTGATCGTGCACGTACGAGATATCTCGCATCCGGAGACGGAAGCGCAGGCGAGGGACGTTCGGACGATCCTTGACGGCCTCGGCGTCAATGAGGAAACGCCGCAACTGGAATTGTGGAACAAAATCGACAAGTTAGACGACGAAGCTCAGGAAGTTTTGGCGACGCGGGCCGCCCGTGATGACACGGTTTTTGCCACTTCCGCCATCACAGGGGCTGGGTTGGACGCCTTTCTGGAGGCCGTCACGTATGCGCTTGGCGAAGAACGGCGGCAGGACGACCTGCGGTTGAGCTTTAGCATGGGGCGTCAACGCGCCTGGCTGTTCGAGAAGGGTCTGGTCGAAACCGAAACGCAGGATGAGGACGGCTATCTTCTGTCCGTCAACTGGTCTGCGAGGGATCGGGCGCGCTTCGAATCGCTTTAACCTTTGGCAGAATGAAGGCAGCGCGCGGTGGTGTTAATCCACCGCGCGCTTCTATTTTGCCTACCAAATGTTGGGGAAAGCCAAGCCGTGCGACACCACGTGGAAGATTTTCTTCATTGGTCTTAACGAACTGTAAGGGCTGAACCGACCGGTTCCGGCGCTTAACCGGTCGGTTGTTCACACTTGCATCCCACCGACGCAAAAAGTGGTTAATGCTGGTCAGTCCAAGCGTCAGAGGATCAGGTCATCGCTGTCCAGAAGCCCGCGCGCAAAATCCAGCCTGCGGGTTTGCCGCCGCGACGGGACGGTGGACGTGTTGGCCCAAACCCAATGACAGAAACAGCGTTGCAGGAAGAGCCGTACAGGCGGCGCGGTGTGGCGGTCGGCGTAGGCGGCTCGCAGAGATGCCAATGACGACGCATTTCCGATGGTGGCGATGTCCAATGCCAGCGTGAAGAGGTCACGGAGGGGTTCGTCTTCGCGCATGTTTTCGAAATCTATCCCTAGAACACGTGTCTCATCGCGGACGAGGTTCGACAGGGTCATATCCCGATGCGTGACGGCGCGGGTGGCCTTTTGTTTTCGAGCCGCCTCTGCGTATTCCCGTGTACGGTTTGCGGCCTGACGAAAGGCGGCTTGGTCGGGGATGTACCTTTCGCCGTTGTCGGCCTGATCGAGCAGGCGGGCCAACCAGTTCACATGCCCCGCCGGGCGGAACGGAAACCGGCGAAGCGTCAGACCGTGATAGGCGCGCAGCCATGTGCCTGCCTCAACCGCGACGCTCGCATCTGACTTCTGCCAGAGGGTCGCCAGATCTGGGCCGCCAAGGTGGGGCATGGCGAGGATTGTGTTTTGTTGAAACAGGATTGGCGGAGCGAGGCCGCTTTGCGCGACGTTGGCTTGTGCCTTCGCCTGTGCTGTGGCGCGGGGCAGCGCGTCCGGGGCGTAGACCTTGTACAGGGTTCTGCTGTCACTGAAGAGTTGCGCCTGCGCCGGAGGCCGATCCGGATCAAGCGGGCGCGGTTCCGCCGTAACGCCCTGTACGGAAAGAGCCTCCCGCAGCAGAGCGTTGGCCGCTGCGACGTCTATCACGGTTTGACAAGTCGGGTGATGCCGGTAGCAGCAGCACGAGCGAGGTCGATGTCGAGCGACATGGGGATATACTCGCCACGCCGCCAAAGTTGGCCAAGGTCATCGTAGTGGCGTGACAGTGGGTGGCCGGATTGCCCCGTTGAGGTGATAAACACCGAACTGTCGGGATCGGCGAAATCATAGACCCCGCGATAAGCGGCAGAATGCACGTTGGAGAACGGCTCTGGCCCGGTGCCGGCGGTGCGCCCACGCAGCAGGGTGAAATCGCCGCCGGAGGTGTTCTGGCGGATGTTCACGATGCTGCGCAGAATAGGCGTATCGGCCAGTACGGTGTGCTTGTGAATCGCCACATGGGCATCCCCCCAGCGCAGGGATTCAAGCTGTGTGCCATATGTCTCGTCGATCCAGACCAGAGCATCGTCGAGCGCAAGGCGAGAGATGTCGGAGCAACTTTCGATACGGGCGGAGCGAATGATGTCGCACCAGCCCGCAGCGCCGTCCACATTGCGAAACACTCGCTCGATGAAAAGCGGCTCGATATGGGTGTACTCTTCGGCCAGGGGGCCGAGGTCGTCGCGGATGAGCCGCTGCTGAAGGAAGCGCAGCCACGCGGAGTAGAGCAGCGGTTCCGGCATATGTTCGTTCATCTCGCCGTTCCAGTCGGCGAGCAGGGCAAGCGCCTGCTGACGGCGGCGTTCGGGCGTGCCTTCGGGTGCGGATTCACCCGTGTACCAAAGGTCGCGACCGATCAGCGGCAGCAGGGTGCGCGCGGCGGTGGAGACCGTGTCGAGCTGCCCTTCGATAAAGCTGTCACGGGTGTGGACCTTGCGGCCCTGCATCAGGGTGCGCCAGCGTTGAACGCGCTGGCTGTCGCCCCAGTCGAAGGAGACGTGATTGGGAAACGGCCGGTCGATGACCTTGTTGTTGGTGTTGCCGACGATGCCCCCCTCGGGCGCGATAAAGGCCGGATTCGAGGAATAGGGCAGCACGCCCTGCCAGCGGTTCTGCGCAACCCAGCCGGGCGCGGGCATGCGGCCAAGACTTTGATGGTTCGGGTCGCGTTTGGGCATGTGGCCGACGAGCTTCATCGCGACGGTGTCCGCATCCACCAATGTGAGATTTTGGGAGGGGGCGACGAAGTTGCGCGAGGTCTCGATCGCCTCCGGCACGTCGCTGGCCATCATCAGCCCGACCGCGGCGGACATCGACGTGTCCTCACCCGACAGCGCCGTCCAGCCGAGGGATACGACGTGGCCGGGCGGTGTGATCTTGTCGATATTGAACTGCGAGCCGGGCAGCACGGGACCATTTTCGGTGAAGCGCAGGGTTATGGTGATCGGTTGTGCATCGTCGATGTCGATGATCGACTTGCGGGTCTGGAAGCGTTTCCAGCCGGTGGGGGTGCGATATTGTTCGGGGTCGTCAGGGTTCACCTCCTCAAAGAACAGGTCCTGATCGTCGAGGTAGGAGGAGGTCAGCCCCCAGCCGAGCTTTTCTGAGCGGCCGACCATGATCGCCGGAATGCCGGGGATCGAGCCGCCGATAACGCCGCCGGATTGCAGTTCCATCCGCGCGAGATACCAGATCGCGGGCGCGGTCAGGCCAAGGTGCGGGTCGTTCGCCAGAAGCGAGCCGCGCGACGCCGAGCGCCCCGGCGCGGCGGCCCAGGCATTCGATGCGCCAGACAGGCCACGGCGCGGGCTGGGCGGCAGGAAGGGGTCTTCGGCCTCGGAGGCGGCGTATCGTGGGATGGTGTCGAGGTCCACGCCGGGCAAGAGCGAGGCCACGTCGGGTAGGGCCGCCACACCGTCGCCGGGAATATCCGGCAGGATGTCGGACAAGCGGCGCTCGTCGTCCAGCGTCAGCGCGGTGCGAAACCGCAGCACTTCTTCGCGCAGGTGGCCGGTCAGCTGCAATGCCATGAGTTTGACGATGGCGATGGAATCGGCGGGCTGCCACGGCGCCATGGCGGAATCGAACAGGAAGAATTCCGGCGCGCCGCGACCCAAAGCATCTGTGTTGATCTCCTGGATGCGGGCGTTGACCCCGGCGGAATAAGCCTCCAGCGCGTCGAGGGTGCGCGGGTCCTGATGCTGCACCGAGGAGACGGCCAGCGGGTAAAGGTCCAACCGGCGCAGCAGTGTGTCGGTTCGCACGGTGCGTTGGCCGAAGATCTCGGACAAGCGCCCTTGGGCGGTGCGGCGCATCAGCATCATTTGCCAGAGGCGGTCCTGCGCGTGCACATAGCCAAGCCCGAAGAACGCATCGCGGTCGGACAGCGCCATGATGTGCGGCACGGCGTTGTTGTCGCGTATGATTTCAATGTCCGCTGTGATTCCCGCAACGGCGCGGGTCTTGTCGTATTCGGGCAAGGAGCGCAGCGCCAGATGGCGCACCAGAACAAATCCCAGCAGGGACAGGATCAGAAGCGCCGTCGTCAGTCTGAGAAGCCAGCGGAACAGTCGGGCCATTTCCCTCTCCTGCCAATTTGGGGTAATTGGGATGGCACTGGACTTAACTTGCGGGGGGCAGCTTGCCAAGAGGCGGGGCCCGAAGCACGACGGAGGCAAGATATGGCGAAACTGGCGTTTTTGGGCCTGGGCGTGATGGGGTATCCCATGGCGGGACACCTTGTGAAAGCAGGGCACGAGGTCTGTGTGTATAACCGCACCGCGGCAAAGGCTGAAAAGTGGGTCGCCGAGCACGGCGGCACCATGGCGGCGACCCCGCGCGAAGCGGCGCAAGGTGCTGAATTCGTGCTATCTTGTGTGGGCAATGATGACGATCTGCGGGGCGTTTGCCTTGGCGATGACGGTGCTTTTGCAGGGATGAGCGCGGGCAGCGTTTTCGTCGATCACACGACGGTGTCGGCCTCGGTCACGCGAGAGCTGTATGCGGTGGCCAAAGATGCGGAGATCTCTTTTGTCGACGCGCCGGTGTCCGGCGGACAGGCCGGGGCAGAGAACGGTCAACTGGTTGTGATGTGCGGCGGCGACGAAGACGCCTACAACCGCGCCGCGCCGATGATTGATGCCTTCGCGAAGCTGTGCAAGCGGTTGGGAGAGACCGGCGCCGGTCAGATTTGCAAATCCGTCAATCAGATTTGCATCGCAGGCTTGATGCAGGGTCTGTCCGAGGGGCTGCACTTTGCCGAGAAGGCGGGCCTGGACGGTCGCGAGGTCGTCGAAGTGATCGCGGGCGGCGCTGCCGGCTCGTGGCAGATGCAGAACCGCTTTGAGACGATGCTGGACGGCCATTTCGAGCATGGGTTCGCCACCGACTGGATGCGGAAGGATCTGGCAATCTGCTTGCAGACGGCCGAGGAAAACGGCGCGTCTTTGCCGGTGACGGCCCTCGTGGACCAATTCTACAAAGATGTTCAGAACATGGGCGGCGGACGCTGGGACACGTCGAGCCTGTTTGCGCGGCTTCGGAAGCTGGCCGACTAAGCGCCGAGGGGCGATCGTCTTTTGGGATGTTAAAAGACAGAAACGAGCGCGGGGCGCTCGTTTCCTGACAGCCTGCGGGTTTGGCTTGGTTATCCGCCGGTATGGCTCATGTGGCGCGACACGCGGCCGTCGACCGTCTGACGCGAATAGTCGAAATCATGGCCGAGGGGCTTCAGCCGGATGGCGGCGCGAATGGCGTCTTCCAGTGCGGCATCTGATTCCGGATGGTTGCGCAGCGCGCTGCGCAGGTCTGCGTTGTCCTCCTGGCCAAGACACATGAAGAGTTCACCGGTGCAGGTCAGGCGGACGCGATTGCAGCTTTCGCAGAAGTTATGCGTCAGCGGCGTGATGAAGCCGATTTTCTGACCCGTTTCCTCAAGCCGCACATAGCGGGCTGGGCCGCCGGTGTTTTCTGGCAGGTCCGTGAGCGTATAGCTTTGCGCCAGTTGCGCGCGCAGATCGGTGAGCTTCCAATACTGGTCAAGGCGGTCCTCGTTGCCGATGTCGCCCATGGGCATGACTTCGATCCACGTCAGATCCATGTCCCGCTCGGCGCACCATTCGGTGATGGAGACCAGTTCATCGTCGTTGAACCCCTTGAGCGCGACGGCGTTGATCTTGACCCGCAGGCCAGCGCGCTGTGCGGCGTCGATGCCCTTGAGCACCTGGGGCAGACGGCCCCAGCGGGTCACATCCGCGAATTTCTGTTCGTCGAGAGTGTCGAGCGAAATATTCACCCGGCGCACGCCAGCGGCGTAAAGATCGTCGGCGAACCGCGCCAGCTGAGAGCCGTTTGTGGTCAGCGTCAGCTCCTTCAGCGTGCCGGCGTCCAGGTGCCGCGTCATGCTTTGGAAGAAGGTCATGATATCGCGCCGGACCAAGGGCTCTCCGCCGGTGATGCGCAGTTTTTCCACACCCAGCCGGACGAAAGTGGAACACATGCGGTCGAGCTCCTCCAGCGTGAGAAGTTCCTTCTTTGGCAGGAAGGTCATGTTTTCCGACATGCAGTAGACGCAGCGAAAATCGCAGCGGTCAGTGACGGAAACCCGAAGGTAGGAGATCGGGCGCTGGAACGGATCAATCAAGGGTGCTGTCATAAGGGCAAGGTAGGGCTCGGCGATATTATGAGCAAGGGGTTGCGCGCGATTGTGTACGAAAGGCGGATACGTGTATGGAGGACCGCAAGAACAGCACATGAGGGATACGATGCGGACGGGAATGATGGTTGGGCTGATGGCAGCGGTCGCGCTGGGGGCCTGTTCGGACAGCGGCATGTTCAAACCGAAGAATGCGCCGGTGCAGGAGGCCTCGGCGGAGCAACGCCGCCCGGAAGCGCGTCCCGCTGGGTCGACGGCGACCAAGCCGCCGGCCAATGCACGCACGGCGGCGCAGTTCGATACGGTGTCCGAGGAGGAAAAGCAGGCAGCCAAGGCGGCCCCGGCTGATCCGTCCGGCGAGCGCGCCTTGGGGGATACGGTGGTGTCGCTTGGCGATCCGTCGAAGCCGGGGCTGTGGCTGGAGACACCATTGGTGTCCAGCGTGCAGCAGGGTCGCGTGGCTTACAAGGGCGAGAGCGCCAAGATAGAGTTGCGACCTATTGATGGCGCGGCCACGGCGGGCAGCCGCATGTCGCTGTCTGCGATGCAGCTGATCGGCGCGCCCCTCACGGACCTGCCCACGGTTCAGGTCTTCGTCGGCGGCTGAAACGCGGCCGGCCAGGGGAGGGCGCGCCGGTCCTCCCTACGCTGTGCCGGGCAACTTGCGCGCAGCGTCCTTTGGGGCGAAGGGCTTCATCTTGCTGCCGTGCTCGGTCAGGAACATCCGGCAGCGCGCCGCATCGTGCCCCGACAGATCGCGCAGCCACCAGGCAACGGCTTTTTGAATGAACCACCGGTGGTCGGTGGTATAGTCGGCCATCCAGGCCAGAACGCGTTCGCGCGCGGCCAGTTGATCGGCATTGGGATGGTTGAGAAGCGCAAGGGGCAGGGTCATCACGAGCGCCGCCCGTTTCGACCAAAGATGGTCGGAAGTGGTCCAGGCTTCCAACGTATCGAGCCGTGACAGATCGGCCATGATGCGCCGCCCGCCCGATGAGGCCGCATGGTCCGCCACTGCCCAGCCGTCGAATTGCGGCACCCAGCTTTGGATCAACTGCCAGGCGTGCTCGTCCGAGGGCCGCATCCGCGCCTGTGCCAGCAGCTTGGCCGCCGCAATGCGCGCCTCGTGCACGTCCGTGTCCCAAAGCCCGGCGGCCAGCGCCAGCCGTTGGTCCAGCGTCAGCCGGTCGCGCCATTCCTTGACCAGCGCATTGACCTGCGGCATCGCGGTCCCAAGGTAGCGGCGCGGTGCCTTGTGATAGCTGGCCATGCCAACGGATTTCTCGGGATCACCGGCGGTTTCCAAGGCGGCAAGCGCCGTGTCCGGGGTCAGATCCTCCGGCAGGGGGGACGTTTGTGTCATGAGCCTCTTTTCAGTGAATGCAGGTGTCGCGTGCGATGCGACAGGAACAGGTCGAGGGCGCAGCCCCCCACGCTCAGGTGATGGCGCGGCATTGGGAAAGCGAGATATCCTTTTATAGCGACCCCGGATGGCGAAGCCCGCCTGAGGCGGCTCATTCCACGGTTACGGATTTTGCGAGGTTTCTGGGTTGGTCGACGTCTGTGCCTTTTGCGACGGCGGTGTGGTAGGCGAGCAGTTGCGCGGGCAGGGCGTAGAGGATGGGGGCGAGCAGGTCGGAGACCTCGGGCATCTGGATCACGCGCCAGGCCTCGGCGCCGGCGCTTTCGGCCCCTGCGGCGTCGGTGATCAGCACCACGCGACCGCCACGGGCCATGACCTCCTGCATGTTGCTGACGGTCTTGTCGAACAGCCGGTCGCGCGGGGCCAGGACCACCACCGGCACATGCTGGTCGATCAGCGCGATCGGCCCGTGTTTCAGCTCTCCGCTCGCATAGGCTTCGGCGTGGATGTAGCTGATTTCCTTGAGCTTCAGCGCGCCTTCATGGGCCAGCGGGTACATCAGGCCACGCCCCAGGAACAAGATGTCGCGGGCCTCGGCCAGCTCCTGGGCCACGTTCTCGATCACCTCGTCGCGGCCAAGGGCGGTGTTGAACACCCCCGGCAGCGCGCGCAGGTGCGTCAGGATCTCGTCGCGGGCGGCAGGCGGCAGGTGGCCACGGTCCTCCGCCGCCTTCAGCGCCAGCAGCAGCAACACGGTGAGCTGGCAGGTGAAGGCCTTGGTGGAGGCCACGCCGATTTCCACACCGGCGTGGATCGGCAGGGCCAGGTCGCTTTCGCGCGCGATGGAGGATTCCGGCACGTTCACCACGGAATAGAGCGCGCTGGCCTTGCCCTTGCAGTAGCGCAGCGCGGCGA
>NZ_JAGEMH010000040.1:0-2682 GCF_040148795.1 Sagittula sp. NFXS13
ACGCCGATTTCCACACCGGCGTGGATCGGCAGGGCCAGGTCGCTTTCGCGCGCGATGGAGGATTCCGGCACGTTCACCACGGAATAGAGCGCGCTGGCCTTGCCCTTGCAGTAGCGCAGCGCGGCGAGCGTGTCGGCGGTTTCCCCGGACTGGGAGATGAACAGCGCGGCGGTGTTCGGCGTGATCGGCGGCTCGCGGTAGCGGAATTCAGAGGCCACGTCGACTTCGACCGGCAGGCGGGCGATCTGCTCGAACCAGTATTTCGCGGTGAAGCCCGCCAGGTAGGCAGTGCCGCAGGCGGTGATGGTCAGCCGGTCGAGCGCGGCAAAATCGATGCCCGGATCGGGCAGGGCGATGCCGCTGTCGGTCAGGTAGGCGTTCAGCGTGTCCGACAGCACCGACGGCTGTTCGGCGATTTCCTTGGCCATGAAGTGCCGGTGCCCGCCCTTGTCGACGCGCGCCGCATCCATGGAGATCTTGCGCATCTCGCGGGTCACCCGCGCGCCGGTCAGATCGCGGACCTCCAGCGAGGTGCGGGTCAGAACGGCAAAGTCGCCCTCTTCGAGGTAGGTGATGCGGTTGGTCATGGGGGCGAGCGCGATGGCGTCACTGCCGACATACATCTCGCCCTCCCCATGGCCGATGGCCAGCGGGCTGCCCTTGCGCGCGGCGACCATCAGGTCTTCCTCGCCGTCAAAGAGGAAGGCCAGCGCAAAGGCGCCTTCGAGCTCGTCGATGGTGGCCCTGGCGGCCTCCACCGGGGATTTGCCCGCGTCCAAGTGCAGCTGCGTCAGCATGGCGACGGTTTCGGTGTCGGTGTCGGATTCCGGCGTCTGACCGGCGGCGGCCAGCCTGGCGCGCAGGTCCTTGTAGTTCTCGACGATGCCGTTGTGGACCACGGCGACGGGTCCGGCGCGGTGCGGGTGGGCGTTGATCTCGTTCGGGGCGCCGTGGGTGGCCCAGCGGGTGTGGCCGATGCCCGATTTGCCCGCCAGCGGATCATGCACCAGCAGATCGGAGAGGTTGACCAGCTTGCCCACCGCGCGGCGGCGGTCGAGATGGCCCTCGTTCACCGTGGCGATGCCCGCGCTGTCATACCCGCGGTATTCCAGCCGCCGCAGCGCTTCGACCAGGATGGGGGCGACCTCGTGGGTGCCCAGAATGCCGACAATTCCGCACATACGGCTGTTCCTCTATTGCTGTTGCTTGGCTTTTCTGGCCGTCAGCGTCTTGAAGAGCTTGGTGGCGAAGCCGTCTTTTGTCACTTGGTCGGCGCGGGACAAGGCCAGCGCGCCGGGCGGCACGTCCTTGGTGATGGTGGAGCCGGAGCCGGTCATCGCCCCGTCGCCGATGCTGACCGGGGCCACCAGCATGGTGTCCGACCCGATAAAGGCATTCCGGCCGATGGTGGTCTTGTGCTTGAACACGCCGTCATAGTTGCAGGTGATGGTGCCTGCGCCGATGTTGGTCTTTTCGCCGATTTCGGCGTCCCCGATGTAGCTCAGGTGGTTGGCCTTGACGCCGGCGTGCAGCTGCGCGTTCTTGACCTCGACGAAGTTGCCGACGTGCACGTCCTCGGCCAGCTCCGCGCCGGGGCGCAGCCGGGCATAAGGCCCGACGACGGCGCCGCGCGAGACATGGCAGCCTTCGAGGTGGCTGAACGCGCGGATGCGGGCGCCGGATTCCACCGTGACCTCCGGCCCGAAGACCACGTTCTGTTCGACCTCGCAGTCGCGGCCGATCAGCGTGTCCCAGCCGAAAAAGACGGTTTCCGGCGCGGCGAGCGTGATCCCGAGGTCAAGCGCCTCGGCCCGCATCCGGGTCTGGAACGCGGCCTCGGCCACCGCCAGATCCGCGCGGGAATTGACGCCCATGGTCTCTGCCTCGGGGCAGCGCACGACCGTCGCGGACAGGCCGCGCGCGCGGGCGATTTCCACGATGTCGGTGAGGTAATATTCGCCGGAGGCATTGTCGTTGCCGACCTCGGCGATGAGCTGTTGCAGCGTGGTCTTGTCTGCCGCCACCACGCCGGAGTTGCACAGGGTGAGGGCGCGCTCGGCGGCGCTGGCGTCCTTGTATTCGACGATCTTGAGAAGCTGGTCGCCCTCGGTCACCAGACGCCCGTAGCGGCCGGGGTCTGCAGCCTCGAAGCCCAGGACAACCACGTCATGGGCGCGGCGTGCCTGCATCATGGCCTCCAGCGTGGCCTCCGAGATGAAGGGCGTGTCGCCGTAGAGCACGAGGGCATCGCCTTCAAAACCTTCGAGCGCGGGGAACGCCTGCGCCACCGCGTGGGCGGTGCCGAGCTGTTCGTCCTGGCGCACCACCTGGGCCATCGGATCGTAGGCGCGGGCGCTGGCCTCCACCGCGTCGGCGCCGTGACCGGCGACAACCACGCAGGCCTCCGGCTCCAGCGGGCGCCCGGCGCGCATGGCGTGCCAGAGCATCGGGGCATGGGCGATCTTGTGCAAAACCTTGGGGAGATCAGAGTTCATCCGGGTGCCTTTGCCGGCACCGAGGACAATCAGGGCAATAGGCATGAAATCAATCCGGTTTGTTCTTTAACTGGGGCCGTTCTATAGGTTTCACTGCGCATGGCAAGGCGGCCGCTCTCACGCTTGATTGCGACGTGTGACACATCTTTACCCAACGCTTTGAGGAGCACCGCATGACGCCTTGTGT
>NZ_JAGEMH010000041.1:0-2507 GCF_040148795.1 Sagittula sp. NFXS13
TGTGAACGGCGGAGCAATACTGGGCCACGGTAGCGGCGGCACAGTGCGGTCGCGGGCGGCGTAAAAGTCGGCCACTTTTGCCCTTTCATTCGATGGGAGGGCTTGGGGATTTTCACCGTGGATTTGTATTTGAAGGTTCGTCACGCTCACTTTGAGGAAGGCTTGAGCGGGCGTCAGATAGCTCGGGATTTTGGGATCAGCCGGGACAGTGTTTCGAAGATGTTGGCATATTCTGAGCCGCCAGGTTATCGGCGGATAGCACCGATTAAGCGCCCTAAGCTTGATCCTTACGTGGCCCAGGTCGATAGCTGGTTGGCAGAAGACAAGACTCGCCCGCGCAAGCAACGCCATACAGCCAAGAAGATATTTGAACGGCTGCGCGATGAATGCCGATTTGATGGCGGTTACACCATCGTCAAAGACTATGTGCGTGCCAGTAAGCGCGGATCACAGGAGATGTTTGTTCCGCTGAGCCATCCCCCTGGGCATGGGCAAGCGGACTTTGGCGAAGCGCTGGTTGTGATCGGTGGGATCGAACAGAAGGCGTACTTCTTTGCCTTTTATTTGCCGCACAGCGATGCGTGCTACATTCGCGCCTATCCAGCGGCGAATACCGAAGCCTGGTTGGATGGACATGTTCATGCCTTCGCTTTCTTCGGAGCAGTCCCGCGTTCCATTCTGTACGACAATGACCGCTGCCTTGTGGCCAAGATCATGCCGGATGGCACCCGCAAGCGAACCCAGCGATTCAGCGCGATGCTCTCGCATTATGTGATAGGGGACCGTTACGGTCGCCCTGGAAAGGGCAATGATAAAGGCAAGGTCGAAGGCCTTGTCGGTTACGGACGACGCAACTTCATGGTGCCGATACCGCGCTTTGCCAACTGGGATGCGTTCAACGATTACCTTGAAGAACAATGCTACAAACGGCAGGCCAACATCCTGCGTGGTCACAAGATCAGTATCGGTGAACGGCTGGGCGCTGATCTGGCGGCGATGCGTCCATTGCCTGCCGCGCCCTTTGAAGCTTGTGATCTGCAGAGTGGCCAGGTCACCTCAACATCCCAAGTACGCTACCGTGGCAACGATTACTCCGTGCCGGTTGCCTATGGCCACCGGGAGGTTTGGATAAAAGGCTTCGTGCAATGTGTGGTGATTGGCTGCGCAGCCGAGGTTATCGCTGAACATCCGCGCTCTTACGAGACGGGCGACATGGTGTTTGATCCGATCCATTACCTGCCTCTCATCGAACGCAAGATCATGTCCTTCGATCAGGCAGCGCCATTGCAAGGTTGGGACTTGCCTGACGCGTTCAAAGCCCTCCAACGCTTATTGGAAGCGCGGCAGGGCAAAGCCGGAAAGCGGGAATATGTTCAGGTGCTGCGGCTACTGGAGCGCTTTGAACTGGAGGTTTTGCACTTGGCAGTCAAAGACGCACTACAGATGAGGGCCGTCAGCTTTGATGCGATCAAACACCTGTTGCTTTGCCGGGTCGAGAGACGACCGCCGCGACTGGACCTGGATGTTTACCCGTTCCTGCCCAGAACGAACATCGCCACGACATCTGCGGCGTCCTACATGAGCCTGCTGGCAGGTGGTGAAGCATGACTGACGCACCAGAACTGTTGTTAGCCCATCATCTCAAAACCCTGCGCCTTCCCACCTTCCTGCGCGAACATGACAAGCAAGCACGTATCTGTGCCGTCGAGGGCGTTGATCATGTCCGTTATCTGGCGCGGCTGACGGAGCTGGAACTGATTGATCGCGAGCGGCGCATGGTGGAGCGCCGGATCAAGTCGGCGAAGTTCCCGGCCGTCAAAAGCCTCGATAGCTTTGACTTCAAAGCGATCCCCGCGCTGAACAAGATGATGGTGCTGGAGCTGGCCCGCTGTGAATGGATCGAGCGCCAGGAGAACGTCATCGCGCTTGGCCCTTCAGGCACTGGCAAGACCCATGTCGCCCTCGGGCTGGGTCTGGCGGCTTGTCAAAAGGGGCTGCCGGTGGCCTTTGTAACAGCGGCAGCATTGGTCAATGAACTGATGGAAGCCAGAGACGAGAAGCGCCTGCTGCGATTGCAGCGGCAACTGGCCAAGGTGAAGCTGCTGATCATCGACGAGTTGGGTTTTGTGCCACTCAGCAAGACCGGCGCAGAACTACTGTTCGAGCTAATCTCGCAGCGCTATGAGCGCGGCTCAACCCTGATCACTAGCAATCTGCCGTTCGAAGAATGGACCGAAACCTTCGGCACAGAACGCCTGACCGGTGCGCTACTGGACCGGCTGACCCACCACGTCAACATCCTGGAAATGAACGGTGAAAGCTACCGCCTTAACCAAAGCCGTTCGCGCACAAAATCCTGCAAACAGTAGTCCCGAAAGAATTGGCCTGACGGCCAATGCGCCTTGGAACGTGCTTGCTATTTGAGGGCATCACGCCCCAAGGCGCACGCACCAAACTGGCCTACTTTTGCTCCGCCCCGCTGGCAGGCTTTTGCGCCGCCGTTGACA
>NZ_JAGEMH010000042.1:0-2050 GCF_040148795.1 Sagittula sp. NFXS13
GGGCCGTTCACGTCGCTAGTATGCCGATCGGACCCCGCATGGCACATGCCTCTATCTTCGCTTGCAGCGAATGGCGACTTCGCTTCCGATCCAGAAACGGCTATGGAGCCGCGTATGGCAACACGTGGGGCGTTTGAGCACACAGGACGTGTATTTTTCTGGGTAAGCTTGCCCTTACGGTGGAGCCCGTTGACCGCGAGACGCTCCCGTCACTGTTTTCGCGCATGGCAATCCTGAATGGAACCGACGCTGCCAACTTCGCCCTCGATCTCGGGACCACCTTTCGGCGTATCCTGGAGCAGGACGAAGAGGCCGTCGCGATTTTTGCAGAACGCGCAGGGCTGTCGGCCACGCAGCTCGCCGAGCTGCTCTCCTGGACAGGTGAGCGCATCGGAGACGTCCGGATGCGGTTTCGGAAGGAAGTCTTCGTCTCGCGGGCCCTGAGAAACCCGATCATTCGAGGCTGTCCGCATTGGGTGCGTGAGCATGCAGCTGATCAGCCCCATCCATTGCGGCGCATTGCCTTGCGGGGGGACTGGCTCTGCAGAGGTGTTGATATTTGCCACCGGCACCACCATCTGCTGGTTCCCTTGTGGTCCAGCTCGCGCCCCATTGAGCGGGATGACATTGGAGCGAGATTGGCGGAAATCCTGCCAGACCTGCGAGCAGGATCATTCGACTGCGGGCGCATTGATCCTACAGACTATGACCTTTGGCTTGATAAGCGTCTCTCGCGGGGTATCGCTGCGGACGACACATGGCTGGCCTCACAGCCGGTGTTTCCCACGATCACACTCTGTGAGTTTATCGGTGCAGCCTTGCTGCGCAAACAGGGTGAGGCCCCGGACGATCGGCGCGCCAAGGCCACAGGCTTCACCTTTGTCTCGCAAGGCCCTGATGGGATCCGAGCGTCTCTGGACATCCTTATGCGGTCACAGGACGGCGGCCACATCGTGAATCATGGCGAATTGGGTCCGCTCCTCCGACACGTTAATGGCAGCTATCTTGATGACGATGCCTTTGCGGTCTTTCGCGAAATCCTTCGTGGCTACTGTCTGGAAATATGGCCGTTAGCGCCAGGTGATGAACTTCTCGGACATACCGTCACAGAGCGGCGTCTCCACTCCCTTACAACAGCATCCAAGGAAATCGGCATCGGTCCGGCTGTCCTGGATGATTTCCTGACGGAAGCAGGCGCGTTCGCGCCCAGTGACGCGCGTGCCGATGCCCGCAAGACTTTTAATGCGAAGGCCTGGCAGCACGTCCTTGATGAAATCCCGACGCTGGTTGGTCCCATTGCGCTGCGAAAGGCAATCGGCGCAACGCTGGCCGAATTGAACGGGTTGAAGGCAGACGGTGTCCTCGTCCCGCGAACCAACATCGCCACGATCAAATCGCCTTGGCGGATTGCGGACGGCCAAGCTCTTCTTAAGGAGCTGGAGGCCTATGCGCAGCCAGTTGCCTTGGATGAGCCAGGATGGGAGACGATCCAACTCGTTCACAAGCGGCTGGACTTTCCAGTTGGCGGAATAATTGCGGCTATCAGGGCTGGTTTTCTGCGCCTCGGTAAACGTCCTGATGTTTTCGGTTACCACGGGCTTGTGGTTGAAGCCACTGAGGTTTCTTCATTCAAGGCTAAGACCGCGCCGAAGCGCAAACCATCGACTACCCCCGGCGAGGTGACCGCAGCGGCCTTCGCCCGATCGGTGGGTATTAGGGGCAAAGGTAAATTCCGGGCTCTGATCGAAGGAGGCTACACGCCTGCGATGTTCGTATTGAATCCCACGACCAAGCGTCGGGACTGGCGGATGAGCCGCGACGACATCGCTGCGTTTGAGGCCAGCTATACGACACCATCGATGCTGTCGGCCGAAACCGGTGCGCATTTGAACACGATTCGGGCCGTTCTGCAGAGCGAGCGGGTCCAGCCGTTCCGCCCAAACGGCTTGGATGTTGGACCGCTCTATCTTCGCAACGCTGTTGAGCCGGTTGTGGCACTCCTGAAATCTCAGGGAGGAAAGTGACCGTTAGTCACGGCTTATGCTGAAAT
>NZ_JAGEMH010000044.1:0-1725 GCF_040148795.1 Sagittula sp. NFXS13
TCCAGCCGTTCCGCCCAAACGGCTTGGATGTTGGACCGCTCTATCTTCGCAACGCTGTTGAGCCGGTTGTGGCACTCCTGAAATCTCAGGGAGGAAAGTGACCGTTAGTCACGGCTTATGCTGAAATGCCGTTCTATCTCAGTGTGCTAGAAGAAACCTTCAGCGAGGCACCCCAAGCCTCTTGACAGGGGGGGGGCATGCAAACTGCCGAAACGTGCAAGCTTATGCTTCATTGGCAGCATTGGCATTTGCTGAAAATGGCGATCCCGGGAGGACTCGAACCCCCAACATCCTGATTAGAAGTCAGGTGCTCTATCCAGTTGAGCTACGGGACCGTGGCGCGTTCATACCGATTAGAAACACGGTTCGCAAGCCGCTGCCGTTTTACCAAATGTCTGGATTTCTACCTCTGTAACTGCCTCAGACAATAGGTGAAACCGTCTAGCCCCACGAAAAAGAAACACAGCGGGACGCGCGGCGTGATCGCTAAAGCGCGCGTCCGGACCAGGATATATTTTGGGCTGTGTGGCGCGAAGTTCCAAGTCAACGAAAGCCGTCGCAAAGTGGGGCAGCAAGGGTCCATGGATACACGCGCATCGACGCACAGATATTTCGTTCCCGCAATTTCATTGCAGATGTCGCGGCTGGCTTGGCGTTTGGGCGCTCGGTGTGATCCTTTCGTGGGAATGCAGGGAGACAATTTGCGGCAAGCTTGCCAGCGGAGTGACGCGTAGCTTTGCCTGTCTGGGCGTTTACAGTGCAAACCTGTCTAGACGGCACGCACGACGTTGGAGCTGAATTAGGGTGGTCACAGGCTTCGCTCGATCTGCATGAGTATTGAATTGAGCGCAAACCCGAGACCGTCGCGAAGTGGCTCCAACGGAGTGCGTCGGCGCCTGAGTTGATGACTGGTCCGAAGGGGCCCCTTACAAACGGTCTCTTCGAATCAGAGGGGGGGCTGCCCCGCCGAGCGTCCCTCGCGCGAGATCCGGCAGGTGGTTAATTCGGGCTCGCCAATTACGGCAGCGCCTCGGAACAACTGCCTGCCGGTTTTCGCCGCTATTTGATCATGTCCGAGCTTCCGAGCTTTCGGGCGGCTGTCCAGCACCGGCCTGATCCAGATATTGTTCTCCATCCGCCCCAAACGTCATTTGATGCGCAGATGCAGTATCCCTTACTGCTGCGTTGGTGTGTTTGCCTCCGCAGTGACGACGACGACCGGATGCCATCGTGGTTCACATGGAAGGAGTGTGCCAATATGTTTGACCGACGTTTACTCTTTCCGGAGGCCCGACGCCGAAGGCGGTCGCCCAAAACACCGCAAGGCATCGCTTAGGTTCTTAGGGAGGGCAGAGGGCTTTGTAGGCTTTTCGCAGAAGTGCTGCCAAACTGGGCGTGGGTTGTGTGCGAGGTGTTTGGCCCTGTTTTGTTGGGGATTTTGCTGCAAAGGTCGCTCTTATCGAGGGGCGCATTTTTCAAATTGCGGTTTGGTTCCGTGTGAATTTGGATTTTTGGTGAGAAAGTTGAAAAAAGGGGTTGCGAGTCGTTTGGTGTAACCGTAAAAGCCCCTTCACCGGCGGCGCTGAGGCGCTGCGGGACGGACCGGACGGAGCGGACGAGGCGCTGAGAGGCGACACTGAAGCGAAGCGAGGTTGAAGCATACCGAGGATATGGTCAGGCGGGCGCGCTGAGAGATTAGCGCGGCGGTCTGGTTTTTGCCCTCAA
>NZ_JAGEMH010000045.1:0-1651 GCF_040148795.1 Sagittula sp. NFXS13
GCAGCGCCATCAATCAACTTGGGGCCAGTATTTGGCCTTTGTGTTGTCCAGGTCTCGTACACTGATTGTTGTGTATGCTTGTGACCGAACAGGTTGGTTTGTCTTATTGACGAACCTTGCTGTTACTGGATCAAATCAAGCCTATCGGACCATTAGTACCGGTCAACTGAATGCATTGCTGCACTTACATCTCCGGCCTATCGACGTGGTGGTCTTCCACGGTCCTCAGGGATACCTTGTTTTGAGGGGGGCTTCCCGCTTAGATGCCTTCAGCGGTTATCCTGTCCGAACATAGCTACCCAGCACTGCCGTTGGCACGACAACTGGTCCACCAGTGGTTCGTTCACCCCGGTCCTCTCGTACTAGGGGCAACTCCTCTCAAGTATCCTACACCCACGGCAGATAGGGACCGAACTGTCTCACGACGTTCTAAACCCAGCTCACGTACCTCTTTAAATGGCGAACAGCCATACCCTTGGGACCTGCTCCAGCCCCAGGATGAGATGAGCCGACATCGAGGTGCCAAACACTGCCGTCGATATGGACTCTTGGGCAGTATCAGCCTGTTATCCCCGGCGTACCTTTTATCCGTTGAGCGATGGCCCTCCCACTTGGGACCACCGGATCACTATGGCCGACTTTCGTCTCTGCTCGACTTGTCAGTCTTGCAGTCAGGCTGGCTTTTGCCATTGCACTCAACGAGCGATTTCCGACCGCTCTGAGCCAACCTTCGCGCGCCTCCGTTACGCTTTAGGAGGCGACCGCCCCAGTCAAACTACCCACCACGCAGGGTCCCGGATCCGGATAACGGACCGCGGTTAGACTTCAAACAGAACAAGGGTGGTATCTCAAGGGAGGCTCGACAGAGACTGGCGTCCCTGCTTCGAAGCCTACCACCTATCCTGCACATGTTGTGTCTGAAGCCAGTGCGAAGCTGTAGTGAAGGTGCACGGGGTCTTTCCGTCTAACCGCGGGAAGCCTGCATCTTGACAGGCAATTCAATTTCGCTGAGTCGATGTTGGAGACAGCGGGGAAGTCGTTACGCCATTCGTGCAGGTCGGAACTTACCCGACAAGGAATTTCGCTACCTTAGGACCGTTATAGTTACGGCCGCCGTTTACCTGGGCTTCAATTCAGAGCTCTCACCCCTCCTTTTAACCTTCAGGCACCGGGCAGGCGTCAGACCCTATACGTCGTCTTGCGACTTCGCAGAGCCCTGTGTTTTTAATAAACAGTCGCCACCCCCTGGTTTGTGCCCCCGGCACTCATGTACCGGGCCTCCTTCTCGCGAACTTACGGAGGTATTTTGCCGAGTTCCTTCAACATCGTTCTCTCAAGCGCCTTGGTATACTCTACCAGTCCACCTGTGTCGGTTTAGGGTACGGTCTCATGAAGGGCTATTTCCAGGAACCGTCTTGAACGTGCTCCAATCCGATAAGGAACACGCGTCGCCACGATCCGTCACATCCTTCTGGCCCAGGAATATTAACCTGGTTCCCATCGACTACGCCTTTCGGCCTCGCCTTAGGGGCCGGCTTACCCTGCTCAGATTAGCTTTAAGCAGGAACCCTTGGACTTTCGGCGAGGGAGTCTCTCACTCCCTTTGTCGCTACTCATGTCATCATTCTCGCTAGTGATCTCTCCACCGGAT
>NZ_JAGEMH010000046.1:0-1546 GCF_040148795.1 Sagittula sp. NFXS13
AGGCTCATAACCTGAAGGTCGTAGGTTCAAATCCTACTCCCGCAACCAACAAATACGACCAAGCCCTCGCCTCCCGCGGGGGCTTGGTCGTTTCCGCGTCCCCCAACGCCAGAATGCCCGCCAGATCGCCACTGAGCTCGATCCTGTGTCCATCGGGCGCGTCTGCGGCAGGGACCATCTGGATCTCGGAGATCAGGGCCCGCATCGCTTCGGCGGCCTGGACCCGAACTGCTGGGTCTGACAGGGCATTGACCAGATCGCCGATCTTCTGAAGGTAGAGATCGCCGAGGCTCGGGTGCATCCGCAGGACGGCCGGCTCTGGCGATTCCGCAACCTGGGCCGCGAGGCTCCGCTTTCGATTCTCGAGCGCCGCCATCTTCTCCTTCATCGAGGGGTGATACATGCCATCCTCGATGGCTGAGAGGAGGCCGGCGATCTTCTTCTCGACTTGGGCGAGCTCCCGCTCGGCCTTTGCGCGCGCGGCCTGCGTGTCGGCTTGTGCCGCGTTCCAGGCCGTGCGGTACTCCTCGACGAAGGTGCCGAGGAGGGCAGGGTGGAGCAGGTGTTCCCGAAGACCGGCCAGCACCCGCTGTTCGACAGCTTCGCGGCGGATGGTGGTTCGGTTGGTGCAGATGGCCGTTCCCTTGTTGCGCACCGCCGAGCACCCATATCGGGTCTTGTTGATGAGCGTGTAGGTCGCGCCGCAACATCCGCATTTGATCAGTCTTGAGAGCAGGTAGGTCGGGCGGCGTGCCCGCTCGGGACGAAGTCCACTGTCTTGTACCCCTGCGGGGTTCATCTCCTCGCGGATCGCTCCCTGCCTCTCCTTCACCCGTTGCCAAAGATCGTCGTCGATGATCCGGAGATGCTCGACCTCCCGGATCACCCACTTCTCTGGCGGGTTCAGCCTCGCCTGCCGCTTGCCGGTCGCGGGATCCTTGACGAACCGCTGCCGGTTCCAGACCAAGACACCGATATAGGCCTCGTTGTTGAGGATCCCGGTTCCGCGTTTCCAGTTGCCAGAGATAGTGGATGGACCCCAGGTCCCGGCATTTTTGACGTTCGCAGGGCTGCAAATGCCCTCCGCATTCAGCGCGGCGGCGAGCGCGCGGGCAGACAATCCGGCGGCATAGCCCTCAAAGATGCGCCGAACCGTGGCGGCCTCGTTCTCGACGATCTCGCGTTCCCCAGTGGTCACCGAGCCGTCGGTGCGAAGTGCTCTCACCGCGCGATAGCCATAGCTGATGCCGCCCGCCGACTTCCCATTACGGACGCGGCCTTCCAGACCGCGATGTGTCTTCTGGGCGAGTTGCTTGAGAAAGAGGGCCGACATCGTGCCGCCGAGGCCGATGTGCATCTCGTTGATCTCGCCCTCGGCCTTGGTCACGACTGGACCTGTCGCGCTTTCGTGCCGCCCCTGGTGCTCGTTTAGGCCACCTTCCGCTCGAACGCGACAGGGCTTTTCCAGCCCAACGCTGAGTGTCGGCGTCGCGGATTGTAGAAGCCGTTGATGTATTCAAAGATGGCCATCTGAGCTTGCCGCCGT
>NZ_JAGEMH010000047.1:0-1511 GCF_040148795.1 Sagittula sp. NFXS13
AGGTTCAGCTATACTGCCTTTACCAAATGGAGGCTGGTGATGTCGGGCTATATCGAAGGAGTGGACCGGGAGCAGACGACCCTGTTCCCGGATCGTTTGGAGGACTGGATCTGCGAGGATCATCCAGTTCGGGTGATCGATGCTTTCGTCGACGCGCTCGACTTCGCCGCTGCTGATTTCAACCGTTTTGCGCCCGCACAGACAGGGCGACCCGGCTATCATCCGGCCGTGCTCCTGAAGCTCTTCCTCTATGGTTACATGAACCGGGTCGCGTCCAGCAGGCGTCTCGAGAAAGAGGCCGGGCGCAATGTCGAGGTCATGTGGCTGACCGGCAGGCTGGTGCCGGACCACAAGACAATCGCTGACTTCCGCAAGGACAACGGGTCCGCGATCCGCAAGACCTGTGCCCGGTTTGTCGAGCTCTGCCGCCAGATCGGGGTGGTCTCCGCCGGGACAGTGGCCATCGATGGCAGCAAGATGAAAGCGGTGAACAGTGAGGCCCCGAACGCCGCCGGTTCGAGAGAGCGGGCCGAACGATCGGAATTTCACGTCAGGCAAGGTTCAGCTTCGGATCACTCACCTCGAGCAAAGCGCGTCCAGGTATCTCGAGGAAATGGCGAGAGCCGACCGGCGGGAGCAGTCCGAGCGAAAGCTCCGCAAGATCGAGCGCCTGCAGGAGAAACTGTCCAGGATCCGCCAGGAAGTGCAACGCCTCCAAGGGATTTCCACTCAGTAGAAGGAAACACCAGAGGGCCAGATTTCATTGACTGATCCCGATGCGAGATCGATGGCAACGTACGGCAAGGGCACCGGACTCGTAGGATACAACGTTCAGACGGCCGTCGATACGGCCACGCATCTGATCGTGGCGCATGACGTGACCAACGTGGGGCATGATCGGGCGCAGCTGGCGCCCATGGCGAAGATGGCCAAGGCGGCTTTGCAGGCGGAAAGTCTGAACGCCATCGCTGACCGAGGCTGCTTCAACAGCCCTGAACTGCTTGCTTGCGAAGAAGCCGGGATCACCGCGACGGTCCCGCGACCGGAGACATCGGGCAACCGCAAGAAGGGTATGTTCGTGAAGGCCGCCTCCTTTTACGACGCGGCCAGCGACACCTATACCTGTCCAGCCGGCAAGGTCCTGACCTACCGATATACGCGGGAGGAGAAGGGTCTGATGCACCGACGCTACTGGCAAAACGATTGCCAGTCTTGCCCGCTACAGGCGCGCTGCACGACGGGGAAAGAGCGCCGGATCACCCGCTGGGAGCACGAACATCTGATCGAGAAGATGTACGCGCGCATGGACGAGACCCCGGGCTTGATGCGCACCCGGCGCTGCACGGTCGAGCATCCGTTCGGCACGATCAAAGCTGCGATGGGCGCTACTCACTTCCAGATGCGGAAACTCCGGAACGTGCGCACTGAAATGGCACTGCACGTCATCGCCTACAACATCAAGCGCGTGATGAACATCATCGGGTCAAGGGCGCTTCTGGAAGGGATCAGAC
>NZ_JAGEMH010000048.1:0-1475 GCF_040148795.1 Sagittula sp. NFXS13
CTATGTCACACTACGCTCCGCTACCATGCACTATGTGCATCCTCAGCTTCGGCTCATGGCTTGAGCCCCGTTACATCTTCGCCGCAGGACAACTTGATTAGACCAGTGAGCTGTTACGCTATCTTTAAAGGATGGCTGCTTCTAAGCCAACCTCCTGGTTGTTTTGGTCGTCCCACCTGCTTTCCCACTTAGCCATGAATTAGGGGCCTTAGCTGGAGGTCAGGGTTGTTTCCCTCTTCACGACGGACGTTAGCATCCGCCGTGTGTCTGCCATCTATTACTCCCGGGTATTCGGAGTTTGGTTAGGATCAGTAAGCCTGTGGGGCCCCATTACCCATCCAGTGCTCTACCCCCCGGGGTATTCGGATGACGCTCTACCTAAATAGATTTCGCGGAGAACCAGCTATCTCCGAGTTTGATTGGCCTTTCACCCCTAGGCACAACTCATCCCGACCTTTTTCAACAGGTGTGGGTTCGGACCTCCAGTAAGTGTTACCTTACCTTCATCCTGGTCATGCCTAGATCACTCGGTTTCGGGTCTGATCCATCTAACTCATCGCCCTATTAAGACTCGCTTTCGCTGCGCCTACACCTAACGGCTTAAGCTTGCTAGATAGACCAAGTCGATGACCCATTATACAAAAGGTACGCCGTCAGATCGTAAAGATCCTCCGACTGATTGTAGGCGTTCGGTTTCAGGTACTGTTTCACTCCCCTCGTCGGGGTGCTTTTCACCTTTCCCTCACGGTACTGGTTCGCTATCGGTCAGCAAGGAGTACTTAGCCTTCGAAGGTGGTCCTCCGATCTTCAGACAGAATTTCACGTGTTCCGCCCTACTTAATACGTCCCATCGAGCTTCCTATACGGGGCTGTCACCCGCTATGGCCATGCTTTCCAGCATGTTCTAGTCACTCTCAAGGCTCGGCTAGTCCCCGTTCGCTCGCCGCTACTAGGGGAGTATCAATTGATTTCCTTTCCTCCGGGTACTTAGATGTTTCAGTTCCCCGGGTTTGCTCTTCAAACCCTATGTATTCAGGTAAGAAGTACCTGGTTTACCCAATTATCAAAAACCTTGCGGCTGATAATAACTGAATATCAGGTGGGTTGCCCCATTCGGAAATTCATGGATCAAAGCTTATTCTCAGCTCCCCATGACTTATCGCAGAGTATCACGTCCTTCATCGCCTCTTGCTGCCAAGGCATCCACCAAACGCCCTTCTCGCGCTTGATTTGATCCAGTAAGAGCAAGGTTTGGTCCCCGCTGGTTCACAGGGCCTCGCGTTGAGCGCACCGTCGGCAAACGGCCCGCTCTCCTACTGGACAAAGCATACATTTTCCCGCCCCGGTGTTTGATCACCGAGACTTGTCACTCGGTTAAAGTGACTTGGTTAGTGTACTTGACTTGGACAACTATTGCTCATTTCAGAAGGGATATTCTCATCCAGCCGGCTAGACCAGATGCGAACCTTCGCCGT
>NZ_JAGEMH010000049.1:0-1436 GCF_040148795.1 Sagittula sp. NFXS13
GTGTCGCCGAGCGCGCCGTAGTCGTTTTCGGCGATCTTGCGCAGGATGCGGCGCATGATCTTGCCGGAGCGGGTTTTCGGCAGGCCCGGCGCCCACTGGATCAGATCCGGCGAGGCGATGGGGCCGATTTCCGTGCGGACCCAGGTGCGCAGCTCCTTGCGCAGGTCTTCGGTCGGCTCGACGCCGTTCATCAGGGTCACGTAGCAGTAAATGCCCTGACCCTTGATCTCATGCGGGTAGCCGACGACCGCAGCCTCGGCGACCTTTTCGTGGGCGACGAGGGCGGATTCCACCTCTGCCGTGCCCATGCGGTGGCCGGACACGTTGATCACGTCATCGACGCGGCCGGTGATCCAGTAGTCGCCATCCGCGTCCCGGCGGCAGCCGTCGCCGGAGAAATAGTAGCCTTTGTAGTCCGAGAAATAGGTCTTCTCGAACCGTTCGTGGTCACCCCAGACGGTGCGCATCTGGCCCGGCCAGCTGTCGGCGATGGCCAGCACGCCCTCCGTCGGGGAGGCGTCGATTTCCTGCCCGCTCTGCGGGTCCAGCACCACCGGCTGAATGCCGAAGAACGGCTTCATCGCGGCGCCCGGTTTGGTGGCATGGGCGCCGGGCAGGGGGGTCAGCAGGTGCCCGCCGGTTTCCGTCTGCCACCATGTGTCCACGATGGGGCAGCGGCCACCGCCGACCAGGTCGTTGTACCAGTTCCAAGCCTCCGGGTTGATCGGTTCGCCCACCGTCCCGAGGAGTCGCAGCGAGGATAGATCGCATTTCGTTACGAATTCGTTGCCCTGGCCCATCAGCGCGCGAATCGCCGTGGGCGCGGTGTAGAACTGGTTCACCTTGTGCTTTTCACAGACCTGCCAAAAGCGGCTGGCGTCCGGATAGGTCGGCACGCCTTCGAACATCAGCGTGGTCGCGCCATTGGCCAAGGGCCCGTAAACAATGTAGGAATGGCCCGTGACCCAGCCCACATCGGCGCTGCACCAGAAGACGTCGCCGTCGTGGTAATCGAACACGACCTCATGCGTCAGGCTGGCGTAAAGCAAATATCCACCAGTGGTGTGTACAACGCCCTTGGGCTGACCCGTGGAGCCGGAGGTATAGAGAATGAACAGCGGGTCCTCGGCCTTCATTTCCGCCGGCTGGCAGTGGTCAGAGGCCTCGATCGCCATTTCGTTGTAGTCGTAGTCGCGGCCGTCGACCCAGGTGGTCTGGCCGCCGGTGCGCTTCACCACGAGGCATTTGACGCTGTCCTTGCAGTGCAGCAGGGCCTTGTCGGCGTTGGTTTTCAGCGGGGTCTTGCGGCCGCCGCGCGGGGCTTCGTCCGCGGTGATCACGACCTTGGCGTCACAGCCGTTTACACGGGCGGACAGCGCGTCGGGGGAGAAACCGGCGAAAACGATGGAATGGATCGCGCCGATGCGGGCGCAGGC
>NZ_JAGEMH010000005.1:0-236620 GCF_040148795.1 Sagittula sp. NFXS13
CTTCCTCTTCCATGTTGGCGTCGATCATCGAACCGACACCGGCATCGATGTTGTCGACCACGGAGGAGAGGAACTCCTGCTGGTTCTCGATCGACTTCTCCGACTGGCCCAGCTTGGTCGCGATGTCAGTGACCTGGCTTGCGAGGCCTTCGGTCGTTGCCAGGGCGGTTGCCAGGAAGTTGTCGGTGGTGTCACCTGCTGCCGCAGTTGCGCCAAAGCCAGTGACAGTGTCGCCACCGGTGGTCGTACCGGCGACTTCGACGATGGCCTTGAACGATGCGACGAGCTCCGCCATGTCGTGCGTCCCCACCTCGATCGAAGTGGTCGCGTAGGTGCCGCCGGCGCGGCTGATGCCGGTCACGGTGTTGCGCGCAACGCCCACCGTGGCGTCAGCGTTTGTCACAGCGGTCCCGATGGTGCCATCGACCGACGCAACCGCGTTGACCGAGCCGCCGGCGTCGTTGACGATGTTGTTGTAAGATCCCGCGCCCAGCATGTCGTCGCCGTTGAAGGTCGACTGGCTCAACGTGGTTTCCATCTGCTTCACGAGCTCGGAAAGGTCGTTCTCAACCTCGTCGTAGCCGCCGGTCGCGCCCTGCGCGAAGGCCACCTTGTCGAGGAATTCCTGTGCGAGGCCGTTGATGGTTTCTGCGCCAAGACGTGCGGTCGAGACCGAGTTCTTGGTCAGGGTGAGGCCTTCGTTGATCGACGCGTAGACCGAGCTGTCGCCCTTCATGGTCTCGGAGATCTGGAAATAAGCCGCGTTATCCTTGCCCGATTGTACCTGAAGACCGGTCGAGATGCGGCTCTGGGTGCCTTCGAGGTCCTTGTTGACCTGACGAAGGGTCGACAGCGCGTTCATGGCGCTGGCGTTGGTGTTGATGGAAGACACTTGGTTCTGCTCCGATTTCTATCGTTATCTTTCGTCTTTCTGACGAAAACGGACTTTGCCGTAGAACATGCGTAACACGCAAAATTGGAACAGTATAAGTTTTTGAACCGGTCGATTCAGATCGATTTGTCAAACCGTTGCGAGGGAGTCACAGATGCTTGTGCCGGGGCACCCTCTCGATCGTAGACACCGCGAAGGCTTTGACGATCCCGGATTCTTTCGATTTCCCGCGCCACGGCGCCTGTCGCCTCGGTCATGCGCTTCAACAATGCCAGGTCCGTCTGGATGAGATCGCGCAATTCATCAAGCTTGCGCTGCAGTTTCCGGCTTTGTGCATCGTCACCGCCGAAATATTTTTCGCCCGATCCAAATGCTGTCTCAATTTCGCCCAGAAGCTCTGCCTTTCGCGGATACAGTTCGTCGATACGGGCCAATTCGCCTTGCCCGATGGCGGCGATCTCGTCGCGCAGGACGCGGGCCAGACGGTCGATGAGCAGTCCGGCCTCGGCATGTGTCATCGCTGGCATCTCCCTCACTCCATTTTCCGTGTCTGGCTGTACGCCGAAAGCGACCGCTCCAGGCTGGCGGACAGCCCGGCACCACCTTGTTCGACGATCTCGCGGCTGAAGGCTTCCGCCAGGAAAAAGCGCCAGGTGTCCTCCGCCTGCCCGCCCCCGAAATCACCGATGTCCACCTGCTTGAGCATCTCGTCGACCATCTGCGTGAGAAACATGGTCTCGAATTCCTTCACCGCGCTGTGCGGGGCATCGGGCGCGGCGGCCCCCGGCTGAGCGACCTGCGCCCCCGTGACCTGAAGCGCCGCCATGTTGCTGCCGATGTCCATGCCGAGGCTCCTCAGATGATTTCCAGATCGGCGTGCAAGGCGCCGGCAGCCTTGATCGCCTGCAGGATCGAGATGGTCTGCGTCGCGCTCAGGCCGATGGCGTTGAGCGCATCAACCAGCCGCTGAAGGCTGACATCGGCGCCCTCGAGGATTGTAAAATGCGTTTCCTGCTCCTCGACCGCGACAGAGGTCCGGGGCACCACGACTGTTGTTCCGCCGATGGTGATCGGGTTCGGCTGGCTGACTTCCGGGTCCTCGCGCACCATCACCGTCAGGCCACCCTGGCTGACCGCCACCCTGTCGATGCGCACGTTGGCGCCGATCACGATGGTCCCGGTCTTGGCGTCGATCACGACCTTGGCGATGCTGTCGGGTTCCAGCCGCAGGTTCTCCACCTCCGAAAGCACGCCGGGCACATCCCCCTTCCCGGCTCCGTGCAGCGCAAGCTCCACCGTCCCGGAATCCAGCACCTGCGAAGAGTTCCCCCCGAGACGGTTGTTGATCGCATCCGACATGCGCACTGCCGTGGTGAAGTCCGGGTTGCGCAGGGCGATACGCACGGAGTCCAGAGCGGAAAGCTGGAAATCCACCTCGTTCTCGACGGTTGCGCCATTCTCGATCCGGGCAACGGTGGGCACGCCCTCGGTGATCGACGCGGCAACCCCGGTGGCCGAAAACCCCGCGACAGCGATCGGGCCCTGCGCCACCGCGTAAACTTCGCCGTCGGCCCCGGTCAGGGGCGTCACGATCAGCGTGCCACCGCGCAGCGATGTCGCATCCCCGAGCGACGAAACCACGACGTCAACGGGCGATCCCAGTCGCGCAAAGGGCGGCAACATGGCAGTCACCATCACGGCGGCGGTGTTGGTCGTCTTGATGCGGTCGTCTGACAGGTTGCCGACCCCCAACCGTTCCAGCATTGCCTCGATGCTCTTCTCGGTGAACGGCGAGTTGCGCAGGCTGTCCCCCGTGCCGTTCAGCCCGACGACAAGCCCGTAGCCCACGAGCTGGTTCTCGCGCACACCTTCAAAGGTGGCGATGTCCTTGATCCGCACGTCCGCGACGGACGGCACGGCAAGGCAAAGAGCCCAGATGAAGGCGGCAATACTGGCTGCAATCCGCATGAAGCTTCCGCGTCGAAGGGTTTCCATTGCTCAAGATTAAACATGGATGGCCCCTTTTCAGCAATGATTAAATCAAGGATAGATAAACTATTCTTGTCTTATACTTGACCATCGGGCCAGACCGCATCATGATCGGCGCACTCAGTCATGGATAACAAGATCCAACGACCTATCGGGAGTGCGTGGTGCATATCTATCTTTACGAGCCGCGATCCAACGCCTTTCACGGCCTCCTGTCGAAGTTGGACGAGGCGGAGTGGGAACCCGTGCCGGTCGATGACGATCTCTTTGATCGCGACCTGGATCTTCTCGGCCGTGATGGCTACGCCGCGCGGCCCGTTGTGCTGGCCGAACACCCCAAGCTGGTGGAGCGCATCGCGCGACTGCGGCGCTCCGGGTGCCGCAATCCGATCCTTGTGCTGCGCCTGGTCCGCAATCCGCAAGCTGCGATGCAAACACTCGATGCGGGCGCCGACGACGACATCGTCGGACCGCTGACAGGGCTTGAACTGCG
Organism: Sagittula sp. NFXS13; assembly: GCF_040148795.1. NCBI lineage: Bacteria > Pseudomonadati > Pseudomonadota > Alphaproteobacteria > Rhodobacterales > Roseobacteraceae > Sagittula > Sagittula sp. NFXS13. The sequence goes on from NZ_JAGEMH010000005.1 coordinate 3,375, forward strand.
CAGCCGGGTCAATGCGATCACCCGCCGGTTTCATGGCCACGCTGCCAGCTGCCTGCGCATCGGCGATCTTACCGCGTATTTCGACGGGCGCGATCCGGACGTGGCGGGCAAACCGATGAAGCTGTCGCAGCGCGAACTTGCGATCTTCCAACAGCTTGCGCTCTCGGCACCCCGGGTGGTATCGAAATCGGTGATCTACGACGCTGTCTACGGCATGGCTCAGGATCAGCCGTTCGACAAGGTGATCGATGTCTATATCTGCCGCATCCGCAAGAAGATCGAAAGCATGTCCCCCACCGGAGACCCGCACATCCGCACGATCCGTGGTCGTGGCTACAAGCTGACACCCAGGACGGCACCCGAACTGGACGCCGTGCGCACGGACCGTCCGCGCCTGCCGAACACCTCCGGATCACCTCATGAAGTTCAGAAAGCTCAACTGTGAAAGCCGCGCCGTCACGGCGTAGCTCGCCTGAAGCTGAGTTTCGAGCGCGGTGATCTCGGTCGCCGCCTCGTAGCTGTCCACTTCCACCAGCTCGGCCACGCGCCCCTTGTAAAGGTTCGCACGATCTTCCATCCGCGTATTGGCCTCGTCGATCCGCGCCGATGCCGTGTCGAGCTGGACCTGGCTGTCCAGCAAACCTTCTAGACCGCTGCTCAACCGTGCCGCTGCCGTGTCGACCCAGGTTGCGTATGCCTCTGCATCACCGATCTCCGACACGTCGGTCGTGGCCAGCATCACCAATCCCTGCAAGGCCTGCCGGAACGCGCCATCGTTCGCCTGAACCCCGTAGTTGACCGTGATCCCGTCGCCGATCCCCGCAGACATGGGGTCTGCCGCCGTGGCACCGGTAAAGAACAGTGCATCGAAAGTCTCATCCGGGTTCGCGGCGGTATTGGAAAAGATCGCGTCAAGCTCCGCGATACGTGCGGTGGCGTCGGATACGGACCCGAGCCCGCCCGCCATCACCCCGTCGATCACCACACGGGGCGACAGCCCGGTCTCCGCCCGGGGCGTGTCGTAATCCTGCAACGCGCGGGCTCCGTCCGAGGGGCCCGCGAAAAGCGGGGTGCCACCGTAATTCGCGTTGGCCATGGACATCAGCGCATCAAGCGACGCCCGGGCCGAGGTCTGGAGACCGCTGGCCGTACCACCGTTGAACCCGCTGTTGGTCACCGCCAGTTGCAGGGTGGACTGCACGGCCTCGCCCATGGAGCCGAGCGCGCTGCTCATGGTGTCGAGCCGCCCGCCAAGCAGCTTGTTCGCCGCGATTTGCGCCGTATCACGTGACAGGGCAGCATCGAGGCTCAGCGCTTCGGCCGCCGTCGGTCCCAGCGATTTGTAGATGTCGCTCTTGATGCCGGTGGCCAACTCCTGTTCGGCGCGCGACAACTGCGCCTGCATCTCCGCATTGGCATTTCGACGCAACAGGTTGCTGTACAGCGTCGACGGGGCGCGGGTGAAACCGATCATGCTGGGCTCCCGGGTCACACGGCTGCCAGCAGGGTGTCGATCATCTCGGAGACGGTCGAAAGGGCCTGCGCGTTGGCGCCATAGGATTGCTGGATCATGGCGAGCTGCTGAAGCTCGTCATCGACATTGACGCCCATGAAGGACATGCGCGACGTCTGCGTGGCGATGGCACCGGCGGCCAGGCGTTCGGCGGAGGTCTCGGCCGAGGCGCGGGTGCTGTTCTGGCTGGCAATCAGCGATGACATGAAGCGCGACAGGGGCACGTCGCTGCCAAGACCGCGCGCCTCGTCGAACGACAGGCTGCCATTGAGCGCATCGGCAAAATCCATGACCTGACCGTTGGCTCCCGCCGCGCCCGGCACCACCGCACCGACCCCGTCACGGATCCGCCAGAGCGCGCCCCCGGCTTCGGGCACCACGGCCTCGTTCACCGCGATCCGGCGGGCCAACCCCGGCGCGACCGGATCAGTCAGCGCGGCTCCTGCGTCCGTGAAAAGACCCGCCTCACCGGGCAGAAGACTGGCATCCGCCGCCTCCATTCCGGAGATCAGCGCGCGGGCGGTTTCGTCGAGCTGCGCCTGCATCTCCGGCAGAACCGTCGTGTAAAGCGCCACCTTGCCGGAAATGGAGCCTTCGGAAATGCCCCGCTTGCCGGAAACGCCCGGTGTGATGTCGACGCTCCCGGCCAACAGCGTTCCGCTTTCGGCGTCGAATCGTAACGTCTCCGGCCTGCCGCCGGTCAGCAACGCGGTGCCGCCCGAGGTAAAGACCTCCATCCGGCCGTAACCATCCGTGCGCGTCGTGACGTCCATGTATTCCGCAAGCGCGTCAAGCTCGGCGCCAAGCGCGTCGCGAACCGAAAGCGACGCCTCGCCATTCCCGTCGGAGGACGCCAGCCGCTCGCTGAGCGCCGCGATCCGCCCAAGCCGGTCGTTCACCGCCGCAACATCGGAGACGATGCCCTCTTCAGCGCGCCCCATCGCCGCATCGAGGGCACCCCCCGCCCGGTTGAGCGCCTGCGCCAGTTCCTGCGCATCCGCGACCGTGGCCCGCTGCAGCCCGGTGTCTGCTGGCGAGACAGACAAAAGGCCAAGCGCGTTCTGGAAATCTGTCAGCCGCGTCAGCATGGTATCGGTGCTTTCAGTGTCACCGAGCAGCGCGGTATACCCTGCCAGCCCCGTGGCGATGGCATCCTGCGTTGCGGTCCGGCTGACCTCGGTGCGGTAGAGGCCGTCCAGCGCACTGTCGACGGCGCGGGTGATCTCGCTGATCTGGGCCGCGCCCTGCGCGTTGGTGGTAATCTGCGTTTCGCGCCTAGCATAGCTGGCGTTGTTCGCGTTCGCGATATTCGTCGATACGGTATCGGCCCAGCGGGAACTGGTGCTCATGCCGCTGCGCGCCGCGTTGAGAGCGGAAATCAGGCTCATGGTGTGTTCCTATCCGTCGGCGGCGCCGATCAACGCTTCAGGTTCACCGTCTCGTTCAGCATCTCGTCCGCCGTGGTGATGATCTTGGCATTCGAGGAATAGGCGCGCTGGCGCTGGATCAGGTCGGTCAGCTCTTCGGCGATATCGACATTGGCAGACTCCACGCCCCCCGAGCTCAACGATCCGGTTTCGCCGGTCCCGGCCTGCCCGAGATAAAAGCCGCCGGAATCGTTCGACATATGGAAGGTCGAGTTGTTGCTGGTCTCCAGCCCGTTGGGGTTTGCAAAAGTGGCCAAGGGGATCGAGTACAGCGCCTTGCGCGTGCCATTGTCGAACACGCCCCAGACGTCCCCGAATTCGTCGAACTCCACGCGGGTAAGGGTGCCGCTTTCGCTGCCGTTCGGCTTCACGGTCATCGGCGTGTAATCACCGGCAAACTGCGTCAGGCCATCGAAGCTGCCCGGCGCACCCAGCGACATGGTGACGACCTGCGGCGTGTCCGCATTGTTGATGGTCAGCATCATCTCACCGGTCGCAGGGTCAAAGGCAAACCCGGCGGGCGCGGTCGCGGTCACCGTGACATCGTCAAAGGACGCAGGGGAGCCGGCATCCGGACCACTGTCATTGAAGGTCATCGTGACGCTGCCGTATTCCGTCGTCCCGTCCGAAATCGTCACCACCCACGCGTCATCGTCTCCGGTGGGCTGGAAGGACAGGGTCAGACGCTCGGCCTCGCCCAGGTCGTTGTAGTATTCTGCCGAGGTCACGAAGGCTTCGCCCGGCGTATCGAGACCGGTTTCCTGTGACGGCAGGTTGCCCGACAGCGATGCCGACGTCGTCGCCGTGCCGCTGATCGTCTGGTTGGCGATGTTCACTGGCTCGAGGTCGCCAAAGCTGGCACGGTCCACAGCCCCGAGGGTGCCATCGCCTCCGTAGGGAAAGCCCATCAGATAAAGCCCGGCGGCGTTCACCAGGTTGCCGTTGTCGTCAGGTTCGAAGCTGCCCACGCGGGTGAACATGTTCCCGGCGGTATAGGAGGCGTCGATATTCGAGTTCACCACGAAGAAGCCGCTGCCGGTGATCGCCATGTTGGATCCCACGGCGGTGTCCATGAAGCTGCCTTCGGCGGTGTTGGAATGGGTCACCGCGGTCGCAACGCCCGTGGCGAAGCTGCCCGAGGCCGAGGTCGAGCCGGAGGTGATCATCTGCGAAAAGCTGCGGCGATACCCCACCGTGTCGGCGTTCGCGATGTTGTAGGAGATGTTTTCGACCGCCTTGGAGTTGGCAAGCAGGCCGCTGACCCCGGATGCCATCGCGTTGGAAATACTCATATCCGCCTCGTCTTTTTCTGTCGGTGATGACCCACCGTTCGTTAACCAAGTAACAGAACTCGGTTACACCACGGTTAAAGATTTGTTTACTTGGCAATTTTTGCGGGAATCTTGCCTGGTCAGACCGCTGTGCGGCGCATCAATTGAGCTGTTCTCGCCCCGGCAAGGTTTCGAGCACCTCGCCCGCACTCTCGATCCGGGCGCGTGCCGTGTCCTGCCGCAGCGGCAAAAGCTCGGGCGCGGCATGGGTCAGGCTGCGCGAAATATCGGCCCAGGCGGGCAACTCCGTCAACGCGGGAAAGGTTCGCGCGATCTCTGCGGTGCGGACCATGTCCCCGCTGCGGTGGGCTGCGAGAAGATAGCGGATGCTGTCCGGCAGCGGCATCCCCCCACCCAGCCGGTCGTGCAGCCGACCATAGGCCGCCATCGCCTCCGGCCACTCCGCTGCGTCGAACCGGGCCTGCGCACGCAGCCTCAGCACCTGATCTGGGGCGTCCTCGGCAGTGCCGGTCAAAAGTTCGCTGCTGCGCCCCGTTTCCTGCAGGAGACGCACGGAAACGCGCTCGAGACGGCGGCGCAAGTCGGGATCGTCCAGGTCCAACGGCTGCGCCAGCAAGGCGCCGAGCGTTTCCCACTGTCCGCCCGCCGCCAGCGCCTCCGCCTCCTTGACCTTCAATCGCTGCAGCGCACCCTCGGGAATGTCGACAATCCCGAGGTCCTGCCCAGCGACGAGGTAATCATGGATGGTCGCGTATTCCCGCGCCGCGATGGTCGTGCCGCCCGCTGCCAGAAACGTATCCGCCAGCAAAGTCGCGGCCTCCGAGAAATTCAGCGTGAACCGAAACAGCGGCGCGATGCGCTCATGCGCGGCCATGTAGCGCGTCAGGGATATGTCGCGGGCAGCCCCTCGTCGATACAGGGCATCAATCAGAGTCCGTGCTTTCTGCTGCGCGTCGCTGGCCTGCGTCGTGCCGGGATGGCGCACCATGAGCTGGCCGTAGGTCTCGATCGCGCCGACCTGATCCTCCGCAATCATCTGCAGCGAGGCCAGCGCGTGCAGCGTTTCTGCCGCCTCCGGGCCACCGCGCCACATCTGCGCCTCCTGCGACAGCAATCGTACCGCCTCATCCGGCCCAAGAACGTCCTCACCCAACCCAAGATCGACCAATGCCCGCCGCGCGCGATGCGCCCAGAGGTCGTCGCCCGACTGCGCCCGCACGAAACTGTCGAACGCGGCCAGCGGGGCCTCCCCCTCCCTTGCAACTTCTCCCAGCAGGAAATGGTAGGCCGGGCTACCCCGGAGCGAAGGATACGCATCGAAGGCCGCGGCAATATCCTTGGCCAAGCGCCACCGTTCCGACCGAATTGCGCATTCGAGCAGACCGGGCAGCACCCGTTCCTGCACGGAGGACGAGAACCGCGCGAAACGACCGACAGCTGCATCCAGCAAAACGGCAGCCTCGGAACAACGCCCCTCTCCGATGTGATGCAACGCCAGAAACAAGGGCTGGTCGGCCCAGTCGCGATGCACCGGGTCCAGAAGCGCCTTGGCCCGCCCTGTCAGGGGGCGCTCACGCAGGTCTATCAGGCCGAGCGCAAGCTCGAAGGCGGCTGCCCGCAGCCGATGCGCCAGCGGCAGCTCCGCACCGTCGACAGAGGCGAGCAGCGACAGACCTTCGGGCGCCATGGCATGCGCAAAGTGGAATTCAGCGAGATCCGTGAGCGCCCGGGCGCGCGCCGTCGCATCCTCTTCCGCACCTTGCAGCCGACGCATCAGCTCGCGGCGTTCCTCCAGGAAGGGGCGCATTTCGCGGCGGCTCAGGTACAGGGGCGCCGGGTCGATGACCCGCATGGAGCCGAGCGCTGGCGCTTCAAACGTCGTGACCGACGCGCCTGCGTCCCGCTCCGCCAGCACCGGAACGGCGCAGAGGATAAACCCGGCAGTCGCCAAGGCTTGTCCGAGGAAAGCGCAAGGATAGGTCACTTTCTTTTGCTCGCCTCTTCCTGATAATACTTGCTTTATCCTAGCAAAGCCCGCATTCTTCGCAAGAAAAGAATGTACAGATAAGCTTAGATTGGAGGTTCACATGGATAATTCGACATATGTCGCACTGTCCAAGCTCTCCGCGCTTGAGCGACAGCTCGATGTGACCTCCAACAACATCGCCAATGCCAGCTCCAGCGGCTTCAAGGCAGAGCGGGTCCTGTTTGAAAGCTACCTGGAGAAGAGCAATGCCGCAGTGGGCGGCGAAGGCACACACTACGTGCTCGACCGAGGCTCCTATGTGGATGACACCCCCGGTGTCGTCGTGCAGACCGGCAATCCGCTCGATCTTGCGCTGACAGGCGAAGGCTGGTTCGCCTACGAGATGCCCGATGGTCGCACCGGGTACGGTCGCGACGGTCAACTTGTGCTGAACGCGCAGGGCCAGGTCACGACGGCGAACGGCGCGCAGATCCTCGACCTTGGAGGTGCGGCGCTCAACATCCCTCCGCAGTTTGCGAACGCTCTGACGATTTCCGATGACGGCGTGATCTCGTCGCCGGACGGCGGCGTAATGGGCCAGGTCGGCATTTTCGAGCTTCCCGACCGCCAGACACTCAGCCGCGCCGGAGGCGGCATGTTCGTCCCGCAGGCCGAGGACGCAGGACTGGTGCCGGACGACACCGGGTCGACTGTCATCCAAGGCGCCGTGGAAAGCAGCAACGTCCAGCCGGTGACCGAAGTCACGCGACTGATCCAGATCCAGCAGGCCTACCAGCATTCGCTGAACCTGATGGCCTCCGACGACGAACTGAAAAAGGAAATGCTGAGCCGCATCGGACGGAACAGCTAAGCGAGGGACGCAGATGAAGGCACTGGGCATCGCCGCAACCGGCATGATGGCGCAACAGACGAATGTTGACGTGATCTCGAACAACATCGCCAATGCGAACACCACCGGGTTCAAGAGCGCGCGCGCCTCTTTCACCGATCTGATCTACGAGAACCAGTCGCGCGAAGGCGCGGTCACCGCCGAAGAGGGCACCACGCGCCCGGTCGGGCTGGACATCGGTCTGGGCGTGCGGTCGGTGGGCACCCTGCGCCTGAACACGCAAGGCGGGCTGACGCAGACGGAAAACCAACTCGATCTAGCCATCGACGGGCGTGGCTATTTCGCCGTCAACATGCCGGACGGAAACCAGGCTTATACGCGCGACGGCTCCTTCAGGCTCTCTGCCGAGGGGCAGATCGTCAACCATCAGGGTTTCGAGATCGACCCCGGCGTCGTGCTGCCGGACAACACCACCTCCATCGAAATCAGCGAAACCGGCATCGTCAGCGCCTACGTCGATGGCGATCCGATCCCGGTGGAAGTCGGCCAGCTCACCCTGACCACCTTTGTCAACGACGCCGGGATGCGACCGCTGGGCAACAACCTGTTGGAGGCGACCGTGGCCTCCGGCGATGCGATCCCCGCCCTGCCCGGAGACGAAGGCGTCGGCATTCTGCGCCAGGGCTATCTGGAGGCATCCAACGTGGACATCATCCGCCAGATCACCGACCTGATCCAGGCGCAGCGGGCCTACGAAATGAACTCCAAGGCCATCTCAACCGCCGACCAGATGATGTCCGCCGCAAACCAGATCAAGTAACCCCATGTTTCACCGCCTGATTCCCCTGCTCTGCGCCGTCCTCATGGCAGGTTCGCCTGCCCTGGCCGAAAGCACGTCCGTCCTGATCGAGGAACAGGTGCGGCAGCGCTGGGGCGACGAGTTGCCCGTGGAGGCCACCATCCACGTGCGCTTCAGCGCCGGGTCCGTGAAGGAGGCGGAACTGATTTCCGCCTTCTGGATCGACCCGGACAGCGGCAGCTTCCTTGCCAACGCGGTGACCGACACCGGCGTGACCCACCGGCTGCAGGGGTTGGCGCTGGCCAAGCTCAGCCTCCCGGTCCCCACGCGCCGCCTGATGCCCGGCGAAATCATCGGCGAGGCCGATTTCAGGATCACCGAGCTTCCGGTCGCCCGCGTCGGAGCCTTTACCCTGACAGACCCGGCATCGCTCGAAGGCAAGCAGGTGCGTCGCATGTTGGCGCAGGGCCGTCCGGTGATGCGCCAGTCGGTGATGGAACCGCTGGTGATCGGGCGCGGCGACAAGGTGAACATTCTCTATGACGACGGCAGGCTGGTGGTGACCGCGCCCGGTCGGGCGCTCTCTGATGCCCATCGCGGCCAGGATGTGCGCATCGTCAATCTCGTAAGCAACAATTCCCTGACCGCCGTGGCCCGCGCGGATGGTCTTGTAGAGGTGATCCGATGACGTCTCCCCGCGCCCTCCTGCTGACCGGAACCGCGCTGATCCTTCTCGCAGGCTGCAGCACGGCCGCCTTCGACCGCGAACCCGAACTCAGCCCCGTGGGCATCGATCCGGGCGAGCTGGCCGCCGCGCGCAACATCAACGTGCCGATGCCACCGCCGGAGATCGCGACCACCCCCTACCGTGCGGAACGCGCCTCGCTGTGGGAACGTGGCTCCTCCGGCTTCTTCGGCGATCAACGCGCCACCAAGGTCGGCGACATCCTGACGATCATCATCGACATCGACGACCAGGCCAGTCTGAACAACGAATCCGACCGCAACCGCACCGGCCGCAGCACGCTCGCCTTCCCGAATTTCTTTGGCTACGGCACCCAGATCGACAAGGTTCTACCCGGCGTCGGCCCCGAAGACCTGCCGGAGGGCAACCTTGTCGACATCACCTCCTCCACCGGGGCATCCGGGGATGGCTCGATTGCGCGCAACGAGGCGATCTCCCTGCGGATGGCGGCGCTGGTCGTGCAATCCCTGCCAAACGGGAACCTCATCGTGCTCGGCCGGCAGGAGGTCAAGGTGAACGAGGAACTGCGCGAGCTGAGGGTATCGGGCATCATCCGCCCGCAGGACATCGGCCGCGACAACTCCATTCCCTACGACAAGATGGCAGAGGCGCGCATCGGCTACGGCGGCCGTGGCGCGATCAGCCGCCAGCAGGCGCGCGGCTACGGCGAGGACGTGATGGACATCATCCTCCCGTACTAAGCCAAACTTTAACCATATTTGAATACAACTATTGCCTGAATTGGAATTCATAACCTTACTCGAACAGGAACATTCGGGAATCGGTCATGAAGAAAGCCCACATCGCCTTTGCAGCCCTGCCGGTCCTTTGCGGGGCCGCGGGCTTCGCAGGCGGGCAGTTCATGCTGTCCGGCAGCGCCGCTGACCACGCCACCCCGGCGCTGACCTCTGCGGCTGAAGAAACCTTTGAACATGGCGGGCGTAACGCGGCCGAGCAGGTGCTGGATTCCCTTGCCGAAACGGCAATGACCGCCCCAAGTGACGAGGATGGAAGCCACCGCCTCGACACACCCGGCCATGCCGAAAAAGCCGCGCATCGCCGGGCGGAGGAACACACCGCCAGCCTGTTGCGCAAGGACCCTCTGGGCGATGGCAGCGTCGTGCGGCTCGGCCGTGTAAGCGTTCCCGTCTATCACCCCGACAGCGTAACCTATGTTGTCTCGGAAGTCGGCGTCGCGATGCGCGACACGGCAACCGCGCAGGCCTTCAACGTCGCGGAGAATGCCTCGCGCCTGCGGGACGTGATCCTTGCCTCAATGCATGACGCTGCGGGCACATCGACCATGCAGGGCCCCGACATCGACACCGAGAAATTGACACGCGCCCTGGTGTCCGACCTTCAGGCCGATTTCGGTGACGGCGTCACCGACGTGATGTTCCTGTCGATGGTCAAGGCGAACGTGCCGCGCAGTTGAGGACTGCGGCGCGCGCTTACCAGACCTCTTCGATCAATCCGGCGCTGGTGGTCTTCCCATTCGCCAAGTGCAACGTGGCAAGACCGTTCTCATAGGTCATGCTGCGCACCGTCGATGCGGCATAGGTCTGACCGGGCACCACGTTCCCGGCCGCATCCTCGGCACGGATCTCCAGGGAATAGCGGCCCGAGGGCAGTGGCAGGCCCTCGTAATCCAATCCATCCCACGACAGCGAGTGAAGCGTGCCCGCGCTGCGGTCCAGGTCGTCGTAGCGGCGCAGCAGGGTGCCGTCCGCCGATTTGATGGAGACGGACACCGAGGCCGCGTCCGCCGCCAGCCTGTAGCCCGCGATCGCATGACCCTCCTGTAACGCCACCTCGTCGCTGGGCGCGACCACGTTTTTCCCGATCAGGTTCAGGCCGCCGATGGCCGACATGCTCGACAACTGGCCAGAGATGCCTTCGAGGTTGTCATTGACCGCAACGGACTGCTCGACCTGGCTCAACTGGGCAAGCTGCGAGATGAACGTGGTGCTGTCCATCGGCTCCAGCGGGTCCTGGTTCTGGATCTGCGCGGTCAGCAGCGTGATGAAGCTTTCGTAATCCTCGCTGAGCTGGCTCATGGAGCTGGAAGCGGTGGTACGAGCACCGGTCACGGAACCGGGGCCGAAGGGATCAATCGCCACGGCGGTCTCCTCTCGATTCAAACTTGGATGTCGACGCCGCCGAACCCCGGCAACGTGACAGTGATATGGTCCGGGTCGGCGTCCGCCCCGGTATCCGTGGTGGCAAACAGCCCGGCGGGCGTGGCGTGGCGGCCCGCCTGCCCCTGCGTATCGCCCTGCCCCGACTGACGGGCGCCAAAATCGGAGAAACTCAGGCCTCGATCATCGACCTGATGACCGGCGTCGCGCAGCATGGCCAGCAGACCGTCACGGTCCGCCCGCAGCGCCGTCAGCACCGACGCCTGCTCCGCCCGCACCGTCACCCGAAGCTGACCGCCATCATCGGCGGCAAGGTCAATCTCCAGCGTTCCCATGCCGTCCGGGTTCAGCTCCACCCGGATGCGGCCGGTCTCGCTCACGCTGGCGCGGACCTGGTTAAGGATCTGATCGGAACTCGGGGCTGGCATCTGGACGGGGCGCGCGGCCTCCGTCTGCATGACAGGGACCGGTTCTGGCGCCACGCTCAGGGAGGGCAGGATGTTGGCGGGCGATTGCACCGACGGTTGAGCCGCCTGCTGACCCTCCGCGCCCGAGGGCGTCTGCGCCATGGACGTCACCGGCGTCAGCACCCTGTCGGGAAATGTGCCACGTGTTTCCGGCGATGGTCGCTCCTGCGCGGCATCGCCCCCCTGCCGCTCAGAAGTGTCCGGCAAGTGCTGCACGGGAACCGGGCGTGCGGGCCCTGTCTCAACCTGCGCGAGCAGATGACCCGACAGGGCGCGAACACCGGGCGTGCTGATCTCTTCGGGAGCAGGCTGGGGCGCCGCGACATCGAAGATACGGCTCAGCACCGGCACGGCCTCTGCAAATGATCGCCAGGACACATCCTCCGGCTGCGGGGCACGCGCCAGATCCACCTCGACCGCCAAGGACAGCAGCTCGACGGCCCCCGGCATATCCAGAAGTGCCTGCACAAGATCCTCCAGCTTGGGTGTCAGGGCCGCTTCGATCTCCATATCCGTCATGTCGGGGTCGGCCAGCGCCACCTCGATCTCTTCGAGCAGCGAGAGATCCGGGGCCGCCTCCTCGATGGGACCGCTCTCTTCGCTGCGGAGAAAGGACAGGAAGGAAGCAAACGCCGCCTCCGCCCCTTTGGCGGCCGGGGCGACCTCACCGATCCGCGCCGAAGCGGGCTGCGCGCCAAAGATCGAAAGGAGGTTCACCATTTGAGGCCGCTTTCCTGACAAGCCGCGGTCGACCTGGACCCGGCGGCGCGACATCGCGATTGATCCAAGCAGACGATGGCGCGCAATATTTGCGCAGCCTCATCGTCAGCAGGCCTGACACACGCGAAATCACCTGTTCTCTCAAGAACAAGTAAACACAAATCACGCCGCCTCGGAAGGCTATTATGATTTACTGAAGGTTAAAGCGCGCGGCCAAGCCGCTGTGAACTGGCGCGGGCTCCCGCTCCGGCGCGCCAAGGACGGCCCGCATCACCGCCTCCATCCGGCTGGTCCACTCCGGCAACTGGAGCGGCTGGTCGGAGACCCCCAAAAGGTCCGCGCTGATGATCCGCGGGTCGGGCGCGGTGAAACCGGGATCGAGCCGCGCAAGATAGTGCGTCAGGGAGGGCTGCCAGAGAAAATCCTCACGCGCGAACAACGTCGGATCCATGATCTGTGCTCCGCTCGAACCAGCCCAATGCCGTTGCAGGCATCCCGCCAACCCGAGGTTGAAGGCCCCCGGATCAACCGGGTACCCCTGCGCGGCCAGCACGGCCACACGCCGCACCGCCGCATGCGCCAGAAGGTACAGCGCATCGGTTTCGCGCTCCATCGGGACGCAGGCGAGATTGATCATCAGTTGAAAGGTTTCGCCAACGGCCCCACCAAGAAGGAGAGACATGTCTGTCTCCCACTCCGGAAGGAACAGCACCATCGTGCCGTATGGCAGATCAAGCGGGAGTTCCTCCACCAGCACGTCACCCAGCGGCAAGGCAGGAGCAAGTTCGAGCTCGTCGGACATGGCAAGCGGATGGGGGCACCCCTTCCCGGCCAGAAGAGCAGCCGTCCGCACCGGCAGGATCTGGCCAAAAAGCGCCTCGAAATTGCGATGGCCACCATCTGACGGGAGGGCCACGCCGTCGCGCCAGATCAGGCCAAGTATCTCTCCGCTGCGCATTTGTGGCCGCCTCCCTTGTTTAGTGTCTGCTTGGGACCACAGTATTTAGTGGTAGGGAGCCGGTGAAGCCGCCAAGTGTTAAGAAAAGGTTAACACATCAGCGGGCTCGAAACTTACGGGCCAAACTGCCCGAAGCTACATTTTATGCGCAAGCTTATGGTTTCAATACACGAATCTAGACCGCCTCGGAAATTCAGACACCAGAACACGCCTCCACAACCTCGGAGTCTTCTTAACGTACTTTCAAAAAGGTGTGGATATAATGGTGGAGCAAACTGGGTATACACTACATGTGGTGGCACTGCACCACTTCGCGACATCTACTGGAATCAGTCTTGAACTTGCACAGGTTCTGCGTCTTGCGGGTATTGCACCGTCACGCTGATCCGGCGGTTCTCCGGAGCGTCCGGCGCCGCGGCATCCAGCGGCCTCGTGTCCGCCAGACCCGAGATCCGCGTGATACGGTCCGCCCTGACCCCACTGGCTATGAGCACACGGCGCGTCGCATTGGCACGATCGGCGGAAAGCTCCCAGTTCGAATATGTCTCCGACCGCGTGAACGGCATCGAATCGGTATGCCCTGAGATTGCAATATCGTTCGGCAATTCAACCACGGCTTCCGCGATGATGCGGATCAGGTCACGCGTGCGCGCCTCGATCCGCGCGCTGCCCGTTGCGAACATCGATTCGCCCCGATTATCGACGATCTGGATCTCCAGACCGTCCTCGGTCCGGTCGAACCGCAAGTTGTCCGAGAACCGCTCCAGCTCGGGGCTGGTCACGACCTCCTGCATGATCTGCTGTTCGAGGCGCGCCTGGTCTTCTGCCCACTTCTGCGCGGCCCGTTCAACCGCCGCTGCGACACGGGCCGCCTCCAGCGGATCGCTGCCCTCTTCGATCGTGGCGCTTTCATGACGTCCTTCGGGCCGCGTGTCGTATTCGACCTGGATATTGGGATGCGTGTCACGCAAACGACTGTCGAAGACTGCCAGGGGATTTTCCTGCCCGAAGCTCGGCAGCCGCTCCGGACTGGCCGGGCCATCATTCCCGCTCATCACGCCGTCTTCGGCCAGGACCGTGCCATCCAGCAAACCATCCCCGCGCCCGCCACTCTGCGACAGGCTGGGTGTGAAGTAATCAGCCAAGCCCCGCAGCTTTTCCTCGTCGGACGCGGCAAGAATCCACAAGAGCAGGAAGAAGGCCATCATGGCCGTCATGAAGTCGGCATAGGCCACCTTCCACGCGCCGCCATGGTGCCCTTCGCCGCCCTCTTCCTCGATCCGCTTTATGATGATGGTCTGTTCGTTGCTTCCCGCCATGGGTCAGCTTCACTCCTGAGGGACAGGCAAGGATCGCGTGTATCGGCCCAGCCCCGCTTCCTTGGCATGCGCCGCCTTTTTCTGCGAATAGCTGGGCGCGACCAGCGGGAAGTCCTCGGGCAGGCCGAAAGCCGCGCGGTACTCCGCCTCGGTCATGCCGTGTTCCGCCCCCAAGTGACGCTTGAGCATCTTGAAGCCGCGTCCGCAGCAGAGGCAGAACACCTTGTCTTCGGTATATGCACGGTCGAGCGGTACGGCCGGGCGCAATGCAGCACTGCTGGTCGCCGGCGCAACCGCCTCGACGAGCCCCTGCTCGGCCAGTTCGCAGGACAAACGGTGATATAGCGCAACGATGTCATCCGGGCTGACGTCTGACCGGGTCGCATAGGCCGCAACGATACGACCGACGGTGTCCTGCTTGTGATCCTCTGCACTCATGCTGATCTTACCCCTGGCTGCCATAATATCCTTGAGCGAAATACTCTGGATTCAAAGTGTACAATGAAAAAACCATTGAAAAGTTCCCTTATACTTAATCTTTTGGGCGAACTTTCAAGCCTATCCTTGTCTTTTCATGGATCTGGCCGCTTTCCGCTGGTCAGCGTAGGCGCGCGACACCATCGGATAGTCTTCGGGCAGGTTCCATTTGGCGCGATATTCCTCGGCGGTCATGCCGAGCGCCTCACGGAGGTGCCTTCTCAACAGCGGTCTCCGTTGCCCTGTCTCCAGGCAGCGCAGGCTGACGTGCGTATCATCGGGTGAAACCGCGCGTTCCCCGGTCGCGGGGTGTTGCCCCAAAACACGGTTCAGAACTTGGCGCAGGTTTATCCTCATGTCCCGGCTCTCTTCTTGTTGTTAAATGGCATTCGCAATGACATCTCGGTCACGGCACAAATTAAGGAATACGCAGGTAAGGTTAATCCTTGATGAAAACTTACCGAAATATTGACAATTCTTGAAGATGAGCGAGCAAAAGCACAACCCAAAAACGAAAATCTTTTTGAGATCACCCTTTGCGGTGGCTCTGGATCGGGACACGCGCTGTCGAAGCCGCTGGGCAGACTTGCTTCGGGACAGTGGTCTGCGTCGCGTCCTGCGGCGCGCCCGACCTGCGGAAATGGAGGATCTGATCGAGGCGTCCGTGCCGTTGACGGCAATGATCGTCGGTCTCTCCGCGCATGGTGCGCGGGATCAAGCGATGTTGTCGCTGATCGCTTCCGTCCGGCGTCAGATCCCGGATGCCGTGATCGTCGCAGTCGACCATGGCAACCGCCCTCGCGGCGTCAGCGAAGCCTTCGTCGCGGGCGCCGATGATGCCGTGAGAGCGGAAAACGATCCGTCAGAACTCAAGGCCCGCCTGGCGGCGCGGCTGCACCGCGCGGTGCAGGTGGGGCAGCGAGCCGCCTGGCTGGCACAGGTCGGGCTGACCCCTCTCGAAGAACGCATCTTCACGGTCCTCAGCACGGGGGGAGACAGCGTTGTCAGCCGGGCCACTATCGCCCAGGCCTTGGGCGAAGATGACTGGACCTACGGGGATCGTCGGCTGGATGTGCATATTGCCCGGATCAGGCAGAAGCTTCAGGTTGCTTTTGGTGATGAGCTGCGCCTGCGTACGATCCGCGCCCAAGGCTACGTGATGGAGGGCAAGCCCCTGCTCTGAAAAAGCTCAGGCTCCGGCCTCCACCGACGCCGGAGGCGGGTTCTGCAGCACTGGCAGCCCATCCGCTTCCAGCGCCTCGATCATGGTTCCCACGGTCAGGCCCGCGACGGCCAACAGCGCCACGGCAATGCTGACCGGCGTGAGAAAACGCCGGCGCTTGCGTCGGGGCGATGTGTCCTCCTTGACCCCGGACGCTTCCCCCTGTTCTGCAAGCGCACCTCCCGGCGCGACAAAGACGCCCTGGGCTGTAACGGTGATCTCTGCCGAACGGGCGAGCTTGAACCGTTCGCGCAGCCCCGCCGGAAAACGATCCTCGGGAATGTCGATCACCAGCGGCTCCCCAGGAAGCCAACCGTCGACGGCCCCGCGGGGAAGAACGAACCGCGAAAAATCATCGCGAAACCCGACCTCCTGTACGAGGCGCGTGCTTGTCTTGATATCCACCATGTCCGCGGCGAGGGCAAGCCGGACGCCACGATCGCCCAGGCGCAGCTCTCCGTCCGCGAACCAGCACTCGCTCTGAACGGCATCCTGCGACGGCAGGTACCCCTCCGGCATGTCGGGCTTCTTCGGCTTGGGCGTCCGCTTCGGCGTGACTTTGGACCGGACCTCCGACAGATGAAGCCTCGGCCGCCACGTGAAAGGTTCGATCAGGCGCGGGCCCAGTTCAGCCTGTCGCGCGCGGGCCGCTTCGGCCTGCAGGCGCTCACGCGCCTTCCGCGCCTTTTCAAAGCGATAGTTCATGAGGTAATCGGCGGCCATTTCCGCAATGTCCGCTTCGCCCTCGACCAATGCCAGAAGCTTCTGCTCGTCGGAGAACATCACCCGCCGCGTCGGATAACCGTCCATTGCCGGCACCACCGCGAACTCTCCGGCGCCACGCCCCAGCAAGGCCCCGGCTTTTTTCAAAACGCCCTGCCCCTCTTCGGCATGATGCAGCAACATCTCGCAGCTGCCTGATTCATCCAGACAGAGCACAAGTCCGATGTCCTCGGGCCACTCCTCGAACACACAGCCAAGAGCAGATGCATCGAAAAAGTATGCCAGTTGTTCGGCGATCATGGTCACTTGCCTCGGCTATCCTTACATATTTCAATTTATCCTTGTTTATACTTGAAAGAAAGTCAAATTTACTTAAGAAATAATGGCAATTGCCGTTCCGGCGGCTTCGCTTCACAGAGCAGAGACCACACCCTATGACGATGATTCTGGGACTTGCCCTCGTTTTTGGCCTCGTGTTCGGGGGCTTCATATTGTCGGGCGGCAAGATGGACATCGTGCTGCATGCCCTGCCCTTCGAAGGCATGATGATCGGGGGCGCCGCGCTCGGCGCCTTTGTCATCGCCAACAGCGTCGACGTCATCAAGAAATCGGCCGCCGGTATCGTGAAGGTGCTGAAAGGTCCGCGCTGGAAGGCCGAGGACTACAGCGACTTGCTGAAACTGATGTACGAACTGACCCGCATCTACAAGGCTAAGGGCATTCTTGCGCTGGATGGCCATATCGAGTCGCCTTCGGACAGCGACATCTTCAGCCGCTACCCCCGGATTGCCGCGGATCATTTTGCCATCGATCTCATCCGCGACAGCTTCCGCATGCTGTCGATGCAATTCGACGACAAGTATGCCACCGAAGATGTCATCAATCGCAAGATCAAGAAGCACCACCATGAATCGTTGGCATCGGTGCATGCGATCCAGCAGGTCGCCGACGGGCTACCGGCAATCGGGATCGTGGCCGCCGTGCTTGGCGTGATCAAGACGATGTCCTCCATCGACCAACCGCCCGAGATTCTGGGTGGCATGATCGGCGGCGCATTGGTCGGGACGTTCCTGGGCGTCTTCCTTGCCTACTGCATGGTGCAGCCGATCTCCGGTCGCCTGAAACAGATCGAGGAGGAGGACGGCACATTCTACCTCATTATTCGTGACATCTTTGTTGCGATGGTCGCCGATCACCCGCCAAGCATTTGTGTGGAAATTGGTCGCGGAAGCATCCCGACACGCATGCAGCCCGATTTCTACGAGGTCGAAGCCGCGCAAAAAGAGCTTCCTGCGGCATGATCCGCCGCACGGCCCTGCCCTTGCTTATCCTTGGCGCGACAAGCGTCCATGCCGCCGATCCGGCACCGGAGCCGGAAGAAACAAGTTTCACCTCGGCGGCCGTGGGCGGCACGTTCAGCAATCTGCCCCCGTCAGAATATGGCTTCCCCCAGGAGGTGCTGGGACGGATGCGCGAGGCGCTTGGCGGCACAGCAGTCCCGACCGCGCTGCCCCAACCAGACGAAACGCCCGAAGATGAACACTGACCGGCAACGGCGTTTGCGTGCGCTCGAAGTCATGGAACGCCTCAAGCGCATGGACACCGAACGCGAAGCGCAAAGCACCGCGTCACTGCGCGACAGCATGGTCCAGCTGGAGGCCGAGAAGACAGCGCTCCTTGCGCGGCTGTCCGGAGAATCCCGGATTGAGGGACTGGAAGGGGCGCCATACCTGGGTCGGTTCATTCGGTCGATGCGGGCCGAACTCGACCGGATCAGCCACGAAATCGCCAGGCTGCAACCCGAGGTCGCCCAGGCAGAGGACAGGCTTCGCGCCGCTCTGTCGGAGCAGAAGACCTATGAGACCCTCCGCCAGCGGCGCCTGAGCGAAGACAGAAAGGCCGCGCGAAAGCGTGAAGCCCATGACATGGATCTGCTGACGGTCATGCGTTGGGAACCTTGACGCCCGGCTGAAAGCTTCTCTACCGGAACGGACAGCGGGCGCGATATACGTGGCCCCCAAGGGTGGCCCTTGATCGGCTCAGTTTCGGATACACCATCATCCAGAACGTCCTGAACAGCCTCGGTTGCATGTTGCACCCCTGCAGATCCACCAAAACGAAGCCCACTTCGGATAGGAGCCGGCACGCACCTTTGCTGGCCACGCCCGGCGGACCGGCCTGTCGATGGAAATCCCGACACAGGATGCCCCAGACAGCGCTCCCGTCCTCGACCTCGGGCATGGATATGTTGATGGCCAGAGCACAACGCACAGCGCGATGCCCTGGAAAAGGGCCGCCACGCCATCAACAAAGCCACGCGCGAGTGGCAGCCGCCTGCCGTCAAGGGTCTTCGCGCAGGCTGGAGCCGTCCGGTGGTGCGCGGCGAATGTTGCGTTCGAGGTCCATCACGTAGCCGATGATGGCAGCCACAGCTTCCCAGTGTTCGACCGGGATCTCCTTGTCCAGCTCTGCCACATCGTGCAGCGCACGCGCCAGCGGACGGTTCTCGACCATGGGAACCTCGTTCTCCCGCGCCAGAGTCCGGATGCGCGCGGCCATCAGGTCGGCTCCCTTCGCCACGCAGACCGGCGCCATGTCGACACCCGTTTCGTATTTCAGCGCCACGGCATAGTGGGTCGGATTGGTCAGAACCACGGTGGCGCGCGGCACCGCCTGGGCCAGCCGCTGCCGGGCACGGTCGCGCCGGATGTTCATGCGCTTGGACCGGATCAGCGGGTCACCTTCGGTTTCCTTGACCTCGTCCTTGATGTCCTTCATCGACATGCGCTGCTTGCGACGGTGTTCGAAGCGTTTCCACAGGATGTCAGCCACGGCCACCACGGTGACAAAGCCAAGCGTGATGAGCAGCATCCGCGCCGCCTCGACCCGCACGAAACCGAACACCATCTCCGGCAAAAGACCCTGCGTCTGCCAGATCCGGGCCACCGCCTCCCGCACGACCCAACCGGCAATCACACCGACGATCAGCACCTTTGCCACGCTCTTGAAGAACTCGACGAAGGCCGCCACCGAAAACAGCCGCTTGAAGCCGGAGATCGGTGAGATCTTCGACAGTTTCGGCTTCAGCCGCGCGGCGGCAACCACGACATCCCCCTGCAGGGCAACCCCCGCCAGCGCCCCGACGACCATCAGCGCCATCAACGGGCCCAGCAAGATGCCCACGCCGCGCAGAATCTCCCAGCTGACCAGTCCAAGATCGCGCAGTCCGGCGACGCCGGTCCCGATCTCGACCGCGCCCGCGGTTTCCAGCACATTGCGCAAAACGCCCGCCAGCGCTGCCGAAACGGAGGGCAGCACAAAGGACGCTATGGCGAAAAGCGACAGCACGGCCATGACGTTGCCCGCTTCCTTGGAGGAGGCCACATCGCCTTTCTCGCGCGCCTTGCGCAGTTTTCGCTCCGTCGGCTCCTCGGTCTTGTTGTCCTTGTCGTCGTCCTCATCTGCCATGGTTCAGAACACCATCATGCCAAGCCATTCACCGAACCGTTCGGCAAATTCGCGCAGCATCACCGGCGTTGCCATGACCAGAACCAGAAGGCCTGCCATGATCAGCACGGGCGCGGCCACGAAGAAGACCGGCAGCGAGGGCATCATCCGCGAGGCCAGCCCCATCCCGAGGTTGACCAGCAGGCCCATGACGTAGAACGGCGCCACGATCGACAGCCCGAGGTAGAAGCTCTGCGAGACCGCCTTGACGATCTGCTGCGCAAGATCGGACGGCAGGATCTGTCCCGGCGGGAAGATCTGGTAGCTCGAAATCATGGCCGCGATGATCAGGTGGTGCAGGTCGGTGGCAAAAATCACCGCCACACCGCCCAGCATCAGACCCGTCGAGATCAGCGTCGAGCCCTGAAATGAGCCGAGGCCGGGAGAGAAGGCATTCGACAGGCCGGAGACCAGGCCGATTTGCGAACCGGCAAACTCCAGCGCGCTAAGCAGGATACGCGCGGTCAGCCCGATCCACAGGCCCAGCGTCAGTTCGATGGCGATCATCCCCACCAGCGGGCCCGGCGCATCAAGCGAAATCGGCCCCTGCGGCACGGCCGGATACAACGCCAATGCCAGCACGAGCGCCAGCGCGAGGCGATGTCGCACCGGAACAAAGGACTCTCCGAAGGCCGGCATGAACATGACGATCCCGCCGATGCGCGCAAAGACCAATGCCACGCCAAGGAACTCGACGCTCAGAAGGGCGGCCAGATTCACCTCACTGGCCCACGGTGGCAAGGGTGCGCAGCGCCGTCTTGCGATGGATCTCGTTGTGCGACAGAACCACCGTCATCGGGCTGACCCGCTCCAGCATGGACCGCACGAAACTGCGGATCTCGGGACTGACCAAGAGCGCGGGCCACTGGTCCTGTTCTGCGAATTTCTGGATCTCCCTGCGGGCCTGCAGCACGAATTCCTGCACCCGTTGCGGCGACATGACGAAGTTTCGGTCGTCGCCGTTCACCCGCAGCGCCTCCAGGAACTCCTTCTCCCAGGCGGGCGACATGGAAATCACCGAGATGAAGCCCGTATCATCCTGAAGCGCCTTGCAGATCTGGTTCGACAGCCGTCGCCGCACGGCCTCGGTGATCTGCGTCACGCTGGAGGTGGACCGCTTGGCCTCGGCAATCGATTCAATGATGAGCGGCAGGTTCCGGATCGACACCCGTTCCGCCAACAACGCCTGCAGCACATGCTGGACCAGGACCATGGGCGCATTGCCCGGGATCTCTGCCACGAGCTTCTGGTATTCGCGGTCGAGCCCCTCGACCAGATCCTGTGTCGCGCCGTAGGTCGTCAGCTCAGGCAGGTGCTCCTTCACCACTTCGGTCAGGTGCGTGATGATGACGCTTTCGGGATCGACCACCGTCAGGCCCATCGCCTCGGCCCGCGCGCCGGTTTCCTTGTCGACCCACAGCGCATCCAGTCCGAAAGTCGGGTCCTTGCCACGCTCCCCCGGCAGGCCGCACGCGCCGGGATTGACCACCATCATGCCCGTCGGGCGCAGCTCGCCGCGCGCCACTTCCACGCCCTGCACCAGGATCGCGTAGGTCTGCGCCGGCAGCATGGGCTCGTCCTTGATCCGCACGGAGGGCAGGACGAATCCGAACTCGCGGGCAAACAGGTTGCGCAGGCTCTTGATCTTGCCCGTCAGCGCCGCGTCGCTGTTGGAGATGAGCTGCACCAGCCCCTGCCCCAGTTCGAGCCGCAGCCCGTCAAGCTTCAGCGTCTCCTGGATGTTGTCCTCCGGTGCGACGGCTTCGGCGCGCTGTCTTGCGGCGTCCTCGCGATCCACAGAGGCCTGCGCCTCTTCGGCCTGCCGCATGACAGCCACCCCCAAGACGGCCATGATTATGGCGAGGGCCGTGAAGATCAGGCTTGGAAACCCAGGCAGAAGCCCGATCCCGAACAGCAACAGGGAGGCCATGAACAACGCCTTGGGAAACTTCGAAAGTTGCCCCAGAACAGCTTCGTTGGCGGCGCCCTCCGTGCCACCCTTGGTCACGATCAGACCCGCCGCCAGCGACACGATCAGCGCAGGCACCTGTGTGACAAGCCCGTCACCGATGGTCAGCACAGTGTAGAAATCCGCGGCCTCCGACAGGGACAACCCGTGCTGTGCGACGCCGATCAGGATGCCGCCCACGACGTTGATCAGCGTGATGATCAGCCCCGCCACCGCGTCGCCGCGCACGAATTTCGACGCACCGTCCATCGCGCCGAAAAAGCCGCTTTCGTCCTCGACCTCCTTGCGCCGCGCGCGGGCCTGATCTTCGTCGATGATCCCGGCGCCAAGGTCGGCATCGATCGCCATCTGCTTGCCCGGCATGGAATCGAGCGAGAAGCGCGCCGTGACTTCCGCAATCCGGGTCGACCCCTTGGTGATGACCACGAAATTGATGACGAGCAGGATCGCAAAGACCACGATCCCGATGATGAAATTGCCCGACACGATGAAGCGAGAGAACCCCTCGATCACGCCCCCCGCCGCGCCCGGCCCGGTGTGGCCCTCGGACAGGATCAGCCGCGTGGAGGCCACGTTGAGCGACAGCCGCAACATCGTGACCACAAGGAGCAGCGTCGGAAAACTGTTGAACTCCAACGGCTTCGGGATCCACAGGGCCACCATCAGCACCAGAACGGACACCGAAAGCGAGACCGCGAGCCCGAAGTCCAGCACCGCCGCAGGCAACGGAACGAACAACACGGCAAGGATCAGGGCAACCGCAATCGCAAAGCCCACGTCGCGGTTGCCATGCCCCTTGCTCAGCCAGCCGGCAAGCCCGCGGGAAGACGCTTCGCTCATCGCCATCAGAACATCTTTCGGAAGGCCGGAAGCACCGGTGACAGCACCTCTCGCCCGAAAAGGCTTCGCCCGCCCGACGCGGCTGCCCCGGAACGCAGGGTGATTTCGGAGGTCCAGAAATGTCCGCCGGGCAAAGGATCGGCCACGACACGGCCCGATGTCGACGCGATGGGCGACCGCCCTGCCCCACCACCTGCGGCCGCGAGTTGGCGGAAGATGTCCAGCCGGTCGTTGGCGATGCCGACGTTCTGCTCCAGCCGGCCAAGATAGACCTCCTGCTGTGCATCGGTGGCGGAGTGGTAATGCCCCGCCGCCGCGATCCAGTCGCCCTCGCGGTCATGGAGCCGCTTTAGAAACCGGGCCGCGTAATCGACATTGCGCGCGGGGTCAAAGCCCTCCTCCAGGGCGGCAAAGGCCTCCGGATGCCAGCGCAGGTTCACCTGCATGCACCCGATGTCGATAGAGGAGACGCCGGATGCCTGGCGCGCCCGCACCCAGCTTGCCGCTTGTGCCGGCGTGTCGAAGAAGCGCCCGTCTCCATCGGCATTTGCGACCCAGGGCCAGATCGTCAGCTCGCCCTTGTGCATCATGCCACTCTCCTGAAGGCCAATGCCAAGCAGCAGGTTGCCGGGGATCTGGTGCTTCACCTGCGCGCGCAGGATTTCCCGGACGCAGATGCCAGCGGGGTCCCCCTCCGATCCGGCGATGGCTCCCGACGAAACAGTCGCGGACGGACGGTAAAAGTCACTCCAATCGGCAAGCGCCCCCTGCCCCGCCAGGACCGCAGCGCAGACCATCGCGACACGAAACACCCGCATCACAGGCCCCCGCTGACGATGAGGTCGAACACCCGGTCGGAGAGTCGCCGCACCACGGTGTACATCAAAGGGGTGAAGACCAGCAGGCCGATGAAGATTGCGACGATCTTGGGCACGAAGGTGAGGGTCATTTCCTGCACCTGCGTCAGCGCCTGGAAAAAGGCGATGAGCAGTCCGACCACCAGGGCGATCGCCATGATCGGACCGGAGCCGTACAGCACCGTGAGAAAGGCGTCGGACAGGATCGTGTAGGTATCGCTTTCGGTCAAGACCGCCTCCGAACCGATCAGATCGGCATACGAATGATTTCCTGATAGGCCTCGACCAGACGGTCACGGACGGCGACCGCCGTCTTTACGGTCGTGTCCAGTTCCAGCGTGGCTTCCACCACGGTCTGCGTGTCCGCGTTGCCGCGAAGCCCGGTCTGGGCTGTCGCCTCGGCCTCGCGGACCGTCTGCAGCGCATCGGCCCCGGCCTTGGACACCATGTCGCCAAAGCTGGGGCGCGCGGTCTCCTGACCTGCGGGTGCGACATTCCTGGCCGTCATGTCCCGCGAGGCACGATAGGCCCCCGAGGCAGCGTTCACGGACAGCAGGGAGGTGGGATCGGTCGCCATGGGTCGCCCTCTTATTTCAGGAGGTCGAGCAGCTGCGTGCGCATGGTGCGCCCTGTCTCGAACATGTTCAGGTTGGCCTGGTAGCTGCGCGACGCCTCGCGCATGTTGCTCATTTCGAGGATCGTGTTGACGTTCGACACCTTGACGAAGCCGTCCTGATCCGCTGCCGGGTGTGACGGGTCGTAGCTGAGATCGAAATCGGCAGTGTCACGGCGAATGCTCTCGACCCCGACCATCGAGGCGCCGCTGTCGCGGTCGATCATTTCCTGAAAGGAGATGATCTTGCGGCGATAAGGGTCGGCGCCGTCGGTGGTGCCGGTCGAGCTGGCGTTGGCCACGTTTTCCGACACGACCTTGAGCCGCTCGCCCTGTGCCCGCATGCCACTGGCCGCAACGGAAAGAACCGATTTGAGTGTATCCATGTCTGCTCCCCTTACCGCACGCCCGTGACCGCGATGGTCAGCAAGTTGTGCCCCTTGCGGTACAGCTCCGCCGCAAGCCGGTAGTTGCCGGCGACCTCAGCCGCCGCGATCGTCTGCTGTTCGAGCGCAACGGTGTTGCCGTCGATGCTGCCTTCCCAGGCCGTCTCGTCTTCGTGCACCTGAACACCCCGAGGCGTTCCACCGCCGCTGCCTATATGTTGGGCATCCGTCGTTCTCAGCCCCTGCATCGCCTCTGAACCGCTGACCATGGCATCGAAACCACTGGTGGTCTTGGCCTTGTAATTCGGCGTGTCGGCGTTCGCGACATTCTCGGAAATCACGGTTTGACGGGCACCCAGCCATGTCATCCGCTGAGACGCCAGCTGAAAAAAGGACATTCCCCCAAGCTTCATGACCAGTTTCCTTTTACCTCAATCAAGGATAGCATGATTAAATCTTGCTTAGCAATGGATAGTACCATGCATACAGCCTTTTCAGAGCTTTCTAGTCTTGCCCGCTCGATTGACCGGACATCCGTGAAGGGCGAAGTCACTTCGGCTCTGGGATTGGTGCTGACCGTCTCAGGTCTGGAGCGGGCGGTAGGCATCGGTGAGCATTGCACAGTCCATGGCAGCGGCGGCGCCGTTCTAGCCGAAGTCGTCGGCGTCGATGTCACCGGCATCAAGCTCCTCCCCTTTGGCAGCTGGGATGGCGTACGCACCGGCGATCAGGTCGAGGTCACGACATCCGGCGCGGACATTCGCCCCGATGACGCCTGGATCGGGCGCGTGGTCGATGCGCTTGGCAGACCTCTCGACGACAAGGGGCATCTGCCGGAGGGGGACAGGCCCCGTGCCTTGCGCGCCGCGCCGCCTCCCGCCTTTGCCCGCCGTCGGGTCGGCCCCCGCCTCGCCACCCGGCTCAAGGTGGTGGACGCCTTTGCACCGCTGTGCCGTGGTCAGCGCATGGGCGTCTTCTCCGGCTCCGGGGTCGGGAAATCCACCATGATGGCCATGCTGGCGCGCAACGCGCAGGCAGATGTCATCGTGGTGGGTCTCGTCGGGGAACGCGGGCGCGAAGTTCAGGATTTCCTTCAGGACGACCTCGGCGAAGAAGGTCGCGCCCGTGCGGTCGTCGTCGTCTCAACCGGTGATGAACCGCCCCTGATGCGCCGGCAGGCCGCCTGGACCGCCACTGCTGTGGCGGAACACTTCCGCGACCAGGGCAAACAAGTGCTGCTTTTGCTCGACAGCGTCACCCGCTTTGCCATGGCGCAGCGTGAAATCGGGCTGGCCGGGGGTGAACCCCCCACCGCCAAGGGCTATCCTCCCACCACCTTCGCAGAGCTTCCCCGGATGCTGGAACGCGCCGGTCCGGGCACCGGTGATGCCGGTGACATCACCGCGCTCTACACGGTTCTCGTGGACGGCGATGACATGGACGATCCCATCGCGGACGCCGTGCGCGGCATCATGGACGGTCACATCGTCCTCGACCGCCGCATTGCCGAACAGGGTCGCTTCCCGGCGGTCAACCTGCTGCGGTCGATTTCGCGGATGCTGCCGGATTGCCATGCGCCTGACGAATACGCCATCTACCGCACGGCCCGCCGGGCGCTTGCCCGATATGTCGATATGGAAGAGTTGATCCGCATTGGCGCCTACCGGCCCTCGAGCGACCCGGAGGTCGATGCCGCGATCAAGCTCTACCGCCCGCTGGAGGCCCTGCTTGGTCAAAGCAAGCGAGACGCCATGGAGCCGTCCGAGACCTTTGCCCGTCTCCATGCATGTCTGACAGATGCCGGGATTGAAGTGCCCGACACCAAAAGCTGAGCCAGCCAAGATCTCGCTCTCGATGCGCCAAAGGCCAGCCTGTGCAAGCCGCACAATCCTTGATGCCGCGAGCCGCCAATTCCGCATGGCCGTCCGCAACCGCAACAGCGCCATCGTGGCTTTCAGTTCTAACAGGAAACTTCTGGGCGATCAGAACCGCGCGGTAAAGCGCGTCGGCCAAACACTGGACTGTCTGCTGTCCGGGCCTCGTGTCGAGACGGCCGTGTTGAAAGTCTTTGCCAAGGCAGGCGTGCCAAATCCTCTGCCAAGAGCTCGCGCAATTGAAAACCCCAATGCAAACTCGGTGAGTTTGCGGGGTATGAACACCGTGCTCAAAGGCGTCGGACCCTCGCGCGGGATCAGGGTCCGCAGGTCAAAACACCTCGGCAGTATCGCCAAGCAGCATCAAACGCCGGATCAGGCGCATAACGGGCGCAAAACAATCCCGCCACCCGCGACTGCTCTGGACCAGATTAAATGCCGCACATGATCGGGAAAGACCGACTGCACGGGGCGTCCGTTCAAAATCGTCGCAAGCCCGGCCGCCTGAACACTGTCGCCAACGCGTCTTATCAGCAGCAATGAATGTTCATGACAGGCCCTGATTTTCACCATCGTTAATTTTTAAATAATATTTCTCGTGGAGTGTTCAGAGGAGACCCAGCCCTCTTTCGGAGCGCCCCATGCCTGTCACAGACATCAACACCGGCACGCAGACCGGAGATGCCGGGCTGGCGCTCGGCCTGAATGGCATCGCCGATTTCTCGACCCAGATGCCCTTCCTCGACATCATGAAGACCGCGCGCCCCTGGACCGGCCACCTGGAAGGCCAATGGGGCGGGATGGGAGAGGACGACCTCCGCGCCGCCGGGGTTCTGGACGCCAATGGCTGGCCGACCGAGATTCCCGCAGGCGTCACCCATATCGAAACCTTCATGCTGACCGAATACCCCGCCGAGGCGGTGTCAGCCGCGGGCACCTACCGCCTCAGCTGGTCGGGTGAGGGCGAGATCACCGTTTTCGGCGCCGATATCCTCAGCGTCACGGACACCGAGATCTGGCTCGACTACACCCCCACCGGCGAGGCGCTCCTGGCCGTCGGCATTGGCGAAACAGACCCCAATGGCACCGGCGACTACATCCGCGACATCAGCCTTGTGCACGAGGACAACATCGCCGCCTTCGAGGAGGGCGAAATCTTCAACCCAGACTGGCTGGCGGTGGTGGAGGACGTGCACGCGCTGCGCTTCATGGACTGGATGCAGACCAATGGCAGCACGGACGAGGACTGGGCCGATGCGCCACAGATAGACGATTACACCTACGCGGGCGGCGTCCCGGTGGAGGTCATGGTCGCCCTGTCCAACGCCACCGGCACCGAGCCGTGGTTCAACATGCCCTTCGGCGCCTCGGAGGACTACATCGAAACCTTCGCGACCTACGTGCGCGACACGCTCGACCCGGATCTGCGCGCGCATTACGAGTTCTCCAACGAGGTGTGGAACTTCACCTTTCCCCAGGCCCATGCCTCCGCTGCCGAAGGCGTGGAGCGCTTTGGCGAGGCCCTGCCCGACGGCTGGATGCAGAACTACGGCGCGCGCGCCGCGGAAATGGCCGATGTGCTCGACGAAGTCTACGCCGGGCAGGAAGACGCACTGATCAAGGTCTTTGCCACCCACACCGGCTGGCCGGGGCTGGAAGGTTCCGCGCTGAACGCCCCCGCCTGGCAGGCCATGGGCAACGCGCCACCCTCCGAGAGTTTCGACACCTACGCGGTGACCGGCTATTTCGACGGCGCGCTGGGGCGCGAAAAGGCCGACACCGTGCGCGAGTGGATCGAGGACAGCCAGTTGGCGGCTGAGTCTGACGCCGACGAGCTGGGCCTGACCGGCTCCGAACGGGACGCCTATGTCGAGGCGCACCGCTACGACATGGCGACGCCGCTGGCGCTTCAGGAATTGCGGGACGGCTCGATCACGGGCAATCCCGACGGCAGCCTTGCGGGGCTGTCAGAGATGTTTGAATACCACGCCGCCGTGGCCGAAGCGCATGACTTGTCCATGGTGATGTACGAAGGCGGGACACATGTGGTGGGCATCGGCGAGAACGCCACCGACCCGGAGCTTGCGGAGTTTTTCCAGCATCTGAATTATTCCGACGGGATGGGCGACCTCTACGGTGAGCTGCTGGAGTCCTGGGACGAGGCCGGCGGCACCCTGTTCAACGCCTTTGTCGACGTCGCCCCGTCGAGCCAGTGGGGCAGCTGGGGCAGCCTGCGCTACCTCGAGGACGACACCGCGCGTTTTGACGAACTGATGTCCTTCAACGACACCAATCCCCGGCCTTGGGATGATCCTGATGGGGGCGCAGTGGGCGGTGACCCGGACACCGATCCCGACGATGACGACGATCCCGACACAGACGACGATGATCCGGGCCTGCCGCCGCTGGAAGAGGAGGAAGATCCCCCCGAAGAGGATGAGGAAGACGAAGACGACAGCACTGGCGGAGGCAGCGGCGCGGGCAGCTGTTTCGTCGCCACCGCCGCCTACCAAGACGCCTGGCACCCGGATGTGGTCGACTTGCGCCGCCTGCGCGACGAGCATCTGGTACGGACGGCTCCGGGGCGGGCCTTCGTGGCGTTCTACTGGCGGGTCGGACCAGTCCTTGCGGTGCCCGTCAGGCGCAGCCCCCGTTTGTCGTTGATCGCCCGCACGGTGCTGTCCGTGCTGGTCCGGCTGCTCCGCCGAACCATCCTGCGCCGGACCTGAGCGAGGGGGCGCGCCGTCAGGCCGCGTGCCCCCCGCTCACGCGCACGCTCAGGCAAAGCGCGCGAAAGCGGCCGCGATTTCCTCTCGTGTGGCGCCCTGCCCCAGCAGGGCCGCCAGCAAAAGCCGCGCCTTGTAGGGCGACAGCTCACCGGCCAGCAGGCAGCCTGCCTCGACCAGCGTCGTGGCCCCGGAATCCTTGCCGTAGACCGCCATCGTCCGCCCCTCGGCGCAGCGCGTCGCCACGATCACCGGGATGCCCTTGTCGATCAGCCGTTTCGCCGCATCCGCGAACCCCATCGGCGCATTGCCCCGGCCAAAGCCCGCGATCACCACACCGGACACGCCGCTGGCACCGCAATGGTCGAGCAGACGCGGGGTGGTGCCCAGCCCCGGCGCTATGATTTCCACATCCGGATCGAGGGTCGGCGCCGACAGGGTGACCCGCGCGCCGGGCCTGCGCCCGATATGCACCCGGCCTTCGTCCACGTCGCCAAGCTTGCCAAAGCCCGGCGAGCGGAACGTGTCGACGCGCGAGGCATGAACCTTCGTCACGTCGCGCGCCGCGTGGAGCTCGCCCTCAAACAGGATCACCGGGCCGATGCCGGTCAATGCATCGCTGGCGGCGCAGGTGATCGCATCGCCAAGGTTGCGCGGCCCGTCGGTGTCCGCGACGCCCGCATGACGCTGCGCCCCGGTAAAGATCACCGGCTTGTCAGAGCGCACCAGCAGATACGCAAGGAACGCGCTTTCCTCCATCGTGTCGGTGCCATGGGTGACGACCACACCGGCCACCGCCGCGTCGGCCAGCGTTTCGGTGATCCGGGCACAAAGCGCGTGGATCGTCGCCAGATCCAGCGCGTAGCTGCCGCGCGCCGGGAAATCCTCCACCCGCACCGCGATGCCGTCCGGCTTCTGATGCAGCGAGTCCAGCAGACGCTCGCCCGCCAGTGCCGCATTGACCGGACCGCCCGCATGATCCGAGACCGACGCAATGGTCCCGCCGGTGGAGATGAGTACGACCTGTTTCATGTGTTATCCCGTTTTGCGTGATCGTCCGTTGCGCGGCCGGGCTGCGGCAATCAGATCGCCCCAGCGGCGCACGAGGAAATTGTGTTCATCCATCGTGGTGTTCCAGACCGCGATGCGGCTGGCGCGGTCGCGGTATGACCCGCCGGAACGGATTTCGCCAGCCCTGATGGCGGGCCGCCCCGTGGGATCCGGCAGGTCGCGCGCCGCCGGCTTGCCGCCGTACCAATAATCCCATTCGTCGGGCTCCAGCACCGCGCGCACCCGGTCCGGCACGGACATGTAGTAGCCCTGTCGCGCCATGGTGGCCCCGGCCCATCCGGCGAGGAACCAGTTCATCCAGGCATAGGCCATGTCGAGCTTGCGCCCCGCCAGTCTTGCCGACAGGCACATGCCCCCATGCCAGGCGCGGTAGCCTTCGACCGGGGTGGCCTGCCGGATCTTCAGGCCACGGCCCTTCATTTCCACCACGGAGGGCGACCAGATCGACGAGATCGCGAGTTCCCCCGAGGCGAACCGCGCAACCGGCTCCATCGCCTGCCGCCAGAACGGCGCGAAATGCCCGCTTCTCGTCAGCTCAAGGCCATGGGCGAACATCTCCTCGATCTCCGCGATGCTCATGTTGCCAAGGTCACGCACCTGCATCCGTCCCGCCGCGATCAGCGCCATGGTCAGGTCGAACGCCCCGATGGCCGGTTCGTCGACCAGCGACACACGCCCGGCCCACCGGTCGTCCAGCAGCTCTGCCCAGCTGGTGATGTCCCGGTCCACGTCAAGGTTCGAAACTTCGCTGTTCACCGCGAAACTGTCGAAGTTATAGACCGTCGGCAGCATGGAGATACGCCCCGTGGGCGTTTCCCCCAGCGACGCGTCGGACTGGACATACAGGCGCGAGGCAGGTCGGTCCCCGGCACCCTGCACCACCCCGTGAACGGAGGACTGCCCGGTCCGGGCAAGTCCGGCCATCTCGTTCCAGGTGTCGATGCGGGCCACATCAATCGGCTGGATCGCGCGCCAATGCCAGACGATATCCAGATTGTGGAAACACTGGTCATAGACATCATAGGTGTCAGGAGACATGGCGGCCGTGCGCTGCGCCCCCACGAAATCCTGTTCGAGGAACTCCAGCTCGAAACCGAGATCCTGCTCGGCCTGCGCCTTCAGCAGCCGCCAGGGCAGGATTTCGGTACATAGAATTCGCAGTTTTTCCATTCAGGCGGCCTTTGCCCCGGTTGTGTCGTCCAGACGCATGAAGGCATGGAACGACCGCCGGATCAACGCAGGGTCGATCCCTTCAAGGATGAACACAAGCCTGGAGTGACGCGGCCCGTCGGGCCAATGTTCCATGTGGACAGGCGCATGCACCAGGTGCTGAACGCCGTGGACAGCCACAGGCAGTTCCTCTCCGTCGATGGCCAGAATGCCTTTCACGCGAAAGATCCTGTCGCCATAGCGGTGCAGCAGCAGGGTCAGCCAGATGCCGAAGTCGGTCCAGTCGAGCGGGTGCTCCACCGTCAGCGAAAAGGTGACGACGCCGAGGGTGTCATCGTGGTGGTGATGGTGATGCCCGTGATCGTGGTCATCGCCGTCGTGGTGATGCCCACAGGTGCCACAGGCGTCCGGCTCGATGAGGCTGTGCACGGTATCAAGGTCGCCGAGGATATCCGACGCCCCCATATCGGAGGTCACGACACGCGCCACCGGGTTCACGCGCGCCAGCGCGGCGCGCAGATCGGTCACGTCGCCAGCAAGGTCGGTCTTCGTCAGAACGATACGGTCCGCGGCGGCGATCTGGCGCACCGCCTCTGCGCGGTGGTCCATCTGGGCGGCGGCGTTCACCGCATCCACCGTCGTCAGCACCCCCCCAGAACGGAAATGACTGCGCAGCACCGGGTGCGCCTGAAGCGTCTGCAACACCGGGTAGGGATCGGCCAGACCTGTCGTCTCGATCACCACGCGGTCAAAGTCGATCTCGCCGCGCGCGCGCATCTCGTCGAGGTTGATCAGGGCGTCCGCCACCTCTCCGCGCACCGTGCAGCAGATGCAGCCGGATTTCATCAGCACCACGTTGTCATCGATCCGGTCAAGCAGCTGGTGATCCAGCCCGATTTCGCCGAATTCGTTGATCAGCACGGCGGCGCGCGCCATGTCCGGATCGGTCAGCAATTTCTGCAACAGCGTCGTCTTCCCCGAGCCGAGAAATCCGGTGAGCAAGGTCACGGGCGTCATCAAGGGTCTGGTCATTGGCGCTCCATGAAGGCGATCAGCTCTTCGTCCAGCGGGTCGAAACCGCGCGTGGCAAGGGCCTCCGCCTCCGGCCAGAGATGCGACAGCGCGTCGAACACCCGCGACGCGCCGGTGGGGCTTTTCAGCACATAGGACGTGCCGTGGAACTCGGACATCTTCAGGCGGCGAAAGTCGAGCACGCGGTTCGCGGCCTTCAGCCGTCGCGCGCCCTCGCTGCGCCGGGCATGGCGGTCGGTGTTGCGCGAGTAGACGCCGGGGCGGTCCACGGCGCTGGTCCAATGATCGTCGCATCCGAGGATGCCGCAAAGCGAGCACATGGCGCTTACCTCCTGAAAAAGGGGGGGAGCGCGGAACGCTCCCCCGGTTCGGCTCAGCGCGGGAAGCGCTTGTCGAAGTCATCGGCCATTTCGTCCATCGTGACGAAGCGCACGCCTTCCTTGCCCTTCATGTAGTTGATGAGCCGCTCCAGCATCAAGAGAACCTGCGGACGACCGGACACATCGGGGTGAATGGTGATCGGGAACACCGCATAATCCATGTTTTCGTAAACCCAGTCGAACTGGTCACGCCACATTTCCTCGATGTCGCGCGGGTTCACGAAGCCGTGGCTGTTCGGCGCGGTCTTGATGAACATCATCGGCGGCAGGTCATCGAGATACCAGTTCGCCGGGATCTCGATCAGGTCGGTCTCCTCGCCACGCACCAGCGGCTTCATCCAGTCCGCAGGTTTGCCGGAGTAGTCGATCTTGGTCCACGTGTCGCCGACGCGCACGCGGTAGGGCGTGAAATCGTTGTGCATCAGCGAGTGGTCGTACTTGATGCCGCGCTCCAGCAGCAGCTCGTTGGTGACGTTGGAAAATTCCCACCAGGGCGCGACGTAGCCGGTCGGACGCTTGCCCGACAGTTCGGTGATCAGCTCGATGCTCTTGTCGAGCACGGCGGTCTCCTGCTCGCGGGTCATGGCGATCGGGTTCTCGTGGCTGTAGCCGTGAATGCCGATCTCGTGGCCGCGCTTGGCCACCTCTTTCATCTGCTCGGGAAAGGTCTCGGCAGAGTGGCCGGGAATGAACCAGGTGGTTTTCAGCCCGGTCTTGTCGAAGAGGTCCAGCAGGCGCGGGGAGCCGACTTCGCCTGCGAACATCCCGCGCGAGATGTCGTCGGGGCTGTCTTCGCCACCATAAGAGCCGAGCCAGCCCGCCACGGCGTCCACGTCGATGCCGAAGCCTACCAGGATTTCTTTGGTCATGTGTTCTTCCTCTGTTGGTCTGAAAAGTCAGGAGTGTCAGGATTGAATGAGCGTGACCGCCGCAGGGTCGACGCTCAGCGTGATGGGCTGGCCCGGGGTCAGGGCCTGCGCCCCCGGTGTGGCAGCGTGGGTTTCGACGCTGATCTCTCGGTCGTCGGCCAGCCGCACCCTCAGGTGCCCGACCGATCCGACCAGCGACTTGCCGGTCAGCGTGCCGTCGAGCCGGATTTCGCCGGGGGTGCCGGCGGGCGTGATGCGAAAGGCCTCGGCCGGGATCACCGCCAGGTCGCCCGCGCCCTGCCCTCTCAGCAGGCCCAGCGGCGTGTCGATCTGCCCCGCCCCCACGGACCGGCCCGCGATCATCGTGTTGGACCCGATGAAATCCGCAACAAAACGGCTCACGGGACGGCGGTACAGCTCCTTGGGCGGCGACACCTGTTCCACCACGCCATTCGACATCACCACCACACGATCCGACAGGCCAAGCGCCTCGGACTGCGCGTGCGTCACAAAGATAAAGGTGATGCCCAGTTCGCGTTGCAACAGCTTCAGCTCGTTTTGAATGATGCGGCGCAGGTTCGCGTCAAGCGCGCCAAGCGGTTCGTCCAGCAGCAGGATCTCCGGCTCCACCACCAGTCCACGCGCCAGCGCGATCCGCTGACGCTGCCCACCTGACAGTTTGTCCGCGCGGCGGTCGGCAAAGTCGTTGAGATCGAACATGTCGAGGATGCGGTCGACCTTGTCGTCCTTCTCCCGTGTCGGCATCTTCTTCAGATCGAGGCCGAAGGCCACGTTCTGCCGCACAGTCATGTGCGGGAACAGCGCGTAGTTCTGAAAGATCATGGAGGTCGGGCGCTGCTCCGGCGGCATCGCGGACACGTTCTGCCCCTTGATGAGGATCTCGCCGTTGGTGATGTCCTCGAAGCCCGCGATCATGCGCAGCGTGGTGGACTTACCGCAGCCGGACGGCCCGAGGAAGGCGACGAACTCGCCCTTCTCGACCTTCAGGTCGAAATCCGACACCGCCACCGTGCCGTCGGGATAGGTCTTGCCGACCTGGATCAGTTCAAGATCGTGAAGCATCTTGGCCCCTCGTTGGATGGTGGGGGGAGGACACACGCCCTCCCCCCTTGGGTGATCAGGCGTTGAGGAACTCGTCCCACTTCTGGATGAGGTGGTCGTATTCGTCCGGCCACTGGTGCCAGTACGCCACGTTGGAGGAGCGTTCCTCCAGCGAGCCGCCATCGCGCAGGTCGCCGGGGTTGATGCCGCGCTCGGGTTCGCCTTCCCATGGCGCGCCCTCGTACCAGAAGGCGTATTTCGCCGGATCCATCGTGTCCTTGATGGATGTGGAGGGCGAGTAGTAGCCCTGCTCGGTCACGGTGATGCCCGGCTCGCCCGACAGCCAGTAATCGGCGTAGGCGATGACCGCCTCGCGGTTCGGCGTTCCGGCCAGCATCGACGGGCCGATGGCCCAGCCGCGCGTGCCTTCCTTCGGCGTGGCGTAGCGCGCGGGCTTGCCCTGTGCCTTGACCGCCATGACAGCGGGCTGCCACGCATCGCAGACAACCATCTCGCCGGACGCCATCAGGTTCACCAGCTCACCGAAGTCGCCCCACAGCGCGCGGAACTGGCCATCCTTCTTCTTGGAGATCAGGAACTTCGCCGCCTCGTCGATTTCCGCCATGGTCGGGTTGCCGGGGTTCTGCGCCTCCAGCATCCCCAGCGCGTTCAGCGCGAGGATGGCCTGACCGATGGCGATCAGCGGATCGACGTTCAGACCGGAACGACCCTTCCACTTCTCGTCAAACAGCGCGGTCCAGGTGTTCGCCTCTTCCTCGGACAGGACCTCCGGGTTGTAGCCGATGGAGTCGAAGTTGTAGACGGCGGGCACCATGTAAAGCTCGGTCTGCGCCTCGTCGGCCCAGATCTGGCCCGCGATCTGCGCGGAGGGCGCCCACTTCGGGTTCACCTTGGTAAAGACATCGCGGATCGAATCCCAGTTCTGCAACGCCGACGTCGGAATGGTCTCGACATTGTTGGTGGCGATCAGGGCGGGCAGGCGCTCGCCGATGATTTCCCAGCAGTCGTAGTCCGCCGATCCGGACAGGATCTTGGTCTGTGCATCGGGAAAGGTGGCCGGAGTGCCAGAAACGGAGTCGACGCCGCTTGCCGCCTGAAAGGCGTTCAGGATGCGGTCCTGCACGGTGGTCGACAGGCCGGTGGTGCGCAGCGCCTGACCGGACAGATCCTGCGCCATCGCGGCACGGGTCCATGGGTGAATGCCGGACCCCAGGGCCAGTGCGCCAAGCGCCGCGCCGCCCTGCAGGAAACCCCGACGTGTCGGTTTGCTATAGGTTGTCATTTTTTGATGTCCCTGTTGTTGAACTATTTTTAATAGCGGCCCGGAAGCAGGCCGCCGTCGACCGTCACCACCTGCCCGGTCAGGTAGGAGGCGTCGGAGGATGCGAGGAACCCGATGACCGATGCGATCTCTGACGGCTCACCGAGGCGGCCCATCGGGATGTAGGGGGAGGCGATCTCTGCCGCCTTCGGGCCGAGGCTGTTCTGTTCGCTGAGCAGCTGCGCGGTGCGGATGTAGCCCGGCGCGACGCCGTTCACCCGGATGCCGCGCGGCGCCAGCTCCACCGCGAGGCCGCGAACAAAGCCCACGACACCCGCCTTGGCCGACGAATAGTGCACGTGTTCGTCCCAGCCGTAAGCGACGCCCATGATGGAGCTGAGGCAGACGATCGACGCGCCTTCCTTCATCGCGGGCAGCGCCGGGCGGACCACGCGCAACATGCCCTTGAGGTCGATGTCAAATGTTTCGTCCCACTTCTCGTCCGTCATCTCGGACATGGGCACACGGTGGGCGATGCCCGCGTTTGCGACGATCACGTCGATCCCGCCGTGCCGCGCCACCACGTCGGCCACCAGCGCATCGGCGGCGGCAGTGTCGCGCACGTTCAGCGGCTGGAATTCGGCGCTGCCGCCTGCGGCCTCGATGGCGTCCACCACGGCTTGGCCCTCATCGGCCAGCACGTCGGTCACCACCACATGCGCCCCCTCGCGGCCAAAGCGTTCGGCCACGGCCTTGCCGATGCCGATGCCGGCGCCGGTCACGAGTACGATTTTCTTGCTCATAGCATCACATCCCCGGAGTTCGGGCCAAGTGTCTGACCCACGAAAAGCGCCGCATCGTCCGAGCACAGGAAGGACACGACGCCCCCCACCTCGGATGGCTCGCCAAAGCGGCCGAGCGGCAGTTCTGATTTCTTGACCCGCTTCCAGTCCTCGGAGAGGGCCTCGACCAGCGGCGTGTTGATCGGTCCGGGCGCGACGGCATTGACGCGCACCCCCTTGGCCGAGACCTCGCGGGCCAGCGATTTCGTCATGCCGATGATGGCCGCCTTCGCCCCGGCGTAGTGGGTCAGCTCGACCCCGCCCACTTGTCCCAGCTGCGAGGCGATGTTGACCACGACCCCCTGCCCTGCCTCCAGCATCGCCGGAAGGCAGGTGCGGGTGACGAGGAACGTGCCCCGCACATGCACCGCAAAGATCCGGTCGAACATGGCCGGTTCAATCTCCATGAACGGTGCCTGATGGCCGAACCCCGCGTTGTTCACTACGATCTGTGGCGCGCCAAGGGTGGACCGGACCTTGTTCATCATCGCGCCCACCGCTGTCTCGTCGCTGACATCCGCGGCAAAGCCCTTGGCTGCGCCACCCGCCGCGGTGATCTGATCCGCCACGGCCTGCGCCGCATCGAGGTGAAGATCGTTGACCGCGACGGTGTGTCCGTCCTCGGCCAGCCGCAGGGCGATGGCCGCCCCGATGCCGGAGCCCGCACCAGTGACCAGAGCGATCATGCCGCCTCCTCCTGGCCTTTGTAGCTGCCCGATTTCACGGCGGTGAACCGCTTCATCAGCAGGCCGTAGACCACCAGAAGGGTGAAACTGAACACCGTGGTCAGAACCCCGAAGGCAAAGAGGTTGGGATAGATTTCGACCGAGAAGGTTCCGTAGATCGACAAGGGCAGCGTCAGTTCGCGCCCGATGGTGAACAGCGTCCGCGAGAATTCGTCATAGCTGAGCGTAAAGCTGAACAGCATGGCCGACAGGACGCCGGGGAAGATGATCGGGAACGTCACCCGGCGAAAGGTCTGCGCCGGAGAGACGCCGAGCGAGAGGGAGGCTTCCTCCACCGTGCGATCAAAGCGGTTGAAGATCGCCAGCATCACCAGAAAGGCAAAGGGGTAGGTGTAGACCACGTGCAGCACGAAGGCCGTCCCCCACCATGCCCGCGACACGCCGATGAAGTTCGACAAAAGCGCCATGCCGAGGCCCACCAGAACGCCGGGCACCATCATGCCGAGGATGATGAGGTAGAAGGCCGGGCCGGAGCCCTTGAAGCGAACGCGGAAAGCTTCGGCGCTCATCACCCCCAGAACGGTGGACACCACGGTCGTCATGAAGGCCAGCACAAGCGACCGCAGCAGGCTTTCTCCCACGGGCAGTTGCGACACCCGGCTGGTGTCCGTTGCCCCGAAAAGGTGCTGGTACCAGTAGGTCGACCATTCCTGGACCGGGAACTGCGGACCACCGTTCGGGCCCTGGAAGCTGAGGATCGCCAGCACGATCAGCGGACCGTAGAGGAACAGCAGGAACAGGCCGGTGTAGGCCGCGAGGCCGGGCTTGAGAAGGTTGGTGTTCATTGGCTCACATCTCCTTGCGCAGGTCCACGACGCGCAGGGCGAGCGTGATGACAGCGGTGATGATGATGGTCAGGACAACGCCCGCGACGGCGGCAAAGGCCCATTTCAGCGATCCGACCTGGCTGACGATGATGTTGCCCAGCAGGTTGACCTTGCGACCCGAAAGGGAGGCCGCGGTGGCGAATTCGCCCAGCACCATGACAGAGACAAAGATCGCGCCGACGATCACACCCGGCATGGACAGCGGCAGCACGATGCGGCGAAAGATCGTCCCGAAGGAGGCGCCAAGGTCACGCGCGGCCTCGATGGTGCTTTCGTCGATGCGGGAGATCATGAAGGTGATCGGACCGACCATGAACACGCAGTAGATCTGCGTCATGCCCACCAGAACCGAGAACTCGGAAAACAGCAGGAAGGTCAGCGGCTCGTTGATCAGCCCGAGGTTCATCAGGATTGTGTTGATCGCGCCTTCGGTGCCCAGCATCGGACGCCAGGCAATCACGCGGATCAGGAACGACGTCCAGAACGGGATCACGCAGGCCACCAGAAGCGCGGTCTGCACCGTCTGGTTTTTCACGAAAAGGCCGATGAACAGCGCCACCGGATAGCCGACGACCAGCGTCGCCACCAGCACGATGGCCCAGATCCGCAGCGTTGTCCCGATCGCGCCGAGATAGGTCGCCGAAGACAGGAAGCGCTCCCAGCTCGCCGTGGTCAGCGTGTCGTTCACGGCAAAGGTCGTCTGCGTCCAGAACGACACGTAGATCACCATCAGCATGGGCAACACCATGAAAAGGATCATCCACAAAAGGCCGGGTGACAGCAGCATCAGCGCGCGGCGCCGCTCGTTGGCCTCCCGCGCGGCGGCGGGGCTGGTCTCGGTCGTGTCGGGCATGTCTGTGGTCACCGTTGTCATGTGGAGGCCCCCTCGAAAAGCAGTGCATCCCCAGGCGCGTAGTGCAGCGCGTAGCTGCGGCCTTCGGTCAGCTCGGGCAGGCGCGGATCGCCCAGGTGATCGACCACCTGGATCAGGGCACCATCGGGCGCACGAAAGAAGGACAGCGCCGTGGGGCCGTTGAATTCACCCGTGACGTAGCGGGCGGTGAAGTGGCTGCGCCCGCCGGGCACCGCATCAAGGTCCGACACGCCAAGCTGATCGAAGCGCAGCGCGATCTGGGCGGCGGCGCCCTCGGCCAGCGTGCGCGACAGCGGCAACATCCCGGCGGACGTGTCGAGAGCACCCGCCCGTGCCGTGCCTTCCAGCAGGTTCCAGGCGTTCAGGTGGCGCGCGGCGGCCGGGTTGTGCGGCCGGGTGAACAGCTCGGTCGATCCATCCGCCTGTACGATGCGGCCATCCGACAGCACCGCGACCGTGTCCCCCATGGTGAGCGCCTCGGTTTCCGAGCCCGTCACGTGAAGGAAGCTGACACGCAGGCGTTCGCGGATGGCGCGCAGTTCGTCGCACATCCGGTTGCGCAGATTGGCATCGAGCGCGCCGAGCGGCTCGTCCAGCAACACGATGCGCGGCTCGGTCACCAGCGTCCGCGCCAGCGCCACACGCTGTTTCTGTCCACCGGAAATCTCTCCGACGCCGCGATGGCCAAATCCGTCGAGCCCCACAAGCTGCAGCGCGTCCGCGGCACGCTCCGTCAGTTCCTTGGTATCGGCGCAGGCCCCGGTCTCGCGGAACTTCAGGCCGAATTCGACGTTTTCCTGAACGGTCAGGTGGGGAAACAGCGCAAAGTTCTGAAACACGAAACCGATGTCGCGCCTGTGCGGCGCCTTGCCGTCGAGCCGTTCACCATTGAGCGAGATCTGGCCCGCGTTCGGTTCCTCGAAACCGGCGATCAGTCGCAAGAGCGTCGTCTTGCCCGCGCCAGAGGCGCCGAGCAGCGACATGTAGGTGTCGTCCGGCACGATGAGGTTGAGGTCTTCGAGCGCGACGGTTTCACCGTATCGCCGCGTCACCCCGCTGAGATTTAGCACGCTTCACTCCCCGTTTTTGATTTTCTGCACACAAACATCGTTTTTTGATTCCGGCAAGAAATAAATGATCTTTGCGTACAAAATTCGTAAACCGCCTGAACTCTGTGCGTTTTCGCTTGGCAAAGCGTACTTTTGAGGGCTGTATTGCGTGAACAGGACGCAAAACGCCAAACTTTCGCCCGTCGGGTTGTGGTGATTGCATGCAAACAACCAAAAGACTTGGTGCACGTTATAAGGTACAACTGTGGGACCGACCCAACGGCCCCGACGAAAAGGACCCGCAGATGCCAGAGGATGCCTTCGGCCCCAGGCGCAGCCCCCTGTTCCAGAGCACCGCAGATATTCTGCGGCGCAACATCGACAGCGGCACACTGACACCGGGCCTCGTGCTTCAGGAGAGTGCACTGTCTGAACGGCTGAGCGTGTCCCGCGCCACGGTCAAACGCGCCCTGTCGCTGCTGGCAGACGAAGGCCTAC
Organism: Sagittula sp. NFXS13; assembly: GCF_040148795.1. Taxonomy (NCBI): domain Bacteria; kingdom Pseudomonadati; phylum Pseudomonadota; class Alphaproteobacteria; order Rhodobacterales; family Roseobacteraceae; genus Sagittula; species Sagittula sp. NFXS13. The sequence goes on from NZ_JAGEMH010000005.1 coordinate 44,465, forward strand.
TCTGCCGTTTCGACGGTCGCGGGTATCTGGTGGCCGGACGCGACAGCCCCCGGCGGCTGGACCTGCGCAGCATAGAGCTGGACCTCGATCAGCTGGACGAGGATGCGGGCAAACCCAACTGGCAGCGCCTGCAAGAAGAGATGGAAGCCGACCTTGCGCGCTGCCTGATCTTTGGCCGCTATCGCATCATCGAGGCGCTGGTCGCTGAACACTTCGGTGTCAGCCGCACGGTTGTCCGGGATGTTCTCGGGCGCCTGCAGGAACGGGGTCTGGTGACCAAAAGCAACACCTCCCGCTGGGTCGTTGAGCCGCTGACCGCGCAACGGTTCCGCAACAAGTTCGAGCTCGCCTCAATCCTCGAGGTCGCCGCGCTGGAGACCGCAATGCCCGATGTCGAGGCGCTTGGCCGCCTGAGCGCCGACATCCGCGCCCTGCCACAGGACGGGCCGGATGATCCCGACATCTGGTTCGACCTGGAGGGCCGGTTTTACGATCTGGCGATCCTCTCCACCCCGAATGCCGACCTTGCGGGATACGTCCGGTCCAATCGCGCCGCGCTGCGATCCTCGCAGAAAGTGCTGTTTTCGCTGGGCCTGCCGCCGGATCGACAAACCCTGTCGGAGCACGGGATGGTGGTCGACCTCATACTGGCGCAGACCCGGTCCGCAGCGGCCAGCATGCTGTCGACGCATCTCGGGAACGCGCTGAACCGAACCATCGCCCAGCTCAAGATCGTCTCCGTGCTCGACCCGCCGGACGACCTTGCGCCCTACCTTCAGGCGGGCTGACCCCCTGCCCTGTGGATCACACTTCCCGGCAAGCACCTGCGGGCCAAGAAGCAGCGCCGCCAAAAGGATCTGAACACTCGATCCGAAGCCTGGAAAACTGGACGGGCAGGTTCAAATCACCCGGCCGGGCGCAGCAATTTTCCTGCGCTCGCGGTCACCCCTGGGATGTCCGCCACCCATATCGCCAAACCTTCGGCCGCCTCCTGCCGTCAATCCAACGCCGTCGCACATGGGATGGGGTCGATGGGCGATGATGATGTAACCGCCCCCCGACGGCATCAACTTAGCAAGGCCGCATCCGAGCTTCGTTCAAAACGACACCTTATTTGCGCAGCACCCGACAGGCGACCTCGGGCCTATGCGCTCCGCCTGAGGAGCACCTGTTCCGCTGACATGGCGGCCTGAGCGAGGCGCGGCTCCGGGCCCGGTCCTGACACAAGAACCTGACAAAGCGGCCCCCCCGCTCGCGGCAAATGAGATAAGCGGCGATATCGAAAAAACCCGCGCGTCACCCGCGCAGAGGCCCGCGCCTGCACCGGTCGCAACATGCGACGGAGGTGGTGATCCCCGTGGTCGCCTTCGGTCGAAGTGCGCCACCAAACTTCGCGGTTCGTGCGACGCGCCCGCTCGGAACGACGGCGCAGACATTAAACTGCACCGGCTTGCCCCTGTCAGGCGTGCGGCGCGGAACTCAGCAGAAGGTCGCGTAGAAATTGGCGGCCACATTTGCTAAGGTCACGGATGATCTGAACCAGTGCGTCGCTGCGAATCGTAAAGGCTGGAGGCATCTGGAAAGACCCCGAATTCGCCGGATATCAAGATGGAGGAGACGCTTGATGGAAGGGTTACTGTCTTTTGAAGACCTGCCCGACTGGGTGCCGGGCGACGTCCTTTTGTCCAGCGACGGCCAGGACTGGCGGAACGTCGCGCTGAGGTCCTACCACTATCGAGGCCAGGACGTGGTCGTCCCCGCGATGAATGATTTCATGCTTGTCAGTTACAAGGCCGGCAGCACGCCCATGCAGCGACGTTTCGATGGCCGCTGGACGCGGGAGACCCTGGGACCCGGCGCAACATCGCTACTGACGCGGGCGCAGAAATGCTGCTGGAACTGGCGTGAACCAATCGACGTGACCCACCTATATCTGTCTGGCTCTCTGGTGGCCGAGGTCGCCAGCGAGGTGATGGACTGCAGCGTCAGCAAGGTGGCATTGCATGATATCTTGCGCACGGACGATCCGGTGATGTCGCACGCGGTCGACGCAATCGCCGAGGAAACCCGCAGTCGCGGACTGGGCGGCGCGCTCTACGTCGACACCGTCGCGCGCGGGCTGATCATTCACATGCTGCGCAACTATGCCTCCGTTCGTGTGCATGAAACCAGACGGTCTGGCGCGCTCTCTCCCCTGCAGGAACGCCGGATCATCGAGTTTATTGATGCGAACCTGAACAGCTCTCTGGACCTGAAGATCATGGCGACGGCTCTCGGCCTGACGCCCTGCCTGTTTGCCAGGCAGTTCCGGCGCAGCTTTGACAAGCCGCCCTATGCCTTTGTGACGACGCGACGTCTGGAACTGGCGCGGCGCCTGCTGGCCACCACCCACCTGCCGATCAAGGCCATCGCCTCGGATTGCGGCTTCTCCGATCAGGCGCATCTGACACGCATGTTTTCGACCGAGTTCGGCCAGACGCCCGCCGTGTTCCGCCGTCACGCGTCCTGACCCGGCCCGATCTGCGCCCGCGTGTGTTTCGTTCAAAACCGCCTGCGCCATGTCCGGATCATTCAAAAACACGCACCCAAACGCTCAAGACACCCCGTGAGAGCAACTCCACACTCGCCTCATGTCCCGTCGCGGGACGGACGACACGGCCTGGAGGAGGCCGCACCAATGGAGGAGGAGAAGCGCATGTTGGATACCACGAAGGACCGAAACCCGATGCCGGAGGAGCTGGACGCCCTGGTGATCGGGACTGGGGTCTCCGGACTTTACGAATTGCACCAGCTTCGTCAGATGGGGCTGAAGGTCCACGCCTGTGACGCCGCATCGGACGTGGGCGGCACATGGTACTGGAACCGCTACCCGGGCGCGAAGTTCGACAGCGAAGCCTATATCTACCAGTACCTCTTTGACGAACAGCTCTACAAGAAATGGACATGGAGCGAACGGTTCCCCGGTCAGCGCGAGATCGAGCGCTGGATGCACTACATCACCGACAGCCTTGACCTGCGCCGCGACATCACCTTTTCGACCACGATCACAAGCGCGACCTGGGACGAGACAAGCGGTCTTTGGACGGTCGAGACCGATCAGGGCGACAGCGTCCGGGTGCGGTATCTGGTCTGCTGCACCGGGATGCTCTCCGCGCCGCTCACCGACCGCTTTCCGGGGCAGTCGAGCTTCGACGGGCAGATCGTGCACACCGCCCGCTACCCAAAGGAGGGGCTGGACCTGCAAGGCAGGAAAGTCGCGGTGATCGGGACCGGCGCCACCGGCATTCAGGTGATCCAGACCATTGCGCCCGAGGTCGACAAACTGACCGTCTTCGTGCGCACGCCGCAATACGTTCTGCCGATGAAGAACCCGAAATACGGCCCCGCAGAGGTGGCCTGGTACAAGGGCCGCTTTGACGAGCTGAAATCGACCATCCCGCACACCTTCACCGGGTTCGAGTATGACTTTGAACAGGCCTGGGCCGACCTGACGCCCGATCAGCGCCACCAAGTGCTCGAAGACACCCACGCGGACGGCTCTCTCAAGCTCTGGCTGGCGTCCTTTGGCGAGATGTTCTTCGACGAAGAGGTCAGCGAGGAAATCTCGGAATTCGTGCGCGAAAAGATGCGCGCGCGGCTGAAGGACCCGCGCCTGATCGACATCCTCGTGCCAGGTCCCGACGACTACGGCTTTGGCACCCATCGCGTGCCGCTGGAAAGCCAGTACCTCGAAACCTATCTGCGCGACAACGTGGAGGCGGTCAGCGTCCGCGACAATCCGATTGCCGAGATCGTGCCCGAGGGCGTCAAGCTGCAGGATGGCACCGTCTACGAGGTCGATGTCATCATCATGGCCGTGGGCTTTGACGCGGGGTCCGGGGCGCTGTCCCGGATCGACATCACCGGAACCGACGGCATGACGCTGGCCGAAGAATGGCGCAAGGACATCCGCACCACCTTGGGGCTGATGAAATACGGCTTCCCCAATCTTTTCATGACGGGCGCTCCTCTGGCCCCGTCCGCTGCGCTGTGCAACATGACCACCTGCCTGCAACAGCAGACAGAGTGGATCGCCCGCTGCATCCGGGATCTGCGCGACAGCGGCAATGACGTGATCGAACCGACGCAAAGCGGCGAAGACGCCTGGGTCGCGCATCATGACGAGACCGCCAATGCCACGCTGATCTCGAAGACGGAGTCCTGGTACAACGGCGCGAACGTCGCCGGAAAACCGCGTCGCGTCCTGTCTTACACCGGCGGTGTCGGCACCTACCGCAGCCTGTGCAACGAGATGGCCGAAAACGGCTACCCGTCCTTTGTCATGCGCAAGACAGCCATCCCGGCGACCGCCTGACCGCTGTCAAACGACCGGTCCGCCCCGATCACGTCCCGGGGCGAGCCACCACTCGGTTCAATAAATGGGAGGATACCATGAGCCATAGTTTCAATGCAGACGCCATCCTGAAGGGCGTCGTCGCAGGCGATCCGGCCGTGCCCGGTGTCGTGGCGATGGTCACGGATCGTGAAAAGAACATTTACGAAGGCGCCGCAGGTTTCCGCCGGACAGACGGCGATGCCGCGATGACCACCGACGATGTCTTTGCCATCTTTTCGACGACCAAGGCGATCACGGCCACCGCCGCGCTACAGCTTGTGGAGGAGGGCAAGCTGGATCTCGACGCTCCGGCCAGCACCTACGCCCCCGAGATCGGCGAACTGAAAGTCATCGAGGGCTTCGACGCGGCAGGCGAGCCGATCCTGCGCGCCCCGAAACGCCCCGTGACGACCAAGCATCTGCTGCTCCACACCGCCGGTCTCGGGTATGACTTCTTTTCCGAAACCTACAGCCGACTGGCGCAGGAAAAAGGTCAGCCCAGCGTCATCACCGCCTCAAAGGAAGCCCTGATGACGCCGCTGCAGTTCGATCCGGGCGACAAGTGGGAATACGGCTCCAACATGGACTGGTGCGGTCAGGTGGTCGAAGGCATCACCGGCAAGCGCCTCGGAGAGGTGTTCCAAACGCGGATCTTCGACCCGCTCGGGATCGAGGACATGACCTTCGAGCTGACCGACAGCCTGCGCAAACGGTTGGCCGGGATGCATGCGCGCGGCGCGGACGGGTCGCTCACGCCGATGGACTTCGAACTGCCGGACAAGCCCGAGGTCCACATGGGCGGGCACGGGCTTTATGGCACGGTCGGCGACTACATGAAGTTCATCCGCATGTGGCTCAATGACGGCATGGGCCCGAACGGTCGCGTGCTGAAACCTGAAACCGTGGCCATGGCCGAAAAGAACCACCTGGGCGACAAGAAGATCGGCATGCTGCCGGGCGTGATCCCGTCACTGTCGAACGACGCCGAATTCTTCCCCGGCCTGTCGAAATCCTGGTCCTACAGCTTCATGGTCAATGACGAGGAGGCCCCCACAGGCCGTCCCACCGGTGCGCTCGGCTGGGCGGGTCTTGCCAACCTGTTCTACTGGATCGACAGGGCCAACGGGGTCGGCGGCTTCTGGGCAACGCAGATCCTGCCGTTTGGCGATCCGGCTTCGTTTACCGGCTACATGGATCTTGAAACCGCCTTCTACGCCTCCCTGAAGGCAGCCAAGGCGGCCTGACCGACCAACCGCGACCGCCGCCCCTTCGGCGGTCGCCCCCTGCCCAGCTGCCCAGACAATCGGCAAAACTGATCGCTGGCCGCACCGGACGCACAACAGACCGACGGCGCGGGGCGGCGGACTGACTTGCCCCGCCCTGCCCCAATGTTGTCTTTCCCGCCACGTTGCAGCGTCCTCCGCCAGGCGCGCATGGTGTCCACAGATCGGGTCGCTGAGGGCCGGCCATGGCCTTGACCACCAGCGACGGATCCCACGGAATTTCATGCCACCTGAGGCCATCTCATGACGCCGATGGCGTTGGATCACGTGTGATCACAGTGCGAACAGCCCAACCGGTCACGCCCCTTACACATCACGGTGCGGGGCCGGGACCTTGCAGCACTGAAACGCTGCTCGCCCCCCCGAGCACGCCTAGCCCACCGGGGCGACCGCCTCCGGCATCAACAACGACGCCGCCCGGATCACCCGCCGATCCTCATACCGCCGCCCGATCAGCGACACGCCCACGGGCAGCCCCGCGGCCGTGCGATACATCGGCACGTTCACCACAGGCACCTGCATCAGCGTCCACATGCTGTTGTACGTCGGGTCGCCCGTCCCGATGCCCTCCGGTGCAACCCCGGTGGCCGACGGCGCAAGGATCAGATCCAGCCCACCCTCGAACAGATCGTCCAGCAGCCCACGACACAGGTCCGCCTGCCGGTAGGCCGCGCGCGCCTCGATCGCCGTTGGCGGCGCTGCCACCATGTCGGAAAAGAAAGCACCCAGATCCGGCGTGGCCCGCACCTCGTTCAAAAAGGCCGACGCGCCTTCCCGGGCCAGAACAACCCGGTGCGACTCCAGAATGCCATCGAACGCTTCGGGCAAGGTCAGGTCGAACACCTCCGCGCCCAAAGCCCGCAGCACCCCTGCCCCGTTTTCCATCGCGGCGCGGCTGTCCGCATCGGCGGCCTCCGGCGTGGTGCCGTAGCTGATGCCGATCCGCAGCCCCGCAAGGCTGTCCGGCAGATCGCACGCGTCAAAACCGAACACATCGGCCAGCAGCTCCAGATCCGACGCCGCCCGCGCATACAGGCCAACGGTGTCGCAGGTGGCGGAGTACATCTTTGACCCCTCACGAGAGATGGCGTTCCACGTGGGCTTCATCCCGAAGACCCCGCAGAAGGACGCGGGCCGAATGGTCGAGCCTCCGGTCTGCGTGCCCAGGGCAAGCGCCGTCATCCCCGCCGCCACGGACGCCGCCGACCCGGAAGACGAACCGCCCGGCGTGCGTGCCGCATCATGCGGGTTCGTCGTGCCCGGCCCCACGGTCGTTGACGCAAACTCCGTGGTGCGCGCCTTTCCGGCGATCAAGGCCCCGGCGCTGCGCAACGTGTCGACGCAGGCCGCATCAACCCCCGGCTCCGATCCGGCATAGCGCGCAGAGTTATGCGCCGTGGGCATGTCGCGCGTCAGCAACACGTCCTTCACCGCAACCGTTACGCCTTTCAACGGGCCGTCGGGCAGCGCATCCGCCTCGGCCCGCAGCCGATCCGCATCGAAAAACGCAAAGGCGTTCACCACCGGCTCGACCTGCTGCACACGCGCGATCATATCCTCGGCGACGGCCATGGGAGGCGTGCCAGCGGCCACCGCCTCGACCATCTGCCGCGCGGTGCCTGCATGAAATGTCAATGGCTTGTCCATGGTCAGACCATCACGCAGGCGTCGTCAAAGGACAGGCGCGGCAACCGCCCCCAGACCTTGTCCGGGTCGCCATAGCCGATGTTGCAGATGAAGTTCACCTTCCACGTTGTCCCCGCCAGGAACGCCTCCTCGACCTTGTCCGCCTCGAACCCCGACAGCGGCCCGCAATCCAGCCCCAGCGCGCGCGCCGCCATGATCAGATAGCCGCCTGCAAGCGATCCGTTGCGCATGGCGGTCTCTTCGATCAGGGCCGGCGAGCCGGTGAACCATGATTTCGCATCGCCATGCGGGAACAGCTCCGGCAGCTTTTCGTAGAATTCCATGTCGTGGCACACCAGCACCGTCACCGGCGCGGTCATGGTCTTGTCCACGTTGCTTTTCGACAGCGCCGGGGCAAGCTTCTCCTTCCCCTCAGCCGTGCGGATGAACACGAACCGCGCAGGCGAACAATTGGCCGAGGTCGGCCCCATCTTCACCAGATCATACAGCTGTTCCAGCGTCGCATCGTCCACCGGCGTGTCCCGCCAGCCATTCTGCGACCGGGCTTCCAGAAACAGCTGATCCAGCGCCTCCGGGCCCAGCGTGTCTTGCAATTCCAGATCTTTCATATCGTCGTCCTTTACTATTTCGTCCGCTATTCAGGCGGGTTCCGGCACGCGCAGGCTCGCGGTTTCCAGCGTCCGCGCCAGATCGGCCAGCACATCCTCAGAGCTCGGCGCCCCCACCAGTTGCAGCGACAGCGGACCCCGGTCGGTCCAGGCCACCGGCAGGCTGATCGCGGGCAGCCCCAGCACCGACGCGGGCCGCGCAAACCGTGTCATGGCAGAGATCATCCCCGCAAGCGACGCCCCTTCAAGCCGCGCCAGCGCGTCGATCTGTGGCGGCACATCGGGCAGCATCGGCAGCACGATCACGTCCACATCCCTGAACACCTCGGCGATCTTGCCTTGGGCAATGTCGCGGATCTGACGCGCGCGCAAATACGCCTGCGCCGAAATCGCCGCGCCCTGCACCAGCCGCGTTCTGACCTGATCGCCATAGCTGTCCGCATGCGCGCGCAAGCGGTCGGCGTGTACGGTGGCCGCTTCCCCCATGGCGATGACGTTGGCAGGTTCGTCCAGCGAGCCCAGCCAGCCCAGATCAAGATCGCGGTCCGCATGACCCGCCAGAACCAGGGCTTTGCGCACCTCGTCCAACACCTGCGCCATATCGGGCGACAGATCGCAGGCGAAATCGCCCGCATCAAAGCCCAGCCGCAGCGGCCCGGTCTCTTGCGTCTCCGCCCGTGTCGCGCCGCCGGTCAGAACCGACAGCACCCGCCGCGCGCAATCCACGCTGGCGGCGAGCGGCCCGACGCAATCCTGTGTCCAGCTGAGCGGCATGGTGTGCGACATGGGCACCCGGCCCGGCGTCGGCTTGATGCCCACAACGCCGTTGCAGGCGGCGGGCAAGCGGATCGACCCGCCCGTGTCGGACCCCAGCGCCGCGGGTACGATCCCCATGGCCACGGCAACACCGGACCCCGACGACGACCCGCCGATGATCGCCCCCGGCACCACCGGATTGGGCGGCGCGCCGTGGTGGTGGTTCATGCCGGTTGGCCCCATGGCGAACTCCGACATCTGCAAGCGGCCCAGATCCACGGCCCCTGCCCCGTCGAGCCGCGACAGCACCTCGGCGGTGTTCTCCGCCACATAGGCCGCCGAGGGATGCGCCCCCCGCCCCATGCGCGCGCCCTGCCGCTCGAACATGTCCTTATGCGCCAGGGGCACCCCGGCCAACGGTCCCAAAGCCGCCCCCGCCGCGCGGGCTGCATCCACGGCCTCCGCCTGCGCACGGGCATTTTCCAGCTCCACCGTCGAAAACGGCGAGGCTGTCCCGGCGGCCGCAATGCGCGCCTCGGCCTGATCGACCAGGGCACGGGACGTCACCCGCCCCGCCTCCAGATCGCTGAGCAGTTTGGCAATCATCATGCGCTCTGCCCTGCCTCGAACGGGGCCCGCGCCGCCAACCCGGTGGCGGTCTCGCGCTCGTCCCACAGCGGATGCGACATCACGCCGAATTCCACCCGCGTGCGCTGATCCTCAAAGATCGCGCGCTCTTCGTCGGTGGGCGAGCGGCCCAGATAAGCGCGCAGCGCGTCATGTTGTGTGTCTGTCATGGTCTCGTCTCCTTGTCGTGTGTCAGCCAAAGTTCTGCGGTTGCCGCTTGCGCACCAGCTGGCTCAGCGACACGGCCACGATCAGCGCGCCGCCATAAAACAGCGATTGCACAAAGGCATCCGCGCCCAACATGGTCAGTCCCGTGATCCCGGTGATGAGGAAATAGACGCCCACCAGCGTCCCGATGGGGTTGAACCGCCCCGGATAAATCGCCGTCGCGCCCAGAAACGCGGCAGCAAAAGCCGGCAGCAGCAGCGACAGCCCCGACGTCGGATCCGCCGACCCGGTCATCCCGGCGTACAGCACCCCGGCCAGCACCGACAGCACGCCCGAGGACACGAACGACATCGCCCGCACCCGGTCCACAGAGATGCCGTTCAGCCGCGCCACCTCGCGCCCGCGTCCCACGAACAACAGCTTGCGGCCGGCAATGGTGTACTCCAGCGCCCACCACATGATCAGCGCCACCGCCAACCCGTAGTAAAACGCCAACGGGACGCCGAACAGGCGCTGGATCACCACGACCTCCACCAGATCCATCGACACGCCCGCCACGGTCCGCGAGTCCGAGATCCACAAGGTCATCCCGTTCAGGAACGTCCCCAGCCCCAGCGTCACGATCAGGCTGTGGATGCGGAAATACAGCACAAAGAACGCGTTCACCGCGCCAATCAGCGCCCCTGTCACCAGCACCGCCAGCACGGACCAGCCGACGCCCCAGCCCCAATTCACATCCGACACCGCCACGAACATCGCGCCGAACACCAGCGCAGAAGCCGCCGACAGGTCGAAATCCCCCGACGTCAGCGGCACCAGGATCGCCAGTGCCAGTACCACCAGCACCGCCTGCGATCCCAGCATCGACGAGATCGTGCGCCATTTCAAAAACGTCTCCGGCAACAGCGCGCCAAAGACGCAGAACAGCGCCAGCCACGCCAGCACCAGCGCATAGCGCTCCGCCTCGCGCTTGAGAGAGAAACCCGAAAACGCGGACCGCGCTCCGGAGGATTGCGGATTGTCCGTCACACTCATTGCGCGGCCTCCTTCAATGGGTTTGTGTTGGCAACGCCCGGATCGTGGAAACAGGCGCGCGCGATGCCTTCGCGGGTCAGCGCAGCGCCGCTCAGGCAGGCCACCGCCTGTCCTCGGTGAAACACGAACACCCGGTCACACATCTGGGCAAGTTGTTCATAATCGGTGGAGGCGCACAGGATCGACGTCCCCTGCCCCACCGCCTGATCGAGCGCGGCAAAGATCTGTTGCCGCGCGCCGTAATCCACGCCCTGCGTCGGCTCATCCAGCAACAGCAGCTTGGGCGCTTCGGCCAACCACTTGCCCATGATGACCTTTTGCTGATTGCCGCCCGACAGCGTCGACAGGTTGACCTCGGTCCGCGCGGGCCGCACGTCATAGGTGCGGATCAGATCGGCGGTGCTTTCGGTCAGCGCGGTGCGCCGCAGACCCAGCCGCCCACGCATCCGCCCCAGCCCAAGGAACGTGGCATTTTCCTCCACCGTCAGCCCGCCGATGCAGCTTTGGTGCATCCGGTCGCCGGGGATCAAACCAAGGCCCGCCCGAATGGCACGATCGGGCGAATGGCGCTTGATCTCCACCGGGGTTTGATCGCCAAGGCTCAGACGCCCCTGCCCCGCCATCGCGCCGAACAGCAGATACGGCACCTCGGCAAAGCCCGAGCCGATCAGCCCCGTGACCCCCACCACTTCGCCGCGGTGCAAGGTGGCATCGAACCCGGCCAATCGCCCGCCGGACAGCCCCTCGATCCGGGCGACGACATCCTCGCTGGCTGTGCGCGGCGCGCGTTCATAGGGCGCAATGGCGCGCCCCACGATGGTATCGAGCACCTTCTGACGGGAGGTCTCCGCCGTGGTCATCACCGCGCCGACACGCCCGTCACGCATGATCGCAACGCGGTCGGTGATCGCCAGCACCTCGTCAATATCATGGGTGACGATGATGACGCTGGCCCCGGTTTTCTTGATCTGGCGCAGCAGGGTGAACAGCTTGTCCACATCCTCCGCCGACAGGAACGGCGTCGGCTCATCCAGCACCAGAATGCCCTCGCCAGACCGCCCCGCCTTGGACCGGCGCAGCTCTGCCAGCGCGCGCAGGATCGCCACATAGGCACGCTCCACCGGCGACAGCTGCTCCACCGTGTCGGAAGGGTCGATGGTCAGGCCGAACTCCGCGAACAGCTCCCGCATGGCCGCGCGTTCCTGCCGCCAGCGGATGCCAAAGGGGCGCGGGCGGGCGTCATCGGCCACCAGCATGTTGTCCGCCACGCTCAGCGACGGGATCAGCGCCAGATGCTGGTGGACAAAGGACACGCCCATCCCCCGGATGCGGGCCGGATCCAGCGGCAGGGGCAGCGTGTCGCCCCACAGCGTGACCTTGCTGCCCGGCTCTGGCGAGTTGAACCCCGCCAGAACCTTGATCAACGTTGATTTTCCCGACCCGTTCTGCCCAAGCAAGCCAAGGATTTCAGCACGCTTGAGGTGGATCGACACGCCCTTGAGCACCTCGACCGGGCCGAATTTCATCCGCACGTCGGCCATGCGCAGGACGTCCGCCTCATGCTGGCTGACAGGCGATGTGAGGGGCGCGACATTCATCAGTCTTCGAGGCCCCAAAGCTTGCGAAAGCCCGCCAGATGGGTGTCGCCGTAGCCAGAGTCGAAGTCCGCCGGAACGCCCGCCGTCTCAACGTTTTCCGCATCAAAAACCAGCAACGGAATACCCAGCGTTTCCGGCACCTCCAGCCCGCACAGCGTGCGCATCTGGGCGTCCACCGCCGCGTAGCCAGCCCAGCCAAGGCTCTCGCCGATGTTCATCTGCACCGTGCCCTCGCGCACCATATCCAGAACGAAGGGGGTGCCGTTGAACGACGCCATGCCCACATCGGTCGCGCCCGCAATGCGCAGCGCAGGTGTCACGAACTGCGTCATGGAATCGTAGATCGGCAGGATGTAGTTGAGGCCCGGATCAGACAGCAGCGCCGATTGCGTGCCCGACTGAATGCGCGTGGCCCATTCGTTCACCGGCACGTTCAGATAGTCCTGTTTACAGTCCGGGCAGTATTCCGACAGGCTCTTCTGGATCTGCTCGACGAATGGCCCGGTGGGCAGCACATCGTCCGACCCGATGATCAGCACGTTGGGCTTGCCCTCCGTCTCGACAAAGGCCCAGGCCGCCAGCAGTTCCCCTGCCCCGCGAAAGTCCACCTTGGCCGATCCGTCCACGAAGTCCGCCTGCTCCTGGCTTTCGTCATACAGATGCGAGGTGGTGACTTTCAGCCCCGCCTCGCTTGCCTCGCGCAGTTGCGGTCCCAGCATCTCCGGGTTCAGCCCCCCGGCCACGTCCACCAGATCGTAGCCTTGCGCAATCGCCTGATTGACCCCTTGGATCCAGGTGTCCGACGCGCCCTGATTTTCCCAGGTGGTGTAGGTAAAGCCCACGTCGGCGGCGGCGCGTTTCATCGCCTTTTGCAGCTCGACATTGAACGGGATCGCCATCGACACAGGGATGGAGAAGACGCTTTTGTCTGCCATGCAGGCTTTGGCATCGAAGGGCGCGCCTTGCGCCTCGAACGTGGGAATTTCACGGTGCGCCTCGATCACCGCCAGTGCGTCGGACATGGCATCCGCCACGGCGGAGCTGGGCAAAAGCGCGGGCGCGGCCATCAGCGCCGCAGCGGTCAAAGTCAATTTCTGCGTGGTCATCATCAATCCCCTGTTGCCAAACGCGAAGCAGATCTTGCGCCTCTTCGCTTGGGTTTGATTGTCCGTACTTTTGCACATATCAAAAGGAATTTTCTGCAAGGACCCTCGTATTTACGGAAACTCTTCGCGCCAAAGATTAACCTTTAAGCAAACCTCCGGCCCATTCGCGCCTAAACAAGTCCGTACTCATTTTGCGATTCGGCCGCGCGCCGCCTGACGGAACGACAGCACCGCCCCCACCAGACCGATCGCGGAGAACAGCATGAAGCACTGCTCATATGTTCCCACCACATTGTAGACCAAGGCAAAGACCGACGGCCCGATGATGACCCCTATGAAGGTGTAGACCAGCAGCGCCCCGGTGTTCGCGCCCACCTTGCCTTCGGGCGCAGTGCGGGCCGCCGCTGCCAGGAACACGCCGTTCCACCCCGTCGCCACCGATCCCAGCGCCACCAGCAGCACCGCCTGCGCCCAGCCCGGCATCACCGCGATCCAGCCCAAGCTGAACATGATGGCCCCCGCCAGCACGCCGATCACCCCCAACGTGCGGAACCCGCCCAGCCGATCCGCCGCGACGCCCCAGCTGATGCGCCCGACGGCCCCCGCCAGTTGCAACCCCGCCGCCACCGCACCAGCCGCCACCAGCGACCAGCCGTGCTCCACCAGCATCACCACCGTGAACGCCGTCGCCACCAGTTGCAGCGCGGAATACAGACCGCCCAGAACCGCCAGCGTCCGTAGCCGGTCGTTGCGATACAGCTCTGCCTGATCCTGCGCCGCGCGCCGAAACGGGTTGCCCCGCCCTGCCCCGCGCCGCACCGGGGCAAAGCTGAACCGCGTCCACGACCATACCATCAGGCCAAGCGGCACCAGCGCCGCAGCCACCAGTGCCAGCCGCCAACCGTCCTGCGCGCCGTGAAACAGCACCGCCAGCGACGGCAGCGTCACAGACGCCAGCACCGCACCCAGCGGCACGCCGGTCTGCTTGATGGAAAAGATCAGCGAATGTCGCCCGCCCCGCGCCGTGCGGTTCAGGATCTCCGACGAGGCCGGATTGTTCAGCCCGTAACAAATGCCAAACAGCGCCGACCCCAGCACCATCAGAACCGGCTGCGCGCTCGCCAGCAGCAACAGCCCCACGGCAAAGGCGCCCATCTCGAACACCACGACCCGCTCGGCGTGGAACGTCTCCACCACGCTGCCCGCCACCGCAGAAGCAAACACCCCGGCAAAATAGATCAGGCTGATCTGGTAGCCGATCCAATGCGCGCCGATCCCCAGCGAGGCCGCGACCTCCGGGGCCAATGCGGTCAGCGCCAATGTGCTGAGCGTGGCGGCGACCTGCACACAGGTCATCAAGATCAGGGCTTTGACCCACTCGGGGCGCCCTGACACCTCGGGCTGGCTCGACACATATTCATTCATTGGTATTATGTCCGTACTCATTCAACGCTTTCGCTGATCAAACACCAGCGCGCCGCGTCGAAGCAATAACAAAAGTACGTACTTATAAACAATACCGAAACTGAATCGGGAGGAGAGCCGAGCATGAAAGACGACGAGATCGATCAATCAGAGAGCACAAACACACCGCTATACCTGCGTGTGGCGCATAAGCTGGAACGCCAGATCGTCTCTGGCGAGCGCGCTGTGGGCACCTTGCTGCCGCCAGAGGCGGAGCTGGCCGTGCAGCTGGGTGTCAGCCGCCACACCATGCGCCAGGCCATCGCTCAACTGCGCCAACGCGGGATGCTGTCGGCGCGCAAAGGCGTCGGCACGCGTGTCGAAAACGCCCGCCCGCAATGGCGCGACAGGTTTCGCGACAACAACCGCGATGATCTGTTCGAATTCGCAAGCGAAAGCGAGATGTTCATCCGCACAAAGGAACGCCGTGGCCTGCGCGGCAAAGAAGCCGCCGAACTGGGCGTGCGCCCCGGTAAAACCCTTATTTATATGGAGGGTCCGCGCCACTTTATCAACGAACCGCTGCCGTTTTGCTGGAACGAAGTCTATCTGGATCCCATTGCCGAACCGGTGATCAAGGACATGGAGGTGCAACGCTCCTCGCTCTTTCACCTGATCGAGGCTCACACCGGCGAACGCATCGTCGACATCCAGCAAGAGATCCGCGCCGTCACCATTCGCCCGGACATATGCGAGCAGATCGGCCAACCCGAGGGCACCATCGGACTGCGAATCACGCGCCGCTATCTGGCTTCCGGCGGACGCCTGATGGAATTTGCCATCCAGACCTCCCCGGCAGACAGCTTTGCCTATCGCACGCATGTAAAAGCGACCTGACCCGCACTTTTGCCCGTCTTTTGTGCAAGACGTCAGCTTTCGACATTAGTACGGACTTATTTCAGAACCTTTCTCTAGACCGGCTCAGAAAACGCCCTGTTAAGTTCGGACTTATCGAACACACCAACAGGAGGTCTTTCTCATGGACATGGGCGTCTTCATCCCGATCGGAAACAACGGCTGGCTGATTTCCGAGGCTGCACCGCAGTACAAGCCAAGCTTTGAGCTTAACAAACAGATCGTGCAAAAGGCCGAAGGCTACGGTCTGGAATTCGCGCTCTCGATGATCAAGCTGCGCGGCTTTGGCGGCAAGACAGAGTTCTGGGACCACAACCTTGAAAGCTTCACCTTGATGGCGGGCCTCGCTGCGGTCACCACCAAGATCAAGCTCTTTGCCTCCAGCGCGATCCTCACCCTGCCCCCGGCGATTGTCGCCCGGATGGCCAGCACGGTATCCAACATCGCGCCGGGCCGCTTTGGTGTGAACATCGTGACCGGCTGGGCCGAGGCCGAATACAGCCAGATGGATATGTGGCCGGGCGATGCCTACTTTGGCTACCGCTACAATTACGCCGCAGAATATGTCAACGTCATGAAGGAACTCTGGTCAAAGGGATCGTCCGATTTCAAAGGCGAGCACTTCAAGATGACCGACTGCAAGCTCTCCCCCGCGCCCGAGGGCAAGGTGGAAATCGTCGCTGCGGGTCAGTCCCCCAAGGGCATGAAATTCGCCGCCGACTACGCCGATTATAACTTCATCATGGGCCAGGGGGTGAACACACCGACCGCTGTGTCCGAGATCTGTGACCGGCTGGCAACCGCCGCCACCGAGAGCGGCCGCGACGTGGGTGCCTATTGCCTCTACATGATCATCGCAGAAGACACCGACGAGGCAGCACAAGCCAAGTGGCAAAAGTACAAAGACCACGTCGATGCCGATGCCCTCGCCTGGATGGCCGACCAAGGCAGCAAGGACAACGCCGCCGACGCCAGCTCCACCGCGAAACACATCAACCTTCCTGAAGGCGCTGTTAACTTCAACATGGGCACGCTGGTCGGCTCTTACGAGACAGTGGCCGCCATGCTCGACGAAGCCGCAGAGATGCAGGGTGTCGCCGGTATCATGATGGTGTTCGACGACTTCCTCGAAGGGCTCGACAAGTTCGGTCAGAAGATCCAGCCGCTGATGTCGTCTCGTGCACAGGTGCAGGCCGCGGCCTGATCCCCTGCCCTTTTCTGGCGCATGATTCTGCGCCGCACCTTCGGGCCGCTGACACAGGACAGCGGCCCGTTTGCATTCCACTCTTTGCCAACCGGAAAGCCAAGACATGACCCCTATCGATTTCAAACAAGGCATGCGTCGCCTCACCGCGGGCGTCAGCCTGATCACCGTAGACACTGGCACGGCGCGACACGGACTTATCGCGACCGCTGTGACATCGCTGTGTGCCGAACCTCCAAGCCTGCTGGTCTGTGTGAACCAGACCGCGTCCATTCACGCGCATCTGTCAGACGCCGAAAGCTTTTGTGTGAATGTCCTGTCACAGGATCAACAAGCGATCGCCCAACGCTTTGCCACACCCAAGAACCGGGAGAGCCGTTTCGACGTGGGAGAATGGATGACGCTCGATACCGGGGCGCCCGCCCTGGTCGGGTCTCAGGTCAGCTTTGACTGCAAGCGCGTCGGACGGACATCCTTTGGAACCCATTCGGTGTTTATCGGAGAGATCGTATCGTTAACCGACTGGCAAACGGACTGTGATCCGCTGATCTGGCACGACGGACAGTTCACAGCCCTGCCGCAGATGGAGACCGCCTGACATGTCGGACAGAGACAGCAACTACGCAGGCGTCTATGACCGAAGCGTCGGCTTTGGTGAGCGACCCGCATTGCTCATGGTGGACTTCGCGCAAGCCTATTTCGATCCGGAGTGTCCATTGTATGGCGGAGACGGATGTGCAAACGCATTGTCAGCCGGACTGGAGCTCCGGCGGGCGGCTCGCGCGGCGGGGCTTCCTGTCATCCTCACGCGGGTGAGCTATCATCCATCCGGTGTCGACGGAGGCCGCTTCTTCGAGAAAGCCGCACCGCTGGAAGCGTTTCTACCGGGACGATCCACAGCGGAGTTTGCGGACGGACTGACACCGGAGACGGATGAGGTCATCGTGACCAAGCAGTACCCTTCGGCGTTTTTTGCAACATCCCTCGCGCCGATGCTGACCTCCATGGGGTGTGACAGCGTGCTGCTGACGGGCTTGACCACATCGGGGTGTGTCCGGGCAAGCTGCGTGGATTCCATGAGCCACGGGTTTCGGACGCTGGTCGTGGCTGAGGCCTGTGGAGATCGACATAGCGCGCCACATGAGGCGAACCTGTTTGATATGAACGCCAAGTACGCAGACGTGGTGAGCCTGCCTGAGACATTGGCGTATTTGCAAAGGCACGCGTGTCAAACTGTCAAAATTGTCAGCTGACAATTCTAACGATTAGCTCTGATCCGAACGCCGTTCCCAAAAGTGGGGCGGCGTTTTTTGTGCCTGAAGCCGCAAAGTGGGAAAATTGTCAGCTGACAAATTTCGGAGTTTTGACTTGGCGCGAGGTTAACCATGCGCACGCTCGATTCAGACAAAATTGTCAGCTGACAATTTTGCAGTTTTCGCCGCCTTAAGCATTCCTTGCATGTTGAACAGGCCACTCTCGGCACGGGCGGAGAGGGCGCGGAGGTAGGCCCCCGGGGATTTGACGCTGCCGAGCATCTCAAGAATGCAAAGGACCGCTGTGGTGGCTCTTTCAGCGCCCATACGACGCTTTGCATCCACGTAGACCTGTTGGTCGATGCCCATCATGCCATGCAGGCGGCTTGCCACAGTGTGAAGCGCTGGCCAGTCGGGCGCAGGCGTTGGGAAGAGCGCCTGGTATTCATGGCAACTGTCCAGCACGTCGGATAGGGCAGGGGCTTCGGAAGGTTGAGAAACCTTTACGGGAGCGTTCTTAGATACAGATATGGATTTATCTGTATCCTGTATGTGCCGCTCATTTTGGTGGGGCGTGGCGCTCATTTCTTTGGCCGGTGCGTCGATTGTCAGCCGGCCTTCCACAGCGTTGGCGAGGGTTTCCAAGCAGTCGGTGCTGAGTTTCCGGCGCAAGGAAAGGCGCGCGTCTTCGATCAGCGGATCGTCGCTCGGGAGGCCGTCATCGAGCAGGCGCTGCCGGGCTGCGGCGATGCGTGCGCGCAGGGCAGAGATTTGGGCACGTCGTTGCACAGCCTCCTCTGCGGCGTCGAACACCTCGGCGGCAGAGCGGGCCAGCGGGCTGAGATCGAACCCGAACGCCACGCCGCCAAACCGGGCAAAGCGTTTGCGGTTGGCACTGTCATGACGGGCCACGAGGCCGGATTTTACCAAGGTGGACAGGTGGCGCCGAAGCGTGCTTTCGGGCATGCCGTTGAGCCTGTCGCTGAGCACCCGGTTCGAGGGATAGACCACCCCGGCACCGGCAGTGCGCGGCAGGTCACGGTCGGGAAAGAAGCTGAGCAGAGCGCGCAGCACATTCAGGCTGCGGTGGGTGAGGCCGAAATTCTCGGCCGCCTGGGTCAGCGCATCCAGCAGCGCCCACTTGTCAGCCGGGAAATCCCCGGCCTCTGGGCGCAGCAAAACGGGCTGTCCAGCATCAATGCGAGACAGTTTTGTCATTTTTCAGTTCACGAAAGACAAAAAAAGACCGTCCACCGAATCGGTAGCGTTGACAGGATCAGGGGATACGGGCTATCTCAAGAGTGCGAGAAATGAGAGAGCTCTCCGGGACCAGTCCTGGGGGGCTTTTCTTTTGTCCTGTTGTCGTGCCTCCTTGGGGTTCAGGTTTCGGGGTCTTCTGCCTGCTCGGACATCCAGCGGGCATGAAGGTTGAGCATCACCTCTTCGGCATTGGCGTTCATCCAGTCTGCGAAACCGGCACCGTCCGAGGCGGGGATTGTGAGGGTCAGCGCGTTTTCACTGCGCTTGACCTTGGCGAGGGCAAAGCCATGCGGGCTGAGCACTTTACGCGCGCGGGGCAGGGCGGGTTTGACCGCCTTTGGCGCGGGCGCATGGGTGGCCCAGGAAAGCACCTGCTCGAACCGCACGTCGCTGTCGTTGATGCCGTCCAACGCAGGCAGGCGGTCAAGGGCGCGGTCGCGGTTGGCGGGGACTTCCATCGCCTCGGCCAGCTTGAGCCAGCGGTCGCGGCCAATGCCGGGGGCGGAGCCGATCTGTTTGAGAAAGTCGATTTCGAAGGCGCGGCCCGTGCGCAGCATCCGGCTGACCATGGGCATGTCGATCGACAGAGCCGCGGCGATTGTCGGCCGTTCATAGCCAAGCGATTCGAGTTGCGCGGCAAAGCTGGCCTTTTCGATGAAGGACAGGTCGCGGCGCGCGGTGTTTTCCTGACCCTGGGCCAGCACAAGCGCGTGGTCGTCGAGGTGACGCACCATCGCCTTGACCGGCATGCCAAGCGCCTTGAGCGCGCGCAGACGGCGGCGGCCATAGACGATTTCATACTCGCCGGGTTTGGCGTGGTGGGGACGCACCAGAACGGGCACTTGCTGGCCGTATTGGCGCAGGCTGTCCTGTAGGGTCTGGTCTGCCTCGGCATCCGTGCCAAGCCGGTCGGTGACGCCCGCGTCGTGGATCAGATCCGGGGCGAGGTCCTGGACCGCGTTCTCCTGCAGTTTGGTGAGAGAGCTTTGCAAGGCCCCGACCGCACCGCGTGGGCCTGCGGGAGCCCGCCGGCCGGTGGTCGGGCTGTCAGAGGTGCCTGTGCTCAGAATTCCTTTACGTGCCATCAGCGTCCTCCTCAGCGGCCCCAGGCCTGTTGCAGAAGCATTTCGATCTCGTCGTTGACCGCGTTCAGGGATTCCATCGCGCGGTCGTAAGTGGATCGGTGAAAGGCGGAGCGTTCCACCTCGTAAATGGTTTGCTGCGTCAGCCCGGCGTCGGAGATCGCGGTGGATTTCAGCATGGGGGAGGTCATGACTTCCTCCCCAAAGAGCTGGCGCAAGAAGGCCACGACCTGTTGCTGCGGGCCGTCGGAGGGCTCGTAACGGTTTATGAGGAAACGTAAAAAGTCGAATTCCATGCGCGCGCCAGCGTTCGAGACCACGTCGAGCAGGTCAGCTGACATCTGGAGGAACTGAGACATTGACGCAACGTCAAGCATATTGGGGACAACGGTGATCAGCACGCCCGTCGAGGCACACAGCGCGGACATGGTGAGGTAACCCAACTGCGGCGGACAGTCGAAGATGATGATGTCGTACTGGTCCTCGACCTCTTGCAATGCGGCGGCCATACGGGCGTAGAACGGCGGCTGGACGTTGTTGCGCAGCGCGGTCGGGGTCTCGTGCTCGAACTCTTGCAGGATCAGGCCGCCGGGGGCGAGGTGCAGGTTCGGGAAGTAGGTTTCCTGAATGATCTCGGAGAAGGGCAGGGGGTCATCGTAGCGGATCGCGTCGTAAATGCTGCCCGAATGCAGGAAGTCGTATTCGGGCTGATAGCCGAACAGCGAGGTGAGCGAGGCCTGCGGGTCGATGTCCACGGCGAGAACGCGATAGCCCTTGAGCGCAAACCGCTGGGCGGCGTGGATCGAGGAGGTGGTCTTGCCCGAGCCGCCCTTGAAGTTGAGGAAGGAGAGGACCTGGACCTTCTCGCCCTCGGCGCGGCCTCTGAGGTAGGCGCCTTTGGTTTTGGCTTTGTCTTCAAGGATATGGCGGATGTTCAGCACGTCCTGGGCCGAGTAGTGGCGGCGGCCTCCGGCGGTGGTGTGCACGTCCGGCACGCGTTCCTCGAAGTGCAGCTTGCGCAGGAAGGAGGCGGAGATGCCCAGCAGGTCGGCGGCTTCGCCAGCCGAGAAGAGCCGCAGCTCCTTGCGCGCATCGGGGGCGAAGCTCTTGAGCAAATGCTGCTCCAGCGCGCCCGCAAGGTTTTGCGCGTTCTCCCGAATACGGGTATTGATGGTGATGGGCTGGCTCACTGCCATCGTCTGTCCGCCTCGTTGCTTTTGGCGTTGGTCCCGTGACTGAGGCTTTTTCGTGGCCCCTTCGTCTGGAACGCTGTTTTCCGCCAACGCTTTGTTTTCCGTTTCTTTACGAAAGGGAGAGGGGTCTTGGCAACTGTTTCTTGGAGGTGGGAGGCCGGTGCGGGGGAAGTTTTCCGAGGCTTCGTTCATGTTATACGTGCAGAGGCGTGGTTAAGCGTCTGATAATTAATGGTAAATTAAATTTTTTGCAGGTGGTGGATTTTTCTCGGGCTGATGCACGGATACGGGCGACGCGGTGGTCCTGACGGTGACCGGGCGGAGGGCGTACGAATCGTTATCCCGAAGGTTATCCACAGGCGTGTGCGCTTGGGCGGATGCAATTTCATGGGCTTGGCCGTGGCGTTGTGCGATCGGGGCGTGCTATGAATGAGGTCCGGTGCGGGCACGCCTGAGCCGACGTAGTGTTAAGGTGAGGGGCAGGGCCATGAGTGGCGCGACACAGTCTGATGAGACGGGCAAGGATGCGCCCCGGCCTTTGCACAGTGCCAGCATCGCGGCCACGCTGGAGGCGGAGATCGTCGCCGGCACATATGCCGCCGGGGAAAAGCTGGATGAGCAATCGCTGACCAAACGGTTTGGCGTGTCGCGGACCCCGATCCGGGAGGCGCTGCACGAGCTTGTGGCGCGGTCGCTGGCAGATCGACAGCCGTACAAGGGCGTGATCGTGGCCGATATCTCTCGCGAGCGGGTGGAGCAGATGTTCGAGGCGATGGCCGAGGTGGAGGCGCTCTGCGGCCGTTTTGCGGCAGAACGTATGACCATGGGCGAGCGGGTCGCTCTGGAAGAGCTGCACGCCACGATGGAGCGCCTGTCGCAATCGGGCGCGCAGGACGACTATGACGCGGCGAACACGCGGTTTCACCAGCTGATTTTTGACGGGACGCGCAACGTGGATCTGACCGGTCTGGCGAATACGCTGCGGCTGAAACTGGCGCCGTTCCGCAAGTTCCAGCTGCAAAGCGGCCTGCGCATGGAGCGGTCGCACGCGGAGCATGAAGAGATCGTGCAGGCGCTGTTGGACCGTGATCCCAAACGCACCGAAAAGGCATTGCGGCGGCACCTGATGAGTGCCGCGCGCGAGGTTTTGACACGGATGACCTGAGGGGTCAGCTGAAGGCCGCCATCAGCATCCGTACCGCCGTGATGGCGAGGAAGACGGCAAAGGCGCGCTTGATCCAGATGCCGTCGAGGCTGTGCGCCAGTTTTGCGCCCAAGGGGGCAAAGCCCACGGTGAAGGGCAGGATCAACAGGGCGGCTGGCAGGCTGACGTAGCCCAGCGACAGCGGCGGACGATCCGGCAGGCCCCAGCCGGAGATGATGAAGCCAGCCATGGCGGGCAGGGCAATCAGGATGCCAAAGGCACTGGCGGTGCCCACCGCGCGGCGGATTTCAAAGGAAAAGGCCGACAGGGTGGGGACGGAGAGCGTGCCGCCGCCAATGCCCATGAGCGCGGAAATCAGGCCGATCACCAGCGACATGGCCCCGTTTGCGGCGCGGCTTTTGGGCAGCTGATCTGCGATGACCAGCGTTTTCGGCGTAGACATGTTGATCGCGACCAGGATGGCGATACTGCCGAACAGGATTTTCAGCCCTGCGGGGTCGATGAAACGCGCCCCCAGCCCGCCTGCCAAGGCGCCGATCATCAGACCCGGCCCCCAGCGTTTCATCAGGTCCACATCCACCGCGCCGCGCTTGTGATGCGCGCGGGCCGAGGAGATGGAGGTAAAGATGATCGTCGCAAGCGAGGTCGCAACGGCCATATGCATCGACAGCTCTGCGGGGAACTGGATGAAGGTCAGAATCCAGAACAGCACAGGCACGAGGACGATGCCGCCGCCCACGCCCAGAAGGCCCGCCATGATACCGGCGAGGATGGCTGCGGCGATGACGCCTGCGATGATCGGCACGAGGTCCAGCATGTCTTGGGTCTTTCGTTAGAATACAAGGGCGGCGCCGTCGGCGCGCGGGTCGGAGGCGGCCTCGATCAGGCCGGTGTCATGGCGCACCACGGCGCCGGCGTGCCCTGCGAGGTTGGAGTAGGGCGGGATCATCTCAACCTTGTGGCCTGCTTTGGTCAGCGCATCAATCAAGGCGGGGTCAAAGCGGTCTTCGAGTTTGAGCGATGTGGTGTCGTCGCCCCATGTCTTGCCCAGCAGCCAGCGCGGCGCGGTGACAGCCTGTTGCAGGTCCATGCCAAAGGCGACGTGGCGGGTGAAGACGGCGGCCTGGGTCTGCGGCTGGCCTTCGCCCCCCATGGTGCCATAGGCCATGACGCGGCCATCGGTCAGCCGGGCGAGCGCCGGGTTGAGCGTGTGGAACGGTTTGTGACCGGGTTTGAGTTGGTTGGGTCCGGGGGTCAGGCTGAACCCCGCGCCTCGGTTTTGGAAGAAGACGCCGGTGTCGGGGCAGGTGAGGCCGGAGCCGAACTCCCAGTAAACGCTCTGGATGAAGCTGACCACCGTGCCGTCGGCGTCGGCGGCGCCCATCCAGATGGTGTCGCCGTCCTTTGGCTCATGCGGCCAGGGCAGGGCGGTTTGCGGGTCGATCCTGGCGGCGAGCTGGTCGAGGCGGTCGCCGGTCAGCCAGTCCTGCGCCGGGGTGGCCATGGCGCGGGGGTCGCCCAGTTCGGCGTTGCGCTGGAGGAAAGCTTGTTTCGTCGCTTCGATCAGCCCGTGCAGGTGGTCGAAACCTTCGCCGGTGCTGACACCGAGGCGGTCGAACAGCGCGAGGATCATCAGCGAGGAGATGCCCTGGGTCGGGGCGATCATGTTATAGAGCGTGCCGTGCGAGGTTTCGACGCTGAGGGGTGTGACCTGTTCTGCGGTCTGGCCGGCAAAGTCGGCGGCGCGCAGCGGGCTGCCATTGGCCTCGAGGAAGGCGGCGTGGGTTTTGGCAATGTCGCCGATGTAGAAGCTGGACAGGCCGTGATCTGCCAGCGATTGCAGGGTGTCGGCCAGCGCGGGTTGGCGCATCAGGTGGCCGGGGGCGGGGGGCTGGCCGTCGACGAGGAAGGTCTCGGCAAAGCCGGGCACATCGCGCAGCCCGTCGAGCTTGTCCGTCGTGGTGCGGGACTGGTTGCCGGTGACGGCGATGCCGTCGCGGGCGTAGGCAATGGCGCTGGCCAGCAGGTCCGACAACGGCAGGCGGCGGGTTTCGGGGACGAGCGACAGCGCGGCTTCCCACCCGCCGATGGTGCCCGGCACGGTGAGGGCAGCGGCACCGCCGCGGGTCGGCAGGGCGGTGTGGCCCTGATCGTCGTACCACTGTGGCGTGGCCAGCGCCGCGGCGTGACCGCAGGCGGAAATGCCGATGGGGGCCTCGCCGGGGCGCGAGATGATCCAGAAGCCGTCGCCGCCGATGCCGTTCATATGCGGATAGGTGACCGCGATGGTGCTGGCGCTGGCGACCATCGCCTCGATCGCGGTGCCGCCTCGGGCGAGGATTTCCTGTCCCGCGAGGGCCGCGGCGCGATGGGGGGCAGACACCGCCCCCCTATACCCGAGTGCAGAGTGCAGCATGATTTACCATCCGATTGCTTGGGGCAGCCACGTGGCCAGCCCGGGGAAAGAGAACACCAGCGCCAGCCCGATCAATTGCAGGCCGATGAAGGGCAGGACGCCTTTGTAGATGTCCCACGTCTTGACCTGCGGCGGGGCGACGCCTTTGAGAAAGAACAGTGCCCAGCCGAAGGGCGGCGTCAGGAACGAGGTTTGCAGGTTCACCGCCACGAGAATCGCGATCCACGCCATGTCCACGCCCGCGTTCATGAAGATCGGCAGGAACAGCGGCAGGGCGATGTAGGAAATCTCGATCCATTCGAGGAAGAACCCCAGCACAAACAGCAGCACCATCAAGAAGAAGATCTGCCCGTTGAT
Source organism: Sagittula sp. NFXS13 (assembly GCF_040148795.1). Taxonomy (NCBI): domain Bacteria; kingdom Pseudomonadati; phylum Pseudomonadota; class Alphaproteobacteria; order Rhodobacterales; family Roseobacteraceae; genus Sagittula; species Sagittula sp. NFXS13. The sequence goes on from NZ_JAGEMH010000005.1 coordinate 69,917, forward strand.
CCCGCCCGGCACCATGGCAAAGGCATCATGCACGAGGTTTTCGCCACCCAGGCCCCGGAACGCAAGGCCGAAGGGCTGCGCAAAGATCAGGATCAGGAACACCATCGCGGAGGTGACAAACGCGCCGCGCACCGCGTCGCGCATCACGCCGAAGGACAGTTTGCCCGACATCGCCGCCAGGACGATGGAGCCGAGCGCGCCCATGGAGGCGGCCTCTGTCGGGGCGGCGATGCCGCCAATGATGGACCCCAGAACTGCGATGATCAGGGCGATGGGCGGCAGCACCACGCGCAACAGCTTTTTGCCCAGGTCGGCACGCGACAGGGCGGCGCGTTCCTCGGCGGGGATGGCAGGCAGGGCGAGGGGTTTGAAGAACCCCAGGATCAGGACGTAAGCGACGAACAACCCCGAGAGCAGCAGGCCGGGGAACAGCGCGGCGGCAAACAGCGTGCCGACGGATTCGCCCATGATGTCAGCCAGCAGGATCAGCACCAGCGAGGGCGGGATGATCTGGCCCAGCGTGCCGGAGGCGCAGATCACGCCGCAGGCGACGCCGGTGTCATAGCCTCGGTTCAGGACCGGCCCCAGCGCGATCAGTCCCATGGTGACGACCGTTGCGCCGACAACGCCAGAGGCCGCGCCCATCAGGACGCCCACGAGGATGATCGCCAGCGCCATGCCACCGCGCAAGCCGCCCATGGCAAAGCCGATCACGTCCAAAAGCTCTTCGGCGATCTTGGATTTCTCCAGCATGATGCCCATGAAGATGAACAAGGGCAGGGCGAGCAGCGTGTAATTGGTGATGACGCCAAAGATGCGTGCGGGCAGCAGGGTAAACAGGAACGAGCCAAACCCGGCGTAGCCAAACACAAAGCCGGTGACGCCAAGGCAGACCGCCACGGGCACGCCCGCCAGCAACATCAGGAAGAATGCGCCGATCATCACCAGCGCCAGAATTTCGGTATAGGGCATGTCAGCGGACCCCTTTGGGACGCAGCAGCGTCAGCAGTGCATGGCCGGTCATGGCGAGGCTTTGGATGGCGAGCAGGATGAAGGCCACGGGCAGGCAGGCCTTCAGCAGGTAGCGGTAGCCAAGGCCGCCGGGATCGGGGGAGCCTTCGTTGATGGAATAGCTTGCGTCCACATAGGCGAGGCTGAGGTAGGCGATCAGCAGGGCCACGGCGGTCATCAGCACCGCGCTGACGACGTCGATGGCAGCCTGCACGCGGGGCGGAAACTTGGCATAGGCGATGTCGACGCGGACTTCGCCGCCCTGGTTCAGACCGTAGGCCATGCCAAACAGCGCGCCAACAGCCATGAGATGCCACTCGGCCTCTTGCAAGGCGACGGAGCCGTAGGAAAACAGGTAGCGCGAGAGCACGTTGAACGCGACCAGAAGGACAAGGGCCAGACCGCTCCATGCTGCGATCTGGCCGGTGATGCGAACGATGCCATGGGCACCGTTCGTCAGTTTTTCGAGCGTTGCGATCATGCGCGTCAGCCCGGCAAGCCGTAGAGCGGCTTTTCGGACACGGCGGCCCAGGCGGCGTGCTCGGTCTTGAAGGCGGTGAAGGCGTCGTGGACCTTTTTCACCTGCGCATCCTGAGCGGCGAAGTCGGCCAGCACGGTGTCGGTCGCGGTTTTCAGTTCGGCCACCACATCGTCGGGCAGGGTCTGGGCAATGACGCCGTCGTTTTCGACCAGATCCTTGAGCGCCTCGGCGTTGTTGGCCTCGCACCATGTGTGGCTTTCGAGGTTGCAGGCCATGGCGGCGACCTTGACGATTTCCTGAAGGTCGGCGGGCAGGCTGTTCCACGCCTGCGTGGACATCAGCAGTTCGGTGACGTTCGACGGTTCATGCCAGCCGGTGGTGTAGTAGTATTTCGCGGCGTTTTGCAGGCCGAGGCGACGGTCCTGATAGGGGCCGACAAATTCCGCCGCGTCGATCACGCCGCGTTCCAGCGCGGGGAAGATCTCGCCTCCGGGCAGCAGTTTCACATCGACGCCAAGGGTGGCGTAGACTTTGCCGGCGAGGCCGGGGATGCGCATCTTCAGGTTCTGGAAGTCCGCGACGGAGTCGATGGGTTCGCGGAACCAGCCGGTCATCTGAACGCCGGTGTTGCCCATGGGCAGCGCCTTCAGGCCGAGCGGTTCGTAGAGTTCGTCCCACAGCTCCATCCCGCCGCCATGGTAGAGCCAAGCGTTCATGCCTTGGAAGTTCATGCCGAAGGGGACGGTGGTGAAATACTGCGCCGCCGGGATCTTGCCCGCCCAGAAGTAGGCGTTGGCGGCGTTCATTTCGATCGCGCCGGAGCGCACGGCGTCGAAGCCTTCGAGTGCGGGGATCAGCTCGCCTGCGGCGAAGTGCTGGATCTTGAGGCGGCCATCGGACATCGCCTCGACCTTTTTGCAGAAGTCGGTGGGGCTGCCGGGGCCTTCGACGTAGAAGGGCGAGCCCGGGCCGTAGGCGTTGGTCATCTTCCAGTTGAAGGTGGATTGGGCGCGGGCCACGGCGGGCGCGGCAAGGGCGCCGGTGCCGAGGGTGGCAGAGGTCGTGAGGAACGTGCGGCGGTCCATGTCAGATCCTTTCGGTGATCGGTGTCATGGGGGCAGGTTCCTGCAGAAACGGGTGTGGGCCAGACTGCGTCGACGCAGCGAGCGGTCTTTGCCCCACTTTGTATACAAAATCCGCCAAAGTAAATCGTTTTGGATACAAATTGCGCAGAATGTGAAGACCGGGCGCGGTGTTGGATCGGGCGAAAGTGGTACTCTCTGTCGGGCGCGGTCTGTGCTGGACAGGGGCGCGGCGGCGGAGGACACTGGGCAAACCCTTGAAAACAGGTAGGTCGATGGCCCGGATCCTTTTGATGAACCCGAACAGCAATGCAGCCACCACGGCGGCGATGGTGCGGATTGCCCGGACGATTCTACCCGATGTGCAGGGATGGACCGCGCCGAGCGGCCCGCCGATGATCGTGGACGCTGCGGCATTGGACGCGGCGGCGGAGTTGGTGGCCGGAGCCGATCTGCCTGCGGTGCGCGGGGTGATCGTCTCGGCCTTTGGGGATCCGGGGCAGGGGGCGCTGGCGCGGCGCTTGTCCTGCCCGGTGGTCGGCATCGGGGGCGCGGCGGCCGTGGCGGCGGCAGCGCACGGGGCGTTTGCGGTGGCAACGACGACGCCGGGGCTACGCGGGCGGATCGATGCGCTGATGTCGGCGCAGGAAGGCTATCTGGGCTGTTTTTTGACCGAAGGCGATCCGTTGGACTTGATGGCGGACCCGGAGCGGTTGGACGCGGCTTTGCGTGTCGCGGCGGAGCGTTCGGTCGCGGCTGGGGCCGAGGCTGTGATCATCGGCGGTGGCCCCTTGGGGGAGGCGGCAGAGCGCCTGTCAGCGCAGGTTTGCGTGCCGCTGATTTCGCCCATTCGTGCGGCAGCGCAGCGTCTCGAAAACCGCCTGACGGACGGTTGACGGACCAACCACTGCTTGATTCTGGCGTCAAACGCCTGCTGTCTGCTCATTAATGCGGCAGTGCAGCATTATTGTGCACAACATCTATGCGGATGGGTCGAGATTGTCGACAATCATCCCCGCTTGACACGTTTCTTCGCTGGTCAGGAGGAACGCCGCGTTGCCACGGTTTGCGCACAGACGGGCCGCGTCAGGTTCGACTGACGGCAAACAAAGGGACCGCGCCCAGATGTGCGGCACGCAACGGAGAGGTACATATGTCAATTTTTGGAAAGGGGTTCACCGCCCTGGCGACCGCCGTGGTCTTGGCCGGCGGCACTGTCGCACAGGCTGAGGGCACGCTGCGGATCGGCATGACGGCGGCGGATATTCCGCTGACCACCGGCCAGACCGACCAGGGCGGCGAAGGCATGCGGTTCATGGGCTACACGGTCTACGACTCGTTGATCGAATGGGACCTGACGAGCGCGGACAAGGCCTCGACCCTGATCCCCGGTCTGGCGACGGAATGGTCGGTGGGCGAGGATAAGCTGACCTGGACGTTCACGCTGCGCGATGGTGTGACGTTCCACGATGGATCACCGCTGACCGCCGAGGTCGTGGTCTGGAACCTGGACAAGCTGCTGGATGACACGTCGGAGCAATACGACAGCCGTCAGGCCGCGCAGGGCAAATCCCGTATCCCGGCTGTGGCGTCCTACGAGGTGGTCGACGATCTGACGCTGACGATCACGACCAACGAACCCGACGCGACGCTGCCCTACCAGCTGGCGTGGATCGTGATGTCGTCCAAGGCCAACTGGGAAGCCATGGACAAGGATTGGGAAAAGGTCGCCATGTCGCCCTCGGGTACCGGTCCGTGGAAGCTGACCGAGTTCGTGCCGCGGGAACGTGCCGTGCTTGTGCCGTTCGAGGACTACTGGGACGAAAGCCGCATTCCGCAGCTTGACGAGATGATCCTGATCCCTCTGCCGGAGCCGAACGCCCGCGCCGCCGCGCTGATGTCCGGTCAGGTCGACTGGATCGAGGCCCCCGCGCCCGACACCATCCCCGCGATGGAAGCCAACGGATTCAAGATTTCGTCCAACGCCTATCCGCACAACTGGACGTGGCACCTGAGCCGTGTCGAAGGCTCGCCCTGGAACGATATCAAGGTGCGCAAGGCCGCCAACATGGCGATTGACCGCGAGTCCATGATGCCGCTGCTGGGCGGTTTGATGATCCCGGCGAAGGGCTTCTTGCCGCCGTCGTCCAACTGGTTCGGCGAACCGGAATTCGACCCGTCCTACGACCTCGAAGCTGCCCGGGCACTGATGGAAGAGGCCGGCTACGGTCCGGACAACCACCTGGAGGTCAAGGCGCTGATTTCTCCGTCGGGGTCGGGCCAGATGCTGCCGCTGCCGATGAACGAGTTCGTTCAGCAAAGCCTCGCAGAGGCGTGGATCGACGTGGAATTCTCCGTCGTGGAATGGAACCAGATGATCAACCTGTGGCGTGCAGGCGCCGAGGATGAGGCGGTGGATGGCGCGCAGTCCATCAACTTTACCTACTTCATCCAGGACCCGTTCACCGGCCTGATCCGTCACCTCGATTGCAACCTGATCGCGCCGAACGGCACCAACTGGGGCCACTATTGCGACCCGGAAATGCAGGCGCTGTTCGAGAAGATCAAAACCACCTTTGATCCCGAAGAGCAGGAAGCCGTTCTGCAGGAAACGCACGAGAAATACGTCAACGACGCGCTGTTTTTGTTCGTGACGCATGACGTGGCGCCGCGCGCGCTGTCGCCCAAGGTCGAAGGCTTTGTGCAGGCGCAGAACTGGTATCAGAACTTCTCCTCCATCACGATGGCGGACTAAGACCAAAGCCCCCGCCCGTGCCGTGGGGTGCGGGCGGGGGATCACGACTTTTGTGGAAGGCGCGATCCCTTGCTGACCTATCTCATCCGACGTCTTATCCTTGTGCTTCCGGTGGCCTTTGGCGTGTCGGTCATCTGCTTTCTGCTGGTGCAGATCGCGCCCGGTGACCCGCTGACCGCCATTATGCCGGTGGATGCCACCGCCGAGGAACAGGACGCCATGCGCGCGGCCTATGGCCTCGATAAACCGCTGCCAATCCAATACGCCATCTGGATCGGCAACCTTGTCCAGGGCGACATGGGCAAGTCCATCGCCACCGGACGTCCCGTCGCCGGAGAGGTGTTCGGCGCGGTGCAGAATTCGCTGTTGCTGGCGGTGTCCGCTGCGGTCATCGCCTTTCCCATCGGGACCGCGCTGGGGTTCCTTGCGGGCTATTTCCGCGACACGCTGGTGGACCGGGGCGTCACGGCCATCTCCATCGCCGGGGTGTCGGTGCCGAACTACTGGCTGGGCATCGTGCTGGTCATCATATTCTCGGTCAATCTGGGGTGGTTGCCGTCCATGGGCGCCGGTCCGGGCGGATCGTCCGAGTGGCAGTGGAACTGGGAGCATATGCGCCATCTGGTGCTGCCCGCCGTGACGCTGGCCGTGGTGCCCATTGGCATCGTGGCGCGCACGGTGCGGGCGCTGGCCGGCGATATCCTGAGCCAGGATTTCGTCGATGCGCTTTATGCCAAGGGGATGAGCCGCGTCGATGTGCTGCGCCACGTGGCGCGCAATGCCGCCGCCACGGCGCTGTCGGTGATGGGGCTGCAACTTGGCTACCTGCTGGGCGGGTCGATCCTGATCGAGACGGTGTTCAACTGGCCCGGCTCCGGCTTTTTGTTGTCGAACGCGATTTTCCAGCGCGATCTGCCGCTGTTGCAGGGCACGATCCTTGTGCTGGCGCTGTTCTTTGTCGCGATGAACCTGATTGTCGATGTGGCGCAGGCCGCCATCGACCCCCGCATCCAGAGGACCTGACCCATGGCCCTGACTGACACCACGGGCGCACAGGCGGTCGAGCCTGCGCCCATCGAAAAGCCCCAAGGCTATTGGTCCGGCGTGGGCGCGCGTCTGGTGCGTGACCCGTTGACGATGATCTGTGCGGGGGTCGTGCTGGCGTTGATTTTGGCGGCTGTCTTTGCGCCTCTGCTTGGCCTTGCTGATCCTTACAAAGGGTCGATGATCGCCCGCCTGAAACCGCTGGGCACCGAAGGCCATATCCTTGGCACCGACGAGCAGGGGCGCGATATGCTGGCCCGGCTGATCTATGGGGGGCGGCTGACGCTGTTCATTGGCCTGATGCCGGTGGTGCTGGCGTTCTTTATCGGCTCCGCGCTGGGGATCACCGCAGGCTATGTGGGGGGGCTGACCAACACCATCATCATGCGCACGGTTGACGTGTTCTTTGCCTTCCCCTCGGTGCTGCTGGCGATTGCCATTTCCGGGGCGCTGGGGGCGGGGATCGCCAATTCGCTGGTCTCGCTGACCATCGTGTTCATCCCGCCGATCACCCGCGTCGCGGAGGCCGTGACCAGCGGTGTGCGGGCGCTGGATTACATCGACGCGGCGCGGGCGACCGGCGCCAACGCCTGGACGGTGATCCGCGTGCATGTGATCGGCAACGTACTGTCGCCGATCTTTGTCTATGCCACCTCGCTGACGAGCGTGTGCATGATCCTGGCCGCCGGTCTGTCGTTCCTTGGCATCGGTGTGCGCCCGCCGGAACCGGAGTGGGGGCTGATGCTCAACACGCTGCGGTCGGCGATTTACGTCAACCCGTGGCTGTCGGCGCTGCCCGGCGTGATGATCTTTATCACCTCGCTGTGTCTGAACCTGCTGAGCGATGGCCTGAGGAGTGCAATGAATGTCCGTGACTGAAACCTACGCCCCGAGCGCCGACACCGGCGGCCCCGGCCAGCCCCTGCTGATCGTGCGGGACTTGCAGAAACATTTTCCCGTGAGCGGTGGCCTGCTGGGCCGCACGCAGGCCAAGGTGCAGGCGGTCGACGGGGTGTCCTTTTCTGTGAAGAAAGGCGAGACCTTGGGCATCGTCGGCGAAAGCGGCTGTGGCAAGTCCACCACCGCCAAGCTGTTGATCGGCCTGACGGAAAAGGACAGGGGCGAGATCATCTTTGACGGTCATGCGCTGGGTGAACGGCTGTCGCTGAAAGATCTTCGCCGCGGCGTGCAGATGGTGTTTCAGGACAGCTACGCCACGCTGAACCCGCGCCTGACGATCCTCGATTCCGTGGCTTTTGGCGCGCAGGTGCAGGGGCTTGCCGATCCGCAGGGACTGGCGCGCAAGATGATGGACCGCGTGGGGCTGGACCCCAACCGCTTTGCCCATCGCTATCCGCATGAGCTCTCCGGTGGGCAGCGGCAGCGGGTGAACATCGCGCGGGCGCTGGCCATGTCGCCGCGCCTTGTGGTGCTGGACGAGGCGGTGTCGGCGCTGGACAAGTCGGTGGAGGCGCAGGTGCTGAACCTGCTGGGCGATCTGCGCGCCGAGTTCGGGCTGACCTATATTTTCATCTCTCACGATCTGAACGTGGTGCGCTTTATCTCGGACCGGATTCTGGTGATGTATCTGGGCGAGGTGGTGGAGGTCGCGCCGGTGGACAGCATCTGGGCAGAGCAGGCGCATCCCTACACGCGCTCGCTGTTTTCGGCGATGCCGTCGATGGACCCGGACGACCGCACCAAGGAGCCGCCACTGGTGGGCGATCCGCCGAACCCGATAAATCCGCCGAAGGGCTGCCGGTTTCACACGCGCTGCCGCTTTGCCGCGGAGGCGTGCAAGACCAAGGTGCCGAAGCTAGCGGGGCTGAGCGGCAACGCAGATCACCTTGTGGCCTGCCATTTGCACGATGCGGCCTCGGGCCATCCGAAGGCAGGGCAGGGGGTGCCGGCATGATCCTGTCGCGTCCCGCCAAACCCTGTCGCGCGCCGTTCTGGACCGCCCCGGCCCCTGACCCTCAGGAGGGAACATGACCAAGCTTCTGGAGATCAACGACCTGACCGTACGCTTTTCCGGCAAGCGGACGGTACATGCGATCAACAACGTGTCCTTGTCGATGGAGCAGGGAGAGACGCTGGCGCTGCTGGGCGAAAGCGGCTCTGGCAAGTCGGTGACGCTGAAGGCGTTGCTGGGTCTTTTGCCGCCGAAACGGTCCTCGGTGGAGGGCAGCATCCACGTCAACGGCACGGATGTGCTGTCGCTGTCGGGCAAGGCGCTGCAACGCTATCGCGGGGCGGAGGTGTCGATGGTGTTCCAGGAACCGGCGCTGGCGCTGGACCCGGTGTACACCGTGGGCCACCAGATCGCGGAATCGGTGATGCGCCACAAGGGGGTGAGCAAGGCCGACGCCCTGTCCACCGCTCTGGACATGCTCGACCGGGTGCGCATTCCGTCGGCCAATCGCCGGCTGCACAGCTATCCGCATGAGCTGTCGGGCGGGATGCGGCAACGGGTGATGATCGCGCTGGCGCTGGCCTGTCGCCCGCGCCTGTTGCTGGCGGATGAGCCGACCACGGCGCTGGATGCCACGGTTCAGATCCAGATCCTGCTGCTGCTGCGCGAGTTGCAGAAAGAGTTCGGCATGGGCGTGATCTTTGTCACCCATGACATTGGCGTGGCGGTGGAAATCTCGGAGCGGGTTGCGGTGATGTATGCCGGACAGATCGTCGAAGAGGGCACCACCCGCGAGATCATCCGCGACGGGCGGCACCCCTATACGCAAGGGCTGTTGGCGGCAAACCTGCATGACGTGGCGCGCGGGGCGCGGCTGAACGCCATTCCCGGCGCGCCACCCGCGCTGGAGGTCAAGCCGGACGCCTGTCCCTTTGCCCCGCGCTGTGCCCATGTGATGCCGGCCTGTCGCGTGGCGCTGCCGCCGATGGTCACGACCGAAGGCCGCCGCCGCGTGGCGTGCCTGCACGCCGATGCTGTTGTGGCTGCTGAATAGGATGGATGTATGCTGATCGAAAATGACCCCTATCGCTGTTTCATGCCCTATCCAGGGGTGGAGGTGCCCTCTGGCGCAGGTCCGTTGGATGGGCTGACGCTGGCGGTGAAAGACCTCTATGACGTGGCGGGCTATCGCACTGGGTCGGGCTGCCCCACCGCGCTGGCCATGTCGGAGGTGAAGACCGAGAGCGCCCCGGCGGTGCAGGCTTTGCTCGACGCGGGCGCACGGTTCGTGGGCAAGACCCATACCGATGAGCTGGCCTGGTCGCTGTATGGCATGAACGCGCATTTCGGCACGCCGGTGAACCCCGCCGCGCCGGACCGCATTCCGGGCGGGTCGTCCTCTGGGTCGGCGGTGGCGGTGGCCGGGGGCCTGTGCGACATCGCGCTTGGCACGGACACCGGCGGGTCGGTGCGCGCGCCTGCGAGCTTCTGCGGGATCTGGGGGATGCGGCCCACGCATGGGCGGGTGTCGCTGGACCTGACGCAGCCCTTGGGGCGCAGCTATGACACGGCGGGTGTTTTTGCCCGCGACGGCGGGACCCTTCTGCGGGCCATGTCGGTGCTGATGGTCGAGGATGTGGAGGTGGCAGAGCCGCGTTTCCTCAAGCCGTTGGAGATGTGGGGTTTCCTCGGGGAGGCGCAGCGGACGGTTCTGGAGGATGCCTTTGCCGGGGTGAAGGCCGCGCCCTTGGAGGGGCTGTATCCCGGTGGGATCGACGCAGTGTATCAGAGCTTTCTCACCACCATGAGCGCGGATGCAAAGCGCGATGTGGTGCCGTTCATCCGCTCGTCCGGGATGCCGATGGTGCGCGGGATCGACGGACGCGCGGCGGCGGCTGAGGCGTTGACCGGCGCGCAGGCGGCCGACGGCCAGGCGGCGCGGGAGGCGTTCCGCGCCCATGTGGACGCGGTGCTGGGACGCGACGGCGTGCTGCTGGCTCCGGTTGTTCACGATGCGCCCTTCAGGCTGGATGCGCCGGTGGAGGTGTTCGACGACTACCGCCATCAGGCCATGCGGTTGCTGTGTGTCGCGGGGATGGCTGGCTTGCCGCAGGTGGTGATGCCTGCGGGGCGGGTGGACGGTGCGCCTTATGGGGTGTCGCTGATCGGACCGCGCGGATCGGATCTGTCGCTGATCCGGCTGGCCGTGCAAATCGCGGCGGGTTTGCCGCAGGCGGTGGTCGCATGAGCTGTCCGATTGAGGCCAAGCTGGTGGAGATGGGTCTGGCGCTGCCGCCCTCTGCGCCGTCGCGTGCGTTGTTTCTGCCGGGCAAGATCACCGGCAACCTGTTGTTCCTGTCGGGGCAGATTTGCGAATGGGAAGGCGTGCCGCAGTATTTCGGCCCGGTTCCAGAGGTTTTTGACATGGCCGAAGGGCAGGCGGCGGCGCGGATGTGCGCGCTGAACCTGTTGTTCTGCATCAAGCAGTTGGCCGGATCGCTGGACGCGGTGGCGGAGGTCGTGCGGTTGGGCGGCTTTGTCGCCGCGCCGCCGGAGTTCGGTGAAGGCCCGATGATCGTCAACGGGGCGTCTCAGCTGTTGATCGACCTCTATGGCGACAGGGGCCGCCATGCGCGCACGGCGGTCAACGTGTCCTCCCTGCCCGCCAACGCGTTGGTCGAAGTGGATGCGGTGATCGAGCTGCGCTAGGGTTTGGCGGGTGCGCGCCGCGCTGGAGGCGACAGCGCGCACACCGAAAAAGGGTTTGGCCGGGACTGTCGCCTGCAAATTTATCCTTGCCGCGGCAAGTGACGGCCCCTTTGCCGTGGCGGCCTGCTGCTCGTCGGTCGCACACCGGTCCTGACGGGGCGCTTGCTTTTCGGCGAGCCGAGGTCGGTCTGCGTTAGCGCGCGACGACCAAATGCGCGCCGCTGTCGGCGATCATGCGGCTGTGGTCGGGATCAGGCTGGGCGTCGGTGATGACGGTGTGAAATTCGCTCAGGCCCGCCAGCACGTTCAACGCGGTGTGGCCGAGGCGGCTGTGGTTGACCATCAACACGCGGCGTTGCGCGGCGTCCATCATCAGCCGTTTGACCCGCGTGATATCGTCGTCCATGTGAAAGACCTGACCGGCGGCCACCGCGGGGGTGGAGATGAAGGCGAGGTCGGCGCGCAGCCCTTCGAGCGCGGTCTCCGTCACGCGCCCGACCCATGCGTTGTATTTCGCGGAATAGCGTCCGCCAAGGGCGATAACCGTCATGCCGGGTTCTGCCTTCAGAGCCTGGGCCACCGCGTCGTTGTTGGTGATCACGCTCAGCGGGCGACGGTCCACCAAGGCGGTGCCAAGCGTGATGGCGGTGGAGCCGTCATTGACCATGACCGTCATGCCCGGTTCCACCAGCTTCAGAGCGGCGGCGGCCATGCGGGCCTTGACCTCGTGGCCCTGCAACTGGCGAAACCTGAAGTCGCTTTCGAACTGGGTCCCTGCCTCGATCGTGGCGCCGCCGCGGATCTTGCGCAGCAGTCCTTCGGATTCGAGATCGTCGAGATCGCGGTGGATCGTCATTTTCGACACGCCGAAGGTTTCGGCCAGATGGTCGAGCTGCACTTGCCCGTCCTGGACGAGCGTGTCGATAATCCGCTGGCGGCGGTCGTCGCGTTTCATCAGCTATCCTCAGTCGAGAAGGGCGCGCGCTGTCAGCTCGTCGGTGATCAGCCCGGCCACGCGGCCCGACCGCAGGACAGAGCGGATCGCCGCGACCTTTTCCGGCCCGCCCGCGATGGCGACGATATCCTCTTCGCGCGCGGGATCGTAGCCCACGGCAAGCGTTCTGGCGGAAAGCGTGGTTTCCACGACATGGCCGTCGGCGTCAAAGAAATCCCCCAGCATTTCACCCTGCGCCCCGGCGCGGGCGATCTGCTCGATCTCGGACGGCTCTATCATGCGGCTGGTGACAAGCTGGGCGTCGGCGTCCACCGTGCCGATGCCGACGACCTTGAGCGTGGCGGATTGGGCCATGCGGAACACTTCGTCCACGCCGCGCTGGTTCAGCAGGACTTCGCGGTCCTGGGGAGTGTTGGCAAAGAAGGGCACCGGCATGACATAGGCGCGCGCGCCGGTTTTTTCCGAGATACGGTGCATGACGTCATGCGGGTTGGCGGCAAAGTTGCGGGTCAGCCCCCCCAGCAGCGAGACGAAGTGCAGCCCGGTGGCGTCCATGCGCGGCAGGGCGCGGGTGGCTTCGGCGAGGGTGCGCCCGTGGCCCAGACCGATGATGGTATGCTCGGCGGTTTCGAACTGGCGCCTGAGGTAGGCGGCCCCGGCCAGGGCGAGGGTGCGCAGGGGCAGCCCTTCTTCGCCGACGTCGGGGGCCACTTCGCAGAGTTTCAGATCGTAGCGTTCATAGAGCGCGGCCTCCAGCGCGACGCATTCGACGATGTCGCCCTCGATGGAGACCTTGACGTTGCCATCGGCCACGGCGCGGGCAATCAGGCGGTGCGTCTTGACCGAGGGCAGGCCGAGCCGTTTCGCCACCTTGGCCTGCGTCAGCCCGCCGATGTAGTGCAGCCATGCGGCGCGGATGGCGAGGCTTTTCTCATCTTCGGTCATGGGCGCTGTGTGGTCCTGAACTCTACCGGTGGGGCAGGGTAGGGGCAGGGCGTGCCGGTGGAAAGCCCCGCCAAGATTTTAGATGTTCAGGTGCTGGACACCCGTGTCGATGTGCGGCGCCCAGAAGGCGATGGATTCGGCGATCTGGGGGATCACCTCGCGGTCGTTGGGTTCGCGTTCCTTGAAGCTGAGTTCGAGGCAGATCTCGTTGTCCTGCGCGCCGCCCGCGGCAAAGGCGGCCAGAAGCGGGTCTGGCTGGATCTTGCCCTTGGCGTTGAAGGCGGCGGTGAAGGGGCGGTGGCCGCCCTTGTCCATCAGGCTTTGCTTGATGTGAATGATGGGGGAGACCTTTGGCACGGCGCGCGCCCAGGCGTAGGGGTCGTAATCGTCGGGGTCCGTGCTGGTGACATCACCGTGGTCGATGTCGGCCATCATCCACATGGGGATCGCCATGTTCGCAGCCGTCAGCCGGCCTTGGAGCGCCAAGCATTCCGCGATGGTTTCGCCAAATTCGCGGGCGATGCTCATGGGTTCCCAGAAGACGTAATCGAGGCCGGCGGATTTGCCGTGTTCGGCGACCTCGGCCCAACAGTCCATGGCGATCTTTATCATCTCTTCCCGGCGCGACGGATCATCCTGTTCACGGTAGGTGAGGATGGCGAACTGCGTGCCGACGGAGGTGCCGCCAAGGTCGGCGGTGATGTCTGCGAAGGTCTTGAACCAGTCTATGTAGTAGCGGCGCACATCGCGGTCCGGGTGGCCGAAGTGGTTCAACCGCCCGTATGGCCCGGTCATGCCGGAGGTCACGCGGACGCCCGTCCGGTCAAGGGCCGCGCCCATCTGGCGGGTCAGCCGACGGATCACCGGGGCGGGCCAGCTGGGGTTGATGAACTCATGCGTCAGTTGCAGGTCCCGGATCTTCAGGTCGCGCGCCACGGTGTCGATCAGGTCGTCGGGATCGGCAAAACGGTTCACCAGCGGGTTGGTGTTGAGGCTCAGCGTCAGGGGCATCAGGCGGCCTCCGCATGGGCGTCGTTGAACCATTGGGTGAAGCGTGCAATTTCCGCATCGGTCATGTCGAGGCGGTTCTTGGTGCGCCGCCAGATCACGTCCTCCGGCGTCTGGGCCCATTCGTTTTCAACGAGATAGGTGACTTCTGCCTCGTAGAGGCAGGCGCCGAAATGCTGCCCCAGGCCGTCGATGGAGGTCGCCGTGCCGATGATGTCGCGGGTCAGCGTGCCATAGCGCCGCCCGTAATATTCGCGCATCTCGCGGCTGAGCCATGGGTAGTCGGCCTTGAGCGTTTCGCGGAAGGCGTCGAAGTCGGCATCCGGCATGTCGCCGCCGGGCAGGGGGGCGGTTTCGGTCCAGTCCTTGCCCATCTTGGGAAAGATCCTGTGCAGCTGGTGCATGCCGCGTTCCGCCAGTTCGCGGAAGGTGGTGATCTTGCCGCCAAAGATGTTCAGCAACGGCGCGCCAGCGGTCTCATCGAGGTCGAAAACGTAATCGCGCGTCACCGCGGAGGGGTTGCCCTGCCCATCGTCGAACAGCGGGCGCACACCGGAGAAGGTTTCGAGAATGTCCTCGGGGCGGAGCTTTTCCTTGAAATAGCGGTTCACGCAGTCGAGCAGGTAGCTGACCTCCGTGTCGTCGATGGTCACATCCTCGGCGCGGCCCTCGTAGGCGATGTCTGTGGTGCCGATCAGCGCCTTGTCGCCCTCGTACGCGTTGATGAAGATGACGCGCTTGTCGTGGTTTTGCACCAGATAGCTGTGCGGCCCTTCCCAGAACTTCGGGACGATGATGTGCGAGCCTTTGACCAACCGCACGTTGCGGGTGGAATTGGCCCCGGCCACGCGGGTCAGTACATCCGTCACCCAAGGTCCGGCGGCGTTCACGAGGCATTTGGCGAGGAAGTCGCGCTTTTCCCCGGTCAGGGTGTTCTGCGTGGTGACGTGCCATTTGCCATCCTCGCGGCGCGCGGTGACAGCGGGGGAGCGGGTCAGGATGGTCGCGCCCTTGGCCTTTGCGTCCAGCGCGTTGAGGATCACGAGGCGGGCATCGTCTACCCAGCAATCAGAGTATTCAAAGCCGCGCTTGTACTGGTCGAGGATGGGCGCGCCTTCGGGGTCGCGATGCAGGTTCAGCGTGCGCGTGCCGGGCAGCTTTTTGCGGCCGCCGAGGTTGTCATAGAGGAACAGGCCAAGGCGCACGAGCCACGCGGGACGGTCCTGCGGGCTGTGCGGCAGAACAAAGCGCAGCGGCCAGATGATATGAGGCGCGGCGTTCATCAGCACTTCGCGTTCGATCAGCGCCTCGCGCACCAGCCGGAATTCGTAATATTCCAGATAGCGCAGCCCGCCATGCACCAGCTTTCCGGAGCGCGAGGAGGTGCCCTCCGCCAGATCGTCCTTTTCACACAGCACGACGGACAGGCCGCGCCCGGCGGCGTCTCGGGCCACGCCGGCGCCATTGATGCCGCCGCCGATGACGAACAGGTCTACCTCTTGGGTCATGTCAGGATCCTTTCGTGGACGCGGTCACGGGACCGGCGTCAAGCGAACGTTCATTGGTTTCAAGCTGGCGCTCGTGGCTGGCACGGCGATGCTCGGCGAGCTGATCCCAGACCGGTGTCAGCGCGTCCCGCGCGGCGGCATAGGCGGGATACAATCCGGCGTAGGTTTCGGTCAGCAGCGGGTCGGGCTGCTCTGCCTCGCCCAGCAGGGGCGTCACCCATTCGGCGATGCAGGCGTCCATGTCGGGGTAGGCGCCAATGGCGACGGCGGCCATCATGGCGCAGCCTGCGGCCCCGGCTTCTTCGCGGGTGGAGACGCGCACAGGGGCTTCGACGCAGGCGGCCAGCACGGCGCGCAGAGCGGGGGAGCGCGCGGCCCCGCCGGTGATGCGCAGTTCCGAGGGCATGTCGCCCCCCGAGCCGGCGTTCATGGCGGCGTAGCAATCGCGGGCGGCCATACCCAGCCCCTCGACCACGCCGCGCATCAGATCGGCAAAGCGGTGATGTGCGGCCAGCCCGATAAAGCCCGCGCGGGCGTTCGGATTGACCATGGGGCCGCGTTCCCCTGCCTCGGAGACATATGGTTGATAGAGCAGCGCGCCGGGGGTGGAGCGGCCCATCCAGCCGTCGATGCGGCCCACGAGGTCGGCGTAGTCGTGCGGGTGGCCGGTCTCGCTCATCAGGTCGGCGGCCATGCGCAGCGCCCAGTCGATGTTGAGCGTTGCGGCCATGTTGGTCTGGACCTGCGTGACCATGTTCGGGGCCGGCAGGCAGATGACGTAGCCGCTTTGTGCGCCGTCTGTCAGATGCACGTCGTCGGAGGTCACGGCGCGCATGTGCACGCCGGTCGATCCGATGGTGGAGCAAGCGGTTCCCGCGTCGCCGGTATGGACCCCTGCGCCGAGTGCGGTCATCACCATGTCCACGTAGCCAAGGCTGACCGGCGTGCCTTCGGGCAGGCCGGTTTCCCCGGCGGCTTTGGCAGACAGCGGGTGCGTGATGCGGGTGCCGTCGATGATCTGCGGCAGCAGGGCGCGGCGGTGGGTCAGGCCAAGCGCGGCAATCACGTCGTCGTCGTACTGACGGGTGCGGAAATCACCGAAGGTAAAGCTGGCTTCCGAAGGGTCGGTGGCGCGTTCCCCGGTGAGGTTGAGATAGAGCCAGTCCTTGCAATGCAGGGCGGCCTCGGCACGGTCGAGCAGATCGGGGCAGTGCTGGTCCATATGCGCCATTTGCGCGCCCATCTGGCAGGTGTTCAGCGCGGTGCCCGTGGCGGCAAAGCGCGCGGCGTTTTGCGGTTTCGCGGCAAGGTCGGTGGTTGTGCGGGCGGCGCGGGCATCGAGCCAGAGCCACGCATCGGTCACGGGGCGATTGTCCGCCCCCACCAGCCAGGTGCCGTCGCCCTGGCCGGTCACGGCGAGCGCCGCGACCCGTGCAGACAGGTCATCGACCTTGTCCTGCAGGCCCCGCAAGGCGCGGGCGCAGTCCGCCCAGGTGCGGGCCATGTCCTGTGTCGCCGCGCCGTCGGGGGCAGTGTCATAGCTGTTGAGCACCGCGCTGGTGCCCAGTTGGGTGCCGCTCAGCGTGAAGGCCACAGCCTTGATCACCGAGGTTCCGGCGTCGATTCCGATGATGATGTCGCGATCAGCCATGTCGGCCCCCTCCGGGGGCATACCAGGCAGCGCAGGGGCAAAAAGCCATGCGACGTCCTCCCTTATCCTGTGCCCGAAGCTCCTCCAGCCACGGGGTCGACGACGGGCGTGAACCCGTGCCGGTCGCCAAAAGCATATCGGAGGATCTGGCCACGTCCAGTGTAATTTTTTTCTTCACACGAAAAATATTTCAGCTAAGGTGGGCTTAACGGATCGAAGACCGGCACGGGGCGTTCGGAGGATAACCCCAAGCCTGACATGGGTTTTTTGATCTCAAGACAGGCCCGTGACACATGTTCCGGGGTACGAATCAAGGGAGGGAGAGGCGCCGGCGAAAGTCGGCCCTCGACGGATGATAGCGGCACCGGTCCGGCATCTGCACGGTCGTTCAGCACCGTTTAGCGGCGGTGGCATCCCCCTCTTAGTCAGACAACGCAGCGGCCTTTTGGACGCGAGGGAGGGAACATGACGGCGACAGAGATCATCAAGAGACCGCGCGTCTCGAAGCGGTCCATGCTCATCGGCGGCGTGGCTGTGGCGGTGCTGGCCGCGATGGCGCTGGACACCACTGTTGTGCGCATCGGGTCCGAGCAGGATGCGCGCGCCGACGGGTTTTCGCCCGATGCCTTTGGTGCCGAGACATTCCCCCGCGTGCGCTCGTTCGTGACCGAGAACGCGGTGGAGGCCGGCACGCTGGTCGCCGCCATAGCCCAGGACAAGTCCGCCGCAGGGGAGCAATATGGCTCTGGCGGGATGATGCCGGTGATCCCGGTGACGTTTTCCGGCGTGGTTGGTGAAGGCAAGGGCGGCGTCTATGACGTGGCCGTGCCCGAGGCGGAGGGCGTGCGCATTCGCGTGCAGACCGGCCCGGCGGTCAACGGCACGGATCTGCGCGATGCGCCGGGCGATATCGCCTTTGGCCAGTTCAAGAACCAGATCGAATATCAGGACGCGGGCAGCGGCATCAACCGCGCGATGAAGGCGGCTGTGCTGGACGGGATCGACCGGGACAGCCTGCCGGGCAAGACCATCGAGGTGACCGGCGTTTTCAAACTGCTGAACCCCAAGATGTGGCTGGTCACGCCGGTCGAGGTGTCGGTGCAATGACGGTGCAGGGCAGCCTCCAGCCCGCCACGGGGAGCATTGGCGAGGTGGTCATGTCCGCCCGCGACGTGGCCAAACACTACGGCGCGGTGCAGGCGCTGAAGGGTGTGAACTTTGACATCCATCGCGGGCAGGTCACGACCCTGTTTGGCGAAAACGGCGCGGGCAAATCCACTTTGATGAAGATCCTGTCCGGCATCGTGACGCCGACGCATGGGGAAATCATCCTTGATGGCAAGCCTGTGGTGTTCAGCAGCGCCACCGATGCGCTGGCGCAGGGGATTTCCATCATCCACCAGGAACTGGCGCTCGCTCCGAACCTGAACGTGCGCGACAATATCTTTATGGGGCGGGAAATCCGCACCGCGACCGGCGTGAATTTTGCCGAGGAGTCGCGCATCACCCGCGAGCTGATGGCAGAGCTGGAAGAGGACATCGACCCGCTGACCCCGGTCGAGGATCTGCGTCTGGGCCAGCAGCAGATCGTCGAGATCGCGCGGGCGCTTCAGGCCAATTCGCGCATCCTGATCATGGACGAGCCGACCTCGGCCCTGTCTGCCTCCGAGGTGGAGGTGCTGTTCAAGGTCATTCGCGACCTGACCGCCAAGGGCGTGAGCATCGTCTATATCTCGCATCATCTGGAGGAGGCGCTGACCGTGACGCATCACGCGGTGGTGCTGCGCGATGGCATGATGACGGCCAACGCCCCCCGGTCCGAGATCAATCTGGAATGGATTGTGCGCAACATGGTTGGCGAGAACTTTGACCTTGGGTCGCCGCCGGAGTCCGAGATGGGCGCGCCCGCGTTGGTGATTGACGATCTGTGTGTGCCCGATCGGTCGGGGCAGGGGAACGCGGTGGATCATCTGGATCTGTCGGTGAAAGCGGGGGAGATCGTCTGCATCTACGGGCTGATGGGCGCGGGCCGCACGGAGCTGATGGAATGCGTGGCGGGACGCCTGAAAGCGTCGTCGGGCGCGGTAAGGCTGATGGGCGCGGACGTGTCCCGGCTGAGCATCGCGCAGCGGATCGAGGCCGGGCTGGTGCTGGTGCCCGAGGACCGTCAGCGCGACGGGTTGGTCCAGACCATGAGCGTGGGGCAGAACCTGTCGCTGGCCTCCATCGGGGCGTTCACGCGCGGTCTGTTCACCTCGCGCGGGGATGAGCAGACGGTCATCGACACCTCGATCAAGGAAGTCACCGTGAAAACCGACGGCGGGGACGCGATGATCGGGTCGCTGTCGGGCGGCAACCAGCAAAAGGTCGTTATCGGCAAGATGCTGGCAACGCAGCCGGACGTGATCCTGCTCGACGAGCCGTCGCGCGGCATCGACGTCGGCGCCAAGGCAGAGGTGTTCAAGCTGCTGGCCAAGACCGCCCAGGAGCGTGGTCTGGCCGTGGTCTACACGACTTCGGAGGTGGGCGAGTGCCTGTCCGTCGCGCATCGCATCATCGTCATGCGCCGGGGCCGGATTTCGGCGGAGTTCGACCACACCGTTTCAAAAGAAGACATCATGGCCGCCTCTGGCGAAGCCGTGCACCATTAAGGGAGGGGCCGTCATGGCGGACATCACATCTACAAGCACGGGGTCGGGCGGAATGAACATTGGCAAGATCCTGTTGGAAGGCCGCGCGTTCTTTGCCCTTGTGGCGATCATCATCGTGTTTTCCATCCTGTCGCCGGTCTATTTCTCGGTCGGCAACTTCCTGATCATGTCGAGCCACGTCGCGATCTTTGGCCTTCTGGCCATCGGGATGCTGCTGGTGATCCTGAACGGCGGCATCGACCTGTCGGTCGGCTCTACCCTGGGTCTGTCGGGGGTGGTTGCGGGCGCGTTGATGCAAGGGGTGGAAATCCCTGCGGCGGGCGTGATCCTGTACCCGCCGGTCTGGGCGGTGGTCGTTCTGACGCTGTGCCTTGGGGCGTTTGTCGGGGCGATCAACGGCGTGCTGATCGCGTTCTTTCGCGTGCCGGCGTTCGTTGCGACGCTGGGGATGCTGTACGTGGCGCGCGGTGTGGCGCTGCTGATGACCAACGGTCTGACATTCAACAACCTTTCGGGATCCGAGGCGCTGGGAAACACGGGCTTTGACTGGCTGGGCTTCAACCGTATCGGCGGGGTGCCGATTGGGGTGATCGTGCTGGCGGTGGTGGCCGTGGTGGTTGGGGTGACCCTGGCGCGCACGGCGTTCGGTCGCTGGCTTTATGCGTCGGGCGGGAACGAGCGGGCGGCGGAGCTGTCCGGCGTACCGACGAAGATGGTGCAGATCAGTGTCTACGTTCTGTCGGGCATGTGTGCGGCGATTGCCGGGCTGGTGCTGTCCTCGCAGCTGACCTCTGCCGGGCCGACCGCTGGCACCACCTATGAGCTGACGGCCATCGCGGCGGTGGTGATCGGGGGCGCGGCGCTGACCGGCGGCCGGGGCACGGTGCGCGGCACCATGCTGGGTGCCTTTGTCATCGGCTTTTTGTCCGACGGCCTCGTGATCATCGGCGTGTCGGCCTATTGGCAGACGGTGTTCACCGGTGCGGTGATCGTGCTCGCCGTGTTGCTCAACAGCCTCCAGTACGGCGGCAAGAAGCGCTGATCTATTCAGGAATTTCGCTTGCATCGCGGGCCGTAAAGGCTCGCGGACAAGGAAAGGTTGCCCGGAAGACGGGCAAGGAAAGACCGCCCGGGGCACCGGGCAACCAACACTTAAAGGGAGGAACTATCCATGAAACTCACGAAACGCGCTCTGCTTGCTGCCGTCGCCACCCTGCCGCTGATGGCGGGCTCTGCCTGGGCGGATGGCCTGATCTCGATCATCGTGAACGACCCGGCGAACCCCTACTGGTTTACCGAAGGCGAAGTGGCGAAGGCCACCGCCGAAGAGCTGGGCTACGAGGCCAACGTCGCGGCGCACAAGGGCGACACCAACGCGGAATCTACGCTGGTCGACACCGCGATCACCAACCAGGCCAAGGCGATCATCCTTGACCCGGCGAATGCTGACGGCTCTGTCGGTGCGGTCAAGAAGGCGGTTGAGGCGGGCATCCCGGTCTTCATCGTGAACGCCGAGATCAACGAAAGCGGCCTGGCCAAGGCACAGCTGGTGTCCAACAACGCCCAAGGCGCGGCGCTTGGCGCGATGGCATGGGTCGATGCAATCGGCGGCGAAGGCTCCTTTGTCGAGCTGTTCGGCGCACCGTCCGACAACAATGCGCAGACCCGGTCCAACGGCTTTGAAACCGTGCTGTCGCAGTATCCCGATCTGGAGAAGAAAGCGCAGGAAGTGGCCAACTGGGACCGCACGCAGGGCTACACCAAGATGCAGTCCATGCTTCAGGCGAACCCCGACATTAAGGGCGTGATCTCTGGCAACGACGAGATGGCGCTCGGCGCGATTGCGGCGCTGAAGGAAGCGGGCAAGATGGACGGCATGGTCGTTGGCGGCTTTGACGGCTCCCCTGATTCAGTGGACGCGATCAAGGCGGGCGAGCTGACCTACACCGTGCTTCAGCCGGTTGCTGTGTTTGCCGAGGACGCGGTGCGTCAGGCGGATCACTTCATCACCACCGGCGAGCTGAAAGTGGCTGAAGAAAAGCAGCTGTTCGACTGCATGCTGATCGATGAATCCAACGTCGACAACTACACGGCGGCCTTCACGCTGGAGCAGTAAGACTTTCTGAAATGCTATGGGAAAGGGGGCCGTCTGGCCCCCTTTTTCGTCGCGCGTGGTTTGGTTTGCCGGCGTGTCGTGAGGTCTCAAAACCGCGCGCTACCGGTCAAGCGGGTGCCGTTGAGAGGATGGTGAGCGGCGGGAGTTCGGGCGAATGGTGCCCGACCGGCGGCCGCCAGCCCGCGTCAGTAACGCCGGGCCATAGCATCCAGTGGCAGCGGCGTGATCTTGTTCGCATGGCCCGCGGTGCCGAAGGCCTCGAACCGGGCGCGGCAGAGGTCTTTCATCAAGGACAGGCCTTCTTTGAGATACTTGCGGGGATCGAACTCGCCGGGGTTTTCGGACAGCACGCGACGCACACCAGCCGTCATGGCCATGCGATTGTCGGTGTCGATGTTCACCTTGCGCACGCCGGAACGGATGCCGCGCTGGATTTCTTCGACCGGAACGCCCCAGGTGGGGCGAATGTCGCCGCCGTAACTGTTGATGATCTGTTGCAGATCCTCTGGCACCGAGGAGGAGCCGTGCATCACCAGATGGGTGTTGGGCAGACGGCGGTTGATCTCTTCGATGACGGTCATGGCGAGGATGTCGCCGTCCGGCTTGCGGGTGAATTTATACGCGCCGTGGCTGGTGCCCATGGCGACGGCCAGCGCATCGACGCCGGTGTCCTTGACGAATTGCTCGGCCTCGGCGGGGTCGGTCAGAAGCTGCGCGTCGGACAGCTTTTCGGTGGCGCCGTGGCCGTCCTCCTGATCGCCCATTCCGGTTTCCAGTGAGCCGAGCACGCCCAGCTCCCCCTCGACGGAGACGCCACAGGCATGGGCCATCTCCGTCACGCGCCGGGTGATGTTCATGTTGTAGTCGTAGTCGGCGGGGGTGCTGCCATCGGCCTGCAAGGAGCCATCCATCATCACGGAGGTGAACCCGTGCTGGATTGCCGTGGCGCAGGTGGGCAGGTCGTTGCCGTGGTCGAGGTGCATGCAGACGGGCACCTCCGGGAAGGTTTCCACCAGCCCGTCGATCAGCCGCGCCAGCAGCCTGTCCCCCGCGTAGCTGCGTGCGCCGCGCGAGGCCGCCAGGATCACCGGCGCATTGGCCTCGCGCGCGGCGGTCATGATGGCGAGCCCCATTTCCATGTTGGAGATGTTGAAGGCGGGCACGGCGTAGCCATGCTCGGCGGCGTGGTCGAGCAACTGGCGCAGGGTGATACGGGCCATTCAGGTCTCCTGTAGGTATCGGGCGATGGTGTCGACCTCATCCGCCGCGCCAAAGATCAGGGCGACATTGGCATGCGGGTCGGCGGGGATCAGGTCGAGGATGCGGCGGGTGCCATCGGTGGCTTTGCCGCCAGCGGCTTCCATGAGAAAGGCGATGGGAACAGCCTCGTAGGCGAGGCGCAGGCGGCCATTTTCGTAGCCTTTGCGACGATCAGCGGGGTACAGAAACGCGCCGCCCGTCAGGATGATGCGATGCAATTCCCCCACCGCGGCGGCAAGCCAGCGCATGTTGAAATCGCGCCCGCGCGGCCCGTCGGTGCCCAGCCGCAGATCGCGCGCCCAGGCCTGCAGCCCCTCGGGCCAGTGGCGTTCGTTGGAGGCGTTGTAGGCAAGGGTGGAGGCGGTGGGCTTCAGCATCACGTCGCGGGCTGCCTGGCGGAAGTCCTGCCCGTCGAAGGTGAAAATCTGGATGCCGCCGTTTGGAATGGGGCCAAGCGTGTAGCCAAAGTCGAGCGAATGGCCGAAGGATGCGTAGCCCGCGGCGATGGCCTCCGATCCAGGCCGGGCGAAATCCGCCGGGCCGGTGGGGTAGATCACGAACAGCATCCCCAAAGGCGCGCCGATCCCGATGGAGCCGGAGCCGTCAATCGGGTCGATGGCGATGTCATAGGCGCCGTTGGGATCAATCGTTTCGACCGCTTCGGCCTCTTCGGAGAGAAAGTGCTTCACCCCACAGCCGCGCATCTCGGCGAGGATGTGATCGTGCGCGCCGACGTCCAGCGCCTTTTGCGCATCGCCGCTGTCGTTGGTGCCCACAAGGGCGGCCGGGTCGCCCGGCAGTTTGCCCGCCGCGAGCCGTGCTGCGATGGCGGGCAGGGCGTGGGCCAGGGCGTTGATGATCCGGCCGGTGCCGTCCTCTGGCAGGCAGGCGGGCAGGATCGGCGCATGGCTCAGGGCGTCGTTGGGCAGGGTCAGCATGGGAAGCTCCGTTGGTGGCGCGGCGGGAAAGAGGAGGATCCGCCGCGCCGCCGGATATCACGCGTTTTAAGAGGAGACGTGATATTTCGCATCGAGCGCGTCGATGGCGCGCACGTTGTTGGCAGATTTGCCCTCCGGGTCAAAGGACGCGCCAAGGAATGCATCGGCGATGTCCTTGGCCAGTTCGACGCCGACCACGCGCGCGCCCATGGTGATGACCTGCGCGTTGTTGGAGGTGGCTGCCTTGCCCGCGGAATAGGTGTCGTGGGTCTGCGCCGCACGGATGCCGGGCACCTTGTTGGCGCTCAGGCAGACGCCGATCCCGGTGCCGCAGCACAGGATGGCCTTGTCATAGGTGCCGTCAAGCAGGCCCGCGCAGACGCGGTCGCTGAGGTTGGCGTAGTAATCGTCCAGCTCCGCCCCGACGCGGGAGGCGTCTGTCACCTGGTAGTTGGCGTTCTGCGACAGGTGGTCTGCGAGGGCTTTTGCGAGGGGTTCGCCGGCGCTGTCGCCGGCCACTGCGATCTTCATGTGGCGTTCCTCCGAAAGTTTGTGATTTATCACATTTTGTCCAGCGTCGCGGAGACGCGGGACAGGATGTCGAGATAGCCTGCGATATCCCATGCGGAGCGACCGATAAAGAGGCCGTCGATATGGGCGCAGGCGATGAGTTCGGCGCAATTTTCGGGGTTGACCGAGCCGCCATACAGGCAGGGTACGCGACGCCCGAGAATGTCCTCGGCGGTGGCGATGATCTCTGCCTGCCGGGCGTCGGCATAGTCCGAGGTCGCGGGAATGCCGTTTTCGCCAATGGCCCAGACGGGTTCATAGGCAAGCCAGATTTCCGCGTCTTTCTGGTCGCCCGAGAGTTTGCCAAGGGCGCTGCGGACTTCGTGCTCCAGCACCTCGGTGGCGCTGCCTGCTTCGCGGTCGTCCAGCGTTTCACCGATGCAGATCAAGGGGATAAGGCCGTGGCGCACGGTGGATTCGACCTTGAGACCGACGGTTTCATTGGTTTCGCCGAAATGCGCGCGCCGTTCGGAGTGGCCGAGCTCGACGATATCGAGGCCGCAGTCCACCAGCATCGGCGCAGAGACTTCGCCGGTCCAGGCGCCTGCGTCGGCCCAATGCATGTTCTGGGCGCCGACCTTGGCCGGGCTGGAGGCGAGCATGGTGGCCACCTCGCGCACGGCGGTGAAGGGCGGGATGACAAAGGACTGGATGCGAGGGTCGAGATCGGCCTGCGCCAGGCCGTCTGCCCAATCACGGGCCTCGGCCAGTGTTTTGTTCATTTTCCAGCTGGTGCCGACGCGAATCTGAGTCATGGCTGCGTATCCTCCCGCTTCTTGGAACAAGAAATACCATCAATATATCACAAAGCAACACAATAAGTGTTACAAACGTTCACTGGCGCAGGGTCACATCGCTCAGGAGGCAACGCAGGTGTTGGATCGCTCCATGCGGCCACTTACGTTGTGTTCGAAAAGCGGGCATCCGGGGGCGTACGGTCTACCATCCCGAAGACAGGCCGCGAGTGGAGAACCGCTGTGATCGCAGAGACTGACGGAGACGCGCGCGGAATTGAGCGCCTGTATCTTGACTTCGACAGCTTCTTTGCGTCCGCCGAGCAGCATTTCAATCCGTCGCTCAGGGGCAAGCCCTTGGGCGTCGTGCCGCTGGATTCCCCGAACACCAGTTGCATCGCTGTCAGCCGCGAAGCGAAGGCGTGCGGGGTAAAATCCGGGTTCTCGATCAAGGCCGCGCGACAGGTCATCCCCGACATGATTTTTGTCATCGCGCGCCACGATGTCTATGTGCGGCTGCACAAGCGCATCCTGACGGTCGTTGATGCGATCCTGCCCGTCGGGAAGGTCCGGTCCATCGACGAGCTGGTCTGCAATCTGTTGCCCGAAGAGGCGGAGCAAGGCGCAGCCCTGGCCGCGACGATCAAGAGGGCGCTGGCGGAGGCCTTCAGCCCGCAGTTGACCTGTTCCATCGGCATGGCGCCGACGGAGCTTTTGGCCAAGATCGGCGCAGAGATGAACAAGCCGGACGGGTTCGCGCTGATCCACAGCACCGATTTGCCGGACAAGCTGGCCGATATGGAGATCACCGATCTGCCCGGCATCTCGAAGGGGATAGAGGCCCGGCTGGCGGCGGCGGGCGTTGCGGATTTCACCGCGCTCTGGTCGCTTGCGCCCAAACAGGCGCGCGCAATCTGGGGCAACGTGGAAGGGGAGCGGTTCTGGAACGGGTTGCACGGCTACCATTCGGAGCGGCCCGCGACCAAAAAGAGCATGTTTGGCCACAGCAGGAACCTGCCGCAAGGCTGGCGCACCCCCGACCGGGTGGCCGCCTGCGCGCGGCAACTGACCCTGAGCGCGGCGCGCCGGTTGCGCCGCGAAGGCGGGCGCGCCACGCGGCTGACCGTGTCTTTGAGCGGTGAGGGGCCGCGCGGACGGGGCGCGCGGGATGGCGGCTGGAGCTGGGAAGGCGTCTTTCCGCCCGCCCGCGATGATCGGACCTTTTTGCGCGCTTTGGCCGAGGGGCTGGCGCAGGCGGGGCAATCGGCGCGATTTGCGCCACGTTCCGTCAGCGTGGTGATCCATGGATTGAAGGACGAGGCGGAACTGACGGGGGATCTTTTTGGCGGGTCGGTCGATCCGCACGGCGCGGGCGAAAACGATGCCACCCGTGCGAAGTGGGAAAAGGTCAGCGAGCTGCTGGATGATCTGCGCCGGTCGCACGGCGCGAAAGCGATTTCCTACGGGCTGCAGGAGGATATGCCCGGCGGCTACATCGGTGCGAAAATCGCGTTTGGTCGAATCCCGGATGAGGAGGATTTCAGCGAAATGCCAGTTGCTGATGAACAGACCCGCTTTCTGTCATATTGAACGCGGGTCCGTGTTTCGTTCAGGCGCAGGCAAAGCCCGTTCTGCGCTCCCGGAAAACCACGATCGCCAAGATGGCGCCCACAAGCGCGGCCGCGGCAAAGACCATGAAGGCCATGTGGTATCCGCCTGCCTTGATCAACGGCTGCGACAGGATCGGAGAAATGAACTGCCCGATGAAGAGGCTGAAGGTCAGCGCCCCGGACGCCACGCCGTGATGGCGCATCGGCACCGCATCCAGCGTCGAGTTGAACAGCGTCGGTACGATCAGCCCCGGCCCCATGCCCACCAGCAGCGAGGCCAACGCAATCAGCGGCACCATTTCCACGTAGCCCAACGCGAAAAAGCCTGTTGCCAGCAATACGAAGCCCGCACCAAGCACGCCACCGCGGCCAAGCGCCCGACGCAGTTTCGGGTAGACCATGGCAATGGTGCCGGCAGCAAAGGTCACGCAGACCATCATCAGGGCAGCGGTGCTGGGATCAGTATGGCCCAGCTCTGCCAGATAGAAGGCGATTTGCGTCGGCAGAATGTAGAAGGTCGAAAACGACAACACCATCAGCAGCAGGCCGAGGCCGAGCACCATCGGCCAGCCGTCCTGTCCCGCGTCGGACGGATGGGTGCCGTCGGTGTCGGACTGGCTGTTGGGCTCGTCCAGACACAGGTACAGGATCGGAAGATAGATCAGCCCCACCAGATAGAGCGCGAAGGGGTAAAAGGACGAATGGTTCGCCAGAAACCCCGCCACCGCGATAAAGACCAGCCCGCCGAAGTTGATGAAGGTCATTTGCAGGCCCATGAACCTGCCGCGCTCTGGTCCGCGGAAATACTGTGCCACCAGTGCCGTCATGGCGGTCATCAGCATCGCAACGCCCATGCCCAGCAGCAGCCGTGTCGCCAGCAGGACTTCCAACGACGGGGCCCACAGGCCCGCGCTGCCCGCCACGCCGAACAGGCCGCTGCCGATCATCAGCATCTTTTTGCGGCCAACGCGGTCCACCAGCAACCCCGCGAAGGGTGCGATGAGGGCCACCGTCAGCGAGGGCGCGGTGATCAGAAGGCGCGTCAGAAGATCGGCGTTGGGCGTCGCGGCAAAGTATTCCCCGATACCCGGCAGTCCGGGGCTGATGATCGCATTGGACATGACTGTCAGTGTCGCCGCCAATAGCAACGCGACCGCGCGACGGTCCTTGAGAAGAGACCCCATAAGAGACACCTGCAGTGAGAGAGGAGATTACAATTTACAAAGTATGTAACTTGTAAGAAAATCACATACAAGCTTCAAGCAGGACGGAGAAGGTCGAAACGATGCCGCGCACAGGTCTCGCCCCGAAAGAGCTTAGACGTCGTGCAATCGAGGCGGCCATCCATCGCATCAAAACTGTCGGCTACGCCAAGTTGCGGGTCACGGATGTGGCCGCGGAACTGGATGTGAGCCATGCCGCGCTCTATGCCCATTTTTCTGGCAAGGCCGATCTTTTGGACGCGGTTGTCGGCCATTGGCTCGATGTGTCGCAAGAGGATCTGCGCGCGGCTGTGTCTGGTCGGGGAACGCCTGAGGAACGCCTGGAAAACTGGCTGATCCAGCGGCTGCGGCTGAAACGCGAAGCTGCGGTGCGGGACCCGGAATTGTACGAGGCCTATTGCCACGCGTCGGATCGGATGCGCGACGTGGTTCAAAGGCACAAGATGCTTTGGCGCGACCAGATCGCCGTGCTGATCGTTCAGGCCATCCCCGACATCAAAGACCCCACACATGCCGCGCGGCTGGTGCAATCGGCGCTGTACGGCTTCAACCACCCCCGGTTGGTGCTCGATGACCTGGACACGCCGTCAGATGAGGTCGAGACCCGGCTGCGCGATGTCCTGCATACCCTGATCGCCGGGCTGCGCGTCGCGTCGTGATCCCGGCGGGATCATGCGCGCAGAGGAGCGGTGTTTTCGTGAGCGGCGTGCTCGGTGTCAGGTGAGACTGCTTGGCTTTCGCGCCGGAACCTGACGGAAAACGCTGTGCAGGCGGCAAATTGGTGGCGAGTTGCGACGCCTCGGTGTGGGCTGAGCCTTGAACGCTGCTTTTCCATGCGACCGGACGATCTGTTCCTGAACGGGAGCGCGTGGTCGCCCGCAGAGCGTGAAGCGGACCGGGTGTCGCGACGTTCCTGCTGGCGCCGCTGCCGATCTGCATGGTTTATGGTATGCGGGTGATGGCGCCACGAACACGTCACCACAATGCCGCCAGCAGAGAGGACAGACCCGATGGTCACGACACCCCAAGCCAAAGCGCGGCGCGCATGAGGCTCGCCATATTGCAATGTCCCGCAGCTGGTGGTGACCGGAGCGCCGCAGAAGCCCGCCTGACAGAGGCGCTGACCGCCGCCGGGAAAGCGGGCTGTGACCTGCTGCATGCGCCAGAGCTGATGCTGCCCGGATACAATTGCCCGGAAACCCATGACCGAGAGGCCCGCAGCTTTGATGAGATGTGCTCCGATCTGGCGCGCATGGCGTCCGCATCGGGATGCGGGGTGGTGACAGGCTGGGTCGAGCGTGACGGCGACACGTTGTATAACGTCGCCACCGCCGTCAGCGCAGAGGGCGCGGTGCTCGCGCATCACCGCAAATGCATGTTGTTCGGCGATATGGAGCGGGCGGGCTTTGCACGGGGGACGGGCGCGCCGTGTCGGTTCGACTATCGCGGTCGCCGCTTTGGTCTGCTGATTTGCTACGAGATCGAGTTTCCCGAGCTTGCCCGTGATCTGGCCCGCAGTGGGGCAGAGGTGATGCTGGTGCCCACCGCCAACCCCGCCGGGTTCGAGCATGTGCAGCGCATCCTGCTGCCCGCCCGCGCCAATGAAAACCGCGCCTTTGTGGCATATGCAAACTTTTGCGGCACGGAAAACGGTATGACGTATTCGGGGCGATCCTTGCTGGCCGGGCCGGATGGCGAGACGATCATGGCCGCCGGGCAGGCCCCTGCCTTGCTGATCGGCGAGCTGCCGCAGATCGGGGACTATCCGCAAGATGTGCTGTCGATACAGGCGCAGGACCTTGACGAGATGCAGCGCGGCTGACCCTTCACACACATCACGGAGATCGCGCGGCCAGACGCGCGCCGCAGAACGAGGACACCGACCATGACCAATGCGCCGCTGACTGCCTTTGGGCCGGATTTTCCCTTTTCCTACGAGGAGTGGATCACCCATCCCGCCGGGACGGGCACGATCCCGAAGGATGCGCTTGGCGAACCTGTGGCGATCATCGGCGCGGGGGCGGCCGGGGTGATTGCCGGCTTCGAGCTGATGAAAATGGGCCTGCGCCCGGTGTTCTACGAATCCGCGCGGTTCGGGGGGCGGCTGCGCTCCAAGCCGTTTGAAGGCACCAATGGCGTCATCGCGGAACTGGGCGGAATGCGGTTCCCGGTGTCGTCCAAGGGGTTTTACCATTACCTCGACCTGACAGGATGCGAGACGCGGCCCTTTCCCAACCCGCTGACGCCCGCGTCGGGATCGACCGTGATCGACCTGGAGGGGGAGACGCATTTCGCACGAACATTGCAGGATCTGCCCCCGCTCTACCGCGACATCGCCGCCGCCTACGACGAGGCGCTCGCCAATCAGGCGGCCTTTCCCGAATTGCAGGCCGCGATCAAGGCCAAGGATATCGCCGCGATCAAGTCGATCTGGGATCCGCTGGTGGCGGACTGGGATGAACGGACCTTTTATGATTTCGTCGCCCATTCCGATGCCTTCCAAAAGCTCGATTTCCAGCATCGTGAAGTCTTTGGCCAGGTGGGCTTTGGCACTGGCGGCTGGGACAGCGACTTTCCGAATTCCATGCTGGAAATCCTGCGCGTCAACCTGCTGGGACTGGATGATGAGCAGCGCTACGTCGTTGGCGGCGTCGAACAGATGCTGCACAAGCTGTGGCACACCGCCCCCGATTGCGCCCATTGGCCCGAGGGCACCACGCTGGCGCAGCTCAACGGTGGGGCGACGCGCAGCCGCGCAACCGCGCTCAGCCGCGCGGGCGACATGATCCGTGTCAGCGACCAGTGGGGCAACGAGGACAGCTATGCCGCCGTGCTGGCCACCTGTCAGACCCACTTGCTGACCACCGCTATCGACGTCGAAGAGGCGCTGTTCGCGCAGAAGATCTGGATGGCGCTCGACCGCACGCGCTACATGCAGTCGGCGAAGACATTCGTCATGGTGGACCGCCCCTTCTGGAACGACATCGACCCGGCCACGGGGCGTCCTCTCATGTCCATGACGCTGACCGACCGCCACACGCGGGGCACCTATTTCTTTGACAACGGGCCGGATCAGCCCAGCGTCATCTGCCTGAGTTATTCGTGGATGACCGATGCGCTGAAGGTCCTGCCGCTGTCGGATGAAAAGCGTGTCGATCTGGCGCTGAAGGCGCTGGCCAATATCTACCCCGGCGTCGATATCGCACGGCACATTCGGGGCGCGCCGATCTGCGTCAGCTGGGAGGCCGACGAGAACTTCCTCGGGGCCTTCAAGGGCGCTTTGCCCGGACACTATCGGTACAACCGCCGCATTTACGGGCATTTCATGCAAGACGCCCTGCCGGATCAGGAAAAGGGGCTTTTTCTGGCGGGCGACGGGGTCAGCTGGACCCCCGCCTGGGTCGAGGGGGCGGTTCAGACCGGTTTGAACGCGGTTTGGGGCATAATGACTCATTTCGGCGGCCAGACGTCCGCGCAAAACCCCGGTCCGGGCGATCTGTATCCCGAACGCGCGCCCGTCAGGCTGCCCGATTAGATTGCACCGGGTTGATCTCGCATCCTGTCATGTCATGGTGGTCGACACGTTTCATATGTCGCGGGAGGCGCCGATCTGCCAAACCCCGACTGTGAAGTGCCAAAACAACAGGGAAAGCGTCGACAAGGCGTGCCCGACCACCAAAACAACAACAGAGAGACCCGCCATGAAATTCACATCCCTTTCCATCCTCGCCGCGACCACCGTCCTGGCCGGTGCTGCCACCGCCGAGACATGGGACATGCCGATGGCTTACCCGGCCTCCAACTACCACACCGAGAACGCGCAGACCTTTGCTGACGCGGTCGCCGAGTGCACGGGCGGTGAGCTGGAAATCGTGATCCACGCTGGCGGCTCGCTGTTCAAGGGCGACGAGATCAAGCGCGCCGTTCAGCTGGGAGAGGCCCAGATCGGCGAGCGCCTGCTGTCCGCCCACGCCAACGAAGACGCGATCTTTGCCTATGATTCCGTGCCGTTCCTGGCCACGTCCTTCGAGGCGTCCGAAAAGCTGCGCGAGGCGGCGCTGCCCACCCTGAGCGAGGTTCTGGCCGACCAGAACATCGTACCGCTGTATTCCGTGCCGTGGCCGCCGCAGGGTCTGTATTTCTCCAAGCCCGTTTCCGAGCCGTCGGAAATGGAGGGTGTGAAGTTCCGCGCCTACAACTCGATCACCGCACGGGTGGCAGAGTTGTCCGGCATGGTTCCGACCCAGATCGAAGCCGCCGATCTGAAACAGGCGCTGGCCACGGGCGTTGTGTCCTCGATGATTTCCTCCGGTTCCACCGGTGTGGACGAAAGCGTCTGGGAAGACATGACCAATTTCTACGACGTCAAGGCTTGGCTGCCGCGCAACACGGTGTTCGCCAGCAAGGACGCTTTTGACGGCCTGTCAGACGAGGCGCGCACCTGCCTGACCGACGAAGCTGAAAAGGCGCAGATCCGTGGCACCGAAAAGGCCACAGAGCTTGCAGGCGGTTTCGTGGACACGCTCGCCTCCAACGGCATGGACGTGAACCCGCCCAGCGACGCGGTAACGGCCAAGCTCAAGGAGATCGGTGAGACCATGACATCGGAGTGGCTCGAAACCACCGGCGAGAAAGGCCAGACGATCATCGACGCCTACAAAGCTGACTGATCCGGCGCGACACCGGGGCGGAGCCTCCCTTGGCGGGCTTCGCTTCGGTGCGACATTCCATGACATACACGATCGCCGTTCCACCGGGGTCCGACACGTAAAGGTTGCTCATGCGCGAAACCTTCGACCGTATTTACACCCTGTCCCGCCTCGGAGCCTCGCTGTCGCTCATCGCGATCCTGTGCCTTGTGGTGGCGCAGATGGTCAGTCGCTGGCTGGGCGTCCTGTTTCCCGGCGGGGCCAATTACGCCGGGTATGCCATGGCGGCGGCGTCGTTTCTGGCGCTCGCGGACACGTTTCGCCACAACGAACACATTCGCGTTGGCATGGTGATCGAGCGCAGTGGTCGCTGGCGCAGGGGCTTTGAGATCTGGTGCTACACCGTCGGTGCTGTGATCGCCTTGTTTTTTGCGTGGTATGCGGTTGAGACACCCTTTCTGAGCCACAAGATCAATGATGTCAGCCAGGGTCAGGACGGCACGCCCCTGTGGATTCCGCAGCTTGCCATGGCGGCCGGGGCCGTGTTGCTGGCCATCGCCATGATCGACAGCCTGCTGTCCATTCTCTTTCGCGACGGGCTTGGCGTCGACGCGCCGACCAAGCCGATGCTGCATGACGCGCTGAAATCCATAAAACCGCGTCTGATGCTCTTTGCGCTGAGCGCCTTGGTGATCTACGCCGCCGTCACCCTGATGACCGGCTTTGACCGTGACGCCGTGGGGCTGAAGATCGGCGTCTTTCTGTTCGTGCTGTTCTTTCTGCTTGGGTCGGGGCTTTGGGTTGGGCTGGCGCTGATGGGCGTCGCCTATATGGGCATGATCGGTTTCACCCCGCGCAATCCCGGCAGCTCCATGAGCATCACGGTCTGGACCTCTGCTTCGAGCTGGACGCTGACCTCACTGCCGCTGTTCATCTGGATGGGTGAAATCCTGTACCGCACCCGGCTGTCCGAGGACATGTTCAAGGGGCTCGCACCGTGGCTGGCGCGCTTTCCCGGCGGCCTGCTGCATTCCAACGTGGTGGGCTGCACGGTCTTTGCGGCGGTCTCCGGGTCCTCGGCGGCGACGCTGACCACGGTGGGCAAGATGTCGATCCCGGAGCTGCGCAAACGTGGCTACCCGGAATTCATGATCGTGGGGACCCTGGCCGGGGCGGCGACGCTGGGCCTGATGATCCCGCCCTCGCTGACGCTGATCGTCTATGGGGTCACCGTGCAGCAAAGCGTCACCAGCCTGTTCATGGCCGGGGTCATTCCGGGCATCGTGCTGGCGACCATGTTCATGGCCTATATCGCCATCTGGTCGATGGTCCGCAAGGATCAGGCCCCCGATCCTGAACCGGACACCACCTTCACCGAAAAGCTGCGCACCTCGACCTTGCTGATCCCGGTCATTGCGTTGATCGCGATTGTCATCGGCTCGATGTACCTTGGTATTGCCACGGCGACCGAGGCGGCGGCCTTTGGCGTCATTGGCGCACTGGTTCTGGCCGCGATGCAAGGGTCGCTGGATTGGGAGGCCTTCCGCCAAAGCCTGACGGGCGCGACGCGAACCTCTGCCATGATTGCGCTGATCCTGATGGGGGCGAGCTTTCTGACGCTGGCCATGGGCTTTACCGGCGTGCCGCGCGCCCTGGCAGAGGTGATCAGTGCGTGGAACCTGTCCCCCG
Organism: Sagittula sp. NFXS13; assembly: GCF_040148795.1. Taxonomy (NCBI): domain Bacteria; kingdom Pseudomonadati; phylum Pseudomonadota; class Alphaproteobacteria; order Rhodobacterales; family Roseobacteraceae; genus Sagittula; species Sagittula sp. NFXS13. Next base: position 104,418 of record NZ_JAGEMH010000005.1, read on the forward strand.
TGGCCCTGATCGCAGCCCTGACCGTTTTCTACATCATCATCGGCATGTTCCTTGACGGGATCTCTGCGGTGGTGCTGACCATGGCGATCATCGAGCCGATGATACGGGCCGCTGGCATCGACCTGATCTGGTTCGGTATTTTCATCGTTGTCGTGGTTGAGATGGCGCAGATCACGCCGCCCGTGGGCTTTAACCTCTTTGTTCTGCAAGGCATGACCCGGCACGACATGAGCTACATTGCCCGCACGGCCATTCCGATGTTCCTGATCATGGTCGTGATGGTGGGCATTCTGGTTGCGTTTCCGGGGCTTGCCACCTGGCTGCCCGAGACCGTACAGGCACGGCAATAACACGGCGGGGCGCGCACCGGCCGGGTGCGCGTCACGCTGTCTGATAGGTGTTTCATGGCCCGCTTTATCGGCATTCTCAGTCTCGACACCCGCTTTCCCCGCATCGTCGGGGACGCAGGCAACGTCGACAGCTACCACCTGCCGGCCCGCGTGCGCGTGGTGCCGGGGGCGGGCAGCCCTGATATCGTCGAGGACGGGCGCCCCGCGCCGGAGCTGATCGCAGGTTTTCGTGATGCCGCGCACGCACTGGTGGACGAGGGCGCTTGCCTCATCACCTCCACCTGCGGGTTTCTGATCACGGTGCAGCGCGACATCGCGGCAAGCCTTCCCGTGCCGGTGCTGCTGTCGGGGCTTAGCCTGCTGCCCACAGTGCGCCAGATGGTTGGCGGGCGTCCGTTGGGGGTGCTGACCGCCTCCGCCACGGCACTGGGGCCGGACGCGATCCGCGCCGCCGGCGTCACGCCTGACGACGTGCGCATCGCGGGAATGCAAGGCAGCCCATTGTTTACAGGCACGTTTTTGGCCCCAAAGACCAGTCAGCGCGCGACCTTTGATACGGCAGAGATGCAGCGGGAGGTCTGTGAGAGCGCCTTGGCCTTGCTGCGGGGCAGTCCGGAAATCGCGGCTATCGTCCTGGAATGCGGCAACCTGCCGCCCTACGCCGAGGCCATTCGGGCGGCCACCGGCAGGCCGGTCTTCTCCATCCTCGATGCGGCGCGCCTTGTGGGCGGGGGCTAGGCCGGGAAAACGAGGCCGACGTCGAAGCGGTGGCGGGCTTGTGCAACCGGCGATAAGCCCGCCCCGTCAGGTATTTGTCGCCGCTATGACGGTGCGGCTGGTCCGGCCCTTACGCGGTCTGCTTCGACATTTCGCGCACAATCTGATCGAGCGCGGCAGTCAGTCGGTCAATTTCGGCCACCGTGTTGTAATGAACCATGGAGACGCGCAGCACACCGCCGTCGTGCGTTTCGCCCAGCATTTCAGCCAACCTGCGCGAATGGAAATCGCCATGCCGGATCGCGACGCGGTGGGCGTCCATCGCACGGCAGATTGCCTCTGAATTCAATCCGTCAAAGCGGAAGGCGATGGTCGGCACGCGGCTGTTGTCGGGGTTGGTCGCCGCGCCAATGATCTGACAGTCGTTGCGCCCGCGCAGCCATGCCAACAGGTGATCGGTGAGGACCTGTTCCTGCAAGGCCACGGCCTCGAAACCACGTTCCAGCGCCTCGCGGTGCTCTCCGCCGCCCAAGGCAGACAGATACGCGACCACGGCGGTTGTCGAATAGGCCAGTTCATAGTTCGGATTGCCGGGTTCGAGTTTGCCGGGGACTTTGTCCTTGCCGTAGAAGTAGTGATACAGCCCGTCGAGCGACGCCAGCAGGTCGTATTTCCCGTACATGATCGCGGTGTGTGGTCCGTAGCACTTGTAAAGGCTGAAGATGTAGTAATCCACGTCCCAGCCGGTCACGTCGATGGCGCGGTGAGGCGCATAGGCGACCCCGTCCACGACGATCTTGGCGCCATGGCGATGCACGGCCTCGGCAATCGCGGCCACGTCGTTGATCTGGCCGAGGATGTTGGAGACGTGATGCACGCACACCAGCTTGGTCCGCTCAGTCATCAGCGGCTCCAGATCCTCAAGGCGCAGGCTGCCGCTGGCGGTATCGAAGGGCCAGACGACGATCTTGACGCCGAATTCCTCGAGCCGCAGCCAGGGACCGATGTTGGATTCATGGTCCGCGTGTGTCACGACGACTTCGTCGCCGGGTTGGAACTGGCTGCGCATGGCGGCGACAAGGGTCTGCATCAGCACGGTGGTGGAGGGGCCAAAGACGATCTCTTCGGGACGGGTGGCATTCACCAGCGTCTGCGCGGCGCAGCGGCCGTCCATCAATGCCTCGGCGGCGGCGCGCGATATTTCGTAGCTGCCGCCGATCTGCACATCGCGATGGGTCAGGAATTCGGTGATGCGGTCAATCACCGTCTGAAGGGTCTGCGAGCCACCGGCATTGTCGAAAAATGCCCAGTCCTTGGCCAGCGCGGGGAATTGGCCTCTGACATGGGCCATATCCAGATGATCTTGGGGCATGGGAGGGTCCTTTGTATTAGTGGTCCAGCACGGCGTGCAGGAAATTCCGCGTCCGCTGTTCGACAGGGGTGGAAAATAGCGTTTCGGGCGGGGCGGCTTCGACGACGGCGCCTCCGTCCATGAAGATGACACGGTCGGCAACCTGACGGGCAAACCCCATCTCGTGCGTGACGACGACCATGGTGACACCGGTGCGCGCGAGGTCGCGCATCACGTCCAGGACTTCGCCCACCATTTCGGGGTCGAGGGCGGACGTGGGCTCATCAAAGAGCAGCACCTGCGGTTCCATTGCCAGCGCGCGCGCGATCGCCACACGCTGTTGCTGTCCGCCGGACAGGCCGCTGGGGTACTTGTCGCCCTGCTCGGACAGGCCGACGCGGGCCAGAAGCCGATCCGCAAGCACCTGCGCCTCGGCCCGGGAGGTGCCGCGCACCCGGCGTGGGGCGAGCATGATGTTTTCGCGCACGGTCAGATGCGGGAACAGGTTGAAGTTCTGAAAGACCATGCCGACCTCGGCCCTGACCTTGGCGAGGCTGCGACCGGGCACAACGGGCACGCCATCCACGGTGATCGCGCTGTCGTTCGAAAACGGTTCAAGCCGGTTGATGCAGCGGATCAGGGTGGATTTCCCAGACCCTGACGGACCGATCACGCAGACGACTTCGCCTTGGGCGATTTCGAGGTCGATGCCCTTGAGCGCGTGGAAGGTGCCATAGTACTTTTGCAGGTTTTTTATGCTTATGTATCCGGCCATTACACCTGCCCCCGGTTCATTCGGCGTTCGAGGCGGGACACCACCAGCACCGCTGGCAGCAGAAACGCGAGGTAAATCGCAGCGGCGCCAATCAGCGGCGTCGGGTTCGCCGTCAGGGCCTGCGCCTGCGTCGCCTGCTTGAGAAGATCGGGCATGGCGACCACCGACGCCAAGGCAGTGTCCTTGATCACGTTGATCGAGTTGTTGGTCAGCGGCGGGATCACAACGCGGATCGACTGCGGCAGGATCACATCGGTCATCGTCTGGCGATGGTTGAGGCCCAATGCGGCAGAGGCTTCGAACTGACCTTTTGGCACGGCTTCGATTCCGGCGCGAAAGATCTCGGCGGTGTAGGCGCCCGACACCAATGTCAGCGCGGCCATTGCAGAGACGAAGGCCGACAGGCGCACACCGACGAAGGGCAGGGCGTAGTAGACAACGATCAGCAGAACCAGAAGGGGGATGGAGCGAAAGATGTCGATGTAGGCTCGGGTCAACCACCGCAGCGGCGCGATGGCATACAGCCGCGTCAGACACAGGATCAGCCCCAGCACCAGACCGGCGAGGATGCTCGCCACGCCAAGCTTCAGCGTCAGCCACAACCCCTTGACCAACATTGGCCAGGTGCGTGCCAGCACATCGAAATTCAGAAAGGTTTCAAAGAGGTCCATGTCGGTCCTTTGTCTGGGGCCCGGACAGTCGCCGGGCCCGCAAGGGTTATTTCGCGGCAGGCATGTCGAGCACGGTCACGGTCGAGGTTTCGGCCTCGGGCGCAGCCCCGAACCATTTTTCGTGCAGATCGGCCAGCGTGCCGTCCTCCTTGAGGTCGGTCAGCAGAGCATTGACGTCGGCGGCCAGCTCCGCGTCCTTGGCAAACATGAAGGAGTACTTTTCACCGGTGGCGATGCGTTGCACGACCTCAAGGCCGGGCTTGTCCTTGACGTAGTATTGCAACGCCGGAATGTCCGAGATGTAGCCGTCGATCCGGCCCGCTTGCAGGTCCAGCATGGCGGGGGCGAGGCCTTCGTAGCGGCGGATGTCGGCAAAGCCATAGTCCTCGGCATGTTCGGTGGCCCACATGTCGCCCGTCGATCCGGTGTCGACGCCAACGATCTTGTCGCCCATCTCGTCCAGCGAGGCAGGTCCGCCTGTCGCCACGGTCAAGGATTGATCGCTGTCGTAATATGGCTGTGCAAAGCTAACCGATTGCAGGCGTTCGTCGGTGATGGTGATGGATGACATCGCCATGTCGATGCGGCCCGACTGCACGGCAGAGAACAGGCCGTTGAACGGGATGTTTACGATTTCAACGTCGCGTCCCAGCTTTTCGGCGACGGTGTTGGCAAGGTCGACTTCGAACCCCGTGAAATTGCCGGCTTCGTCCTGGAATTCCCACGGGACGTTGCCGATATTCGCGCCGATTTCCAGCGCGTCCTGGGCCAGCGCAGTGGTCGCGAGGCTGACGGTCAGCAGGCTTGTGCTTATGATGGTCTTGAGCATTTTTATCTCCCTGATTGCGATAGTGCACCTTATTTTGGCGCTTAAACTGGTCAGACCAGTCTTACCGGTAAGGACACGCTGGCGTGAGTCTGTTCGATATGCAATGAAGAAATGAAAGAAAGCGCGCGACGCTCCGACAACTGCACAAAGATTGGACAAGGCCGATGCAGCAAGACTACGGGAAACTGCCGGTGACCGAGGTCATCACCCGGCGGATCCAGGAAATGATCCGAAGCGGGGAGTTCCCGCCGGATGCCAAGCTTCCGTCGCAGCGCGTTCTGGCCGACCGGCTGGGCGTCTCACGCCCGTCTTTGCGCGAGGCTTTGTTGACGCTCGAAACCCTGGGCTTGATCCGGACGCTGCCCGCGCGCGGAACCTTCGTGGTTGGCGAAAAGGATACCAAAGCCCCGATGGCGTGGCGGTTTGGCAATAGCTTTTCGCTGCTTGAGGTTTTCCAGACCCGACTGGTGGTCGAAGTGGAGCTGTGTCGGCTGGCTGCGCCGCAGATGACCGATGACCAGTTGGCCCGATTGAACGCAGCAGCGACGCGCTTTGAAGAGGCGTGGCGCTCCGGCGATCTGGTCAGCCACGTGGCAGCGGACCTGGCCTTCCATGCGCAGATCGCCGAAGCCTGCCCAAATGGCATGTTGCGCGCTTTTTACCAGTCCATCACCGACATGCTGACCGAGAGCCAGCGCGCGCCCATTCCGCGAACAGAAGTTGATCGCATGGAGGCCTCTATCGCGGAGCATCGGGACATCTATTCTGCCTTGCAGGCAGGTTGCGCGTCCGACGCCGCAGATGCCATGCGCGCGCACATTCGCAACACCGGGCGCATTGCCGGGCTGACATTGTAATCAAACGCGCAACCTTGTTGAGACAGCCCGACGGTCGCGACCTATTCAGGAGCGGGGCCGGTGCTTCCTCGCGGAATGAGGTGCACGGTGATGATTTCAGACTGTCCGTCCTTGGTTTTGCTGGCGATCATGTCCATCAATATTTCGGCGGCCCGGACGCCAATATCCGTGCGCGGCTGACGGATGGTGGTAAGGCCGGGGGACAGATGCTGGGCGATTTCGATATTGTCGAAACCGACGATGGAGACGTCTTCCGGCACACGGATGCCGCGGCTTTGAAGCGCGCCCATGCAGCCAATCGCCATCTCGTCCGATGACAGGAACAAAGCGGTGGGGCGGTCTTCGAGGTGACACCATGCCCGGGCCGCGGCGGCGCCGGAATCCATGGTGAAATCGCCTTCGAGAATCCAGTCGTCGTGGACGGGCAAGCCTCGGTCGGCAAGGGCGCGACAGAACCCATCGCGCCGGGTTTCGGTCAGGACGTTGCCCGGGGGGCCGGTGACATGGCCAATCCTGCTGTGTCCGAGGTCTGCAAGATGATTGACGGCCAGCGCCGCGCCGCGGGCGTTTTCCACGCGGACCGATGGCAGGGTGCTTCCCATCCATTCACACACCAGCACGGCCGGGGGGACCAGCGGGCCTGACAACGTCTCTGGCGACAGGGTGCCGTCCAGAACGACAAGCCCATCGGCCTGCCCGGAGGTGAGGTAGTGCGTCAGGCGTTGATCGGCATCGGGCCCGGTCTGCGTGTCTGCAATGAGCATGCTGTATTCCGCAGGCGTCAGAACGGATGCCAGTCCGGCGAGGATCTGAGAGAAAAACGGGTTTGCGATGTTGGGCAAGAGCACAAGAACGGTGCCGGTGCGCTGCCGTCGCAGATTCGACGCCGTGGTGTTGACGCGATATCCTGTCTCCGCAACGGCGCTCAGAACGGCCTCCCGCGTGGCCTTGGCCACGACATCGGGTTTGGAAATCGTACGACTGACGGTTGCAGTCGATACGCCAGCGACACGCGCAACGTCCTGAATCGTGGCGATTTTACTGTCCATCATCTTCCCTTCGAATGGCCGCTTAACATCGCCCGAAATAAATCTGTTGTAAACGATTGCATCCTTTGTCAGGCTGTAATGTAATCGATTTCATCGTCGCCGGTGGGGAGACTGGCGGGAGGAGGACATCTTGAAGACAATTAAGGGGCCAGCGTTGTTTCTGGCGCAATTCGCGAGCGATGACGCACCTTTCAACAGCTGGGACGGGATCACCCGCTGGGCCGCTGACTGTGGCTATGCAGGGGTTCAGGTGCCGTCGTGGGATGCCCGGCTTTTCGACCTCGACACCGCTGCGGAGAGCAAAACCTATTGCGATGAATGGGCGGGCAAGGCGCGGGACAATGGCGTTGCCGTCACCGAGCTATCGACACATTTGCAAGGGCAACTGGTGGCGGTGCATCCGGCCTATGATGCCGCCTTTGACGGCTTTGCCGCGCCTTCGGTGCATGGCAATCCTGCCAAGCGTCAGGCATGGGCCGTGGATCAGATGCAAAAGGCGATCCGGGCGTCAGCGCATCTGGGCCTGACCGCTCTGCCGACATTTTCCGGCGCGCTGGCGTGGCCTTACATCTACCCTTGGCCGCAACGCCCCGAAGGGCTGGTCGAGATGGCCTTTGATGAGCTGGCAAAGCGCTGGCGGCCGCTTTTGGACATGGCGGACGCGCATGGGATCAACCTGTGTTACGAGATCCATCCCGGCGAAGACCTGCACGACGGCGCAACCTTTGAGATGTTTCTGGATCGTGTCGACCAGCACCCGCGTGCCATGATGCTGTACGATCCAAGCCACTACCTTCTGCAATGTCTTGATTACAAAGCGAACCTCGACATCTACGCCGACCGGATCGGCGCGTTTCACGTCAAGGATGCGGAGTTCAATCCAACGGGTCGCCAAGGTGTCTACGGCGGATATCAATCCTGGGTCAATCGCGCCGGACGGTTCCGCAGTCTGGGCGACGGGCAGGTGGATTTCGGCGCGATCTTTGCCAAGCTCGCGGCGATGGATTTCGACGGCTGGGCCGTGGTCGAATGGGAATGCGCGCTGAAACACCCCGAAGATGGCGCGCGGGAGGGGGCGGCCTTTGTGCGCGATCACATCATCCGGGTGACGCCGCATGCGTTTGACGATTTCGCCGATGGTGGCGCGGATGAGGCCGCCAACCGCAAGATGCTGGGGCTGTCGCAATGAACCGGTTCGAGGGCCGCAGCGGGCCGATCCGGCTGGGCATGGTCGGCGGCGGGCAGGGCGCGATGATTGGCGGCGTTCATCGGGTGGCCGCCCGATTGGATGGCGCGTTTCAGCTTGTGGCGGGGGCGCTGTCGTCGACCGAAGACAAGGCGCGGGCCTCTGCGCAGGAGGTCGGTATCGCCGAAGATCGGACCTACACCGACTATATCGAGATGGCCAAACGCGAGGCGCGCTTGAAAGATGGCATCGAGGCGGTGTCGATCGTGGTGCCCAATCACATGCACCTGCCTGTGGCGCGTGAATTCCTGAAGCGTGGCATTCACGTCATTTGTGATAAGCCGCTGACCGGGACGTTGTCGGATGCAAAGCGGCTGAAGACAGCCGCGGAGAAATCCGATGCTCTGTTTATCCTCACGCACAATTATACAGGGTATCCGCTGATCCGTGAGGCGCAGGCGCGGGTTGCACGCGGGGATCTGGGCGATATCCGGCTGGTGCAGGTGGAATATGCACAGGACTGGCTTGCCGAAGCGCCGGACGCCGACAACAAACAGGCCGCGTGGCGCACTGATCCGGCCAAAAGCGGTGCCGGCGGCGCCACTGGTGACATTGGCACCCATGCCTGGAACCTGCTGCGGTTTGTCACCGGGCTGGCACCGGAGGCCATCGCGGCCGACTTGCAGAGTTTCGTGCCGGGACGCACGCTGGATGACAACGGCCATGTGATGTTGCGGTTTGAAGGCGGCGCACGCGGCACGCTGTGGTGCAGTCAGGTCGCGGCGGGGCGTGAGAATGATCTGCGCCTGCGCATTTTTGGCACGCGCGCAGGGCTGGAATGGCGGCAGGAAAACCCCAATGCCTTGCAGATCACACCGCTTGGCGGCAGCACCGAGATCATCACGCGCGCCTCAACGGCGACCACCGCAGGCTCACGGCGACTGACGCGCATTCCGCCCGGACACCCGGAGGGGTTTTTCGAAGCCTTTGCAAACATTTACGGCGAAGCGGCGCAGGCCATTCGCGCGGCGCGCACCGATGCGCCCTTGCCGGCGGGCGTGACTTTTCCTTCCATCGCGGACGGGGTGGAGGGCGTGGCCTTTGTCGAGGCTTGCGTGCGCTCGTCCAAACGCAACGCCGCGTGGGTTTCGCTGTGACCGCCATTCTTGAGGCACGTGGTGTCACCCGGTCCTTTGGACCGATCGAAGTCCTGCACGGCGTCGATTTTTCACTGGTCCCCGGCGAAATACACGCCCTGATCGGAGAAAACGGCGCGGGCAAGTCGACGATGATGAAGATCCTCGGCGGTTATCTGGCACCGACGACCGGCGCGCTTATGCTTGATGGCAAGCAGGTCCGTTTTGCCGATCAGCGGGCAGCCGAAGCCGCTGGCATCCTCATGATCCACCAGGAATTCAATCTCGCGCTCCAGCTTACAGTCGAGGAGAACCTCTTCCTTGGCCGGGAAAAACGGCGCGGGCCTTTTCTGGACGGGCGGGCCATGCGGGAGGAGGCTCGCACGCTTTTGGCGCGGCTTGATTGCCATGTGGATCCGCGCAGGCGCATTCAGGATCTGTCGGTCCCCAATCGCCAGATGGTCGAGATCGCCCGCGCGCTTGGGCGACAGGCGCGCGTCCTTATCATGGACGAACCGACGGCCGTTTTGACGGGACGCGAGACGGATGTGCTGCTGGAGCAGATCGAACGGCTGAAGGCCCAAGGCACCGCGATTTTGTACACCAGTCACAAGCTGGACGAGATCGCCCGCATCGCCGACCGTGTCACGGTTCTGCGCGATGGCACGCATATCACCACCCGCCCGGCAGAGGAGTTTACCGAACATGCGATGGCCGAAGCAATGGTGGGGCGCGAATTGTCGGACCTGTTTCCGGCCAAGGCAAAGCCCGGTGCCGACGTGGTGCTGGAGGTCGAGGGGCTGACCGTGCCCGGTTATGTGCGCGATGCGTCGTTCACGCTGCGCCGGGGCGAGGTTCTGGGCTTTGCCGGGCTGGTCGGAGCAGGGCGCACGGAACTGATGGAGGGGATCGTCGGCCTGCGCCCCGCGCAGGGCACGGTGCGGGTCAACGGCACGCCGCTGAAACCCGGGTCAGTGCGGGCCGCGCGTGAGGCCGGGCTGGTCTATCTGACCGAGGATCGCAAGGACAAGGGGCTGCTGCTGGGCAAGGCGCTGACCGAGAACCTGACGCTGCTGGCGCTCGACACGTTCGGCGGCGTGTTCATCGACCCGCAGGCCGAGGTTCAGGCGCTGGATCAGGCGATCGAGGAATTCGACATCCGTGTGAAGGATCGCAAGATGCTGGCTGGCAGCCTGTCTGGTGGTAACCAGCAAAAGCTGCTTCTGGCCAAGACGATGCTGGCCAAGCCGCAGATCGTCATCATCGACGAGCCGACACGCGGCATCGACATCGGCACCAAGCAACAGATCTATGAGTTCATCGCCGCGCTGGCCGCGCAGGGGAAAAGCGTGATCGTCGTGTCTTCGGAATTGCCCGAGGTGATCGGGCTGTCCTCGCGCGTGTGCGTGATGGGACGGGGGCACATCGCCGCTGAACTGAGCGGTGCCGAAATCACCGAAGATGCCATCCTGCGCCGCGCCATGGGCGTCAGTGAAACGACCGGAGAACCCGCATGACTGACACGACCGTAGAAAGCGACGCCACGCCGCGCCGAGGCGCCCTTCGCCTGCAAACCATTGGTCCGGTTCTGGCGTTGATCGCGCTGATCATCCTTGGTGCGTCGCTGAATTCCAACTTCCTTGGCTATGCCAACGTGACCAACGTGCTGGCGCGGTCTGCCTTTATCGGCATCATCGCCATCGGCATGACCTTCGTGATCACCGGTGGCGGGATCGACCTGTCCGTGGGGTCGATGGCGGCCTTTGTGGCAGGCGTCATGATCATGACGATGAACGCGCTTATTCCCGTGCTTGGGATTGGCGTGCCCCTGGTTGCGGCAGGTATGGCCGTGGCGCTCTTGACCGGGCTTGCCGCCGGGCTGCTGAACGGCGTCCTGATTGCCAAGGTGGGCATCGAGGCGTTCATCGTGACGCTTGGCGCGATGGGGGTCTACCGGTCGTTGACCACGTGGCTGGCCGATGGCGGCACGCTGTCACTGAACTTTGACGCGCGCAGCTTTTATCGCCCGGTCTATTACGACGGCCTTCTGGGTGTGCCGTGGCCGATCATCGTATTTGCCGTTGTCGCCATCGTGGGGGAAATCGCCATGCGCAAGACCGCCTACGGCCGCCATTGTGCGGCGCTGGGGGCGAATGAGCAGGTTGCCCGATATTCCGCTGTCCGCGTCGATGCGGTGCGCATGTCGACCTACGTGTTGCTCGGTGGCCTCGTTGGCCTTGCCACAATCATGTACGTGCCGCGCCTTGGCTCCGCCTCCGGGTCCACCGGAACGCTGTGGGAGCTGGAGGCGATTGCCGCCGTCATCATCGGGGGCACCGTGCTGAAGGGGGGCTTTGGCCGCGTCTGGGGCACTGTGATCGGTGTGCTGATCCTGAGCCTGATCGACAACATTCTGAATCTCGCCTCGATTGTCTCACCCTATCTCAACGGCACGATCCAAGGCGTCATCGTTATCCTGGCCGTGGTTTTGCAACGGCAAGGAAAATCTGCCGACTGAACGGCACATAAGGGAGGAACCACATGAAACGCAGACATATCCTGAAGGGGGCGGCGCTGAGCCTCGCGCTCGCAGCAAGCCCTGCATTGGCCCAAGAGGACAGCTACACCATCGGCGTCGCCATCCCCTCGGCCACACATGGCTTCATGGGCGGGCTGAACTATCACGCGCAGGCGTCGATCACACGATTGGAGGAGACCTACCCCCAGATCGAATTCGTTCTTACCACCGCCGGGGACGCCGGGAAAATGGTGAACGACATTGAGGACATGGTCGCTACGCGCGGCATTGATGCGCTCGTTGTCCTCCCCTTTGAGTCCGAGCCGCTGACCTCGCCGGTGCAGGCCGTGAAGGAACAGGGCATCTGGGTGACGGTGGTTGATCGCGGCCTCGCCGTCGAAGGGATCGAGGACCTCTACGTCGCGGGCGACAACACGGGCTTTGGCCGCGTGGCTGGCGAATATTTCGCCGAAACTCTGGGCGAAGGCGACAATATCGTTGTGCTCCGCGGCATTCCGACAACGCTCGACAACGAACGTGTGGAGGCATTCGAGGCTGCAATCGAAGGGTCCGGCATCAACGTGCTCGACATGCAGCACGGCAACTGGAACCGCGACGATGCGTTCAATGTGATGCAGGATTTCCTGTCGAAATACGACGACATCGACGCTGTCTGGGCGGCAGATGATGACATGGCCATTGGCGTTCTGGAGGCCATTGCCCAGGCCGGGCGCGAAGACGACATGTGGGTTGTCGGCGGCGCAGGCATGAAGGAAATCATCGCGCGGATCATGGAAGGCGACCCGCAGCTTCCTGTTAACGTCACGTATCCTCCGGCGCAGATTGCAACGGCGATCGAGCTGACGGCGCTTGGCCTTGTGTCGGCAACGCCGGTCTCGGGTCGGTTCATCATCGGCAGCCAGCGCATCACGCCAGAGAATGCGGAACAGTTCTACTTCCCCGACAGCCCGTTCTGATCGGGATTGCGAAACGGCGACAGGCGCACAGTGGGTGTGCCTGTCGCCAATATTATCGGCCAATGCCGGCGGACAATACCGAGGGGCAGTGCCTTTATCAGGCCGGGATGTCCCACGCTTCGCCGCGATAGGCACTTTCCCAGAACATCCACTCGTGCCACGACGCGCGTGTAAATGCGGCGGTCATCGCTTTGCGGGTCTCCTCATCGGCTTGTGCGGCCAGTCGGTTCGTCAGGTCCAGCATGGCCGTCACGGCGTCCTCGAAATCGGGGCTGGCGTAGGTGTCGATCCAGGCGGAAAACGGATTGTCGGGCTTGGCGCGTGCGTGGATCATCACTCCGATCTTATGGTAGATCCAAAAGCACGGCAGAAGGGACACGACCGCCACGGGAAACGGCTCGACGGCCGCCGACCGGATCAGGAAGCTGACATAGTGGTCGCAGGCGCGCGATGGCGGCGCGGCGGCAAAGTCCTCGGCGGAGACATCGAACCGGTTCATGTAGTCCGCGTGCAGCAGACGTTCCACGACGATGGCCCCTTTGGCTGACCCTGCCAGTTGCGCAACGGCGTCCGCATCCGGCGCGCGGGCGGCGGACAGGGCCAAAGCGCGGGCAAACCCCTCCAGGTAATGCGCATCCTGAATGATATAGCGGCGGAAAGTCTCCGGCGGCAAAGTTCCGTCCGCCAATTCGGTGTTGAACGGCATTGTGGCAATGACGTTCTGAAGATCTGAGGTGTCCGTCCAAAGCGTGTCGGTGAATGTCATGCTGTCCCTCCATCGAGGCTGTAGAAGTGGTGAATCGGGCCGTGACCGCGGCCCACCGTCAGGTGATCGGCGGCGGCAATAGCGGCGGAGATGTAGCTCTTGGCGCGCTGTGTCGCCTCTGCCAGCGCGTGGCCCGCGCCCAGGTGCGCCGCCAGCGCGGAGGACAAGGTGCAGCCTGTCCCATGGGTGTTCCGGGTCGCAGCGCGTGGTGCGGCGAAGCGCTGGCTGCCCTTGGCCGTGATCAGGACGTCGGTGGCGTCACTGTCGGAGAGGTGGCCGCCTTTCACCAGGACCGCAATGCATCCAAACTCTCGCAGACGCTGACCATGGGCGGCCATTTCCTCCAGCGTCTTAGCCGGCGTGGTGCCTAACAAATCTGCCGCTTCCGGCAGATTGGGGGTCAGGACCGTTGCGCGTGGAAGCAGTAGATCACGCAAGGCGTTGACGGCCTCGGCGGCCAGCAACCGGTCGCCACCCTTGGCGACCATCACCGGATCAAGGACCACGGGAACGTCGAGGCCGTCCAATGCCTCGGCCACCACGGCCACGGTGGCGGCGTCGCCAAGCATGCCGATCTTCACCGCATCAATGCGAATGTCGTCCCGGAGCGCGGCGATCTGGGCGCGGATCATCGCGGGCGGTATCATGTCGACGGCCTGAACGCCGCGCGTGTTCTGCGCGGTCAGCCCCGTAATGACCGCCATGGCATAGCCGCCATTGGCCGATATGGCCTTGATGTCGGCCTGGATACCAGCGCCGCCAGAGGGGTCCGACCCCGCGATGGATAGAATATTGGGGATCATGTTTCGTTCCAGTTTTGCACAAAGGTTTGCGCGGCAGCCTCAGGGTTCGTGGCCCGAGAGATGGCAGAGACCACGGCCATCCCGGCGCAGCCCGCACGGCGGACCTGTGTCGCATCGTCTGGCCCCAGTCCGCCGATGGCCATGCAGGGCAGGGCCGTGCGGGACACGATGTCTGCCAACCCTGTCCACCCCAGCGGTGGCGCGTGATCCGGTTTGGACGCCGTGGCCCGGACCGGCCCGACACCCAGATAATCGACGCACCCCGGCGGCACGGCGGCTGCCTGCTCGGCGCTTTCGATCGAGAGACCAAGAATGGCCTCTGGCCCAATGCGGGCGCGGGCGGCACGTGGATCGCCATCGGACTGGCCAATGTGCAGACCTGCTGCGCCAATGGCGCGCGCGATCTCTGTCCGGTCATTTACGATCAGTTTCGCGCCAAGCGGTGACAGCCGGTCCATCATCTGGCACGCCAGATCGGCAAAGGCCGCATCGGCAAGGGTCTTGTGCCGCAACTGCACCCAAAGCGCACCGCCGCGCGCCGCCTGCTCGGCCTGCTCCAGCAGGGTCCAGGGTGCCTCGGCATCAGTGACAAAGCAAAGGGACGGGATCATGTCGTGCTGATCCGTGCGGCTGCGTCCAGATCCGGCCCTGTCATGGCGTAGAGCGCATCCAGAAAGGCAGGCTGGAAACTGCCGGGTCCATGTGCGGTTTTGGCAGCGATCTCTCCGGCGAGACCGTAGTAGGCCAGCGCCGCGACCGTGCTGTCAAAGATCGACCCGGAGGTGATGAACGCCCCCACCACGCCTGTCAGCGCACAGCCCAATGCGGTGACGCGTGTCATGATCGGGTCGCCATTGGCCACTCTGGCGGTGCGCGTCCCGTCCGTGACAAAGTCGATGGCCCCGGTGACCGCCACAACGCCGCCGGTCTTTGTCGCAAGGGCGTGCGCGGCCTGTTCGGCGGCCTCGACCCCATCAGCGGCATCCGCGCCCCGTCCGCGCGTGTCAGCGCCCGCCAGCGCGAGGATCTCTGAGGCATTGCCCCGGATCACTGTCGGCTTCAACGCGAGCAGCCGCTGGCCAAGCGCACGGCGCATTCCCGTCGCGCCAACGGCCACCGGGTCGAGCACCCAGGGCGTGCCATGATCCTGCGCCGCGCGCGCCGCCAGGACCATGCACTCCGCCCATTCCGCATCGAGCGTGCCAATGTTCACGGTCAAGCCCTGCGCAAGGCCCGCGAACTCACTGGCTTCTTCTTTGGCATGGACCATGGCGGGTGAGGCGCCCGCCGCCAACATGACATTGGCGGCGATGTTCATGGCGACATAATTGGTGATGTTCTGGATCAGCGGCGCCGTGGTGCGCATCGCCAAAAGGGAACGGGAGGGATCGGTCATCGCATCTCTTTCCTATTGGGCGGAGATGCAGAGAGGACCGCACAAGGCGACCGTCATACAACTTCCTCCGCCGGTATGAGCCGGTTCAGGTTCAAAGGGTGCTTCTCAACCCGGCGGATGCCGGATGCCCCTGTTGTGCGCTTTGGATTGCACATGTCTTTTGGAATGTCGATAGGCACGTCTCGCAGGGACCACCGGGGCGCGGGCTGTTGGCTGACCTTCGGTCGTTTTACCGCGATCGTCGTGCGCAGTTTTTTCGAGGGTAAGCGCGGGCAGGGGCGTCCCTCGCAATCGTCAACGGGACGGAGGGCCGTCTGGCGGTCGAGCGCGGAAGGCAGTGTCACGTTTCGGGCTGTCGGCCGGTGCGTCCCGGCATCAAAGATGCTGAAACCCTGAACGGAACGGACCATCGGGCACGAGGGAAAGCATTGCACCAAAGTCGTTCTTTGTGCTTTTCGAGCGCTGCACGATCATGGTTGCAACGACATTGAAAGACGCGGGGCTGTCCCCGCCGGGGGGGGCTTCGGCCTGTTCATGCGGGTGGTTGAGTTCGGACCTTGGGGGCATCATGATGAACGGGGCCAATGTGGCGGCTTTGACCTCGCGGCCTCCACACATTGAGGCTTGTCGAGCCGGTGCAAAAGCCCGACATGCTGGCGGGCACACCATGGGCCCCGACGACCATCGGCGGGGGCATTCTGCCCTGCGTCCGACCCGGGCAAGCATATCTGGAGGGAATGCCAATGACTGACGCTTCGGTGATGCCGCACGCCACGGGGCGCTGGCGGATGCTGGCGATCATTTGCGTCGGCGTTGTCGGTGTGCTTGCGACCTGGTTCTCGGCGACGGCCATCGTGCCCGAGCTGATCCGTGTCTGGCAGCTTTCTCCGGGGCAGGCGGCGTGGCTGACAAATGCCGTGCAATTGGGGTTTGTCGTGGGCGCCGTGGGCGCGTCTCTCGTCAACCTGCCCGACATCCTGCCCATGCACCGCCTGATGACCGGTGCGGCGCTTCTGGCGGCGTCGTCGAATGCTGCGCTGCTAGTGGTCGGCCCGGACACCGCGGTGATTGCCCGTTTCGTGACGGGCGTTGCGCTTGCCGGGGTCTATCCGCCGGCGCTCAAGCTCATGGCGACCTGGTTCGTAAAGGGCAGGGGCCTCGCGCTCGGGTTTCTGATCGGGGCGCTGACCTTCGGCTCCTCCATGCCCCATCTTGTGCGTGCAGTGGCCGATGGCGTCGATTGGCATTCGGTGGTCTGGGCCACTTCGGCCTCTGCCCTGGGTGGCGCGTTGATATTTGGCCTCTTTGTACGTGAGGGACCAAATCCATTTGGCAGAGCCACCTTCAACCCGCGCCAGTCCCTTACCGTCTTTACCGATCGGCCACTTCTGCTCGCCAACATCGGCTACTTTGGCCATATGTGGGAGCTTTACGCCATGTGGGCCTGGTTTCTCGCCTTTGCCGCCGCGGCAGAAGCGGGGGTGCACCCGTTCCCCTTCGGCTCTCCTTCGATGCTGAGCTTCGTTGTGGTCGCATCCGGGGTGATCGGGTGCCTTGCCGGGGGCTGGCTTTCGGATCGGATCGGGCGCTGCCTGACCTGCGCGGGCATGATGATCGTGTCGGGTGCCTGCGCGATGCTGATCGGTGTCTTCTTCGACGGGCCGCCACTTCTGCTTGCGCTGCTGGCGCTCCTGTGGGGCGTGACAGTCATCGGCGACAGTGCACAGTTCTCGGCAGCCGTGACAGAACTCGCCGACAGTGCCTTCGTTGGCACAGCGCTCGCACTCCAGATGGGGATCGGCTTTGGCCTGACGGTCGTTTCGATCTGGGCGCTGCCCATCTTTGCACAGTGGATCGGCGGATGGCAGTGGGCCTTTTTGTTCCTGGTGCCGGGACCGGTCGTTGGCACGTGGGCAATGCTCTCCCTTCGGGGCCGCCCCGAGGCACAGAAACTCGCGGGGGGCGCGCGCTAGGCAGGACTTTCGTGCGCGGGCTGAAGAGGCGGCAGAAAGTGTCTGGCTCAGGCTGCGGCGTCGGCAAAGGGCAAGGTTTTGTCGCGCTCCCAACCGCTTGGCGTTGAAAATCATCACCGTGTGTGGGTGCCTTTTCCGGTCCTTTGTTTGGGGGGCATTGCTGTTGGAAAACCAAAACAAAGGTGAAGCAGACCCACCTCAATCCGGCACACTGCGATGTGGCTGCGTGGGATAGTGACGCTTTCGTTGATACATGTACTCATTGATACATGGGTTCAGATTTCAGCGGGCGACTTGCCAAGCTGTGTGCGCGTGGATTTCTGGCGACCGGCGTCGGCGCGTGTTGCGGAACGAAGGCAGTGCAATGCGCCTCCCCTACGCTGACGGTGGCACAACAAGGCGGGTTCACAAACGCGGTGAAGCACATTTGCCGCTTCCAAGGCTGTCAAAGATCTTGACGATCTGAGGCGTTTTTCCTCTCGCACCTCGCGACAGGCTTTGCTATCTAACGCCGAATGTGCGGGTGTGGCGGAATTGGTAGACGCACCAGATTTAGGTTCTGGCGCCTTTGGCGTGGGGGTTCGAGTCCCTTCACCCGCACCATCTTGATTTCAAAGGAAAAGTTACTGAAGTGGAAACGCTGCGCTCAGATCGAGCGCCCGAGTTTGGCACTTTGTTAGCGCTTTCCGGTTTCGTTTCTGCTCTGTTCGCGTGCAGTCTGCGCCCTTCTGGAAGCTGCTTTCTGGTTCGCCTGGGCGGTATATTTCTGAACCATCGAGAGTGTCTTGTGGCCGGTCACGGTCTGGATGTCGCGTGTTTCGGCACTCATGAGGCACGAGACGATCTTTCCCGGACAGGACGCCGATCGCTTTCCGGATATGCTCGAGCCTCCTCTGCACCTGCCGCTTGCCAATGTGCGGTTCTCCGCGAGAATATAGGCTCCGCTCCGGGGAACGGTTTCCAGGAAGCGCTGAAGGCGCGGCGAGCTGGTAAAGTGATGTCATGCGTGTCGGTAGAAGGGGCGACAGGTCGGAGGGCGTATAACCAAGCCGCTGCGCAAGGGCCCGGGCGGTCATTTAGCGCCGATGCACCAGGTCGTTCGAGACAATCAATACTGACCGAACACCGACGCTCGAAAGATTACCCGCGAAGAGCGCGAAGATGGCCGGGACATCCGGCAGACCGAGCAAGACGCGGTCTCATCCAGACTCCGAAAGAAGGTCGAGATGCTGTTCGCCCACCTCGAGCGCATCCTCGGCCTCGGTAGGCTCCGATTACGCGGCCCATCCATGCGGCACGAACGAGAAATTCCTCCTCGCCGCCACCGCCCAGAACCTCCGGAAACTGGCAAAGATCTTTCCCGCACCGCAGTAAGCGCGAAAAGACCGATGGGGAATGCGCGCGCACATTTAGCGGCCGTTGATTTTGGCGCTCGCGAACGGGTGTTTTTCCACAAAGTCGGCGGTTTGAGGACCCTCGCAGGCACCCCCAAACCAAAAATAGGCAATCGTCAGAAAGCGCACTTTCCGGACTGAGATGAGGCAGTTTCCGGGGAGCAGCTGCGGCGAAGGTACAGATTTCCACCGAATTGATCGATACAGCGTTTTCTGCGAAAGATCGCCACGATCTTTTTGACGCGCCCCTCGCTCAATAGCCATTCCGCACCGAAGTGGCGGTCTGGTGCGGACGGCCATTGAACAAGCGGTCTAAGAGGTCGGTGACCAAGCCGCAGCCTGCACATCGCTACTCTGGAAGCGCAATGGCTTTCACCTCGAGAAAGTCGCGCATACCTTCGGCCCCGCCTTCGCGCCCGTTTCCGGACGATTTGTACCCGCCGAAGGGAGAGCCCGCCGCCAGGTAGGCCCCGTTCACGTTGACAGTGCCCGACTGCAGCGCCTTGGCGACGCGCAGCGCACGCGCGGGATCGCCGCTTTGCACGTAGGCACCAAGACCATAGGGCGTGTCGTTCGCCAGCCGGATGCCGTCCTCTTCGTCGTCGAAGGGGATCATCACCAGCACCGGGCCAAAGATCTCTTCCTGCGCGATCCGCATGTCGTTGGAGACGTCGGCAAATACCGTGGGCTTGGCGTAATAGCCGGTCTCGAACCCCTCGGGTTTGCCCAGTCCGCCGCAGACCAGCCGCGTCTTTTCGTCGAGGCCGACCTGGATCATCTTCTGCACCCGGTCGTATTGCATCTGGCTGACCAGCGGCCCCAGATGATCGCCGGGCTGCGACGGATCGCCAATCTTGACGCGGGCGCACTTCGCCGCGGCCAATTCGACCGCGCGATCATAGACCGGGCGCTCGACCAGCATCCGCGTGGCGGCATCGCAGCTTTGGCCTGAATTGATGAAACAGGCATCGATGCCTTCGTCGATGGCGCGCTCCAGGTCGCAATCGGCAAAGACGAGGTTGGGCGATTTGCCACCAAGCTCCAGCGTCACGCGTTTCACCGTGTCGGCGCATTCCTTCAGGATCGAGGTGCCCGCCCGCGTCGATCCCGTGAAAGACATCATGGCGATGTCGGGATGGCGCGATATGGCCGAGCCAACGGTGGGGCCCGCGCCGTGGATGAGGTTGAAGACCCCGGCGGGGACGCCGGCTTCGTCCATGATCTCGGCCAGAAGGTTGGCCGAAAGCGGCGTCAGTTCCGAAGGTTTCAGCACCATGGTGCAGCCTGCCGCAAGGCACGGCGCGATCTTGAGCATCATCTGGTTGACCGGCCAGTTCCACGGCGTGATCAGCCCGCAGACGCCCACGGGCTCCATCACGATCAGATCGCCGTTGGGCAGGGTGTGCTCGAAGGCGAATGCCTCGAGATCCGCGACCATGGCGGTCAGGATATCGACGCCGACCTGCGCCTGCTGTTCGCGCGCGAAGGAGATCGGAGAGCCCATTTCGATGCTGATGGCCTGCGCCATTTCGTCGATGCGGCGGGAATAGACCTCGAGGATACGCTCTAGAAGCGCGCGCCGCTCGGGCATGGTGGTGGCCGCGAAGGCAGGCCGGGCAGCCTTGGCGGCGGCAACTGCAGCATCGACATCGGACGCGTCGCCCATGGCCAGCACCGCGACGGTTTCTTCGGTCGCAGGGTTGATCATGTCGAGTGTGTCGCGCCCGGACGGGGCCAGCCACCGGCCATTGATGTAGAATTGCGAAAGATCGGTGGTGGACATGTGTTCATCCCTTGAGGCGGCGTGATTTGGCGGTGTTGATGCCCCCGCGGATCGGGGGTGTGAGGGTCGGCCCTGTCTACGCAGATGCGTTCCGAGGCAGGGCGAGGGCGGCGATCGTCCTGGTCATGTCCATGATCACCTTGTTGAGATCGTCGTAGGTCGATCTTTCCGACCAGGTGAATTCGAAAAAGAGCATGTTGGCGTTGTTGAAGATCGTGGCGCCGAACGCCTCGCAATCCAGATCGGACGACAGGCGGCCCTGCGCTTGCAGCGCTACCGTCAGATCAATGATCTGCTGGCGCAGCACCCGGTCCGACTGGCGCAGCCTGCGCGCCTCGGCCGTAGCGGGCGCCGCGAAGGCAAAGGCAAAGCCCTGCCGCCAGAGATCACGCTGAAGGACCATGTGCTGCGCGTTGAAATGCATGCCGACCAGGGTGCAGAAATTATCCTCCACCGAGGCTTCAGCACTGGGTTCGAACTTTGCGCCAAGCTCTGCCAGACGTTCGTTTTCGATGGACGTAAGGGTCAGCAGGATTTCGTTTTTACCACCGAAATAGTTGTAGAGCGTCCCGACGGAGACATCGGCCATCTCCGCGATGCGCTCCGCTTTAACGGCATCAAATCCGTGCTCAAGAAACAGGCACTTGGCCGCGTCCAAGAGGCGCTGCATGCGTTCGGATTTGTGTTTTTCGCGTAAACTCATGTTTGCACCTTGACGCAATTTTTATCTGACTACAAGTTTTAACCCAACTACCAAATTGAAGTTCACTATAATTTCTCTGACGCGACCGAACTTCGTGACGAAGTTTCGGACCCGGCCAGCTTGAGGAGGATAAATCATGTCAGGCGTTGTACAAGCAGCGGACGAGACTTGGAAAACCGACGACCACTTCCTGCATCCTTGGCAGGACGTCACCGCAATGGACCGCGATGAATGGACCCATCTCGAAGCCAGCGGCGGGATCTATGTGCGCGATTCCAAAGGCAATCAGCTGATCGACGGGCCGGGCGGCATGTGGTGCGTCAACGTTGGCCACGGCCGCGAAGAGATCGTCGAGGCGGTCGCCGACCAGATGCGCAAACTCAGCTACTTCTCGCCGTGGTCGATGGCTTCCACGGCGTCGTCGGAGCTTGCCCAACGCCTGACCGCCATGACGCCCGGCGATCTCAACACCGTCTTTTTCACCACTGGCGGGTCGACCGCCGTGGATTCCGCGCTGCGGTTTGTCTTTTTCTACAACAATTGCCTCGGGCGCCCGGAAAAGAAGCACATTATCTCGCGTGTGAACGCCTATCACGGCAGCACTTATCTGACGGCAAGCTGTTCGGGAAAGATGCGCGAGAAAGCGCAGATGGACATGATCGAAGACACGATCCATTTCCTGCCATGCCCGAAGCCCAAGGACCGCGCCGCCGACATGTCGGTAGAGGCGTTCTGCGACGAGAAAGTCGCCGATCTGGAGAACAAGATCCTGGAACTGGGCGCGGACAAGGTTGCGGCCTTCATCGCAGAACCGGTCATGGCATCGGGTGGCGTGATCATCCCGCCCGACGGCTACTACAAGCGCTGCCACGAGATCTGCAAGAAACACGACGTCCTTTTCATCGCGGACGAGGTGGTGACGGCCTTTGGTCGCCTTGGGCACTACTTTGCGTCAGAGGATGTCTTCGGCGTAACGCCGGACCTGCTGACCACCGCAAAGGGGCTGACCTCTGGCTACCTGCCGCTCGGGGCGCTGTTTATCTCCGACCGGCTGATCGAAGAGATCAAGTCCGTGAGCAACGAGCCGCGCAGCTTTTTCAGCGGGTTCACCTATTCCGGGCATCCGGTGTCGGTCGCGGCGGCGCAGGCCAATCTGGACATCTTTGAAAACGACAAGCTGCTCGAACATGTTCGCGAGATCAGCCCGTATTTCGCCAACGCGCTAAAATCCCTGAGCGATCTGCCCGTGGTCACAGACGTGCGGGTGCAAGGCATGATGGCAGCCGTCGAATGCGAACTTGACGCGGGCACGCCTGATGAAAACCGCGACACGGGTTTTACGGCGAAGGTGGATGCGATCTGCCAGCAGCTTGGTCTGCTGGTCCGCCCGACCTACAACGCGTGCGTGATGTCGCCGCCCTTGACCATCACCAAGGCCGAAATCGACGACATGGTGGCCAAGCTGCGTGAGGGCATCACGAGGGCCATGCAAGTCGAGGACTGATGTCGTTGCGACGACCGAACGGGGCGGCGGACCACCGGTTCGCCCCCCGGGCAAAATCGAACAGGGGACAGGAATGCAGGACGCGATCACAATCAACGGGCTGACAAAGTCCTATCCGGGGACACCGCCGGTGCGGGCTTTGAAAGGTTCGGATCTGAGCATCCGGGACAATGAATTCTTCACCCTTCTCGGGCCGTCGGGATGCGGCAAGACGACCTTGCTGCGCCTGATCGCCGGGTTCGAAGTGCCGACCGACGGCACGCTGAAACTTTTTGGCGAGAACATTTCACAGCTGCCGCCCGAAAAACGGCCCGTGAACACTGTGTTTCAGCACTATTCCCTGTTTCCGCACATGAACGTGCTTGAAAATGTGGCCTACGGGCTGCTTCGCCAAGGCAAACCGGATGCTCGGCGCACGGCGCAGGAGATGCTCGACCTCGTCCACCTGGGAGAGTTCGCCAAGCGCCGCCCCTCGCAACTTTCGGGCGGGCAGCAGCAGCGCGTGGCCCTGGCCCGTGCTCTTGCCCCGCATCCGCGTGTTCTGCTTCTTGATGAACCGCTGTCCGCGCTGGACCTCAAGTTGCGCCAGTCCATGCGCGCGGAGTTGAAGCGTCTCCAGCGCGAGACCGGGATCACCTTTGTCTTCGTGACACATGATCAGGAAGAAGCGCTGTCGATGAGTGACCGGATCGCCGTCATGTCGCAGGGCGAGATCCAGCAGGTAGCCAAGCCTGCGGAAATCTACGAATACCCGGCCACGCGATTTGTGGCGGAGTTCATCGGGGATGCGAACTTCTTCGAGGCCACGCCGCGTGCGAGCGGCGACAGCGCCGCCACCTACCACGTTTCCGACAGCATCCGGTTTGCCGGTCCCGCCATGCCCGCCAAAGCGAATGGCGGCAAGGTGACGGTGATGTTCCGGCCCGAAAAGGCGCGCATCGTGCCCGGACGCGCAGACGGCGGCCTTGGCGGCACGATCAGCGACATCGAGTATCTCGGCAACCAGACGGAATACCGGGTCACGCTTGATGACGGCCTGAGCGTCGCAGTGCGCAGCGAAAACCGCCAAGACGGCAGCGCGCTCGCAGATGTAGGGGCCCGGGCCACGGTCGAGGTCGACCCCGAAGCCATCCGGGTGCTGGTGGCATGAGCGAACTTCTGGAACGATTGCGGCACTATATCGGTGTGCTTCCCGCGACATTCATGATCGTCGTGTTCATGCTGGCGCCGCTGACGATCATCTTTGTCTATTCCTTCCTGACGCCCGGCGATTACGGCGGGGTGAAATTCGAATTCTCGACAGAAGCGTACACACAGCTTCTGTTTCAGAAGAACCTCTTTGACGAGGTCGAGTTCGACATATCCTACCTCACGATCGCCTTCCGGTCGATCTGGGTTGCCACGGTTGCGGTGTTGGGGTCGCTGGCCCTGGGCTTTCCGGCGGCCTACTACATCGCACAGCAGCCCGAGAGCCGGCGCAACACCCTTCTCTTGCTCATCACCATTCCGTTCTGGACCAATCTGCTGATCCGCACCTACTGCTGGATCCTGGTCCTGCGTGACACCGGGTTGATCAACAACCTGCTGATCGGGCTTGGCGTGACGGACGAACCGATCACCATGCTCTATACAGAGGGCGCGATCGCGCTGGGACTGGTCTATACCTATGTTCCCTTCATGGTGCTGCCGATCTACGCGGCGCTCGAACGGCT
This sequence comes from Sagittula sp. NFXS13, assembly GCF_040148795.1. Classification (NCBI taxonomy): domain Bacteria; kingdom Pseudomonadati; phylum Pseudomonadota; class Alphaproteobacteria; order Rhodobacterales; family Roseobacteraceae; genus Sagittula; species Sagittula sp. NFXS13. Next base: position 128,868 of record NZ_JAGEMH010000005.1, read on the forward strand.
CGACAAGCGATTGATCGAAGCGTCTCGCGATCTTTATGCCAATCGCTGGACCACGCTGCGGCACGTGACGTTGCCGCTGGCGTCTCCGGGGATTGTGGCGGGCGCGATCCTGGTGTTCATCCCGGCGCTTGGCGCGTTCATTGCCCCGGACCTGCTGGGGGGCGGCAAGAAACTCATGCTGGGGAGCCTCGTTCAACTGCAGTTCTCTGCCGCGCGCGACTGGCCGTTCGGATCGGCCCTGACCATGGTGATCATGTCCGTGGTGCTGATCTGCCTGCTTCTCTTCGCGGTGAACCAGCGTCGCAACGAAGGAGGGTTCCAACATTGATACGCTCTTCCGATAGGGACATCCGCTGGCTTCCGGGGTTCAACTGGATCACGCTGTGCTTTTTCCTGTTCCTCTATCTGCCGCTGATCATCCTGGTGATCTTTTCCTTCAATGCCACGCGCTCGGCCACCGTCTGGGAGGGTTTCAGCCTTCAGTGGTATGCCAAGGCATTCTCGAACGACGACATCCAGAGTGCGGCGAAGAACAGCCTGATCATCGCGGCGGTCTCGACGCTCTTTTCGACGGTCTTTGCCACGATGGCGGCCATCGCCCTGGGTCGAAACCGCGAGATCAAGCACAAGACCGCTTTCGGTGGATTGTTGCTGTTGCCGCTGATGATCCCCGAGATCGTGACGGCTGTGGCGACGCTGACCTTTTTCACGGCGATCAACCTGTCCTGGGGGATCGGCAACATCATCATCGCCCACACGGTGTTCTGCATTCCGTTCGCCTACCTGCCCATCCAGGCGCGGCTTCGGGGGTTGGATGCAAGCCTCGAGACGGCGGCGCGCGACCTCTATTCGGATCGCAAGACGACGCTGCGGCTGATCACTTTGCCGTTGCTGGCGCCGGGCATCTTTTCCGGTGCAATGCTGGCCTTCATCATCTCGCTCGACGATTTCATCATCACGATGATGGTCGCCGAAGCCGGGTCGACCACGCTGCCGATCTACATCTACGGCCTCGTGCGCACTGGCGTCACGCCCGAAGTCAACGCCGTCTCGACGGTATTGCTGGGGATCTCCGTCATCGCCGTTCTGGTGTCGCAGTGGTTCGCAAAGAAACAATAAAAAACCAATCAACAGGAGAAAACATGTCCTTCAACCGCAAGACACTTCTTGGCCTTGCCAGCGCGGGTCTTGGCCTGACCGCAACCATCGCCTCCGCCGACGGCAAACTGCAGCTTTACAACTGGACCGACTATACCTCGCCGGAGCTTATCGAGAAATTCGAGACGGAAACCGGCATCTCGGTCACCGTGGACACCTACGATTCTGGTGAGACGCTGCTGGCAAAGCTTCAGTCCGGCGCGGCTGGTTATGACATTGCGATCCCGACCCACAACTTCGTTCCGATCCTGATCTCCGAAGGTCTGGTCCAGCCGATCAACGCGTCCGAGCTCGAAGGCTACGACCGGATCGTGCCCAACCTGGCCAGCCCCTGGTGGGACGAAGGCAATGTCTATTCGATCCCCTGGCACTGGGGCACGACCTCGTTCACCGTCGACACCGCCGTCTATTCCGGCGACGTCGACGACTACGACGTGATCTTCAATCCGCCCGAAGAACTGGCGGGGCAGATCGCGATGTTCAAGTCCCCCGACGAGGTCATCACCATGGCTCAGGTCGCTCTGGGCCTGCCGTTCTGTAGCGAGGACCCGAACGAAATGCAGCAGGTGCTCGACCTGCTGATGGGGCAGAAGCCGCATGTGAAGACCTACAATTCCGACGGGATCCTGGAACGGCTGGTGTCTGGCGACGTCTCCGTGCACCAGAACTGGAACGGCTACTCGCTTTTGGCGCGCAAGGAAAAACCGTCGCTGCAATATGCCTTCGCCGAAGAGGGCGTGGTCGCCTGGGCGGATAGCCTGGTGGTGCCCAAGGGCTCACCGAACTACGACAACGCGATCACCTTCATCGAGTTCATGCTGGAGCCGGAAAACATCGCCATCCAGTCGAACTCCTCCGGCTATGCCAATGGCGTCACCGGGAGCGAAGCCTTCATGGACGAGGGCCTCTAGGACGCCGCCGAGCTGTCGCCGCCAGAAGGCACGCCGCTCAAGTTCATCGAAAGCTGTTCGCCCAAGGCCGTTGAGCTTCAGAACCGGGTCTGGACCGCGCTGCTGAAGTAAGACCGTTTCAACGGGCGCCGTGCCGCATGGTCGGCGCGGTGCCATTTGCAAGGAATGACGATGAAGACCGTATTCTCCGAAAAGCACAAACTGCGCGACGCGAAGGGCGAACTCTATCAAGGAGAATTCGTCGCGCCGTTCGAATGTCCGCGCCGGGCCGAGATCATCATCGACGCGGTGCGAAGCCGCGGCCTTGGCGATGTGCTGGAGCCCGCGGACTATGGCCTGGACCCGGTCCTGGCGGTGCATGACGCGGGCTTTGTCGAGTTCCTGAGAACCTTCATGGATGAATGGGAGGCCGCCGGGTACAAGGGCGAAGCGCTCGCCCCCTGTTGGCCGAGCCGGTCGATGACCGCGTCGCAGATCCCGCTCCACGTCGAAGGCCGACTTGGGTATTACGCGCTCAGCACCGATACGGTGATGTCGCCCGGAACCTGGGAGGCGGCGATGTCCAGCAAGGATGTCGCGCTCACTGCGACGGATCTCGTTCTCGAAGGCACGGAAAACGTGGCCTTCGGGCTGTGTCGCCCGCCGGGCCATCACGCGGCGACGGACCAATTCGGCGGCTACTGCTTTTTCAACAATGCTGCGGTTTCGGCGCAGCATGCGTTGAACAAGGGCTGCGCCAAAGTCGCCATCCTGGATGTGGATTTCCACCACGGCAACGGCACGCAGGAGATATTCTACGATCGCGACGATGTCCTGTTCCTGTCGCTGCACGGCGACCCCATGCACACCTTCCCGCATTTCCTTGGCCATGCCGACGAGACGGGCCGAGGCGCCGGAGAAGGGTTCAACCAGAATTACCCGTTGCCGCCGGGTGCGAGCTACCAGATGTGGCTGGCGAAACTGCAAGACGCGCTGGCGCGAATTGAAGCCTATGACCCGGATCTGGTGATTGTTTCGCTCGGCGTCGATACATTCGAAAGCGACCCGATCAGTTTCTTCAAGCTGTCGCATGACGATTTCGTCGACTACGGCCGAAGGATCGCGGCACTTGGCAAACCCACCGTCTACTTGATGGAGGGCGGATATGCCGTCGAGGAAATCGGCATCAACACCACCAATGTGCTCTTCGGGCACGAGAGTTGATCACGATATTAAATGTCGCTGAGAACTGACCTGCCAATGTTCCCGAGATCTGGCCCGCCCGTTCGTTACGTTTCTTGATTGGGTCAGTGCCACTGTCTCCTCCTATTTTTTGCTGTCTCGGAGCTGATTTTGAGCCGATAAATGTCGTATCCGGTTTCAAGGATGTGGCCGCGATGGGTGAGGCGGTCGAGGAGTGCAGTGGCCATCTTGGCATCCTCTGCCTCGCTCCAGACGAACTGGAACGTCTCGTCCGGGTGGACCACCAGCGGCACGAATGTCCCCCGATCGGTTGTATGCTGCGGGCGTTGCCGCTCACCCTTTCAAACCCGCACGAAGGCTGCGACCCGCTCATACGAGCTGTCATAGCCAAGTTGGACCAAATCAGCCGACATCTGCGTCGCGGTGCGCTGGTCCTTGCGCGACTTGCGCTGTTCCGTCACCCGCCAGCCTGAGAGCTTCGCGGCATACGAGTCCAGTTTGGTTGGCCCTGGTGCTGCCCGGACCTTGGGTTCAACGGTGCCCGCCCAGATACCTCTTGATGGTATTGCGAGACTGCCCGGTCAGACGTGAAACCTCGGGGATGGGCATCTTGTCCCGCAACGTCCGACGTCGAATGACGCTTGAAAACTCCATGTCGATCATTTCCGGCAACCGTTCCCGGCATGAGCAAAGAGGGATCGGGGCAGGCACGGATCCGACATTGGCGTAGGTCAAATGCGGGGGCGTCTTCAACGACGGTTTACAGACCCTTGGAACCTCCGGATATAGTAAGTGTTGCTGACTGAATGATGGCGGATAGTGCGAATAGTGCTGGCCCGTGGCAGGAGCCAGCGCGCCCGGCGGCGCAGGGAGGTCGGATGATGATGAGCGAGCGGCAGTTCTTCAACGTGGAGCCCGAGGTTGCGGGCGGGCTTGCCGAGGGCACGGTCCTGGATCGGTCGAGCCATCCGCCCGTGGTGTCCAAAGTGCATTACCGGGTCGAGGGCTGGCTTGGCGATGCACTGATCGAAAGTTTCCCGGTCTTTCTGCTGCGCCAAGAAGCCTGGAATGCTGTTGTTGCAGAAGGTCTGACCGGCGCGCGCATCGATCATGCCGAGATCTCCGTCTCGCCGGACTTGCGCGATTTTGCCCTTCCGGCTTTCGTCTGGTTTCAGCCGGCAGGCATCGCGAAGACGGACGATTTCGGAACAGCCGCCGACGGGCGGCTGATCTTATCGCAAAGGGCGCGGGATCTACTGGCCCGGTTTGGGCTTGCCCATGCCGAGATAACGTCGGTCTAACCGTTAGACCCTCGATACTGGGCGTTCGTATCTATCATGTCGAAGGCGACGCGCGTCGGAATCCGGATCCTCCCAAGCCTCTTCGTCCGCAGGCGCCCAAGCGTTGAGCCGTGTCAGCCACAGGAGGACCAACTGATCGTCCTCCGGATTGAAATTACCCGATAGTGCGAGAAGCCGGTCGAGTGCCGCCGTGGAGGGAGCACTGTCCCACAGAACGGCAACCTTTGCCATTCTATCGCATGGCAAAAGGTCCTGCAGTGTGGACCTCAAGCTGCCGCACGACGCTGCCCCACGCTGCGAAGCGCCCGGTCCGGAGAAGCCGCGCTGCAACAAGCGCCATCTTGGCGAACGGAAGGTTTGGGCGATAGCGACACTCTACACGACGGGCGGAGAGCCGTTGTTCGCTGTGGTGGCAATCCGGCCCTCAGGCAAAACTTTAGGCTGACACTCAGGGCTGTCCAACATCGAGCTTTCCCCTGCATCTCCGCATAGCGGAACAAACCACAGAAGCGACCGGTGGGGCGTTGACGTCGATTTTGCGCAGACAGCGTTTCGATAATCTCCGCGTTATCCCGACATCTTGGTTTTAATGACCTTCTGGATCAGTGCGATGAATTGGCGCTTTTCATCTTCGTTGAGACCGGCCAGTCGCATCGCGTTCTCTTCCTGGGCCGCCGTGATGGCGGGGTCGCGAAGGTTGCGGGCGCGGTCGGTCAGCCAGACGCGTTGAGCCCGTCCGTCGTTTGCATCCTTCTTGCGTACAATCAGGCCGTCTCGCTCCATGCGCGCCAACGTATTGGCCATTGTCGCCTGTTCGATGTCGAGCCGCTCCGTGAGCTGCTTCTGGCTCAGACCGTCCGTGTCCCAAAGCTCCAGAAGTGCGGGAAACGTGCCGGTGGTTAGGCCCAGAGGCTTGATCCGCGAGGTCAGGCCTTGCGCGAAGATGCGCGCCATGTGGTTCGCGAGGTATCCCGCCGATTGATCCTTCGAAAATTTCATGGGGACGTCTTAGCACTTGCATAGCTCGCTATACAATTGATATATAGCAAGCTATATAAAATTCGCTGCGACAAGGAGTTTCGTCATGTCGAAAACCATTCATCCTATCGCCGGAACGATAGCTCTGATTACGATTTTAAGTTTCTGGCTCTCCACTGCCTGGTCCGAGATTTTTGCTGGAGAACAGGCTGTTACGACGGTCAAGACTTGGGTTCCCTATGGCTTCCTCGTTCTGCTTCCTGCCCTGATGGCAGCAGGCGGCTCGGGGTTCAGGCTGGGCAGGAAAATGCGCGGTCCGGTGGTCCACGCCAAGAAAGAGCGGATGCCGTTCATCGCGGCCAATGGCATCCTGATCCTGATCCCCTGCGCACTGTACCTGTCTTTCAAGGCGCAGGCGGGGGCGTTCGATATGGCTTTTTATGTGGTGCAGGTGATTGAGTTGCTTGCGGGTGCGGCCAATATATCCTTGCTGACACTTAACATGCGGGATGGGCTGCGGTTGTCACGCAGACGGACGGCCCATCCATGAAACAGGGCCGACCAGGGATCTTCGCCAACCCGGTCTTGACCCGATCTCGAACGGAATAAAAGGGCCCATGCGGTCGCGTTCCTGACGAAACGGATGGGTGAGTTATTTCACCCTGAATGGCGACGGGGGAGTATGCGAGGCTTTCGAGCTTTGACAACACCGGGTCCCCCGAACGCTTGTCGCTCTAGCTCGGCGTCGGCTGACCTATCACAGCAACTGCGATAAAGTTGACCAGCCGATCGGCCCGATCTTCGAAGACCAGCTGATCGCCGATCCAACCGGCCGCGGCGATGAGGGCAAAAAGGTCCTCTCCGTCGATATCGGTGCGGGCAACGCCGTCTTGCTGTGCGCGGCGCAGGAGGACTGCCCCGGCCTTGCGCAAGTTTTTGCAGTCTTCGTGAAGCGCGGAGCTGGGATCAGCAAGCGCCTTCGCCATCAGGTCGACAATCCCGTTGAAGGCATGGACGAATGTGGTCGCTTCAGTGAACCAAATTGTCAGGGCGATATTCGACGGATGGTCGCGGGAAAGGGTTTCGGACCGTGCGATCAGGTCACAGAGCGCCTTGTGCAGCAAAGCTTCCAACAGGTCCTCGCGGGTCGGAAAGTGGCGGTACAGTGTCGCCAGCCCGACCCCAGCCCGCCGTGCGATGTCACGAAGCGAGGCATCGACGCCCTGTTCGGTAATGACCTCGCGCGCGATGGCGAGGAGGCTTTCGTAATTTTTCTTTGCATCTGCACGCATTCGGGCGCCTCAGTCTCTTCCTGTTGACAAGCGGATCACCGCTCCACATATAAAGCGGAGCAGTGATCCGAATGTAGCGTATCTGCATCGGATTTGAAAGGTCACACCGCCCACACGGGCCGGATTGGCGTGTAAAGTGGAGATGAGAATGCGATACAAACTCTTTGGGGAGCACACCGGGCTGAGGGTGTCGGAATCGGTGCTTGGCACTTCCAATTTCGGCACGCGCTGGGGGCATGGCACTGAACTGGCAGAGGCGCGCCGCATGCTGGATGCTTATGCCGACGCAGGCGGCAATATCCTTGACAGTTCCAATGGGTACCAAAGCGGCCAGTCGGAAGAATTCCTTGGTGACATGTTGCAAGGCCGCCGCGACCGGTTCGTGCTGGGCACGAAGTTCGCGGTCGCGACGGACGAGACAGCAAACGTGCTGACAACAGGGAACAGCCGACAAGCGATGCACGCTTCGGTAGAGGCAAGCCTGAAGCGTCTGGGAACGGATCGTATTGATCTTTACTGGGTTCACGTTGCAGACAGCGTTACCCCGATGGACGAGATCATGCGTGGCTTCGAAGACCTCGTGCGGCAAGGCAAGATCCTCTACGCCGGGCTATCGGACTTTCCGGCTTGGCGGGTGTCCCGTGCGGCGACACTGGCGGAATTGCGCGGGACAGTTCCTGTCGCGGGTCTGCAATTGGAACACAGCCTCGTTGCCCGCACCGCCGAAGCCGAACTGATCGAGGCAGGGCGCGGTCTGGGCCTCGGGATCACCGCCTTTTCACCTCTTGGTGGGGGCGTCCTGACGGGCAAGTATCGCAAGCCGCTGACCGAAACCGGTCGCGAGGAAGGCTTGAACGGGGCCGCGTTCCACCCCGAGGACACAGCGCAACGCTCCGCGATCCTGGATACCGTGATTGCAGTGGCCAAGGAGCACGAGGTCACGCCGGGCGAGGTGGCCATAGCATGGGTCGCGTCTAAGGGGATTTTCCCGATCATCGGCCCGCGCACCATGGCGCAGCTCTCGGAAAACCTGGCTGCCGCCGACCTGCATTTGTCGGCAGACCAGATAGGGCGTCTTGATCGGGTCAGCGCGATTCCTGACGTCTTTCCGCACACGGTTCTGAATGACGCTCGAATCCGCAGTTTGATCACGGCCGGACAGGATGCGTGCATCGACATGCCGAATTTGCCCGTGGCCTGACCAGCGGTTCGCTGGAGCACCCGGCGGACCTCCTTCCCTTCTCAGCAATCAGGAAAACCGATATGATTACGCTCTACTACCACCGGGGCGCTTGTTCGACCTCGAACCACTTTGCCCTTGAGGATGCCGGGATCGCCTACGAGGCCATCGAAGTGCATCTTGATCGCGAAGACGATCCCATTGCGCAGAAGGTGCGTAAATTGAACCCGATGGCAATGACACCGGTCCTCGTACTCGAGGACGGCGAGGTGCTGACCCAGAACGCCGCAACGCTATCCTATATAGCCGATCTTGTGCCAGAGAAGGCGCTTTTGCCGAAACCCGGCACCCTTGCGCGGGCCCAGGCGGACAGCTGGATGGCCTTCGTAGCCTCCGACCTCCATCCCGTGATCATCGAATACATCTACAAGGGCTTTGGTGAAACGGATGCCGAACGGGCACGTCTGGTCGCATTTTACGAAGACCGGGTGGCGCGACGCCTAGCTGTGCTCGAAGATCGGCTTACCGACCGAGCCTATATCCTCGGCAGTGACTACTCTGTCATCGACGGCTATGCGTTGATCGTTCTGAACTGGTCCCTCCCTGCCGGGCTTTCACTCGATGCCTATCCGTGCATCCGCAGTTACATGGATCGGATCGAAGCCCGCCCGACAATCCAAAGGGTCCGCGAGGCCGAGGGTTCGATCACCTGGTAAGACCTGATTTCAGCACAAACTGTCGATTTCAACTTCTCCAGCGGCAATGGCGACTTTGGGTGTCGCCATTGCTCGTTGCGCGGCACAACGTCAAAAGAAACGGTGCCAGAGGTTGGTAAATTGGAATTAGAAGACGACGGGTCGAAAACTCCTTTGTAGTGCATCTCTTACTGTCGGATTATGCTGCAAAGCGTCATGAAAGTCCGATTTGGCCAAGCTGCGCCGCAACAATGACCAGCTTGGCGAAGGTGTGATCAGGATCGCCTCTCCCGCGTCACACTTTCGACAGTAATGGTGATTGCGGACCTTCGCGGCAAATGCGTGAAAGACCATCGTTCGCGTCCAGAGCGGACAGTCATCCACACCTTTACCAGGAAGCAAATTCTAAGGGTTTGTTAAGGCGGATACCTCAGATGGCAGAGAAACTTCCAAGACGACAACATCATTCCGGCCTCGCAAATCATCTGGCACATGCGCTTCGATTGCAGCTTGAATCCGTGAGGCGGATTGGTAGGTATGACGTGTTGATCCTGCGACCACTCCTGAGCACCGTAACAGAGGACAAGGTAGACAGCCTGTTCATCCGCGTCCGGGTGCATGGCGTATGGTTGGCGCTTTATCCCATGTGCTGTTTTCGTCGGAATCGTGAAACTCCTGCTCCGGACACTTGATCGTGTCAGACGTAATTGCTGGCTGCGGTCGGTGACAGTGGGTCCTGAGGCAGCCTGGGGCGGATCCCCTTGTGCCGCATTCCCGCATTTCAGATCCGTGCCGGGGTTGGAACTCGATCGCATCTGGAATTGTTCACCATCCGACGCGGTGGGCACCTTTGCCCCAGCACGCAAACTCTCGCAAAGGTTTTCGCAATGAGTGAATTCATCGGGGCGAACGCGCCCATCATCGCTCTCGTTATTCTTGCACTGCTCTTCATCGCGTTCACCCTCGAAAAGTACCCGCCCGAAGTGACAGCCGCCGGTGCGGCCGCCCTGTTTATCGTGCTTGGACTGGTGCCGAACAAAGATGTCATGAGCGTCTTTTCCAGTTCCGCCCCAATCACCATCGCTGCAATGTTCGTCGTCTCCGGTGCGTTGGTACGGACAGGCGTTCTGGACGCTATCGCCGGTCTTGTGATCGGTCGGGCAAAGAACCGGCCGGTTCTGGCCATCGGCATTTTCATCTTTGCAACCATTGCCGCGTCCGGTTTCATGAACAACACCCCGGTCGTTCTGGTGCTGATCCCGGTGGTCATCCGCCTTGCGGCCAGCCTGAACGTCGCCTCGACCCGGCTTCTGATCCCGCTGTCCTATGCCGCGGTCCTTGGGGGGACCTGTACGCTGATCGGAACCTCGACCAACCTGCTGGTCGATGGTGTCGCACGCGAAGCCGGGCTGGAGGCTTTCTCCATTTTCGAAATTGCGCCGGTCGGCATCGTCGTTGCCATCGTGGGCGGTGTCTCAATGTTGCTTCTGGGCAATTACCTTCTGCCGGATCGGGCTTCTCAGAGCGATGAAGGAGAGAGCGCCGAGACAGCGTTTCTGTCCGAAATCACAGTGCTTGCGGATTATCCGCAGATCGGTATGCCCCTGTCCGACATCGCCGACTTCCAGCGCAATGGCATTCGGATCACCGGGCTGCGTCGCGGCACTCAGATCCTTCGCAAGGATTTGCCGGAACAGGTCCTGCGCAAAGGGGATGCGGTGCTTGTCCTGGCGCCGACCTCGGAGTTGCTGACATTTGCTGAAGCATCGGGCCTGCGGGTCGGACTGCGGCGCACGGTCGAGCTGGACCCCGAGGCGCAGGTCCGCGTCGCTGAGGCAATCGTCACACCCTCGCGGCGCAGCTCGGGCATCCGCATTGCCGATCTTGCTCTGGGGCGGCGCGCCGGCATGCGTGTGCTGGGTGCATTTCGTCCCGGCCACTCGGTCGCCGGAGCGGATCTTTCGAGCGTGCGTTTGCGCCCGGCCGACAAGCTGCTGCTTGAAGGCACGGTTGAGGGGTTCGACGAGTTGCGGCGCTCAGGTGATGTTGTCTCGGTTTCTGCCCCGAACGGGCGGGCGTTCCGCCGACGTCAGGCTCCGATCGCCATCGCAACGCTGGTCGGGATCGTCGCACTGGCCGCATTCAACATCATGCCGATCGGTATCCTCGCGCTTGTTGGGGTTGCGGCGATCCTCGTGCTGCGGTGCATCGACAACGACGAGGCCTGGGCATCCATTGATGCATCCATCCTTGTGCTGATCTTTGCCATGCTGATTGTCGGTGCCGGGCTGGAACATACCGGCGCGGTCGAACTGATTGTCAACGTGCTGACCCCATGGCTGCAGGGCTTGCCGCCTTTCCTGACCTTGCTCGCGATCTATGCCGTCGGCTCGATCCTGACCGAAGTGGTGACGAACAACGCCGTCGCGGTCATCTTCACACCCATCGTTATCGCGTTGGCCGGGCAGCTCGGGGTTGATCCACGACCCTTCGTCGTGGCGGTGATGTTCTCGGCCAGCGCAAGCTTTGCAACGCCCATCGGATACCAGACCAACACCTTGGTCTACGGTGCCGGAAACTACAGGTTCACGGATTTTCTGAAAATCGGCATTCCAATGAACCTCATCGTGGGCATTACCGCTGCCTTGGCGATCAGTGTGTTTTTTCCGCTTTGATCCGGGCAATTTTTAAGGGGTTGGTGACGGGCAGTTCCGTGCCCCACAACCCCGATCAACCTAGAGAAAAGCCGCGGCAGATTGCATCGTCGGGTTTCACATGCGGTATCGCAGCATGAAAAGTCACCTCAACCCGGCAAGTAGTCGAGTCTGCAAAGGCGGCTCCCTGCCGGTGGAGCGGTCTGCCGCGTCATCGAGCGTTGTAGCGAAGTGCAGAGCGTCAGCTTGCAGGAATTTGGCGTAAGGATTTCGCACGGGCAGCGTCGATGTCGCTGCCGATGTGCTGCCGGACCGCCGCAAGGCATTTATTAGCCCATAGCTACGGATTTTCCTGCCTTGCAGACCGCAAATGTTCCCCATATGTACCTCTGAGGAAATCCGAGACCGGAAAAAGTAAATTACCAGTGCGCCAATCGCTTAGAATCAAAGCAATCGGAATATGTAACGACAAGATTGCCAAGAAAGGCGAGACGGTAGGTCTTTCTTTCTATGCGTTTTTTGCGAACAAAAATGATGATCCAGAGCTGCTCATGGAAGCCGCGGAGTGGTGGATCAAGACCCATGAACTTGATCACTTCGAGAAAGCGACAAAAATCCGAGATATGATGCGTTCGGGCGATTGAGCAAAGCCCCCAATGTTTCGCTGAGCCGCCCTCCCGCCAACGAAAAGTGCTGTACGCCGTTTTGCATGGCTGCTTCGGGAAGCTGATATACAGCACTTGGACATCTGACCATAGGCGGGTGGAGGCCGTTCACGTCGATAAACGTGAGAAGCGTATTTTGCTGAAAAACGCTTGTTTGATTGTGGCCTGAACTACTGATGCATTTCCTGCAACGGGCGGGAGGATTGGCAATGATGGAACCGTGGCAGGAGGCGCAACAGGCGCGGTTCTACGAGCTGTCGCTTGAAGTTCATGTGCCCCAGAACCACCTTCTGCGCCCCATCGACCGGTTCGTGAATTTGTCCAGTATCCGCCTCTACCTCGCCGATTCCTACAGCCATACCGGGTGGCCTTTCGTCGTTTCCAACGGAGGATTGGGACCCAGCGCAGGTCGATCCCGTTGACGCACCCCGAGCCGTTCGTGCGTCTCTGGACACCCTGAACGAGGCCGTCTTCGGCGCGGTCAGCGAGGGTCAGCCCAAGTTCAGATTGCATTCCGACCGGGCCAGCCAATGGACCGCGGTCCGTAAAGGCCCAGCTTTCTTCAGCTATTCCGACAATTACCTGATCGACACAGACCACGGCGTCATCGTGGACGTTGAGGCCACCAAGTCCATCCGGCAGGCCAAGATCCTTTCCGCACCGCAGCAACCGCGAAACGCCTGACAGGGAAAGGCGCTCCCGCCAAACTAAAGCGACGAACTTCTGTGCCCGCGAACGGGTATTTTCCAAGGAACCGGTGTGAAGCGGTCATGCGGCGGCGCGCGAATTGGAGTGGCTGTTTCAACGAGTGCGGACACTCTGACGGCGGAGGGCAACCTGGAAATGCCTGTTCGTGCCACACGACAGCCTGCTCTTGGCCCGCCGTATTGAGGTACTGGCAGAGGTGCTGGATCAGATCATCCTTGATAAGATTTCGATATTCGAACCCCGAACTTATAATCGGTATGATCCGGGCGTCCGGTTGGTCCATTTGTGAAAAGCTCGGTGGAAGTTCGACGGTGCAGAAAAGCCGGTGTCAAAGGCGATCTTTTCGATGCTGTCCGTGCGTTGTTGAAGCGCCCCGATGGCGATGTCCCGGCGCAAAGCGTCCTTTATTTCCTGAAAAGATGTCCCTTCTTCTTTCAACCGGCGATTCAGCGTCCGGGGCGTGACTTTCAGCGCGCGGGCCGCATCCGGAAGTTGGCAGTTTTGCCAAGTCTCCCCGTAAAGAAAAGCGCGGACGCGAAGGCTGTTTGTATGCACGCGGGAGCCGGTGAAAATCCAGTCGATCGGTGCGCGTTCAAGGAACACGGAAGCCTCCGCCGGGCTGCGGCTGATCGGACTGTTGAATTGGCGTGGATCGAAAAGGATGCTGGTGTGCGGAGCGTCAAATTCTACCGGACAAGGAAAGACAACCGCGTAATCTGCCGCGAAATCCGGACGAGCGAAGGCAAAGCGTACTGCTTTCACGGCCGTTTCCGACCCGTCGAGCCAGGACAGGAGACCATGCGCCAATTTCAGCATTAACATGTGGCCAAATCGCTGCGGGCGGGTTTCGTCCGAATAGGGGATCAACGACAGCTCCACTTCCTCTGGGCTGTTGCGCAAGTCCAGACGAAAATCATCCAAAAGCAGGTTCCAGAACGTCGAGAACCGATACAGCGCCGAGACAAGGCTTTTCGCTTCACGCTGCACGGTCACAAGATGTTGCAGTGTGCGGGGCCGGATCGGGCGACTCCAGAGGCCCATCATCTCGTCGCCGATCTCTGGCGCCGCAAGCTGATACAGCCGGGCGATTTCTTCGAGCGTGATGCGCTGAGTGGGCGCCATCGGGCTGGTTTGCAGGCCAGCACGCTCCAACAGCGAGGCCATCGCCTCTGACGTGCATCGAGATTTGAGCGCATCAAGCCAGTCCCGGATGAAACCTGCTGAAACGGTCGTCAGTGAGATGGGGTCATGACTGGCCATGCAAAAGCCTCTCCTTGGCGCGATCGGATAAGAAATTGGCAAAAGATGAGCTTATTGGCAAGAAATACAGCGGGTAAATGTCGGGAAGCCATAATTTCTGTCGGAGAGTCAGGTATGTCCTATCAGCCGCCCGTGCAGGATTTGATGTTCTGCATCGAACACTTGTCCCATTGGGAAACGGTGTCTGCGCTGGAGGTGTATTCCGAATGCGAGCTACCGGACATAGGCGCCGTGCTGGAGAGCTATGCCCGGTTCTGCGCCGAACAGATCGCGCCCTTGTCGCAGGTCGGGGACACGCAGGGCGCTCGGTTTGACAAAGGCCGTGTGACCATGCCCGAAGGCCACGTGCGGGCCTATGCTCAGTTTGTCGAAATGGGCTGGCAGGCCCTGACTCACCCGGTGGAATATGGTGGCATCGGGATGCCGCGTGCCGTTGGCGCGGCGGCGGTTGAGATGCTGAATGCTGCCGATATGAGCTTCGGTCTGTGCCCCCTGCTGACCGACGGGGCGATCGAGGCGCTGCTGCTCACCGGATCGGACGAGCAGAAGGCCACATACCTTGGGCCGCTGATCGAAGGTCGGTGGTCCGGCACGATGAACCTGACCGAACCGCAAGCGGGGAGCGATCTGGGCCGGGTGGCGACAAAGGCGGTTCAACGCGCGGACGGCAGCTATGGCATCACCGGCACCAAGATATTCATCACTTATGGCGCCCATGATCTGACAGAGAACATCATCCACCTGGTGTTGGCGCGTACTCCGGATGCGCCCGCTGGGCCGAAGGGGCTGAGCCTCTTTATCGTGCCACAGAAACTGGTGGAGCCGGATGGCACGCCCCGGGCCGCGAACGCGGTCAACTGCGTAAGCATCGAACACAAACTGGGCGTACGCGCCAGCCCGACGGCCGTGTTGGAATACGATGACGCTACCGGGTTCCTGATCGGCGAGGAAAACAGCGGGCTCGAGTACATGTTCATTATGATGAACGCCGCACGGTTCTCGGTGGGTGTGCAAGGGGTTGCGATCGCTGAGCGGGCCTATCAGCGTGCGTTGGCATACGCGCGCGACCGCGTTCAGAGCCGCCCGGTGAACGGTCAGGTCAAGGACGCCGTTCCGATCATCGAACACCCTGATGTCCGCCGTATGCTCCTGCGGATGCGCAGTCTCACCGAAGGCGGACGGGCCATGGCGGCATCGACCGCGGGGTTGCTGGATATTGCGCATCACCAAGAGAATTCGAAATTGGTTGCACTGGCCGAATTCATGGTCCCCTTGGTCAAGGGTTTTTGCACTGAACGCGCGGTCGAGGTCGCTTCTCTGGGTGTGCAAATCCACGGCGGCATGGGCTTCATCGAAGAAACCGGCGCCGCACAGCACTACCGTGACGCCCGCATCCTGCCGATTTACGAGGGCACCACCGCCATTCAGGCAAATGATCTTCTTGGACGCAAGGTGATGCGGGACGGAGGAGCGACCGCCCGCCTGTTCGCCGCTCAAATTGCGGAAACCGAAGCAAAGCTGGCAAGCGGCGACGCATCTGCACGTGCCATCGGCACAAACCTCAAGACGGCGCGCGCCGCTTTCGAAACTGCACTGGGCTGGATGCTGGAAAACAGCCGCACGGATATCGACGCGGCCTTCGCGGGCTCCGTGCCCTTCCTGATGCTGACCGGAACATTGGCCGCCGGGTGGAGCCTCGCCAAAGGCGCGCTGGCGGCGCAAACCGGGCAGGACAACGCGTTCCTGACCCAGAAGATCGCCACCGCGCTGTTCTATGCCCAGCATATCCTGCCCGAATGCACCACCGAACAAAATCGCATCCTGTTCGGCTCACAAAGCCTGCTGGACGCGGCTTTCCCCGATTGATCCCTCGAAAGGACCCAGCCCATGAATGACGTCGTCAACCCCGCCACCTATGAACGCCTCGCGATTTCCGCGCGTGACAACGGCCTTTATGTGCTGACGCTGAACCGCCCTGACAAACGCAATGCGCTCGATGAACTCACCATCGAGGAACTGATCCGCTTTTTCAGCGGCGCGCGCTTGGCAGGGGTCAAGGCGGTGTTGCTGGAAGGGGCGGGCGACCATTTCTGCGCGGGTCTCGATCTGGTCGAACACTGGAAGGCAGACCGCAGCCCCGACGACTTCATGCATGTTTGCCTGCGCTGGCACGAGGCCTTCAACAAGATGGAATATGGCGGCGTGCCAATCATTGCCGCGCTCAAGGGGGCGGTGGTCGGCGGCGGGCTCGAACTGGCCAGCGCGGCCCATGTGCGGGTGATCGACCCCGGCACCTACTTCGCCCTGCCCGAAGGCCAGCGCGGCATCTTTACCGGGGGCGGTGCGACGATCCGGGTCTCCGACATGATCGGCAAGTACCGCATGATCGACATGATCCTGACCGGCCGCGTCTATCAGGGCCAAGAGGCCGTCGATCTGGGTCTGGCGCAGTACATCACCGAAGAGGGAGACAGCTTTGCCAAGGCGATGGAACTGGCCGACAAGGTCGCGCAGAACCTGCCATTGACGAACTTTGCGATCTGTTCAGCCGTCAGCCACATGAACAACATGTCCGGTATGGATGCGGCCTATGCCGAAGCATTCGTGGGTGGCATCGTCAACACCCAGCCGGCTGCGCGCGAACGGCTCGAGGCCTTCGCCAACAAGACCGCTGCCCGCGTGCGTCCAAACAGCTAAGCCACGCCAGTCGCAGAAGACGGTGTAGACCGGACAAAGATCGATCAAAAGCTGTGTGGTTCTATTGATAAGGAAGACGTCCAAGAACTGATAAAGGAGCTATTGGAAGGCGGAGAACGTGCGTTTTTAACGCGTCGAAGAAAGTGTGGTTTTAACATATGCTGCATCAGTCGTGCGTCATTGAACGCCACAATCGATACTGCTCTTGCGGTGAACATAAGCAATAAAGGCCGTGATCTCAGCATTGCCATGGTGCTTTGGACGGCAGCTTTGGGTCGAGGTGCCAAATGGCGCGGCGCAGGTCGTTCTCTTTGCCCAGTTTTCGAGACACGCGAAATGGGCGCTGTCTACCTCGGGCGTATCAAAAAAAGCGGTCTTTGCGGTCCTCGGAGGCGATGCAAGCTTCCATGGTCCGCAGGGCCTCTTCGGCCCGGGCTGCCGTCCAGAGCCGCCGCGCAGCATCCTGCGCAAACGTGTGATCCGTCAGTTGCTGCGCTGTACTGCGACAACCAAGTATCCACATCTCCGTGGGCGTCGACAATGTCGGATAGGATAATTCGGAGCGCGCGGTCGCGGCCGTCTTCTGCCATCTCAAGGTGCTTTTCTGCGCACAGGGCTTCCGGGTTCTGCTTGTTCAGGGATTTGTCCTGCCAGTGTCCAAGTTATTCAGATGCGTTGCCAAAACGAAAGGGATCCTGGCCGCCGTCCCAAACGGGGACTTTCGTCATGGCCTTCTGAAAATCGGTACTTTGAAGGAAGCCGTCCAGCCAAAGGATCACATGGGGCCAAGGCTGTGCGTCAAACCACGCGCGGTCAATGTGGGCGAACTGCCTCACAAACGGAAAGATCGCAACGTCGGCGAGGGTTGGCGTGTCGCCCGTCAGGAACGCTTGCGCGGCCAGCCGTGTCTCAAGCGATTGAATGAAATCAGAGGCTTTCGCCCGTTCGGTTTGTGGATCCAGATCAGGATAACGGACGGCGTATTTTGTATGATCAAGCGCGGCTTTGAAGGGGCCATCGTTCTGGGCAATCAGGGTTTTGCCTATGTTTGGCATTTTCAGAAGCCCATGCGGATCACTTTGCCCAAGCACCCAGAGCATGATGTCGAGACTCTCATCCAAATTCAGATCGGCCGCTTGCAGGTTGGGGACCGTGCCCGAGGATGAGGCACTGAGAAACGCCTGCGGCTTGTCTTTCAATCTGATCTCGCGCAGTTCGACCTCGAGTCCCGCGCTCAATACTGCCATCCGCGCCCGTATTGCATAGGGGCAGCGTCGAAAGGACCACAAGATCGGTCGAGGTCTGGTCAATATGCTTTGCATCATTGGGACAGTGTAAGGGTATTTCGAATTGCATACAAAACCGAACCCTTCGGATGAATGTCAAGCCGGTAAGAGAATGACCACTTCGCTTGTTGGCGCCGACTTCCGCCCATTGTCCATTGATAAAATCGCAGCGAATGACGGCTCCTGCAGGCCGCTGGCGCAACGGCGCGACTCTTGCGCCAACGGCAGAAAAGGGTCGGGAGCGACGCCGCGCGAGCGAGAGCAGACGCTTGGCCCTGCCGCGCAGCGATGGCCGGGAACGACCCCATCTTTCGGATGCCGCACCGCGCCCAAACGGCGGCTATGCGCAGGAAACGGACATGTGTTGAGGCTGGGCCGAGCGCAGGTGGCATGTCACGTCGGTGCGATACGGGACGGCGTTCCGAGGGTGTCAGCTTTTGCCCCTTAGCAGCCAGACGAAGAAGATGCCGCCAACGAGGCCGGTGACGATTCCGATGGGCATGTCTTCGGGGGCCATGATGGTGCGGGCCGCGATGTCGGCCCAAAGCACGAAGACCGCGCCCACGAGCGCCGAGGCGGGCAGGACGCGCCGGTAGTCTCCGCCCACCAGGAGCCGCACGATATGCGGCACCATCAGCCCGACGAATCCGATGATGCCGGAGAAGGCAACCATGATGCCGGTCACCAGTGCGCCCACGACAAAGACGGCCAGCCGAAACCGCGCTACGGGAATCCCGAGCGTCGAGGCGGTCTCGTCGCCCACGGTCATGGCGTTCAATTGACCCGACCGGGCCACCAGCCATGCACCGCAGGCCAGCAGGATCACCAGTGGGTAGGCAAGCTGGCTCCATTGTGCGAGGCCGAGACCACCGAGCATCCAGAACACCACAGTATGCGTGGCCCTGGGATCGGCGAGGAAAATCAGGATATTGGCCCCGGCCATGATGATGAAGGACACCGCCACACCGGCCAGCACCAGCCGATCGGCGCTTGTGGCCTCCGTGAACCTCGAGACAGCCAGCACGATCATGGTCGCCCCCAACGCGCCGAGGAAGGCCAGCAGAGGCACCGTCAGCAAACCGATGAACAGTCCGGTATGCAACAGCGCCAGGATCGCGCCAAAGGCACCGCCAGAGGAGATTCCCAGCAAATGCGGATCGGCCAGCGGGTTACGGGTGACGGCCTGAAGGCTCGCCCCCACAAGCGCCAACCCTGCACCGACCATCATGGCCAGCAGAGCACGGGGGAAGCGGATTTCCCAAACGATGGCCTCGCGGCCTTGGGTCCAGTGCGGCTCGATCAGCCCGGGCACGAGCTTGTTGCCAAGCACGCCCCAGACCGTTTCGATCGGCACGCGCACCGCGCCGACCGAGATGGCAAAAGAGAGCGAGGCGAGCAGCAGCATGCCGCCCAGCACAAGGACCAAGGGGCCTTTGACATGATGGCGGTGCGGCACGGCATTGAGGGTCGTCTCGCTCACGGGATCACTCGCCCCAGAAGGCGTTTGCCAGCGTCTTGACCGCTTCGATATTGCGCGGTCCCGGCGTGGCCTCGACGTATTCCAGCGTGACGAAACGGTCGTTCTTCACCGCGTCGAGATCGGCGAAGGCCGGATTGGACATCATGAAGTCGCGCTTTTGCTCGGCGGTGACCTCGCCGTAGTTGACGATCACCACGACCTCCGGATTGCGCTCAACCACCTCTTCCCAAGTGACGGTGGCCCAGCTTTTCTCGAAATCGTCCATGATGTTGGTCCCGCCCGCGGCCTCGATCAGGGCCGTGGGCATGGCATAGCGCCCGGCGGTAAAGGGCGTGTCTTCGCCGCTGTCGTAGACAAAGACGCGCAGCGGCTCCCCGGTTTCCAGACCGTCGGCAAAACGCGCCAGGTCTGCGCGGTAGCCCGCAACGAGGTCGTTTGCCTTGTCCTCGACGGCAAAGATGCGTCCGAGGTTCAGCAGGTCGTTGTACATGTCTTCGATGCTGGCCTTGTCCTTGGCCATGATGTGGGTGCAGCTTTCGGTCAGCTCGTAGACCTTGATGCCAAAGGGCGCCAGCGTCTCGGGGGTGACCTCGCCGCCAACTTTCATGCCGTAGTTCCACCCGGCAAAGAAGAAATCTGCGTCGGCGCCCAGCAGTACCTCCTTGGTCGGATATTTGGCGGAAAGCTCTGGCAGTTCTTCGACGCCTTCGCGCATGTCCGCGTCCAGTGTCTTCCACCCTGAAATGCCGGTGTATCCGACCATCTTGTCCGCGAGGCCAAGCACCAGCATCATCTCGGTCAGGTTCACATCGTTGGAGATGGCGCGCTGCGGCGGGGCCTCGAAGGTGACCTCGCGGTTGCAGCTTTCGACGGTGGTGCCAGCGGCAGCAAGGCTGGCGGTGAGCGCCAGGGCAGAGGTGAGGAGAAGCGTCTTCATGAGGTGTACCCTTGGGTCTGAAGATGAAAGGAAAGGTGATCGGTGTTCGAGGGCGCGAGCCGTTCGCGCCGGGCGTCGACCCGGAACACGCGCGATACTGCGCCCTCTGACAGGACGGTATCGGGCGCGCCAAAGCCCACCATGCGGCCCGCGTCGAGCATCAGTATCGTGTCGCAGATCCCCGCTGCGAGGTTGAGGTCATGCAGCGAGGTGACGATGGTCAGCGGCAGGTCGCGGATGAGTTGCAGCACTTCGAGCTGGTGGCGGATGTCGAGATGGTTGGTCGGCTCGTCGAGGATCAGCAGGTGCGGCTCCTGAGCGAGCGCGCGGGCGACCATGACGCGCTGGCGTTCGCCGCCGGACAGCGCGCCCAAATGCCGGTCCGCCAGCCCATGCAGGTCCAACCGGTCGAGGACCTGCGTGATGATCTGCTGATCCCGCGCGCCAGTGCTGCCACCGAAGCCCCGGCGATGCGGCGTGCGCCCCAGCGCCACGATCTGGCCCACGGTCAGGGCAAAGTCACTGGGCTGCTCCTGCAGAACGGCGGCGATGCGCTGTGCCGCGACACGGGCAGACAGCTGCCAGATGTCGTCACCATTCACCGCAACGCGCCCGCTTGCCGGGCGATGATAGCGATAAAGCAGCCGCAACAGCGTCGTCTTGCCTGCACCATTCGGGCCAACGATGCCCAGCACGCGGCCCGGCTCAAGCGCGAAACTCAGGGGATGCACGAGGGTCTTGCCGGTGCGCGTGGCCCAGGACACGCCATCCACCGTCAGGGAAGCGGCGCTCATGAGACCTGCGCCTCGCTCTCCTCAATCACCATCATCGCCGCGGGCACCCTTGCGAGTGTCGTGCGCCGCAGCTTGCCGGGGCGATCCACCGAGGAGCACCAGCCGTCCTGCAGATATGCGTACTGGCGCGCGAAGGCGACGAGGTCTGCGATGTCCGTGGCCGGATCGATGTCGCCGAAAAGATAGGTCGCCTTGCGCGTGCCGTGATAGGCCACGGTGCAGGGGCGGTCGCATCCGGCCATGCAGGCCACGCCGGAAATCTCGAAGTCTTCGGGGACCGCGTCGTCTGCCTCCGCGATGGCGCGGCGCAGTTTGTCGATCAGCTCATAGCCGGGGCGACAATGGTTGCCCTTGTGCTTGCAAGAGGTGCAGACCGTGATCCTGTGGCGTGTCGAAAATGTTGTGCTGGATGCCATGGGGCCCTCCGCCCGGAATACGGGGGGCGCGTGCAAAACCATGTCGTTGCGGGAAAAGCCGCTGTGTCATCATGATCTCCTGACCAGGCACCCCGCCTGA
Source organism: Sagittula sp. NFXS13 (assembly GCF_040148795.1). Classification (NCBI taxonomy): domain Bacteria; kingdom Pseudomonadati; phylum Pseudomonadota; class Alphaproteobacteria; order Rhodobacterales; family Roseobacteraceae; genus Sagittula; species Sagittula sp. NFXS13. The sequence continues at coordinate 150,562 of NZ_JAGEMH010000005.1, forward strand.
TGGGTTGGAATTCCACCCGTGGGATCACGGGCGGTGATGGCAGGTCTCCTGACTTGCGGGTCAACGCTCTCCCGAACCTTCCCGGACGCGGACGTCCAGTGGCCTTTCGGGGTCGCTCACCGCTTACAGTTGCGGGGGCAGTCGCGGACTTGGCACCTTGACAGGCACCGCACCACGTTCCCTTTTCATCCCTGCCGCCAGCGCAGAGCGCGGACGTTCGGGAACCATCTGCCCCTAGATGAGGCATGCGCGCGGTGGATTGCAAGGACGAAAGGCTATGCGATCCAAGATTGATTTTCAGTGGCAACCTACGGTATCCCGTCGTCTCGTTTTCACGGACCGCGGAGCAGACATGACTGCCATTTCCCCCGAACGACTGACCGATATCCGCAAGCTGCGTGGCCTTGGTCGCCCGAAGCTGGCAAAGCTGTCGGGCCTGTCGGAACGCCAGCTTGCACGGCTCGAAGGAGCCTTGCCGATGAAGGACGCGCCGAGCGCGGACATGCTGACGAAGCTGTCCGACACGCTGCGTGTGCGACCGGAGGCCTTCTCTGGCACGGAACCGCTGACCGACGCGGATTTCGATTTCACGCACGGTGTCTCCTGTAGCTGCTGCTGAAGCGGCCTGTCCATTGTGAAGACAGGCCAACCGGGCGCCTCTCCGATCAGGCCGGGACGATCACCCCGGGCAGATCATTGACCAGCATCGTCTCGGACGTCTGGAAGTGGGTGACCGAGCGGTTCGACTGCCCAGCGTGCAGCAGATCGAACGCGGTGTTGATCTGCTCATGCGTCATGTTGTGGGTGATGTAGGGATCGACGTCGAAGTCGCCCCGGAGTCATTCGTCCACCATGTCCGGCAGCTGGCTGCGCCAGAGCAGGCCACCAAAGGCCGACCCGCGCCAGACACGGCCCGTCACAAGCTGAAAGGGCCGCGTCGCGATCTCTTCGCCTGCGCCGGCCACGCCGATCACGGTGCATTCGCTCCAGCCTTTGTGACAGCATTCCAGCGCCGCGCGCATGACGTTGACGTTGCCGATGCATTCAAAGGAATAATCGACGCCGCCGTCTGTCATCTCGACGATGACATCCTGAATGGATTGCGCGAAATCCTTTGGGTTGATGCACTCACGTGCGTCAAGTGACTGCGCCAGCGTGAACTTGTTGGGGTTCGTGTCGATGCCGATGATGCGGGCCGCGCCTTGCATCTTTGCCGCCTGGATCACCGCCATGCCCACCGCTCCGAGGCCGAAGACCGCGACCGTCGCACCCGGTTCCACCTTGGCAGTGTTGCGCACGGCGGCCATGCCCGTCGCGATGGCGCAGCCCATGACGGAGGCCTTCGCCAGCGGTGCTTCCTTGGAGATCTTCGCCAGCGCGATCTCGGGCAGCACGGTGTATTCGCTGAAGGTCGAGGTCCCCATGTAGTGATGGACCATCTGGTCCTTGTAGCTGAACCGCGAGGTGCCGTCGGGCATAAGGCCCTGGCCTTGGGTCTTGCGGATGGTCTGGCAGAGGTTGGTCTTGCCGGACTTGATATAGGGGCAGTTCGGGTCTTCAGGCGTGGAGAGCGGGATCACGTGATCGCCGGGCTTCAGCGAGGTTACGCCGCGCCCCAGCTCCTCGACGATGCCCACGGCGTCGTGGCCGAGCACAGCCGGAAAGAGACCCTCTGGATCAGCACCGGACAGGGTGAACATTTCGGTGTGGCGCAGGCTTGTGGTGACGATGCGAATGAGGATCTCGCCCTCCTTGGGACCGTCGAGGTCGATCTCTTCGATCTCCAGCGGGCGGTTCGCTTCCCAGGCAACGGCGGCACGGGTTTTCATGGCTGTCTCCTTGTCATGTGTCTGGGATTGCTTGTAATGGTATAACACTTTATCCGTGACGCCTTTACCGGGCGGATCGTGTCAAACACCCTGTCTTTCCGGCCAAGGACACCCCCGAGGCCAACACCTACCGCAGGGCTCATGACCCCGGATTGCCGGCGCGAGGTCACCCTAGTCGTCTATCGCGGCTTCAAGACGCTGGAAGCCACCGGCCCGCTCAGCGTGCTGGGCTATGCCTCGCAACACTTGCAGGCGGCGGGCCACAAGGGCGGTTACGATGTGACCATTGCCGCGCCGCGCACAGGGTTGACCCCATCGGATACGGTGATGTCGCTGGAGGCCGAGGTGGTCCTGCGCGATCTCGGCGCCTGCGACACGCATCGAAGAGGTGCTCGACGCCGAGCCGGAGGTGGTGCGCTGGTGTCGCCAATACGGGCGCGAAACAACCCGCTGTGCCGCGCTCTGCACCGCATCGTTTTTCTGGCGGAGGCGGGCTTGCTTGATGGCCAGCGAGCGGCGACCCACTGGAACTACGCCGCGCGGATGCGCCTGCGCTTTCCCGATGTCACTGTCGATGCGGATGCGATCTTTGTTCAGGCGGGCAGCTTCTGGACATCGGCGGGGGTGACGGCGGCGATTGATCTGGCCTTGGCTTTTGTCGAACAGGACTACGGCCGCGATAGCGCGCTGGCCCTCGCGCGCGACATGGTGATGTACCTCAAATGTCCGGGCGAGCAGTCGCAGTTAAGTACGCTGCTCACCGGCCAGTCTGCCGGAGCGACGGCATGGGCGATGTGCTGACGTGGATGAGCGCGCGATTGGATCAGGCTCTTACCCTCGAAGACATCGCCCGCGCCGCTTGTATGAGCGTGCGCAGCCTGACGCACGGGTTCACTGCCGAATTCGGGGCTTCCCTCATGGCCACGCTGGAGCGGCTGCGCTGTGACCGGGCCAAGACGCTTTTGCTTGATACGGACTTACCCCTGAAGACCGTGGCTTTCCGCGCCGGATTCCAGTCGGACGAGCAGGTGCACAAGGCCTTTCGCCGCCGCTTCTCATTATCGCCACGCGACTACCGCGCACGCTTTGCGACCACTCGCTCGGAACCAGCCTAAACGAAAGGCCGGAGCAGCGCCGCAACCGCCGTCACGATCAGCAGACCGGCAAACACCTGCATCACGGGTGCGGCGAGGCTTAGCTTGCCATCGGGATCGAGGCGTACCGCCAGCCGTCCGAGGCCAAGCCCCGCGCCAGCGACGCCGAGGTTGAAGGCCGCAGTTCCAAGGCCCATGGCAAAGGTCGCGATGACCCCTGCAGACAGGATGCCGAAGTGCCAGCAGATCACAAGAAGGAAGAGGGCACCGGAACAGGGCCGCATGGCGATGCTGATCACGAGAGCGCTCATCTCGCGCAGGCTCATTTCCTCGCGGATGTCGGACAATTCCGGGCCATGCGCGTGGCCACAGCCGCAGGCTCCATGGGCATGATCGTGGCCATGGTCATGATGCGCCTGAACCGGACGTTGCCGCCACAGCCCGCGCGCGCCGCGCAAGGCAAGCCACAGTCCAATCAGCCCGATGAACAGGTAGCTGAGCGGGGCAAGTGCCTCCTCGGTCAGGCCAACCAATTGCTCGCTGGTCACGCGGATCAGGCCGATGCCAATCAGCACCAACAGGATCGCGGTGAGCGACTGTCCCAGGCTCGACAGCAGGGTCAACACCGTCAGCCGCCGCATCCGCGCACGGCTGGCCAGCGCCGTGCTGCCCAGCAGAACCTTGCCGTGCCCAGGGCCTATGGCGTGGACCACACCATAAGCAAACGTCAGGACACACAAGGACAACAAAGCGCCCGCTTCGCCGCGTTGCACAGCGCGGACGCCGGTGGCCATTGTGTTCTGGATCTCTCGCTGCGCCTGTGCCGCCCACCACGTCAGCCGCGTGGTATCCAACAGCGTCGCCAGGAGCACAATCACCGCGACAACGGCGAGCAAGATCAAGGTGATGCGTGTCAGGGACATGTCAGCTCGAGCGTTTCGGCAAACAGCCCGCCGACATTGGGGTCGTCGGGGATTTCTTCTCGTGACAGTGCCCGCAGCTGGACTTGCAGCTTGGCGATTTCCTCGTCGGGATCGAAGTGGATTATCTCAAAGCGACACGCGCCTGCCGGACCCTCGACCGCGCTTTTGTCGGTCACGGTGTAAGCGTAATAGTAGTTCGGATCGTAGAGTTTGAGCGTCGCAGTGCGCCCGGTCATGTCAATGGGCTTGCGCAGAGAGAGTGTGAAGCCAACGCCGATCTGGTCGCCGGGCGCCTCCGCCCAGGCCTTCTGCGGACGTGACAAACGGACCTTTTCCCCGTCGATGTGGAGGTATGTGTCACCTTCGTAGTCCGGTGCCCAGTCCGTCTCGCCTTCGATGATGCGGTTCAGATCGGCCTCGTCGAGCGTGCCGTCCCGGTCGGGATCAAGCCCCAGGTTCTGGATGACCATCAGGGTCGTGAAGGCATCGTAGAGCCAGTGGATGCGCACTGCCTCCAACTGGCCGCTGTCATTCAAGACGAAGCTGCCGGTCACATCCACAAAGACATGCGGATGGGCCTCTGTTCTGGAGGGGAGACTGGTCACGAGGGTCACAGCGGCGAGGAGGGTAATGAGGATACGCATGGACGCCAGATGGGGGCGCTTTCGCGCCCCCGTCAAGTCACGCTCAGGACGTGCCAAGACAATCGGCAAGATTTGATCCGAGGTTCCGGATCAGTTGCGGATAAAGGTCAGCCCCCGGTTCCAGATCAGCGCCCAGCGGATCAAGGACACCAAGGGTTGCCTCGGTGCCCCGGAACACGGTGTCGATCATGCTGGCATTGTATTGCGGCTCCGAGAAGGCGCAGGTGATGCCCAGTTCCTGAACCTTGTCGTGGATTTCCTGAATGCGGGCCGGGCTGGGGTCGGAGCTGTCGCCCACACGGATCGAGCCCGCCGCCGGAAAGTCGAACCGGTTTTCGAAATACTGGTAGGCATCGTGGAAGACGACGAAGGCCTGTCCCCGCACCGGTCCAAGGCGGGCCATCACATCGTTGATCGTTGCGTCGACCTGCTGCTGACCTCTGGCGGCATTTGCGCTGTAGGTTTCGGAATTCTCCGGGTCCAACTCGGAGAGTTCAGCGGCAATCACGTCCAGCCAGACACGCGCGTTCTCCGGGTCGAGCCAGGCGTGCGGGTCGTGGCCACCGTGGTGATGGTGGTCGTCGTCATGCGCTTCTTCATGCGCGTGTTCATCATGATCGTGCTCGTCATGATCGTGGTCATCGTGATCCTCATGAGTCTCGGCGTGCTCTTCCTCGACATGTTCGTCATGCCCGTGCTCTTCCGTATGACCCTCGTCACCGTGGCTGTGCTTCTCAAAAGTCGCGCCTTCGCGCACCTCGAGTTCGGTCACCCCCTCGGCTTCGATCAGCTCGACGACATGCGCATCCGAGGCCAGCGCCTCCAGAGGACCTTCGAGCCAAGGCTCCAGATCCTCGCCGATCCAGAAGACCAGATTGGCCGCCTCCAGAGCTTTCGCCTCTGAGGGCCGCATGGAATAGCCGTGCGGCGACGCGCCGGGCTGCACCAGCAGATCTGGGCTGCCTAGATCCCCCATCACCATCGAGACAAGCGAGTGCACGGGCGCAATATCGACAGCGACCTTCGGGACATCCGCCGCAGCGGAGGTGGCGATGCCGATGGCCGAGACGGTTCCGAAAAGCAGGGTGCGGGACATGGAGAACTCCTTGATCTATTTTGCCTAAGGTGTAAATAGTATGTTATAACCTATCAAGTAGAAAAACGAAGACATGAGCCCGGGCGCATGCAGATGAAGCCTTATCAATTTGGACCGCACCCCTCGGAAAGCGCGGTCTCTGCCTGTTTCGCCCGCGCAGAGCGTTTCTTTGAAGGCAAGCGCAAGCGGCTGACGCCGATCCGTCGCCGGGTGCTGGAGACCTTTTCGGTGCAGCGCAGTGCAATGACCGCCTACAAGATCCTCGATCAGCTGAAGACCGACGGCAAGGCGCCGCACACACAGGTCGCCTACCGGGCGCGGGAGTTCCTCGTGGAGTTCGGCTTTGTGCACAAGAACGAACACCTGAACACCTATGTCGCCTGCACCCAGCCGCACGCGCATCACAAGCCGGCCTTCATGATCTGCCGGGCGTGCGACAAAGCCACGGAAGCGGCCTCTCCGGTCTCCGGCGACACGATGCAAAGGCAGGCGCAGGAGACTGGCTTCGTGGTCGCGGCAACAAAACTGAAAGCCGTCGGGATCTGCCCCGGTTGCCTCGACGACGCAGGATCCAAAAGGAACACATGACCCTTTTTACATTTGGCAGCGTTGGGCTGACCTTCGGGGACAGCGCGATCCTCAAATCCGTGTCCTTCGAAATGGCCGCAGGCGAAATCGTTACCATCGTCGGGCCGAACGGCTCCGGCAAATCGACGCTGCTGCGGCTGTTGATCGGCTCCATCGCGCCGAGCACCGGGCGGATCACCCGTCAGGCAGGTCTTCGCATCGGGTATGTGCCGCAGAAGCTGGCGCTCGATCCGACCTTGCCGATGACTGTAGACCGATTGTTGAGCTTGCGACGGCGCGTGAGCCGCGCGCGGATCGTGCAAGCGCTTGAGGAGGCCGGCGTTCCGGGCTTTGAGCGCCGCCAGATCAGCGCCTTGTCCGGGGGACAATTGCAGCGCGTGATGCTGGCGCGCGCGCTGCTGGGTGAACCCGATCTGCTGGTTCTGGATGAGGCAACCCAAGGCCTGGATCAACCGGGCGTGGCGGCCTTCTACCGCCAGATCGAAGCGGTGCGGCAAGAGCATGGCTGCGGTATCTTGATGGTCAGCCATGATCTTCATGTGGTCATGAGCGCCTCTGACCGGGTGATCTGCCTGAACGGGCATATCTGCTGCCAAGGCACGCCGCAGCATGTGGTCTCCGCCCCGGAGTATCGTGCCCTGTTTGGTGAAGGCACCGGCGGCGCGCTGGCGCTCTACTCGCACCATCATGACCACCGGCATGACCACCGGCATGACCACAAGGAAGGTGCGCAATGAGTTGGGCAGACGCAATACTCGACGATTTCGTTTTGCGCGCCATTCTCGCCGGTATCGGGCTGGCGTTCGCAGCGGCGCCTTTGGGATGTTTCGTGGTCTGGCGGCACATGGCCTGTTTCGGCGATGCCACGGCGCATGCTGCGATCTTTGGCGTGGCGCTGTCGCTGACATTTTCCGTATCGATCTTCATGGGGGTGATGGGGGTGGCGTTGGTGATGGCCTTCACCGTCTCCACACTCGGCGGACGCGGCTTTGCAATGGATACGATGCTGGGCGTGCTGGCGCATTCTGCGCTGGCCTTCGGCCTCGTTGCCGCGTCCTTTCTGTCGGGCATCCGGATCGACCTGATGGCTTATCTTTTCGGCGACATCCTCGCGGTGATGCCGCGCGATCTGGGTGTGATCTGGGGCGGCGGCGCGCTGGTCGTTGGTCTGCTGATCTGGCGTTGGTCGGCCCTGCTGACATCGACGCTCAACCCCGATCTGGCCTATGCCGAGGGGGTGGATCCCCGGCGCGAGCAGATGGTGCTGAACGTGGCCTTGGCTATCGTGGTGGCCGTCGCGATCAAGGTAGTGGGCGCCTTGCTTATAACCGCGATGCTGATCATCCCCGCCGCCGCCGCACGCCCGCTGACCCGCACGCCCGAGACCATGGCCCTGTTGGCCGGAGGGCTGGCCTCTGCCTCCGTGGTCGGAGGCATTCGCGCGGCCTGGGTCTTCGACACGCCGACCGGCCCGACAATCGTCTGCGTCGTGGTTGGGGTCTTTGCCCTGTCGGTGAATGTCGGTCAGATTTTGGCGCGGCGATAAGGCGGCGACCCCGGTGTGGGGATGCGCTGTCTCGGTTCACGTAGTCCACGGCGATTTCTTCCTCGGGATAGGCAATCGGCGGAGAGCGCTGCAGCACCCCCGCATCGTCGCGTTTGTAGCAAAAGCCCTTATCGATCTTGGGCACCGCGCCGGTCTTGTCCGTGAGGCTCACCCAGCCCATCCATAGCGCAACATCGCCCTGAATGAACTCGGCTGCGGTTTCGCTCTCCATCGACCGCCAGCTCTGGATCGCGAAGCCCGCGTCCAGCGGATAACCACATCGGCGAATTCGATCTGGTCGGTCAGCAAGCTTACGAGACAGCGATCGTCCTGTTCGCCAAGGCTCTCGCCCCGGCCGGTCAGAAAATCATGGCTGGAATGGTCATTGCGCAGGTTCACCGGAGCCACCTCCGTCACCATTTTATCAAGCCGCGCCACATCGGACAGGCTCTCGCCCGGCTCGTCGCGGAAATCGAAGCTCTCGACGCGTTATTCGGGAACTCGACCAGCCACTCACCAGGCGGAGTTCATTCCGTGCGCCAGTCAGATCACCTCTCTTGTTTTACGATTTTAGCAGTTATTGTTGCATGATGGCGGGGCAAGGATTGTACGCCACTGGGTCAGGATGGACCGCTCCCGAGTATGGTCCGCTGACCGTCAGTCAGGGTCTTGCGTAAAGAAAGAGCCCGAGAGGTGCCCCGGGCTTTCTTCGATACTGAACGGAGTTCCAAAGGGCCCGCAAATAATCCGGCAGATCAATCGCCCGAATGACAGGCGTTGGTTAGGCATGACAAGACAAGGTAGAGAAATTTCATGCATAATGTGATTGGGATCGACGTGTCCAAGGCAACTCTGGATGCGTATTGTCTGACAAGAAACAAGCATCGACAAGGCGTGAACGCGACCGACGGGTTGGTTTCACTCTTCGATCGCGTTTCCATGACCGGGCGTTCATCGTCTTCGAAGGTAAGGCGGACACGGCGACGATCCGAGGGATTCTTGCCCAGCCGAACGAATCCTGACTGTTTGTTTGAAACGCATGTTGTCAATCCACGGCAGGCGCGATGATGCGCCGAAGCCATGGGCCGTGCCGCCAAGGTGGATCGTCTGGACGTCGAGATGCTGGCGAGAAAGGGAAGCGCCCTGTAACAAAGCCACGCAAACGCATTCCGCCGCCCTAGGCAACCTTCGCGAGTTAATTTTTTTGCGCAGCGGCGTGATCAAGGGTCGCACCGCAGCCAAGACACGGCCGAAGATCGAAATGCTTGCGATGCTGCGACGTCTGCTCATCCAGTGATTGGGCCAAATCGAACCGCAGCTGGCGCGAGTGGCTGCCGCCATGAAGGCGATCGTGCGCTCTGTTCTCAGACTGACCGATCGTTTCGAAATCTTGGCCAGCATTCCCGACATTTCGACGACGTCAGCGGTCGTTTTGCTCGCAGATATGCCGGGAGCGGCGCGATCAAGCGCTTGACCCTGCCGTGCAGCGTAGGTCCGGTCCGAGCCCAAGATACGAAATGCTGCAGAGTGGTCTAATGGCCGCTTCGACGGACCTTTCGCCATCTCAGCTTGGCGGCTTTGAAACAGCGCCAGACAGCCTATCTGGTTCGTTCGGCCTGCTTGCTCTCGCGAGGCTGGCAATGGTTCAGCCCGTCAATCAAGATAGGGTGCCAGTACATCTTCGACCCAGGCCATGAACAAGCGAACCCGCCGCGACAGGTTGCGACGGTGTGCCACCACAAGGCTGACCTCCAGCGGTTCGGGTCTGAGGTCTGGCAATACCTCAACCAACGCACCGCTTTCCAGATGTGCGTGGATGCCGGTATGGGCGGCCTGGATCAGGCCCAGACCCGCGAGACCTGCGGCCTCATAGGTCTGCACGCTGTTCACTTGCAATGCGCCGGGCAATGGCAGCGTCGCGTAGTCATCGCCGTCGGGATGTTCCCAGCCGTAGGGCCGCGCGCCAAGGGTTCGGCTGTAATGGATGGTTCTGTGACCTTGTTGCCGGAGATCATCCAACGATAACGGGGTGCCATGTTGCGCCAGATAGGCGGGGCTTGCGGCATTCACCATGCGCAGCCGCCCCACGGGGCGGGCGATCAGGGTGTCGTCTCCGATCGGGCCGATCCGCAGCACGCAGTCGAACCCCTCGTCGACAAGATCCACCTGCCGGTCGGTGCTGGACAGTTCCAGCTCCAGATCCGGGTACAAGGCCATGAAACCCGGCAAGGCGGGCACCAGCGTCGAGCGCGCCAGTTCGGTCGGAAAATCCACCCGCAACCGTCCCCGCAGCGCCACATCATCGCCTGCGAACATCGTGCTCATGTCGTCGAAATCGCTTAGCAGGTCGCGCGCGCGCTGGTAGAAGCTGCGCCCGTCCTCGGTCAATTGCACAGTGCGCGTCGTGCGGTGCAACAGCCTGACGCCCAGCTCTTCCTCAAGCTGCCGCACCACGGTCGAGGTCCGGCCCTTCTGCGTGCCCAGGCTTTCGGCCGCACGGCTGAAGCTGCGCATTTCGGCGACACGCAGAAAGATCTGAAGGTGTTCCAGGCTGTGCATCCGGGGGTCGCCATTGTTTCTTTTGAGGTGAACAGTACGTTCTTATTTGCATGATTTACAGGCCCAATGTGGAGGGGTAGATAGGGGAGCAGAAGAAAACTCCACAAGGCCCCACATCATGTCAGACAGATCGAAATCAGACGGCCTGCACCGGCTTGGACGCGCAGCCAGCGCGCTGGCTGTCGTGGCCCTGCTTGCCGACGGCATCGTGCAATTCCTTGTTCCCGCGCTGGCGGGCCCGATGTTGGACGAGGCCGGGTTCGATACCGGCATGGCCCCGCTTCTGGGCACTCTGATGATCGGCTGTGCCGTCCTTTATGCCCTTCCGAAAACAGCCGTGCTTGGCGCGATCCTGACGACCGGATTCCTGGGCGGCGCGATCTGCGCACATGTCCGACTGGGCGAGATCGGGTCCCCGCCCGAAATCATCTCGCTGGTGCTGGGTGTGCTGGTCTGGGGCGGCCTCTGGCTGCGCGATCCACGCCTGCGCACGCCGCTCCCGATCCGCAGCACCACCTGATCCATCCCTCTGAAAGCGGCGCCACAGGGATCCCCTGCGGCCTGCGCCTCCCCCTCGAATCTCAAGGAAAACCTCATGACCAAAGACACCATCACCACCGCCATCGTTTACCATTCCGGCTATGGCCACACCCTGCGAGTGGCCGAAGCGGTCGCCCAAGGCGCGAACGGCACGCTGATCCCCATCGACGCCGAAGGCAACATCCCCGACGCGGCGTGGGAGACACTGCTGAACGCGGATGCCATCATCTTCGGGTCGCCGACCTACATGGGTGGTCCAAGCTGGCAGTTCAAAAAGTTCGCCGATGCCTCCTCCAAGCCTTGGTTCGCGGCAGAGTGGGAAGACAAGATCATGGGCGGCTTCACCAATTCCGCCAGCCTTAACGGCGACAAGCTGAACACGCTGCAATACTTCATGTTGCTTGCCGGTCAGCACGGCGGGCACTGGGTGTCGCTTGCGATCAAGCCTGCCAACACCAAGGCGGCCAAGCGCGATGACTTGAACAGGATGGGCGCCTATGCCGGCCTCATGACCCAGGCCGATGCCGATGCCGCCCCTGAAGAGATGTCGACGGGTGATCTGGAAACCGCGCGTCTTTACGGCGCTCGCGTGGCGAAGGTCGCCGCACAGTTCGCCGCGGCGCGGACAGCTCTGTAATGCGGGAGCATTAAATGAAAGATACCGATGACACTCTCTTCATCGGCGGGCACTGGTTGCCCGCCAATGGCGGAGAAACCTACACCTGCCTCGATCCTTACACGGGCCAGACGGCGACCCGCGCCTCGGCAGCCCGCACGCTTGACGTTGACCGCGCGGTCGAGGCCGCGCAGCGCGCTTTCGCCCCCTGGGCCGCATTGTCGCCCCATGTGCGGGGTGACTATCTGATGGCCACGGCCGATGCGGTACAGGCCCGCGCCGGCGAAATATCTGCCGCGATCACGGTCGAAATGGGCGGCCCTGCCGCCTGGGGCACCTACAACGTCAAGGTGCTGTGCGAGAAACTGCGCTTTGCGGCGGGCGCTGCCTATCAGGGGCTGACCGGCGAGGCGATCCCGTCGAACACCCCTGACCGCACCATGATGGCCATCCGAAAGCCGGCGGGCGTCGTCGTGAGCATCATTCCCTGGAACGCACCTGCGCTGCTCGTCGGGGCTTCGGTGCCGGCCGCGCTGGTGGTCGGCAATACCGTGGTGATGAAGGCCTCGGAACAGACACCGCTGACCCACACGCTGGTCACACAGTGCTTTGCCGATGCGGGGATCCCCGACGGCGTCCTCAACCTGATCACGAACGCACCGGACAATGCGGCCGAAGTGGTCGATGCCCTGATCGCCCACCGGGACGTGCGCCGGGTTCACTTTACCGGGTCGACGCAGATCGGACGCATCGTCGCCCAGAAGGCAGGGGCGCATCTGAAACCTGCGGTGCTGGAACTGGGCGGCAAGGCACCCTGCATCGTGCTGGCAGATGCCGACCTCGACCGGGCGGTCAGCGCAGCCGCTTTCGGCTCCTTTGCCAACGCCGGTCAGGGGTGCCTGTCGACAGAGCGCATCATCGTGGATCGTTCCATTGCCGATGCCTTCTGTGACCGCCTTGCCGCGCTGGCGAAGACCGTTCCTTACGGGGATCCGCGCCGGGACGGCACGGTTCTGGGCCCTGTGATCAACGAGGCCGCAGTGACACGCCTGCGCGAAATGACCGAGGATGCTGTCGCCAGGGGGGCGGAATGCCTTGCCGGCGGAACCGCCGAAGGGCGCGTCTTTGCCCCGACCGTGCTGAAGGGCGTCACGTCCCAGATGAGGGTATACCAAGAGGAAAGCTTTGGCCCCATGGCGAGTGTCGTCATCGTGGACGGCCCCGAAGACGCCCTGCGGGTGGCCAACGACAACGACTACGGCCTTTCCTCTGCAATCTTCACTCGCGACGTGACGCTGGCGCTCGACATGGCCAAACGTCTGAACGCGGGGATGTCGCATATCAACGGCACGACGCTGGATGACGAACCGCAGATCCCCTTCGGCGGCGTCAGGGACAGTGGCTATGGCCGCTCGGGCGGCGCCATTGGCTTTGAGGCGTTCACCGAAATTCAGTGGATTTCCATCGAAGGGCCGAACGCAGGGCGCTACCCTATCGCGGAATAGCGGCCCGAATGCGGTTGGTTCGTACCGCGAAGAGTATCGGTTTGCCAAAGCGAATCCATTGATGGAACATTTTGGGAAAGCGTCCAAAACCAGCCGTTGGCGCACTTGCAGCGCAATGGGGCTTCGTCCCGCAAAGCTGACCTTGGCCCGCCAGAGCATGCTGCACGACGCGACCGATGCCCGGTTCGGCGAAGTTGCACCGCAGCGAGGCCCACCTCGGAGAGGGTTCGCAGAGGGTCGTGTGCGTCACGACACCGGCTTGGAAGGCTGCCGCACCGCCGCATGACCGCTTCTCACCGTTTCCGTGGAAAACACACCCGTTCGCGAGCACAGAATTTCGTCGCCTGAGTTGGGCGGGAGCGGCTTTCCTGTCGGGTGTTTCGCGGTTGCTGCGGTGCGGGAAGGATCTTGGCCAGCTTGCGGAGGTTACGGGCGGTTGCTGCGAGGAGGAAGTCGTCATTTGCGTCGCATGGGCCGCGAAATGGGAGCTGGTTGAGGCAGCGGATCCATTTGAGGTGGGCAAAGAGCATCTCGACCTACTTTCGCAGCTTCATCGAGATGGCGTATTGGTCGGTTTGGGCGATGTCGTGGGCGACCTGACGGGCGTCTTCATGTTCCTCGCGGGTGATCTTACGTGCATCCACGTTCGGGCAGCATTTCGCCTGGGAAGGACATGCCTTGGGGTCAGGACTCATAGCCAGCAGATGACGCGTGCTGCGAGAGCGATGGCTGACAGGCAGACCTTCGGGCATCTGCCGTAGCGGGTTGCCACACGGGGCCAATCCTTCAACCTGCCGAACATGATCTTGTATCGCTGCCCGGCAGGGCATCACGGTACGTGATGTCCCGAGAGGTGCGGTTCCGGCGTTTGTACCGGCGCTTGTCGCTCGCCCGGAAGGGTATTGCGAAGCAATGTCCCGAGAGGGGTACTTTACCGGTTCCTTCCTCTGCCTCCGGCCAGGGATGCATATTGCACGTCCCCAAACTGCGGCCGGGCCTTGGGACTGGGCGTCCTTGGCTCTCTCAGCGGGACGTGCGGCGCAAAAGGTAGCTGTCCATGATCCATCCGAATTGAGCGCGAGCGTCGCTTCGGGTTTGAATGATTTCGTCGCAAACCTCGTCGAGCGGACCGTGAATGAGGATCTGGTTCCTTGTTCCCAGGTAGGCGCCCCACCAGATGTGTAGCCCATCGGGTGGGAGGTCCTTAAAGGCACACTCCCCGTCGAGCATCACCACTGTCGTATCGCCCTGAGGCAACCCGAGTGTGCGCAAACGGCGCCCGGTGGTGACATGCACTGCGCCGTTGACGGTGTTTAGCGGGATCGCATGCGCTGCCGTCAACGCCTGTATCGCAGTGATGCCGGGGATCACGCGCACCTTGGGTTCGGGTGTCAGCCGCGCGGCAATACGCAACGTGCTGTCATACAGAGACGGGTCCCCCCAGACCAAAAGCGCCACGGGGCCATCGACCTGGGCCGTATCCAGCGCAGCCGCCCAGCGGTTTGCGATCTCGTCATGCCAGAGCGCGACACGCTCCTGATAAGGCAAAGCGGGATCGCGTTCGGGATAGTCGAAATGCACCACTTTGGCCCGGGTTTCGCTGGCCGCGATGATTTGATGACGCACCTCTGCCAGATCGTCCTTGCCAGCACCCTTGCGGGGCACAAGGATGAGGGCGGCATCCCGCAAGGCGGCCACCCCCTCCAGCGTGATATGCGACAGGCTGCCGGTGCCGATGCCGATCAGCCAGATGTCTTTGGGTGCGCGTATCATGGTCGTCTTTCGATCACAAAAACTCCGGACCGCCGATTGTGCGGCCCGGAGGGGAATGTTGGGGTCAGGCCGCGTTAAACAACCGATCCGTGAAAATGCCGGACGTGTTCTTATTGCGCAGTGCTTTTGCCACGGCCAATACGGCAAGGTCGGCCACCGGCTCGACGATGACGACAAGCATATAGGCTGCGCCGAAGCTGAGCACTGAGCTCAGGTTTTCGGCACCGATGCCTTGGCCGTAGATTGCCCAGAACGCGACCCAGGCCACGACACCCCCCTGATAAAGGGCGGAGAGTTTGAGCACTTCGCCGTACCCGAGGTCGACGTAAGCCGTCTGTCGTGGAATGATCCGACGCGCCAATTCGGTGATCGCAAAGAGCGGCACCAGCAGGGTCGTGACATTGACGAAATACATCGGCATGTCGGTCGGGGCAAAGAACATCCCCTGTACCAGCAGGCCGAGCGCGAGGCCAAGCGCCGCCGGGGCCGCGCCGAGAAGCAGCAACAGCGTGGTCCCGAGGATGAAATGCACCTCTGACACGCCGACCGCGAAATGCGGCATGATTTCAAAAAAGACGAAGGTTCCAACAGCCGCCAAAACGGTGCGGGTGGCCAGTGAAACAACGTTGCTTGAGCGCAGTTCATCGCGCACCAGTTTGGCCGTGTAACCTGCCGCGCCTGCCGCTGTTGCGTAGGCAAATGCCATTTTGGCGCCGTCCACGACGCCGGGTTCAATATGCATGGTCTAGTCCCTCATATATGGTGCTGCCCCTCCGGCAGCGGGGATACCCGCCGGACTGGCGGGGGGTGATGAGTACGGCAGGTCTCCTGACTTGCGGGTCGCGGCGTTCGGGGCCTTCCCAGCCAATGGGCCAGTGGCAGTCCTTCACGCTCACCGCTTACAGTTGCGGGGGCAGTCCAGGTGTTTCACCCGGTTCCCTATTCGTCACGGGTCGTGACACCGTACGTGGCGGTCGGTATGTCGGTCTCCTTTCGTGGTTCTCGTTTCATGTCTCTGCCAGTGGTCCGTAAAGGATCAGGGCGGGTTTGTCGGAAAGCCAATTTTCGAGCGCCTCTGACAGGGACGTGACAGTGTGGCGTTGGATGGTCTGCTCGGGCGTGCTGATCGCCTCTGCGAGGATCGCAGGTGTATCGCCCGGCAGCCCAGCGTCGCTGAGCATGGCGAGCAGTTTCGGGAAAGTCCGTTTGGCCATGAACAAGACGGTCGAGGCCGTCGGGTCCGCCAGCGCGCTCAGGTTCATGTCTTCCGGCAGTTGGCCGGACACATCGTGGCCCGTGACAAACTGCACGCGACGTGCCGTCAGCCGCCGGGTCAGCGGGATGCCAGCTGCGGCGGCGGCGGCACAGGCCGATGGCACACCGGGAATGATCTCGTAACCGATGCCGGCGGCCTTCAGCGCGGTGATTTCCTCTTCGAGCCGACCAAAGATGCCACTGTCCCCGGATTTCAACCGCACCACCCGTTGATCCAGCTGTGCATATTCCACCAGTAGGCGGCTGACATGGTCCTGACGGGGCGAGGGGCGTCCTGCCCGTTTGCCGACGCCCACCAGATCGGCCCCCGCCCGCGCATGGCTGAGGATCGGACCCGAGGACAGGTCGTCGAACAAGACCGCATCCGCCCGCCCGAGACGGTTCACTGCCTTGAGCGTCAAAAGCTCCGGATCGCCGGGGCCTGAACTGACGAAACTGACGAAGCCGGTCATGCCGGTTCCTCCTGCGCGACGAGGTGAAAAAAGGTGCCGGATACATGGCCGCGCCATGACCCGGTTTCCGGGACAAGCGTCCCGTCCGCGTCGCGGACCTCGGCCAGCGCGGCGTCAGGTTGCTCGATGATGCTGGAATAGTGGAACTCATGCCCACGCAACGCGGCGCCGGCGGCAAAACCGGGCAGGGAGGCTTGCAGGACCGCGCGGCGATACCCCAGATGAAATTTGCGTTTCTCGTAGCTGGTGACGAGACCCAGAAGCCCGGCCATACGGTGCCGGGTGCCGGAGGCGTCGATCAGTGCTTCTCCTAACGCCATGTAGCCACCGCATTCGCCATGAACGGGGCGCGTTTCGGCAAATCGGCGCAGCCCGTCGCGAAAGGTCTCGGCAGCGGCAAGTGTTCCGGCGTGCAGCTCCGGGTAGCCACCGGGCAGCCATGCAAGATCGGCCGTCCTGTCCGGCGCTTCGTCGTTCAGCGGAGAGAACGGAAGGACCTCCGCCCCGGCGTCCCGCCAGCCTTCGAGGATATGCGGATAGGTGAAGGAAAACGCGGCGTCCTGGGCCAGCGCGATGCGTTGGGCCGGTGGGCGATGGGGCATTTTCTCGCGATACGGCAGATCATGCCCTTCCGCGGCATCGCGGATCAGATCGAGGTCGAGGTGTTCCCGTACAAAGGCGGCGTAGTCTGCGATTGCCGCGTCAAGATCGGGATGCTCGACGGCTTGTATCAATCCCAGATGCCGCTCGGGCAGCAACAGATCCCCCCGCCGGGGCAGAACGCCAAGCACCGGGAGGCCTGCGCGCTCCATCCCCAGGCGCGCCAGCCTTTCGTGGCGCGGCGAGGCCACGCGGTTCAGGATCACCCCGGCATAGGGCAGATCGGGCAGGTAGCTGCGAAACCCGAGCGCGGTGGCGGCTGCCGATTGCGCCTGCCCGCTCACATCCAGCACCAGAACGACAGGCCAGCCCATGGCCTGAGCGGTTTCCGCACTGCTTCCGAAGCCTTGTTGACCACGCGTGGCGACACCGTCGAACAACCCCATCGACCCTTCGGCGATGCAGATGTCGGCGTCCCGCCCACGCGCCGCGATGGATTGCCAAAGGTCTGCCCCCATCGCCCAACCATCGAGGTTGAAGCTCGCGCGACCACAGGCCGCCTTGTGAAACGCCGGGTCGATATAATCCGGCCCGGACTTGAACGGTTGGACGCGGAGGCCATCATCGCTCAGCGCGCGCAACAGCCCCAACATCACTGTCGTCTTGCCTGTGCCCGAAGACGGCGCAGAGATCAGCAGCCCCTTCATGCGTTGGCCTCGGTCTCTTCGGTCCAGCTGGCCCAAGGGCTGTCGCTGCTTTGCGGGCGATAGCGCCGATCATAGTCCACGGCATATAGGCAGCTTTCGTCGAACCCCTCGCCAGCGAGAGCAGGGCCCACAAGGATCAACGCGGTGCGCTGGATGTCCCCGGTCACTTGCGCTGCTATCGTAGACAACTGGCCGCGCAGGATGACCTGATCCGGCCAACTGGCGCGATAGACCACGGCAACGGGGCAATCGGGCCCGTAGGCAGGGCTTAGCTCCGTTACCACGCGGTCGAGGTTCTGGATCGACAGATGGATCGCAAGCGTCGCGCCGGTGGTCGCAAAGTTGGTCAAGGTCTCGCCCTCTGGCATAGCGCTGGCACGGCCGGAGGTTCGGGTCAGCACCACAGATTGCGCAAGACCGGGCAGCGTCAGCTCCGCCCCCAGTGCCGCAGCCGCAGCGGCAAAGGCTGGCACGCCGGGCGTGACAGACACCGGGATGCTCATCGCCTTCAGACGGCGCATTTGCTCGCCCATGGCCGACCACACAGAGAGATCCCCGGAATGTAGACGGGCCACATCTTGCCCTGCGGCATGGGCCTTGCCGATCTCAGCCATGATCTGGTCGAGGTCCAGTGGCGCTGTGTTGACGATGCGGGCATCCGCCGGGCAGTGCGCCAAGATCTCGGCGGGCACCAAGGAACCTGCGTACAGACACACCGGGCAGCTTGCGATGATGTCGCGCCCACGCAACGTCAAGAGGTCCGGCGCGCCGGGGCCAGCGCCGATGAAATGAACGGTCATAAAGGGGCTCCTTCGGCCAGGGCGCAGCTTGCAAGGCGGTCAGCGGCGTGCAGGCGCGGCGCCAGCAATCGCGCGCCCGGCCCGGCGGCGGTCAGAGCGGCGGCTTCGGCCACGGAACCGGTGCCGCGTTCTGCCGCAACGCGCAAAGACTGCGTGAAAGTGGGTTGCGCTACGAGATCTGCCGCCGTCACCGAGACCAGCGGCAGACCCAGTTCATCCGCCAACGGCGCAAGGCTGGCGGCCTTGTCGGCAGCGGTGGCAAGCATCTGGGGGGGATGATCCACGGCGGCACAGGCCGCGTTGAAGGCATCCCTCAGGCTGTCAATTCGAGCGCGCGTAGAGAAACCGAAACCAGCGACGATCATAGCGTGTGGCTCCATTGAGTGATCGGGAAGGACGCGCGCCAACCTTGCTTTGGGCCGATGGGCACCACATTGGCGATCTCCATCCGCATCAGCTCCCCCCCAAGACGGTTGCAGGTTTGAACCAGCAAAGCCTCGCTTTCCAGCGTCACCGCATTGACGACCAGCCGCGTGCCGGCGGGCAGGGCCTCAAGGCTGTGGATCAGTTCCGGCGACAGGCCGCCACCGACGAACACCGCATCCGGCGGCGTCATGTTCTCCAGGGCAGCCGGGGCCGCGCCATGGACCACGCGCAGACGATCCACCCCAAGCTGCGCTGCGTTGGCGGAGATACGGCCCACGCGATCGGCGCGTGGCTCGATGGTTGTGGCGCTCAGTGATGGACAGGCAAGCAGCCACTCGATCGCGATGGAACCGCACCCGCCGCCGATGTCCCAAAGATGTTCAAAAGGGCGTGGTGCGAGGGCCGAAAGGGTCATGGCGCGGATCGGCCGTTTCGTGATCTGGCCATCATGTGCGAACCAGTCATCCGCAAGGCCACTGACGCGGGGGAGCGGACGCCCCTCGCCGCGCACCTCTATGGCGACGCAGACAGGATGGCTGGCAACGCCATCAGACAGGTCCGCTGCTGGCAGTTCAGTGACCCGTTCCCGGGGACCTCCGAGTGCCTCCATGACCACGCAATGCGAGGCGCCAAAGCCCGTTTGCTCCAGATAGGTGCCGAGTTCGACAACCGCGTCGCCGTCGCGCAGCGTGACGATGATGCGCTGCGACGGAGCAAGGTGCGGCCGCAGTCGTGAGAGCGGTTTTGCATGCAGGCCAAGGCAGACCGTCGCCTCCAATGGCCAGCCCAGATGAGCCGCCGCCAGCGAAAAGGTCGAGTGTCCCGGAAAGGCTCGCCATTCGTCGCGCGCCAGATGTCGGGTCACGGTGGTTCCGGCCCCGAACCAGAACGGATCGCCAGAGGCCAGCATCACCGTCGGCTGTCCGCGCCGCGCCATCAACAGGTCGACGCCTTGGGCAAAGGGCACAGGCCATTCAATCTGTTCGGCCCCGTCCGGGATCAGGGACAAGTGTCGCGCCGGGGCCATGACGCAGGCTGCCTGTGCCAGCGCATCCCGGCTTGCGTTGCACAGGCCCGCTGGGCCATCTTCGCCCAAACCTATGATTGTCAGCCAAGGAGCCTTAGACATGCGCCCGAACCTTCTGATCCTTGGTGGCACAACCGAAGCGCGACAGCTGTGCAAGGCCGTGGCTGCAGCCGGTCTGCAGGGCACCGTGTCCATGGCGGGCCGGGTGGAGCGGCCTGCGCCGCAAGAGCTGCCCATGCGCGTCGGCGGTTTCGGCGGTGCCGATGGTCTGGCGCGATACCTGCGAGAGGCCAGCATCACGCATATCGTCGATGCCACCCATCCCTTTGCCGCGCAGATGAGCGTGAATGCCATTGAGGCCGCAGCCTTGACCGGCGTGCCGTTGATAGCCCTGACGCGGGCGCCGTGGCGGGCGCAAGCGGATGATCACTGGACCCATGTGGCCAGTATAGATGCGGCGGTTGCCGCTTTGGACGGACCGGCGCAGCGTGTGATGTTGGCGGTCGGGCGTATGCATTTGCCCGCCTTTGCCGCCAATCCGCAGCACAGCTACGTGTTGCGTCTGGTGGATGCCCCGGATGGACCGCTGGGCTTTCCCGATGCTCAGGTTATCGTCGACAGGGGGCCGTTCACCGTGGAAAACGACCGCGCCTTGTTGCAAAAGCACGACATCGCGCTTGTCGTGTCCAAAAATGCAGGCGGCACCGGTGCACAGGCAAAGCTTATCGCCGCCCGAGACCTCGGGCTGCCGGTGCTGATGATCGACCGTCCCGCCATTCCACAACGGGCCGAAGCGCATTCCATTGAGGCCGTGATGCACTGGCTCGATCATGCGGGCACCGATCTGGGCGTGTAAACGATAGAGGCGCGGCCCTCCCGCGCGATGACGCGCGTGTTGGAGGCACCGACGATCACCACCGTGCGCATGTCGGCCATCTCGGGCTGGCACTGGGTCAGGGGAACCACGCGGATCTCTTCCTCAGGGGTCGAAACAGCCCGCGCAAAGATGACCGGACGCGCGTCACCGCAGCTCTCTTGCAGCACCTTGAGCGTCTTCGCGAAGCCTTCGGGTCGGGATTTGGACCGCGGGTTGTAAAACGCCATGGCAAAATCCGCTTCGACCGCCAGACGCAACCGCTTTTCGATCAAAGCCCAGGGTTTCAGATTGTCCGACAGGTTGATGGCGCAAAAGTCATGACCCAGGGGAGCGCCTGCACGGGCGGCGGCCGCGAGCATGGCCGTGATGCCGGGCAGAACGCGAATATCGAGGTCACACCAATCCTCCGGTCCGTCTTCGACAGCTTCGAAAACAGCCGATGCCATGGCAAACACCCCCGGATCACCGGAGGAGACAACGACCACCTTGCGCCCTGCGACGGCCATCTCCAGCGCATGTCGGGCCCGGTCGAGCTCGACCCGATTGTCGGAGGGATGCAGGGTCAGCCCCGGACGTTCGGCCACCCGTGCGACATAAGGAATGTAGCCAACCAAATCGGTCGCGTCCGCGAGGGCCGCTTCGACCTCGTGCGTGACCAGAGTGTCCGCGCCGGGGCCAAGGCCCGCTATGGTCAGGGAGCCGGTCACGGGCGCCTCCCGTTGCCATGCACGACAATGATCGAAAAATATGGCGTGACGCGATCCCCGGCCTCCGAGAGCTTTTGCACGGATTGATCGGGCATGGCGGCATGTTCGATCAGCCACGCGGCATCATAGCGACCCGCCGCGCGCAAGGCCTCGCGCACCTTTTCGATGTTGCGACCGATCTTCATGATGACCAGCGCATCAGACGCCGCCATCTGCGCCACCAGCGCATCGTGCGGCAGCGTGCCCATCAGCACGGTGAGCACATCGTCGCCCCATGTGATCGGCAGCCCGGTCGCGGTCCAGGCCGCGCTCATCCCGGTGATTGCGGGAACGACATGCACGGGGCAATCGTCCTTCAAACGTGTGTACAGGTGCATGAAGGAGCCGTAGAAAAACGGGTCGCCTTCACTGACCACAACGACCTCCTGGCCGGCATCAGACAGGCTGCGCAGGTGGGCGGCACTGTCTTCGTAGAACGCCGACAGCAGCGCATTGTAGCGCGGATCGCTCAGCGGAATTTCGGTTGTCACCGGATATTCCATCGCGATTTCAGTAACGTCCGGGCGCAGCATCCCGTCAAGAATGCGCCGCGCCTGTCCGCTGCGTCCCGCTTTGCGGAAATAGGCCACGTGGCTGGCATTGCGCAGCAGGCGATCGGCGCGCACCGACATCAGGTCAGGATCACCGGGGCCAAGGCCGACACCCCAGATCGTACCTTTCTGGATCATCTGAACGTTCATTCTGCGCGACTTGCGATGGCGTTGACCGCCGCAACGGTGATGGCGCTGCCGCCCAGACGGCCTTCGACGATACAGCAGGGCACGGGTTGATCGGCCCACAACGCATCCTTGCTTTCGCGTGCGCCGACAAAGCCAACCGGGCAGCCGATGATGGCCGCCGGACGCGGACATGCCGAATCTTCCAGCATGTTGAGCAGATGGAAAAGCGCCGTAGGCGCATTGCCGATGGCCACCAGCGCGCCCTCCAGATGGGGGCGCCACAGCTCCAAAGCAGCGGCAGAGCGGGTGTTGCCCATGGCGCGCGCGCTGTCATGGATGCCTTCGGCGTGCAGGGTACACAGCACCTCGTTTCCGGCGGGCAGGCGGGTTCGGGTCACACCTTCGGACACCATGCGCGCATCGCACAGGATCGGCGCACCTTTGGCCAAAGCGGCGCGTGCGGTTGTGGCGAAGCCTTTGGAAAACCGGATGTGGCGTTCCAGCCCCACCATGCCGGCGGCGTGGATCATGCGGACGGCGATGGGTTCCTCCTCCGCGTCAAAGTGGGCGAGGTCGGCCTCTGACCGAATGGTGGCAAAGCTTTCGGCATAGATGGCCGCGCCGTCTTTTTCATAATCATAGGGCATTCAGGCGGTTCCGATCAGATCAGGTAGGTCGTGCGGTAAGAGGCCGGCGGCGGCGGGTGGATCCCAGGGGCTGCCATCACGGATCAGGTCGAACCGCCCCGACCTGCCGGTCAGCGTGACGTCGGCTTTTCCTGGTCGTGCGCATCCCTTGGCACAGCCGGACACATGAAGGGTGCCCTCCACGCTGCCCGCCAGACGCATGGCCAAGTCGCGTGTTTCGACAGTGGCCTGAGGACAAAACGGCGCGCCCGGACAGGCATGTATCCGAAGCAACGGGTGGTCCGGGGCGGTGATGAAGGGGGCAATGTCGGGAACCTTTGTAGCGACCCGGATCAGACGATGCGGCAGCAGGCGCAGTTCGGTCAGACGCGCCGCCTGTATCAGCTGGACCAGATCCCGCGCAGGAATGTTGCCGAATGGCACGCCGAGGGTTGTTGCGTCATTGTCGCGCCTCGGCACCAGCGGTTTGGTAACGGCACGCGGCGTGCAGGATTGCCATTTGTCCGGAAGGCAGACATGCCGCAGATGACGCGCCATGCGTCCGGCCGACTTGCCCCCGGTGGCGTTGAACCACAGCAGCGCGTCCTTCACGGCGGACATGGCGTTTCTTTCGTCGATCCGCCATCCTTTTGCGGCTCCGTCCAGTCGCAACATCAAATGCCCATCACCATCGCGCTCGAAGCGCAGATCGGCGGAAGCATCGCTGAGGCAGGCGGTTCGCCCGGTGTCCACCGCATATCCCATCTTTTCCGGCAGATCCGGAAAGTCGGGAATGGCCTTCGCCAAGGCGTCATGCAGCCGATACGTCTGATCACCGCTGACCCAGTCCGGCGGCATCAGGATATTCCGACGGCCCTCTGTCTGCGGGTCCGCGTCAAGCAGGTCGATGTCCCACAACGCGCGGAGCAAGTCCTGATGCCTGTCAGCCGCGACGCCTCGGATTTGCACGTTCGCCCGGCTGGTCAGGTCGAGCATGCTGTTGCCAAATTCCTCTGCCAGTGCACAAAGCGCCAGCGCTTGTTGATCTGTCAGGCAAGCCCGGAACGGGCGCACACGCACCACCAGCCCATCGCCGGAGGCCATCGGACGGTGTGCGCCGGGGCACCAGCCTTTGACCTCTGCCGTCATGCGCCTGCCTCCTGCACCTTGGCCAGGACGGAATTGCGCCGGGTCTGCCAGAGCCCCGCATCAAGCAAGGCGCGGAACGTGGCCTGCATGGCTGTGTGGGCCTGCGGGTTGCTATGCGCCAGAAAGGCGTCTGTTTCCGGATCGCCCAAGGTGGCGTCGTGATAGGCATCAAAGAGATGTGGACCGACTGCCCCGGCGAGTTGCGCAAACTTGGCCATATGATCGAGGGTCGCGGCGATTTCGGCGGCGCCCCGAAACCCATGCGCCCGCATCCCTGCCATCCAATCCGGGTTGGCGGCCCGGGCGCGGACCACGCGAGCGACTTCCTCGGGCAGCAGCCGCGCACGTGGTGTATCCGGCGCGGTGTTGTCCAGGTGATACAGCTTGGCCTTCCCGCCTGCCACGGATTGAGCGGCGGCAAAGCCCGCCTCATGTGCCGCATAATCCGCCGCAAGCAAAAGATCGGTTTCCGGCAAATCCTGCAGGTGAACAAAGCTGTCAGCTTGTGCCACCCGCGCCTGCAACCCTTCCATATCCCGTGTGGCCGTTTCGCCGTCCAGCGCCCATGCCGATGCATCAAGCCAAGCCTGACCTGCCTGCGCGCGAGCATCGGGCGCAAAGCTGTCGAGTGTAGCCCCCAACCCCAAACCGAAGTGTCCCGGCCGAGGTCCGTAAACCCGCGCGGTCTGGACCGCTCCTGCATAGGGGTTCCAGTCCGACGCCTCGTCGCGCGCAGACAGCGCCCGAATGGCCTGCGCGAACAAGGCAGACAACGTGGGAAAGACATCCCTGAACAGACCGGACACCCGAAGGGTCACGTCGATGCGCGGTCGGTCGAGCTCCGCGATGGGCAGGACTTCGATGCCGGAGACACGCTCCGACCCCGCGTCCCAGACCGGGCGCACCCCCAGCAGGGACAGCGCCATGGCGAACTCTTCTCCGGCGGTGCGCATGGTGGCGGACCCCCAAAGATCGACCACCAGCCCTCGCGGCCAATCGCCCTCGTCCTGAAGGTGCCGCCGCATCAACTCTTCGCCCAGCTTGACGCCTTGGGCATAGGCGGCGCGCGTCGGAACCGCGCGCGGATCGGTGGTGAACAGATTGCGCCCGGTGGGCAGGACATCGGTCCGCCCGCGATAGGGGGACCCGGATGGCCCGGGCGCGATGCGCCTGCCGTCCAACGCGTCCAACAGGGCGGCGCGTTCTGCTGTAGCGCTGGCAGCGTGGGCGTCACAGGATGCACGGCCCCAGGTATGCAGCCCATCGCCGAACTGGCTTTCCTTGATATCGCAGACGAACCGATCAATGCGGGTGATCGCCTCTGCCGCGCAGGACGCGCCATCAAGGCCCAGATCCTGTTCTACGCCAATCATGCGGGCTTCTGTACGAATATCGTCCTGAAGCCGATCCCGTCGTTGGGGATCAAGCCCATCGGCGGTGGAAAACTCATCCAGCAGGCT
The DNA here is from genome assembly GCF_040148795.1 of Sagittula sp. NFXS13. Taxonomy (NCBI): domain Bacteria; kingdom Pseudomonadati; phylum Pseudomonadota; class Alphaproteobacteria; order Rhodobacterales; family Roseobacteraceae; genus Sagittula; species Sagittula sp. NFXS13. The sequence continues at coordinate 176,100 of NZ_JAGEMH010000005.1, forward strand.
TTCAAGGCGGATCAGCCGGTCCGGGGTCTCACTTTGCCTCAGGGGTGGCGGCACATGGCCCAGAGTGAGCGCGCCGATGCGACGCTTGGCCTGTGCCGCTTCGCCGGGATCGTTGACGATGAAAGGGTAGAGGACGGGCAAAGCGCCGGTCAGGAGCTCCGGCCAGCAGGTTCCGGACAGGGCCGCTGATTTGCCGGGCAACCATTCCAACGTGCCATGTGCACCGATATGAACCAAAGCGTCCGCCGCGCGTTGCAGCCAAAGGTAGAATGCGACGTAGGCGTGGCGCGGGGTGCGGGACAGATCGTGATAGTCGTCATCGCGCCGTGTGGGCGTTCCGCGCTCCGGTTGCAGCGCGACCACGGACTTTCCCAGTCTCAGCCCTGCGAAATGAAAGGCGCCATCGCGGACGTTTGCGTCGTCTTCTGGCACGCCCCAGTCGGCTGCCAAACGGGCCTGAAGACATTTCGGCAAACGCTGAAGGTCGGCGTTGTAGTCCGCAACAGGCACGGCAAACGCTTGATGCTGAAGCTGTTTTTCCAGTCCGGCGACCGCATTCGGCAGATCGTACCCTGCGGTGTTGAGGTCTTCCAGGATCGATTGGGCCGAGGCGAGAGCATCCAGTCCGACCGCATGGCCCATATTCCAGTCTTTGCCGGGATAAGTAGACAGCAAAAGCGCGACACGGCGTTCGTGCACGGGTTGCGCGCGCAACGCCACCCAGCTGGAGATCCGCGCGACGGCGGCCTCGATGCGGTCCGTGTCGGCCTCGTGTGTATGTCGGGAGAATTGCAGATCGGCGTCGCGCTCGCCCGGCTCCTTGAAGGAGATAACGCCTCCGGTCAGCCGCCCGTCCACTTCGGGCAACACCACATGCATCGCCAGATCGGCGGGGGACAGGCCGCGATCGGACTCGGCCCAGGCCGTTCGCGTCGATGTGGCCAGCGTCACCTGAAACACCGGCACCTCGCCTGCATCGAGCGGCGACGCCCCGGACGCGCCCTTGCCGCTGAACGCGGTGGCATTGACGATGGCGCTCGGCTCATAAGCGCGAACCTGACGCGCCAGCCAGCCGCTCGCCTCCGGGGCCTTGAGCGAGGGCGCAAACAGCGCACGAACGTGATGGCCCTTGGCGCGGAAGCTGTTGAAAAGGGCCGCGATGGGCGCAAGATCTGCCGCCACGAGGTATGAGCGATAAAACACGACAAGGATGCGCGGCGCGTCCGATACCGGCATGTCGGCCAAGGGACAAACGACGCCGTTCTCCGGGGTCCACGCGCCGACTTGCGGCATGGATTTGCTGCCACGCACAGGGCTGGCATAGAACCCGGCCGCAAGCGCCATCTGCGCCAGCGCAGCCTGGGCGGCAACTTCGCCGCCAGCGTCGCACAGATCCTTCAGCCGTCGCAGCGTCGAGACGGGGAGGGTCGAGACACGATCCAGCCGCTCATCGGCGCGTCCATCCGCCGGCAGCACGGCGACTGCGATGCCCTTCTCTTTCGCAAGACGCAGCACCTGTTGGACGCCGTACTCCCAGTAGGGCAATCCGCCGATCAGACGGATCAGGACACCCTTGGCCCCGGCAAGAGTATTGTCCACGTAAGTGTCGACCGACAGCGGATGCCGCAGGGCAGACAGGTTGGCAAGCCGCAGGCTGGGCAGCCGTCCCTCAGGACCGCCGCCGCGTCGCCATCCGGCGGCAAATGCCCCGAGATCACTGTCTGAAAAGGACAGCACCACCAGATCCGCAGGGCTTTGGCCCATATCGGTCGGTGTGGCGGTCTCTTCCAGACCGTGACTTTCGCGGAAAACGACGTGCATGAGAGTGCGCTACTGAGCGAGTTGTGGAGCAGGGATCAGGGCCGCGCCAATGACCTGCGCGTCGATGTTGTCATGTTCGGCAATCACGACAAGCCTGCCCTGTCGCGGCTCATCCTTTCGCCAGGCGCGATCAAACTGGTGCCGCACGCGACCGCCTACAGCCTGCACCAGAAGGCGCATCGGCTTGCCCGCCACGGAGGCGTATCCCTTCACCCGCAGGATGTTGTGATCCCGCGCAAGTCCTTCGATGGCGTTCACAAGCTGCGCCGGGTCCGCCAGTTCGGGGATGTCCACAACGATCGACTCGAAATCGTCATGCTCGTGGTCGTCATGGTCGTCGTGATGAGACGGGCGCGCAGCAATGTCATCCTCTGCCGCAGCACCAAGACCAAGGATCACGCGCGGGTCCACGGCGCCTTCGGCGACCTCGACCACTGGCAGCGCGCGCGGCGCGTCCTGCGCGATCCGGGCCATTGCCTTTGCCACACCATCAGGCCCGGCAAGGTCGGGCTTGGTCAACAAGATGATGTCCGCGCAGGCGATCTGATCCGCGAAAACTTCCGACAGAGGGGTGTCGTGATCGAGGCTGTCATCTGCCAGGCGCTGCGCGTCGACCGCTGCAACATTCGGAGCAAATCGCCCGGCGGCCACTGCCTCTGCATCGGCGAGCGCGATTACCCCGTCCACAGTGATACGCGACCGGATGTCTGGCCAGTCAAAGGCCTTCAGCAGCGGTTTCGGCAGGGCGAGGCCGGATGTCTCGATGAGAATATGATCGGGACGCGGCTCCAGTGCCATCAGTGCCTCGATCGTGGGGATGAAGTCATCCGCGACGGTGCAGCAAATGCAACCGTTTGCCAGCTCCATGATGTTTTCCGCCGGACAGTCGGGCAGGGCGCAGCCCTTGAGGATCTCGCCATCCACACCCACATCGCCGAATTCGTTGACAACGACAGCCAGCCGGCGCCCGCCGGGGTTTTGCAGCAGGTGGGAAATCAGGGTCGTTTTGCCAGACCCCAGAAATCCCGTGATCACGGTGACAGGCAGCTTTGAAAGTTCGGTCATGTCAGGCGTCCTCGGGCATGGAAACAGGGGGGATACGGGCGATGCAGTTGCGTTTGAAATGTTCCGGGCGTTGCCGCCACGGGATGATGCCTTCAGCGCTTTCGTGATATTGCGCGGCACCGTCGAGGATCATGTCCGGATGCACCTCTGGATCGACGCGGCCAAAAACATAGGTCCAGCGGGCATCACCTCCGCGCAGCGCGATGGTGCAGCCATGGTCACAGTTCTGAAGGCATTCGACAGGCGTGACGGTCAGGCCCTCGGGACAGGGGCGGCTGGCGATCTCGTCAAACAACATCTGTCCGGGGCGTCGCGCGTCGGCAGGTAGGTCCTGTCCGCATCGACATTTGATGCAGACCAGAAGCTCTGCGCGCGGCTGAACTGAGCCAGCTGTGGTCATATCCTCGGTCCCATTTTGTATGGGACGCGGGTCAGATGGCGGAAGGGTCCTGTTGCCAGGGCGCACTCCGTCACCGGAACACCCCGTCCGGTTACACTCGGTTTGCGTTGGCAGGTCTCCCGGCTTGCGGATATCGGGCCTCAGGCCCGGCGGCGGTCCTGCCTTCCCGGCTTTCGCCAGTGGCTTTGGACAACCTTTCCGGTCACGGTCGCGGGGGCGGCTGTGCTTAACCCTCCAGAGTAGAGGGCCGCACATTCCCTTTTCACCTGTTCTCACAGGCACCAACACACGTGCAATTGGTTCGAAACTGATGCGCTTGTCAATCGGGGTGTCGGAGATTTTTTCGTTGATCCTGCAACCTGTCGACGCGATCGGTGGTGTCAGTCAGTCCAATGTTCCTGCATGATGAGGTCGTCCAGATGCAGGCGCTGACGCCATCCGCGTGCGGCCAGTTCAGGCTGATCGAACAGCTTGTCAACATAACCCAGACAGAGATACGCCACCAGCTCGACATGTTCCGGGATACCCAGAATCTGCTTCAGCACCTCGTGGTCAAAGATGCTGACCCAACCCATTCCAATGCCTTCCGCACGGGCGGCGAGCCACATGTTTTGAACGGCGCAAACCGTTGAATATACGTCCATTTCAGGGTTGTTCGTGCGCCCCAGTATCACCTTGCCGCCGCGCGTCCGGTCGCAGGTCACGGCAATGTTCAAAGGGGCCTTGCAGATGCCTTCGAGTTTCAACGCCCGATAGGCGTCGCGACGTTCATCGGGGAACATCTCGGCTGCCTCGTCATTGGCCTCGGCAAAGAGTTTTTGCACCTTTTCGCGTTGCGCCATCTCGCGGATCAGAATGAAATTCCAAGGCTGCATGAAGCCCACCGAGGGTGCCGCATGTGCCGCCTCCAGCACGCGCCGCAAAGCGGCCTCGTCCAACGGATCTGAGCGGAATTCGTTCCGCACATCCCGTCGCGCGTTTATTATGTCGTACAGCGCGGCACGCTCGTCAGGGTTGAATTCACGCGCCGTTTCTGGCGCCGGAGATTTGGGCATATGAGCCTCCGCAAAAGAAAATCGCAATGTGATGGGCTTTGCCATGATGGTCGCCCGAGGCCACGCTTAGGTATCGAACTCCCGCATGCAGTCATATCTGCGGTATGGCCAATCCGAAGGCCGCATGTGCAAATCGAGCGTGTCGTTGCGGTTTTTGTAGTCAGGCGGTGGCACTTTGGGTGGAAAGTGGCGGCGAATTCGTCATGGACTGACAGAAAGCGCGACGCCTGGCGAGGGAATTTGAACAGTCACGCGGTCTTTCCTCGCCGCTGGTGCGCCTGTAAAACGTATCGATAAGCTGCAAAATGCTCTTAAGCTCCCCTCAGACAGCCTGCCTGTGGCACGACGCCGCTCCGGTCGCAGCGGCGGGCCCCCGACCCCAACCGATAGGAATAGTCGCCCGACTCATGGTCGCCTTTTTGGACCATCGGGACGGCGCTTCCGAGCTTTTTCAAGGCCAATCCGCTTCTCACGGCGATCCATATCATAGATCGCGATGGTCACCAGCTCGTCGCTCTGCAAACGTTTGAGCAATTGCGACACCTGCTTCTCGTCGAGCTGCACTATCTCCGTAATCACCGTTTACAGAACGGCGGGCTGGCCTGTGCGGAAAGGTTCTGTTCCTAAAGCCGGCACTGATGGCGAGCACGGAAAAGGCTGGCTATGTCAGATGGAAGGGCGAGAGAACCACGTCGATGCTTGTCTGCCAGTTCCTAAAGATCTGCCAGAATCGATATCAGGGGCTGTCCATCGGGATCACGACTTCTGCACCCGATATACCGAGGCTTTCACCCATTGCTGAAGCCGTCTTTCCTCCGGCCTTGAATACGCATTCTAATCCTAACGATGACAGTATCCTACTAGACCTTCTAGTAGGAGCATTTCATCCGAATAAGCAGTTGGCCGAATTTGGGTCGAGGCTGTTGAAACGGCGCGATCTAAGTATTTCGACACACCGCGCAGCCAGACACCGAAGGCACACTTGAGACCTGCCGATCAGCTTTTGACACCTGTTTGGTTACGTTGATATGTCCGGCGTGCAGCTCGGGCGGGGCCGGTTTTACACGGCGCCCGCACAGGCTGGTGACCGGCTACTTGCGGCAAATGGGCTTGCTGCCGCCGTCAGTCAAACGGAGTTTCTGGCCGGACGCGCAATGATCCAGCAGATCAAGGGTGTCAGAAACCTGCCGCGCGCTTCAGGGCGCACACCTGTCTTGACCAACGTCGAGCCCGGTCTATTCGGCAGCCAAGAGCGTCGGGAAGCGCGCCCTGAGAGAGTGCACCAAATCGGTACGTTCCCAGCTAAAGCCGGTGTTTGTGGGGGTGCGTCCAAAGTGCCCGTAGGCGGCCGTGTCCCGGTAGATCGGTTGCCGCAACCCCAGATGTGAAGCAATACCCCTCGGCGTAAGGTGCATCAATTCACGCAGGGCTTTGGCGATCGCCGCTTCGGACACGAGGCCAGTGCCAAATGTCTCGCAATAAAGCGCCACGGGCGCCGCCACGCCAATGGCGTAGGCAAGCTGGATTTGACAGCGTTCGGCAAGCCCCGCTGCAACGACGTTTTTTGCCAGGTAGCGTGCTGCATAGGCGGCCGACCGATCCACTTTGGTCGGATCTTTGCCGGAGAACGCACCGCCTCCGTGCGGAGCCGCGCCGCCATATGTGTCCACGATAATCTTGCGTCCAGTAAGGCCGGTGTCGCCATCCGGCCCCCCAACCACGAAACGTCCCGTAGGGTTGATCAGCACGCGCGCTTTTTCCAGATCCCAGTCTTCGGGCAGGGCGGCGACGATATAGCGGCGCACGATCTCTTCGACGGCCGACTGCGACACGCCCTCACCGTGCTGGGTAGAGACGACCACAGTATCAACGCCGACTGCCCGGCCATTTTCATATCGGCAGGTGACTTGGGACTTCGCATCAGGCCCGAGTTCGGGAAGCAGACCGGCCTTTCGATCGCGCGACAGGGTTTCAAGGATCTTGTGCGCGTACAGAATCGGCGCCGGCATCAGCTCTGGTGTTTCCGAACACGCGTAGCCAAACATGATGCCCTGATCGCCGGCCCCTTCCTCCTCACCTGTTTTAGCATCGACGCCCTGCGCAATGTCCGCCGATTGACTGTGGAGCCGGTTCACGATTTCCACCGTTTGCCAATGGAACCCCTCCTGTTCGTAGCCGATGTCCCGGATCACGCCTCGCACAATGGCGTCCACTTCAGCCTCACTGAGTTCCGCCCCCTTGATCTCGCCTGCGATGGTGATGTGATTGGTCGTTGCCAGTGTTTCACAGGCGACGCGGGCCTGAGGATTGAGCGCCAGGTAAGCGTCCAGAATGGCGTCGGAGATCTGATCACAGATCTTGTCCGGGTGCCCTTCTGACACGGATTCTGACGTGAAGAGAAAGTGCTTGGTCATGATTTCGATCCCGAGATACAAGTTAATACTTTGGAGAAGTGAGTGGGTTCACATAGGGGGAGATCGCCAGTGTAGACCGACGTGCAATGCGGCTGGCTGTCCTTGCTGATATTGTAAAAACGCGCCTTTCGCCGGGTCGGTTACCTTGTTCGATCCGGGTAACATGGGCATCGTTTCCGGCATGCCTTGGGCGACGTCTTGACCGAGGAAGTTGTCCTCCATGTGGCGATTGAGGACGCAAACATATGGCGTCAAACCGCGACGTGAAACTCAGGGCGGCTGCGATCTTGCCACGATGCCCCTCTGACCCGCCGGGGTCCCGCGTGAAGATGTCGTCATCTATCTGCACTATCAAAGGTCCAATGGTTTCGTCCTTGGCAAACTCGACCTCGAAATGGTCGAACGCACAGAGGTCTGGGTTGCCATCGTCGAAGAAGATTTTTGCACCACTTTGAAAGCCACTCTTGCCCAGATCGGGGCCGGAAAGCGCTTCCTTTACGATGCAGAGCATCATCCCCGAAAAGCCTCAGCGTATGTGCCGGCGGTTAAGAAGGAATGAAAAATTTACTTTCGGATTTTGTTTTCCAAGGCAATTCGACACAAAAATAGAGCGACAACGTCACGAGGCCCCGGTACCTTCTGAGAGGCAACCAGGGTATATCCGGGTCAGGGTTTTGGGCGCCGATACAGGCTTTCGAAAACACGCGGATTGGTGTTCTCAACCACCAGCAGCGTCCTGCGCAAGATGTTCCAGCCTCTGTCTATCAAGCCTGCGAGGCGTTCGGGACGATCACGCTCGTAGGGTTTGGCCGTGACAGGGCCGCCGGCCACAAGCCTTTGCAAAAGCGGAGAGATCTGCATCTTGTTGTGAGTTTGCTCATGTCGAAAATGATTTTTTTGCCAACGGTTCGTTTGCTGGTGACCCGGCGATTTTGTCGCGCAACCCAGCTGTTATGGCGAAAACACTGCAAGCGGGCTCGGTCAGACGATGATCGCCCCTTATTAAAGGGGTAAAGCAGTATAGTTCAGTCGGCTGCTTTCAGCTTCATAGCGAGTAGTATGCCGCCGATAACCGGGTCAGTTTTGAACCCTTTTTGAGTGATCGGCACGAAGGAGTGACAAATTAGGTGGTGCATGCATTGCGAGCTGTCCCATCGACGAGTGCTTCGTTCCCTATGCTGGTATCGCCAGAGTCAGCTCGATGGGTTCGCCTTGGCCTCTCAGTCCAAAATCGATCTCCCCGAAGCACTTGCATGCAGGCGGACGAGACCCAAGGCAGCCTGGGCTGGAGGGCTTGGCGGCGAAATATCCCCGCCCTTCCGGCTGCTAATCGTCTTTCAACGCAGCTGTCAGACGCCCCTGATTTTGCCACCCGCCACGAAAGCAACCGTGGTGCGTAACGCGCCTTCGACATGCTCGCACAGCCGCTGAGACGCCAGTCGGTCTGGAACCCGCCGCGATGCCATTCAGCGCGACTGGGTGAGAATCGAAGCGGTCGTGCGTGGACTGCAACCGCTGCTCCGCCCGCCGCAAAAATGATTGCATCGGGCAGGGCGCTTCTCCGCTTCGGCGAGATCAAGGCGTGTTGGGCCTTGGTTCAACCGTCTGCGCGGCCTTTGAGCGCAACGGCCGCAGCGAGTCCAATCTCCGCGCCATTTAGAGTAGGCAGAGCAGCGGAATATGACTTGTCAAAGCCGAACAACGAGGTCTTTGAGCAAACCAATGCCGCTATGTTGAACAGCGCGATGGCGATGCGGCTTCGAAATCGGGGCGCATGTCAAAACTGCACGCGGATCTGGGGCCGAGGGCTTCAACCCCACTTTTCCAACGCAGCGCGCAACTCGGGGCTGTGCGCGGCCTTGTCAGCCAGCGTCTCGCCCTCGGCCGCCGCTTGCCAGGCTTGGCGGATGGCGCGCACCCCGGCGGCAGCTCCCATGGGGTGCCCGTGGATGCCGCCACCGCCGAGATACATCAGGTCCAGTGTTTGACCCGTGCGCTGGTAGGTTTCCACCGCCTGACCGCCCCATTGGCCGGAGCACACCACAGGCAGCGGGCGGTCGGCCTCGGAGAAGATGGGCGTCATCACGTCATGAAAGCTGCGCACGAAACTCTCGTCGGGTTCCCAGTACTTTGCGGCGATGCCGTTGATCTGAAACTGATCCACACCCATCAGCCGCCAGAGCTTCTGATAGGCACGGAATTCCAACCCCAGCGCCGGGTGGCGCGTCAGAATATCCCACCCGTTGCGATGCGCGTGCAAACACAGGCGGGACCGTTTGCGCAGAAAGCTCATCCCGCCGGGCCCGATGGAATTGATGTTTATAACGGCGGCCTGTCCGCCCCGATCAGCCACATAGTCATGCGCCTGCATCATCTGGTCGGGATCGGCGGAAGAGATTCCGAAGGCATAGATCACCCGCTTGCCGGTTTTGTGTGCGTGGGCTTCGATGACCGGCATGATGGCATCCACCCGCGCCCTCAGCGGGGCGTAGCCGGGGTTCATCATCTTTTCGTCGTCCTTGATGAAATCGACCCCGGCCTCGCATAGCTCGGCCACGACTTGCGCGGTGTCCTCTGGCGTCAGTCCCAGCGACGGCTTGATGATAGAGGCAATCATCGGCTCCTCGGTTACGCCCATCAGGCGACGCGATCCGGCGATGCCGAACTGCGGGCCAGGGTGGCAGGCCCAGGCCTGGGGCAGGTCGAAGTCCATAACCCGCACGCCTGTCAGCCCGCGCGCCGCGTAGACACCGCCGACGGTGACTGTCATCAATGCGGCGATGTCGGTGCCGATCGCCTCCTGCGGGTAGGCGATCACAACGTCGCCGCGATTGAACGGGCCGGGCGCGTCGCTTGGGAAGCCGGGTGTCTGCGCCGGGGGCAGGGGAGTGACGCTTTCGACCCGCGCGGCGCAGCGCCGGCGCACGGCATCGGTTTCGCCCGGCAGTTCGGTGAAGGTGCCAGTGGATTGATCCGACGCGATCTTGGCGGCCATGGCCTCCACGCTGCCGGGGCATTCGATGCGATAGGTCACGCGGATGAATTCGTCGGTCATGGCTGGCTCCTCCTTGGATCAAACAGTAATACTCATCATACCTGTTGACAACGCGATAATCATCCAACAGGCTGAAGGCGATCAGGGAGGAAGGTCCGTGCCGGGCCGTCTGATCGGTGGAGGAGACATTCATGAGCATTACACGCCGTCTATTCGTATCCGGGCTGGCCATCACCGCCGTTCTGCCCACTGTCCGTGCCGCGCAGGCACAGGAAAAAGGGCTGATCGCGATCATCACGCCGAGCCACGACAACCCGTTTTTCAAGGCAGAGGCCGTGGGCGCAGAGGCGCGCGCAAAAGAGCTGGGCTATGAAACGCTGGTCCTGGTGCATGATGACGACCCCAACAAGCAATCGCAGATGTTCGACACGGCCATCGCGCGCGGTGCGCAGGCCATCATCCTTGACAATGCAGGCGCCGATGCGACCGTCGCGCCGGTGCAGCGGGCCAAGGACGCGGGTATTCCGTCCTTCCTGATCGACCGTGAGATCAAGGAAAGCGGCATCGCCGTCAGCCAGATCGTGTCCAACAACTACCAGGGCGCGCAGCTCGGGGCCGAAGAGTTCGTCATGCTGATGGGCGAAGAGGGCCCGTATGTGGAGCTTCTGGGCCGCGAGGCGGACACCAATGCGGGCATCCGCTCGGCGGGCTACCATGACATCATCGACCAGTATCCGGATCTGGAAATGGTCGCGCAGCAGTCGGCCAACTGGTCCCAAACCGAAGGCTACGCCAAGATGGAGACCATCCTTCAGGCTAATCCCGGCATCAAGGGCGTGATCTGTGGCAACGACACCATGGCCATGGGGGCATGGGCCGCGCTGGAGGCCGCCGGGCGCACCGAGGTGATCGTCGTGGGCTTCGATGGATCGAACGATGTGCGCGATTCCATCCTGAACGGTGGAATCAAGGCGACCGTATTGCAGCCGGCCTATCGTCAGGCTCAGCTGGCCGTGGAGCAGGCGGACCAGTATCTGCAGACCGGGTCCACCGGACAGCCGGAAAAGCAGCTGATGGATTGCGTTCTCATCAACGAAGAGAATGCCGCCCGGCTCGAGACCTTTGCACTGGCGGATGCCGCCACCAACTGATCCGCCCGCGGATCACGACCGGCGGCGCGAGAGGTCTTGCGCCGCCCCGACTCTGACTTACGGATACCCTCATGCGCCCCATTTCCATGGTGGCCACGGTTTGCCTGTCGCTGGCGGCGACAGCTTGTCAGATCGTGCCCGACCCCGATCCCGCTGACACGGCCAATGTGCCCCAGACCGACGAGGCACGCATGGCGGCCTATGTCGCCGAGGCCTGGGAGAGCCAGGTGCAGCCCGTCATCGCCGAGAACGCGGTGGATTACGACACCCTGCGCAACCGACTGGCAGAGGGGATGGGCGCCGCCGGTGCCGCTTACGGCCTGCGCCCCGATGGTGAAGCCAACCCGTGGAATTTTGCAGTGACCGGCAGTGGCACGGTGACGGAAGCCCGGCTGGACAGTCGCGCCGCCAAGATGCAGGTGGACATGGACGGCGACGGCGCGGCGGATGTGACCTTGCAACTTGGCCCCGTGATCCGGGGCACCGCGTTGCGCGATGCCATGCCCTTTATCGTGTTCACCGATTTCCGGGACCAGATTGAGTTTGCCAAGCTCGCCCGCGCGATGAACGATCAGGCGGCAAGCGGACTGACCAAGCCCGAGGGCGACGTGGTGGGCGAGACCGTCAGCTTTACCGGCGTCTTTACCCTGCGCAACGCCACCGACACGCCGGAAATCGTGCCGACCGCGTTGACGATGGGCACGCCATGACCGCGCATTCGGACCTGACGGCAGAGACGACGCATCCCGTGGGCCTGTCCATCCGGGGTGGGACAAAGGTGTACCCCGGCACCGTTGCGCTGAAGGATGTGGATTTCGACCTGCGCATGGGCGCGGTGAACGTGCTGGTGGGCGAGAACGGCGCGGGCAAATCGACGATGATGAAGGTCATCTCCGGGGTGGAGCAGCTGACCTCGGGAGAGGTGCGCATGGACGGCGAGGTGGTGCACCTGTCGTCGACCGACGATGCAGAGCGCCACGGGATCGGCATCGTCTTCCAGGAGCTGAACCTGTTCCCGAACCTGTCGGTGGCGGACAACATCTTTATGGCGCATGAAAAGACCCGCGGGCGCATCGACATAAACAGCGCGGCGCAACATGCCGAAACCCGTGCGCTGATGCAGCGGTTGGAACATGACATCGCCCCGGACACGCTGGTGGGTGACCTGAAGGTCGGGCAGCAACAGATCGTCGAGATTGCCAAGAGCCTTGCGCGCAACGCTCGTATCCTGATCCTCGACGAGCCGACCTCGGCCCTGTCGAGCACGGAGGTGGAAATCCTGTTCCGCGTGATTGACGAGCTGAAGGCCGAGGGCGTCGGAATCGTCTACATCTCGCACCGGCTGGAGGAGCTGATCCGCGTGGGTGACTACATCACGGTCCTGCGCGATGGCGTCATCACCGGCGCGCAGTCGATGGAAGGGGTCGATATTCCCTGGATAGTGCGCAACATGATCGGCGACAGCTCCAAGGATTTTGCCAAGGAAATCGAACATCCCTTCGGCGCGGAGGCGCTGCGGGTCGAGAACATTCGCCTGCCCGACAGTTCTGGCGGTTTTGTGGTGGACGGTGTGTCGCTTTCACTGCGCGAGGGCGAGATCCTTGGGATCTATGGGTTGATGGGGGCCGGGCGCACCGAGCTTCTGGAATGCATCATGGGGCGGCATCAGCATGCCGCCGGAGAGGTCCATGTCTCGGGCAGGAAGATGCGCAAACCCAGCGTGTCAGATCGCATTTCGCACGGGCTGGCGCTGATCCCCGAGGACCGCAAGCACGACGGTCTGGTACAGATCCTGTCGATCCGCGAGAACATGACTCTATCCTCGTTGGGCGCGATCACGCGCGGCGGCATCGACATGGATCTCGGCGCGGAACGCACCCGCGTGGCGGATTTTGTCAAGCGCATGGTGATCAAGATCGCCTCGCCCGAACATCAGGTGTCGGCACTGTCGGGGGGCAACCAGCAGAAGGTCGTGATCTCCAAGGCGCTGATGACGGGACCGCGCGTGCTGCTGATGGACGAGCCGTCTCGCGGCATCGACATTGGTGCCAAGGCCGAGGTGTTTCGCGTCATGCGTCAACTGGCGGCAGATGGTCTCGGCATCGTTTTCGTCACCTCTGATCTGGAGGAAGTCATGAGCCTGTCGGACCGCATCATCGTTATGGCCGAAGGCCGCATCACCGGAGAATTCAGCCAGCAGACCGCCACGGAAACGGCGCTTGTCACGGCATCGGCGCCACGCGGCGCAGAGGGGAAAGTGAAATGACCGACATGACTGCAAATTCCGCCATGGGCGGTTCAAACTCGACGCTGTTGCTGGTAATGAAGGCGCGCACCTTCATCGCGCTGATCCTTGTGTTCATGTTCTTTTCGATCTTCGCGCCAAACTTTCTGTCGGCGGCGAACATGGTCATCATGTCGAAACACGTGGCGCTGAACGCCTTCCTGGCCATCGGCATGACCTTTGTCATCGTCTCAGGCGGCATCGACCTGTCGGTCGGCTCCATCGTCGGGCTGTGCGGGATGGTGGCGGGCTATCTGCTGCTCAACGGGATGAACTTTGGCTTGGGCTGGTCGATCCAGTTCAACACGCTTGAGATCTGCATTCTCGTGGCCTGCGTCGGCATCGCCATCGGGGCGCTGAACGCCTTTTTGATCACCAAGCTCAATGTGGCGCCGTTTATTGCGACGCTGGGCACGCTGTATATCGCACGCGGCGCGGCCATGCTGTCGAGCGAGGGCGAGACCTTTCCGAACCTGACCGGCAATCCAGAGTATGGGTCGGCCAGCTACCGCATGATCGGGTCGGGTGATTTCCTCGCCGTGCCGATTTCCATCTGGATGCTGATCGCCGTGGGGCTGCTGGCCGCCTACATCGCGCGGCGCACGCCGTTGGGGCGGTTCATCTACGCGGTGGGCGGCAACGAGCGCGCGGCGGGCTTGTCCGGCGTAAAAGTCACGCATGTGAAGTACTTTGTCTACATGTTCTCGGGCTTCTGCGCGGCGCTGGTGGGGATCATCATCTCCTCGCAGTTGGTTGCAGCGCATCCGGCGACCGGCGATACCTTCGAGCTGAACGCCATCGCGGCGGCGGTCCTGGGGGGCACGTCCATGTCCGGCGGGCGCGGACGCATCGGTGGCACCATCGTGGGTGCCTTCGTCATCGGGGTGCTGTCGGATGGGCTGGTGATGATGGGGGTCTCGGCCTTCTGGCAGACCGTGATCAAGGGGATTGTCATCATCGCGGCCGTGGTGCTGGACCAGGCACAACAAAAGGTGCAGGCCAAGGTCGCGCTGCAGGCGCAGGCCGCGGTCGGCAAATAAGGGAGGATCGAGATGAGAGGTGCCCTGATCGGTTGCGGTTTCTTTGCCCGTAACCAGTTGCACGCATGGCGCGACATAGATGGCGTCGAGATCGTGGCCATCTGTGACCAGGACGAGGCCCGCCTGACGGAGGCAGGGGAGCAGTTCGGCATCACACGCCGGCACGCCGACGCGGCAGAGATGTTCGCGGAAGGCGGGTTTGACTTCGTCGACATCGCCACAACGGTCGGATCGCACCGCCCACTGGTGGAGATGGCCGCCGCGGCGCAGGTGGATGTCATTTGTCAAAAGCCCTTTGCCCTGAACATGGGCGATGCGCGGGCCATGGTGGAGGCGGTCGCCGCCACCGGAAAGACGCTGATGGTGCACGAGAATTTCCGCTGGCAATCGGCGGTGCGCGCCGCCATCGACGCGGTCCGCGCCGGGGCCATCGGGGACCCGTTCTTTGGCCGGGTGTCGTTCCGGTCGGGCTATGATGTGTTCTCCGGCCAGCCGTATCTCGCGGAAGGCACGCGGTTCATCATCGAAGATCTGGGCATTCATATCCTCGACATTTCCCGCGCGCTTTTCGGCGACGTGGACCGGATCAGCGCCACCACGCGGCGGATCAACCCGGCGATCAAAGGCGAGGACGTGGCCACCATGCTGCTGTCGCACGGGTCGGGCGTGACCTCGGTGGTAGATTGTTCCTATGCCACGCAGCGCCGCCCTGAGACCTTCCCCGAAACACTGCTCGAAATCGACGGCACTGGCGGTACGTTGCGGCTGGATGCAGGGTATCGGCTGACGATGCAGGGGGCGACAGAGGCGGTGCGCGATGTGGCTCCGCCGGTTCTGCCCTGGGCCGAACGGCCATGGCACAACATTCAGGAAAGCGTGTTGCTAATCCAGAAGCACTTTGTCGATTGTCTGCGCAGCGGCGCAGCGCCGGAGACATCCGGGCAGGACAACCTGCGCACATTTGCCCTGGTGGAGGCGGCCTACCTGTCGGCAGCGGAGAGGCGCAGCGTCGCGCTGTCAGAACTTTGAGGGATCTTTACGGCACCGAAGAGCCGCCGGCGCCCATCGAAACGGTCACACATGGTGACGTTGCATTGACCCTGCAGGCGGGCGCGCTGCGCCATCTTCGCGTCGGCGGCGTGGAGGTCATACGCTCCATCGCGTTTCTTGCGCGGGACCGGGACTGGGGCACGTTGGTGGCGAACGTCGGCGTGGTGGAGCGGCGGCATGATGGGGATGCGCTGCATCTGTCTTGGCCGCTGCGCTTCGTCAACGGCGCAGGGCGGCTGGATGTGACGGTCCACGTGACGCTGCAGGCGGATGGCGTGACGGTCACCGGTGAGGGGAGGGCGCATGGCGCATTTGAAACCAACCGTGCGGGATTCACCGTGTTGCATCCGATCGAGGGCGTCGCGGGCTGCCCCGCGCGCGTCACCCATGCGGATGGCCGCGTCGAGGAGAGCCGCTTTCCCGAGCTGATCGAACCTTGGCAGCCCTTCATGGACATCGCGGCGCTGGAGCATGAGGCCAACGGCCTGCGCGTGCGCTGTGCCCTGTCTGGCGATACCTTCGAGATGGAAGATCAACGACAGTGGGGCGATGCGTCCTTCAAGACCTACAACCGGCCGCTGGCACTGCCGTGGCCCTACGAATTGCCCGATGGGGAAGAAGTGCAGCAGGCGGTCGAGGTCAGCTGGACCGCCTGCAAGACGAAAGCGCGCCCCGTGGCGCGGCCCCTCACGCCGGCCCATGTGCCGGAATTGGCGCTGGTGCTGACGGCGCAGGACGCGAAGTGCCTTGCCGCATGGCCCGACGATCTAAAAGTGGTGAAGCCGCAGCGGCTGTTGTGCCACGTGGATGCGACGCTGGGCGACGTGGCCGGACAGATGCGGGCCTTTGCCGCCGCGCAGGCTGCGGCGGTGGGCGTTGCCTTTGACCTCGAACTCATCGGGCGGTTCGATGGCTTGCAGACCCCGGCAGAGGAGCTGTCCGGTCACGCACGCGCCATGGCGCAGAGCGGCTTTGCCCCGGCCTCGGTCTTTGGCTGCCCGTCCGTCGACCGCCAGTCGACGCCGCCGGGATCACAATGGCCGGCGTGTCCGCCACTGGAGGAGGTCCACGCGGCCATCGAGACGGCCTTTCCGGATCTACCGCACGGCGGGGGCATGGCGAGCCTGTTCACAGAGCTGAACCGCAAGCGACCCCCTGTGGATATGCTCGATTTCATCAGCCACGGGTTGTGTCCGATCGTTCACGCCGCCGATGATCTGTCGGTTATGGAGACGTTGGAGGCGGTGCCGCATATCGCGCGGTCGGCGCGGGCGATTATCGGCGACCGACCTTACCGCATCGGCCCTGCCACCATCGCCATGCGTCAGAACCCCTACGGCACGCGCACAATCCCCAATCCCGATGGCGGCCGCGTCTGCATGAGCAATGACGACCCGCGCCATCGCGGCGCTTTTGGGGCGGCGTATGCGGTAGGGCTGCTGGCGGCGCTTGCGCCCTTCGACATCGCGGTCTGGACGCCTGCATCGCTGTATGGCCCGCGCGGCGTGGTGGGCAATCCCGGCCCGCTTCCGACGGTGCTGCGCGCCATGTCGGCCATGGCCGGGCAGCGGATCGTGCGGGCGGAGGTGACATGCGGGCAGGCCATCCTTGAAACCGACCGTGTTCTGCTGAGGGCCAACCTGACGGACCGACCGATAGATGGGTTGATGCCCTTTGGCCACGACATCCGCCAGCCCCGCTGATCTCGGCAGGGGAGCGACGCCTGTGCATTGAGCCTTGACGGGGCATAGGGTACTCGTCACCAAAGATGACCAGTCCCGCACCACAGAGGTCCGGGACCTTCAGGAGAGCCAGCGCCATGGACAGTTCCGCAAAGCCCGGTCACGAAAAGATCGTCCGCCGCAAGCTCTCGGAGCAGGTGCTGGAACGCCTGCACGAGATGATCCGCACGCATGAGCTGAAGCCCGGCGACTACATGCCGTCAGAGCGCGCGCTGATGGAACGCTTTGGTGTGGGCCGCCCGGCGGTGCGCGAGGCGATGCAGTCGCTGCACAACAGCGGGCTGATCACCATCAGCCATGGCGAGCGGTCGCGCGTGAACGAATTGACGGCAGGCAGCGTGCTGACCCAGTCGGACGAGCTGGCGCGGTTGCTGCTGGACAGCGCACCGGCCAATCTCGACCACCTCAAACATGCGCGGCAAATGTTCGAGCTGGGCATGGTGCGCGTCGCTGCCGAGACCGCTACCGAAGCCGACGTGGCGGACCTGCGCGCCCTGATCGACCGGCAACGCGCCATGCTGGGCGACGCCACGGCCTTTATCGCCACGGACATGGCATTTCACCGCAAGTTGGCAGAGCTGGCGAACAACCCGATCATCCTGTCGGTGTCCGACGCCATGCTGGGCTGGCTGTTTGAATATCACGTCAGCCTGCTGCACCGCTCGGGCAGCGAGGATGTGACGCTGGCAGAACACGCCAAGATCGTCGATCACATCGAGTCACACGATGTGGCGGGCGCCATCGAGGAAATGCGCCGGCACCTCGAACGGTCTCGCGTGTCGTTTGAGCCGCACGGCAGTCCGGAGGATCAGGCCGACCCCTGACGCGGCCCCCCGCCGTCGCGAATCCAGCCGAAGAAATCTTCGCTGCCCATCTGGCCCCCCTTCAGCGCGATCTGCAAACCGTCGTGGGCGCTGCCGCCGTGGCCAATGCACAACGCTGCGCCGGGGATGGTGGGGGCGAGGGCCTCAAGGGCCTCAAGCCCCAGGGCGCGCATCCCATGGCCCGAGGTGTCACCGCCTGAGATAACTGCGCGTCGGATGCCCGTTGCGTGCAGCACGCCATCCAGCACACGGCCAAGCGCTTGGCCGATGCGCGCGTTTGCGGTCTCGGAGGACAGCTCAGATGTCGCGAGGGCCGCGCGGAAAGCGGCCACGCGCGGGTCGTCCGGCCCCTCGGCGGAGGTGACGAGAGGGCTGTGCCCCTGCGCGGCGGCCTGCGTGGCGGCGGCGATGCAGCTGTCAATCTCGGCTTCCCGCTCGGAAGCGTCCCCCAGCACGGAGACCGTGTCGAAACCGATCACGGCAAAGCCGTTTGCCGCCGACCAGGCCAGTTGCTGCGCGGTAGAGGGTGAGACGGACCCGGAAACGGCGGCGATTTGGGAGACTGCGCCAGCTCCCCGCACGGATGGGGCGGGGGCGATGCCGCCGCTGCGCTGCCAGTGCCGCACCAGTGCGTATTCCACTCCCTGCGATCCGACAACAACCCGCAGGCGCGCCCGATTTTCCCAGATCAGGTGGCCCACGGCCTCTTCGCTGGCGGGGTCCATGCTGTCGAGGGACAGAACGCGCGCGCCCGCGTCCAGATGCGATTGCAGCGCGCTGGCGCCGGCATCGGACCAGAGCGATTCAAGGTCAATGAGCGCAGAGGGCAGGTCGGTCTGTGGCGCGAGATGGCGCAGCAGGTCGGCTTCCTGCATCGGGGTGACCGGATGACGAGACATCACCGGGTGGCGATCAAGCCGGAACACACCGTCAAAGGTCCCCGCGAAAAGGTGCCCAAACGCCTGATAGCGCCGCATTTGGGGCGCGGCGACCACCATCGGCACGGCGTCCGATGCGCGCTGCTGCAAACACAGGTCGATGGCCGTGCCGATATTGCCGCTGTGCGGTGCGGAATCGAAGGTGGAGCACACCTTGTAATGCAGGATCTCGGCCTCTGTGCGATCCAGCCACGCCAGCGGATCGGGCAGGCTGGCGCGCATCTGGTCGGGGGTCTCGGTCCGGGCGGTGGTGGCAATGCCAACCGCATCCGCATCGGCAAAGCGCGCGGCCATCGCGCCCGTTGGCACGCCAGAGAACAGCACCGCGCGCAGACCGGCAAAGGCCAGCACCTCCATCACTGCGGCAGAGCCCGTGAAATCATCCCCAAGCCAGGCCAGTCGTGGCGCCATGGTCTTCCTCCTGCGTCCTTGTGGACACCTGTTGACATTACTTCATGCATATTATCTGATCATACCAGTTAGACAACCCCACCGGAGGAGAACCAAAATGACCAAAGTCGCGCTTTTCGGGGCAGGCGGCAAAATGGGGGTCCGCCTGTCGCGCAATCTTGCGAAGACGGATTTCGATGTCAGCCATATTGAGATCAGTGAACCTGGAAAGGCGCGTCTGAAGGCCGAAGTCGGCGTCGATGCCGTCGACGCGGCAAGTGGTCTGGAGGGGGCCGAGGTTGTCATCCTTGCCGTACCGGACACGGTGATCGGCAAGGTCGCGGCTTCGGTCGTGCCGCAGGTCGCGCCGGGCACGGTGATTGTGATCCTTGATGCGGCGGCGCCCTTCGCCGGGCACCTGCCGGAGCGCGATGACATCACCTATTTCGTGACGCATCCCTGCCATCCGCCGATCTTCAACAACGAAAGCACGGAGGCCGGGCGCAACGACCATTTTGGCGGTGTCGCCGCGCAGCAGGGTGTGGTGAACGCGCTTATGCAGGGGCCGGAAGAGCACTTCGCGCTGGGAGAGACCGTTGCGAAAGCCATCTATGCCCCGGTCGCGCGCAGCTATCGCGTAACTGTGGAACAGATGGCCCTGCTGGAACCGGGCCTGTCGGAAACCGTCTGTGCCTCGCTGTTGATGGTGATGCGGGAGGCCATGGACGAGGTCGTCGCGCGTGGTGTCAGCTATGACTGCGCCCGGGATTTCCTGCTGGGGCATATGAACATCCTCGGCGCTGTGATCTTTGACGAGATCGACGGCCAGTTCTCTGACGCGTGCAACAAGGCGATTGAGTTCGGCAAGCCCGCGCTGATGCGCGACGACTGGAAAGGCGTGTTTGAAATGGACGAAATCGCCGCCAGCATTCAACGCATCACCTGAATCGAGGCGTTCGCCTGGCATGGATGCGACGCCTTGCAAAAGGCGTCGCATTTTTGCGGGTCATCGCTGTGTTTTTCTGGCTTCCTGAATACGGCGAAGCGCGTCGGGGTGAACCCCAGAGTTGCGCATCGCACTCATCCTTGGGCCAGTGAGACAGCGCCAAGACATGCGCCAAGCGATACATCCCATATGGTTGGGGAGGGGCTGAGGCCGATGGCTCTGCGCACGTCGGTGCGGGTGCTCTCACGACCGTGACAGGGGGCATAGGGAACATATCCCCTCAAGACAGAGGGTCTCATAGTCAAACGAATGATGAAAGAAGTCCTCTTCATGAGCGCGCAACCACTCAAAACCGTGAACCCGGCCACCGAAGCCGATTTGAACAGCTATCCTCTCATGTCCGACGATGGCATCGTTCGCAGCACTGGAAAAGTGTCACACGGCCTTTTCTGCTTGGAAGCTGAAGACACTGGACGAGCGGGCACAGATCATCGCGCGCATTGGCGAAGAGCTGACCGCGCGCAACGAGGAGTTCGCGCAGTTGATGACCCCCGAGGTGGGCAAGCTGTTGTCTGATAGCCGCGACGAGATTGACCTGTGTGCCGGGATTTGCGCCTACACCGCCAAGCAGGGCCGAGGTTCTGGCCGATGAGGAACGCGCCCTCCGAGATGGCCGAAAAGGCATTGTCACATACTCCCCGACCGGCGTGATCTACGGCATTCAGCTTTGGAATTTCCCGGCGTATCAGGCGGTGCGCTATTCCATCGCGAACCTGATGGCCGGCAATGGTGTCCTGCTGAAGCACGCGGAGAATTGCACTGGCAGCGCAAAGGCTGGCAGCGTTGTCGCCAAGACGGCGGGCGAGCACCTCAAGAAAACCGTTCTGGAGCTGGGGTCGAACGATGCCTATCTCGTGCTTGAAGATGCTGACCTTGATTTGGCGATCAAGACATGTGTGGCCGGGCGACTTTATAACAATGGCGAGACATGCGTGAACGCCAAGCGGTTCGTCGTCGCCGACAAGGTTTATGACCAGTTTGTCGAAGGCTTCGTAAAGGCCATGTCTGATATCACTCTGGGGGATCCGACAAAGGAAGACACGGGCTTGGGCCCGATGGCACGGTCCGATCTGCGCGAAACACTACATCAGCAGGTGCGCGACAGTGTGGAAGCCGGTGCAAAGATTGCAACGGGCGGCGAGATACCGGACGGTAAAGGCTATTATTACCCTTCGACTGTTTTGACCGACGTGAAACTGGGTCAGCCCGCGTATGACGAAGAACTGTTTGGCCCCGTGGCCTCTGTCATTCGGGCAAAGGACGACGAGGACGCGATGCGGATCGCCAACGACAGCCGTTTCGGGCTGGGCGGCGGCATCTTCTCGAAAGATGAAAAGCGTGCGGTCGAGCTGGCGAAGACGTACTTTGACACCGGGATGGTGTTCATCAACCACTTCAACCTCGCCACGCCCGAGATGCCCTTTGGCGGTGTGAAGGACAGCGGGTACGGCCGCGAACACGGCGGATTTGGGATGCATGAATTCGTCAATGCCAAAGCCATCGCGCTAGCGGCATAAGCGATTAATAAATTGGGCGCACCTCTCTGCGGTGCGCCCTTTCTTTCAGGTAATCATATCCATCGGCATCAACGCGCCACGGTGGATAACAACCTTGCTGGCAACAGTGTGACCAGCAGCAACGGCATCGGGAAGGGGGCTGCCAGTGGCAATCGCCGCGAGGCATGCTCCGTTGAAGCTGTCTCCTGCGCCAGTTGTGTCAACAGGCGTCACCTGCGCAAGCTCCCCAGATTCATACGATTGGCCCTCGTGCCGTGCGAGGATCGCGCCGCCGCCGTTTTTTACGATGACCGTATCAGCGCCGAGAGCGGCGTAGCGCGACAGTGTGGCCGCCGGGGTCACGTCGCCGAAGCAGGCCTGTTCGTCGTCGAAGCTGGGCAAGAGGATCGTCGCGGCACGTGCGGCTTGGGTGAGGATTTCCGCTGCCGTGTCCATGTCTTCCCAGAGCGCCGGGCGGATGTTGGGATCGAGCGAGACGGTTACACCTTCGGCCCGGCGCCGTGCCATGACTTCAATCAGCCGCCGCCGCCCTTCAGGCGGCAGGATCGCCAAGGTTATGCCCGAAACGTGGATTACCTGCGCCTCGCGCGTCATGGTTTCGAGCTGTTCCAGATCGTCCGCCAAGGTTTGGGCCGCGGATGCGCTGCGCCAGTAGGCAAAGCTGCGCTCCCCCTCGACCAGAGAAATCGCATACAGCCCGACAGAGCGCGTCGGATGCGTCTGGATGCGGTCCACCTCGATCCCGTTCTCTTGCAGAAAGGCAGGTACACGCGCCGAAAACGGGTCGCTCCCGATGCACGTGCCGTAAGCCACCTGCCAGCTGTCGGGCAGACAGGCACGGGCGTACCATGCCGTGTTCAGCGTATCGCCCGCAATGCCCATCCGCCACAGGTCATCGCCAGCGCCGGACAGTTCCAACATGCACTCCCCAATGGACAAGAAGCGGCTCATGAAGCCTCGCGCGCGATGACGACGGTCATGGGGTCGAACAACATCTCGGCAAGAATGCCTTCGACGGTCGTCCAGAAATCCATGTCCGAAAACAGGCTCGCCGGTACAAAGGGCGCGCCACGCAGGGCGGATACGATGTCATCCGCCTCCTTGCCCTCGGCCATTTGGCGCAATGCGTCGGCACGCGGGTCGCGCAATTCGTAGGGGGCGCAGTCGTGGGTCGCCATTGACACGTGCCGTGCCCAAGCCGCCGTGGCAAAGGCAAAGGGGCGAATGTCGACGCCGCGTGTCCGTGCGTCTTCGACCGCAGCGAAGATGCGTTGCGGCATCTTTTCGGACCCGTCCATGGCGATTTGATAGGTCTCATGCGCAATGCCAGGGTTTTCGAACCGCGCCGCCAGCGCTGCCGCATAGGCATCGAGGTCAATACCCGGGATCGGGGGCAGGGTTGCTGCTGCGGCGGACAGATGCCTGCGCACCAGATTGGCCAAAGGCGCGTGGGACATCACGTCACGCACCAGCGGCAGCCCGGCATGGAAGCCGGCATAGGCCAGCATGGAATGTGCGCCGTTCAGCATCCGTAGCTTCATCGCCTCGAAAGCCGGGACATCCTCGGTGAAGATCACGCCGGCGGCTTCCCAAGCCGGACGCCCCTGCGGGAAATTGTCCTCTATGACCCATTGCACGAAACGCTCGGTCTCGATGGCGGCGTGGTCTTCGGTGCCGGTGAGGGCCTGCGCTTCTGCCAGGGTGGAGGCGGTCGCGGCGGGGGTGATTCGGTCCACCATGGTCGAGGGGAAGGCCACGGTTTCAGCAATCCAGTCCGCCAGCGACGGGTCGATCTTGCGGGCGAAATCCACCACGGCCCCGCGCAACAAGGTGCCATTTTCCGGCAGGTTGTCGCAGCACAGAACGGTGAACGGCGCAATCTCGGCGGTGCGGCGGCGGCGCAGCGCTTCGGTCAGCAGCCCCAGCACGCCCTGAGGCGCCTGCGGGTTGGCAAGATCGGCGGCCACGGCGGGGTGTTCCGGATCGCAACCGACTGTGGCGCGGTTCAGACCATAGGCCTTCTCGGTCACTGTCAGCGACACGATCCTGGTCCCTTCGGCGGTCATGGCCTGCAAGGTGGGCTCCGGGTTGCCGGCAGAGCAGATGGCATCGGCGATGGCGCCGATCACGCATGCATTCGTGCCTTCGGCGCCTTTTTCGATCAGCGTATAAAGGCCATTTTGCGGCGCCAGATCTTCGGAGGCTTTGGGCGAACGCAGCGACACGCCAAGGATGCGCCAATCGCCGCCCTCCGCGCTCATTGCCAGATCGGTGAGCGCCGCCTGATGCGCCTTGTGAAACGCGCCAAGGCCAAGGTGAACGATCCCGACGCCATGCGCGGCGGGGTCATATCCGGGGCGAAGGGCAGCGGGCACCTGTTCAAGGGTTGTCAGACGCATCTCAGGCTCCTGCGATCAGCGGGTGTTGGAACGCGTGGTACAGACCGCGCAGTTCCGCCAGCCCCTTGAGACGCCCGATGGCTGGATAACCCGGCTGCGCCTCGCGCCCGATGTCGTCAAGGATGTCCTGACCGTGGTCGGGCCGGAAAGGGATCGACCAGTCTGCACGGCCTGCCGCTTTACGCCGCGCTTCCTCTGCGACGACAGCGGCGACCATGGCCACCATGTCGGTGTGGCCGGAAAGATGCTCGTCCTCGTAAAGCGAATTCATGACCTCGGTGCCTTCGATGCTGACGTTGCGCAGGTGCAGGAAATGCACGCGGTCGGCCAGCGCCTTGAAGATCTCGACAGGATTGTTGTCAGGCCGCGCGCCAAGGCTGCCGGTGCACAGTGTCACGCCGTTCGACGGCATGTCCACAGCGTCGAGAATTTTTTGGTACTGCGCTTGGGTCGACATGATCCGGGGCAAACCCAGCAGAGGGAAAGGCGGATCGTCCGGATGGCAGCACAGGCGCATACCGAGATCCTGGGCCATGGGCGCGACCTCTGACAGGAAGTCGATCATGTTGGATTGAAGCTGCGCCTCGGAAATGCTGTCGTATTCGGCCAGATGCGCCTTCACGTCATCCAGCGTGAATTTTTCGGCGGCGCCCGGCAGGCCAAAGACAATGTTGCCCGCCAGCTGCTCTTTTTGCGCGTCGTTCATCCGGGCGAACCGCTCCGCTGCCTCTGCCACGACAGCATCGGGAAAGCCGTCGGCCGCGCCAGGGCGTTCAAGGATGTGGATGTCGAAGGCCGCAAAGTCGATCAGGTCGAAGCGCATGCAGCGCGCGCCGGTTGGACGTTCCCATGCGAGGTCGGTGCGCGTCCAGTCCAGCACGGGCATGAAGTTGTAGCAGATCACGTCGATCCCGGCGTCCGACAGGTGCTGCATCGAGGTCTTCCAGTTGGCGATATGGGATTTCCAATCACCTTTCTGCTTCTTGACGTCCTCTGACACCGGCAGCGATTCCACCACGTCCCACGTCAAGGAGGAGGGGCGGCCATCCCGTCGGGTGGCGATCAGATCCTTGCGTGCCGCGATTTCCTCTGGGGACCAGACTGTGCCTGTGGGCACATGGTGCAGCGCCGAAACGACGCCCTCGACGCCTGCCTGCATCATGTCGTCGATGCTCACGCGGTCCTTTGGACCAAACCAGCGCCATGACTGTCGCATGATGTTTCCTCCCCTTGGGTCTTCGATAGAGCCACGCAGCTGTGATGGCCTGCGGGGCGATATTACAGGTGTGATCGATAGCATCCAATTGCACTGTTGACTAGTATG
This sequence comes from Sagittula sp. NFXS13, assembly GCF_040148795.1. Classification (NCBI taxonomy): domain Bacteria; kingdom Pseudomonadati; phylum Pseudomonadota; class Alphaproteobacteria; order Rhodobacterales; family Roseobacteraceae; genus Sagittula; species Sagittula sp. NFXS13. The sequence continues at coordinate 201,515 of NZ_JAGEMH010000005.1, forward strand.
GAAGTATGCAGTTATGGATTTGCTCAGGAGGAGACAGGATGAGCATCGAGCTACTGAATATGGCACAGATCGACCCGACGGCCCCCGTGGGACCGCAGTTGACCCGTATTCTGCGGCTTTGCATCGTGCGCAATCAGCTTGAGCCCGGTATGCGCCTGTCCGAATCCGACATCGGCACAAAGTTCGGCCTGTCCCGACAGCCCGTCCGCGAGGCCTTTATCAAGTTGGCCGAAGAGGGGCTTCTGGAAATCCGCCCGCAACGTGGCACCTACGTGCGCAAGATTTCTCTTGAGGCGGTGATGGACGCCCGCTTCGTCCGTGAAGCCGTCGAAGCCGACATCGTCAAAGCCTGCGCCGCGAACACCCCCGAGGGGCTTGTCCGCGACCTTCGGGATCAGATCGACGCGCAAAAGCGGTTAGCCGATGATCGGCCCTCGGCCTTCGTGCCGCTGGATGATGAATTCCATCGCACGCTTGCCGAGGCCGCGGGGCATCCCAACGCCTGGACCGTGATCGAAGGGATGAAATCCCAGATGGACCGCGTCCGTCAGATGACCTCGACCAATTTTCCGGTGGCGCATCTGATCGCGCAGCACACCGCAGTTGTAGACGCTATCGAAGCTGGTGACAGCGAGACCGCCAAGGACGCAATGCGCGGCCACCTGCGGATGATCCTGCAGGACCTGCCCGCGATCCGAGAAACCTACCCCGATTATTTCGACGCCCCGCAGGGCTGATCGGGATCACGAAGACGACCAAAGGGAGGAAACCATGTTCGTCACCAAGACCCTGAAGACCCTCATGCTTGGCGGTATCGCCGCCGCAGCCCTGTCCAGCGCCACCTTTGCGCAAGACATGACGCTGAAGCTTGGCCACCCGGCCAACGAGGACAACATCTGGCACAAGGCCTCCGAAAAATTCGCCGAGGAAGTCGAGACGCTGACCGAAGGTCGTATCGCCGTCGAAGTGTTCCCGAACGAAACTCTCGGCAAGGAAATGGACGTCATCAACGGCATGCAGCTTGGCACCGCCGACATGACGATCACCGGCGAATCCCTGCAAAACTGGGCGCCGATGGCGGCCCTGCTGGCAATCCCCTACGGCTACACCTCGCTTGAGGACATGGACGCGGTGGCCGGTGGTGAGCTGGGCGACGAAATCGAGGCGCAGATTGTCGAGAAGGTCGGCATTCGCCCGATCGCCTACTTCGCACGCGGTCCGCGCAACCTGACCTCCAACCGTGCGATCACGTCGGTCGAGGACCTCGACGGCCTGAAAATGCGCGTGCCCAACGTGCCGCTGTTCCTGAACATCTGGCAGGCGCTGGGGGCGAATCCGACGCCGATGGCCTTCTCCGAGGTCTTCACCTCGCTTCAGAACGGCACCATCGACGCACAGGAAAACCCGCTGGCGCTGATCAAGTCCGCCAACTTCAACGAAGTGCAGGACTACGTGAACCAGACCCAGCACGTGCGGTCGTGGATCTACCTGACGATCTCGGAAATGGCATGGGGCCGGATGTCCGAGGAAGACCAGCAAGCCGTGATGGAAGCCGCATCGCGGACGCAGGAATGGGAGCGTGAGCAGTTCCTCGCGGAGGAGTCCGAGCTTCAGACCCAGCTCGAAGAGCTTGGCATGGAGTTCGTCGAAGTCGACAACGCCGCCTTTGCCGCCGCCGCAAAAGAAGCCGTGCTGAATTCTGTCGCCGACGAAATCCGCCCGCAGGTCGAACAGCTCTTCGCTGACTGATCGCAGATAAGGGGATGGCCTCTCCCTATGGGGGCCGCTCCACGGGGCCGGAGGGGTATTACAGACCTTCCGGCCCTTGTTACAAAAGTGAACGGGGGTTTCCATGCAGCGCATCATTCAGGTCCTGACCGGCCTCGCCCGCATCGCCACGGGGCTCAGCTTTGGCGTCATCATCATCGCTGTGCTTGTGCAGCTTGCGGGGCGATCCGGCCTGATGACTTCGGTCGTCTGGTCCGAGGAGTTGACGCGTTTTGCGCTGCTGTACCTGACCGCGTTCGGTGTCGGCCTCAGCTACCGGTCCGGCAATCTTGTGAACGTCGACATCCTGTCCGAAGCGCTGCCCGGGCGACTGCCCTGGATCCTGCGACTGATCTGCGCGGTGATCACATGTGGCTTCGGCCTCGCGCTGATCTCGGCGACCTGGTTCTACGTGTCCATCGGGGCGCGCCAGACTGCACCATCGCTGGGGGTTCGGATGGACTGGATCCACGCTTCGGTACTGGTGGCCGTCATCCTGCTGAGCCTCTTTGCCGCCTTTCGCGTGATCGGCATGTTGACCGGCACCGAAGATGGCACTCCCGAACGCCTGCAAGAGGACCACTGACATGGAATTGACGATCCTTCTGGGCTGTTTCCTCGCGGGGCTGGCCATCGGACTGCCCGTGGCGGTGACGCTGGGCGTGTCCTCCATGGCCTACCTGCTGTATCAGGGCATGCCGCTCGTTGTGATCCCGCAAAAGATGTACTCGGGCATGGACAGCTTTGTGCTGCTGTGTATTCCGGGGTTCATCCTCGCCGGGAACCTGATGAACGCGGGCGGCATCACGGCGCGAATCGTGCGGCTTGCACAGGCCCTGGTCGGCTGGATGCGCGGCGGGCTTGGCCTGACGAACGTGGCTGCCTCGATGCTGTTTGGCGGAATTTCCGGCACCGCCGCCGCCGACGCGGCCTCTATCGGGGGCATGATGATCCCCGGCATGAAAAAGGCCGGCTACCCGGCGGATTTCTCTGCCGCGATCACCGCGGCCTCGTCCACCGTCGGCCCTATCATTCCGCCTTCAGTCCCGATGATCATCGTCGGCACACTATCGGGCATTTCGGTTGGCAAGATGTTCATCGCGGGGGCCTTGCCGGGTATCCTGATGGGCGTCGCCATGATGATCACCGCCTGGATCATCGCCCGCAAAAAGAACTTCCCCAAGCAGGAATGGCAGGGCTTTGGAGAACTGGGGCGTGCCTTCCTAGGCGCCTTCTGGGCCGTGGCCATGACCGCCTTCATCGTCGGCGGCCTGCTCATAGGCTTTGCCACACCGACCGAAACCGCTGTGGTTGCTTCTGTCTACGCCTTCGTGGTCGGTGCCTTTGTCTACAAGGGGCTGAAGCTGACGGACGTGCCGCGCATCGTGATCGACAGCGCCATATCCGCCGCCGCGATCCTTGCGCTGGTCGGGTTGGCGAATGTCTTTGGCTGGATCCTCGTGTCCGAGCGCATTCCGCAGACCATCGCCAGTGCCGTTTTGTCGATCACGGATAACAAGTTCCTCGTGATCCTGTTGATCAACCTCATTTTGTTGTTTGTCGGCATGTTCATGGAGACGATTGCCGCGCTGATCATCCTCTTCGCTCCGCTGCTGGCGCTGGCAACGGGGGTGGGCGTCGATCCACTGCACTTTGCCGTGTTTTCCGTGCTGAACCTGATGATCGGCCTGACCACACCGCCGGTGGGCGTCTGCCTGTTCATCTGCGCTGACATCGGCCGCGTGTCCTTGTGGCAGGTGACCAAGGCCATCGCCCCCTTCATCTTGACCAACCTGATCGTGCTGATGCTGGTGTCCTACTTCCCGTTCTTCAGCACTTGGCTGCCCTCGCTGCTCAACTGACAGGAGCCCCCATGTCCATTCGTATCGCCCGCCTGCATGGCCAACGCGACCTGCGCGTCGAGACCCTGCCCGATCCGGAACCGGCCCCCGGCGAAGTTGTCGTGGCCATCGGGGCAGGCGGCATCTGTGGCTCGGACATTCACTATTTCACCCACGGTGGCATTGGTGAAATGATCCGCGTCCAAGAGCCGATCATCATCGGTCACGAGGCAGCAGGCACGATCACAGCGCTCGGTGAAGGCGTCGAAGGTCTGGCCGTCGGGCAAGCCGTGGCGCTGAACCCGTCTCATCCTTGTGGCAACTGTTCGTTTTGCAAGAAGGGTGCACATCAGCACTGCTTGAACATGCGGTTCAAAGGCTCGGCCATGTTCTTGCCGCACGAGCAGGGATTCTTTCGCGATCGTGTCACTATCGGTGCGGCGCAGTGCTACGCAATCGCCGAAGGTGTGCCAATGGCCGAAGCCGCGCTCTCCGAGCCGCTGGCCGTCTGCCGCCGGGCCGTGACCCGCGCGCTTGAGGTCGCGGGCACGCTTGAGGGCAAGCGCGTGCTGGTCACCGGCGCGGGCCCCATTGGTGCGCTTTGCGTGGCATTGGCCAAGCACTTCGGGGCCAGCGAGATCGTCGTGACCGACCTTGAGGATGCGACGCTGGCTGTGGCCACCGAGGTGGGGGCCACACGCACGATCAACGTGGCAACCCACGGCGCCGAGCTGAAAGACTACGAGGCCGAGAAGGGGCAGTTCGACATCACGTTCGAATGCTCCGCTGCGCAACCTGCGCTGCGGTCAGCGATCCAGTGCACCCGACCAATGGGCACTATCGTCCAAGTGGGCGTGATGGGCGATACCCCCGTGCCGTTCAACTTGCTGGTCTCAAAGGAGATCAATCTGATCGGCAGCCATCGGTTCGATAAGGAATTCGGTCAGGCGGTCGAACTGATCAACACGCAAGCCTTGACGCTCGCCCCGATCGTTACCCACAGCCTGCCGGTCTCTGATGCGGTGGCGGCCATGGAGTTGGCAACAGATCGCGGCAAGGCCGTGAAAGTTCAAATCACCTTCGACCAATGAAACGCTGCTCCGCCTTATGTACTTTGGCGGAGCATTGCGGCCTGGCAAAGCCTCCGAATGTGCTTCTTATTTGAAGTAAACATTACATAACTAACCTTATTAGAGATGGCAGTGTAATTGGGCGAATTCACATCCGAAGTGCAAATTCTGTATCAAAACAGAAAGCTGTACGGAGGATCACCAATGGGCCGCTATTACCTTCACCTGAGTTTTCAGGAACGGATCAAGATTGCGAAATGGCGTGAAGCAAAGATGCCTGTCACGGAAATCGCGGATCGGCTTGGTCGTGCGCCCTCAACGATCTATCGCGAGATCAAGCGGAACTCGTTCACCGACCAAGAGCCGCCATATCTGAACGGCGACTATGGCATGGCACGCAGCGTGAAGCGTCCAGGCATCGTGCGCGAAGACGCAGGCTCATCCGTTTGAACGATCTTCGCGCGCATGTCATCGCGCGGTTGAAGACCGGCTGGACGCCAGAACAAATTGCGCGTCGGCTTGGCTATGATGGCCCCCTGCCCCAGCCCGCCCGGAAGTCGATCACCTTTGATCGCGGCTTCGAGTTCCACGCATGGCGCAGGCTGAAGTCCGGTATCGGCGCTGAGGCGTGGTTCTGCGACCCGAAAGCCTCTTGGCAGAAGGGTTCCGTCGAATATCTGAACAAACGTGCGCGCCGACATCTGCCGCGCGACACGCAGCTCACGCGCTCTGGGAAGCGCCTCGGATGGCGAACCCCAACCGAAGCGTTCAGAGCAGAGATGAGGAAACCGAGCTAGCGGAAACCGTCGCAACGACCCTTGAGCCATCACCGGCCTGCATCTTGCTTGTCTCGATCCCCTCTTGGGACATTGCTGCCCAATACCTGCCGGGAAGTGGACAAACCGCCGGAATCCGCATCCGGATCGCCATCATGCACCGCTTTACCGCGTTCGGAGGCACTGAGATCAAAGTCGCGGTCTGAAGCAGACAAAACAGGGCTGCGCCTGGCACAACACGGAGAAGCGCAACGCTGCCGGGCATTCCGACAAGCCTGACCCACCGGCCTATGAAAGCCGGCGGCGAAACGCGCCGCGCTGCTTGCCTTTCCATGCCGCTGCCGCTGCAATCCGTCGTTTCACTTGCGCTCGGACACGGTGCGTTGGTACTCGTCCAATGCACCGATCAACCGGGTACCCGTGGGTCGGTTCGCGCGGGCGCAGAACTCGGACCAGATGACCCCATGGGGCAAGCTCTTGAATTCCTCGGTCAGCGTGAGCCGCGTGGTGAAGTTGAGCCCGGTCTCGGCGGCGCGCAACCGTTCATGCGGCATGAGCAACGCCTCCAGAAGCGCCTTTTGCATGTTACGCACGCCGATCACCCAGGCCGCGGTGCGGCTGATCGTGGCATCGAAGAAATCGAGCCCGATCCGCATCCGCGCCAGCAGATCGGAGAACACGATCTCCTGCGCCATGGCGCGGATGCTGTCGTCCAACAAAATTACATGGTCGCTGTCCCAGCGCATCGGGCGCGAGACGTGCAACAGGATGTCCTGAACCGAAAGCGCCACGGCCGTCAGCTTATCAGCCACGTTCTCCGTGGGATGAAAATGCCCCATGTCGAGGCAGAGCGCCGTCTGGTTGCGGATCGCGTAGCCCATGTAAAATTCGTGACTGCCTACGGTCATCGCTTCGACGCCAATCCCAAAAAGCTTGCATTCAACGGCGTCCAGAAGGTGCGCCTTGTCGTGCGCCGGAGCCAGCATCGCATCGAGGGACGCCTCCAGCCGCCGACGCGCGCCCATGCGATCCACAGGATTGTCCTTGGACCCGTCCGGCACCCAGATGTTGTTGACCACCTCGCCGCCCTGCGCCGCCCCCATCTGCGCCGCGATCTCGCGGCAGCGCTTGCCGTGCTCGATCCAGAAGTCGCGGATGCCCTGATCGGGATGGGACAGGGTCAGGTTGTCGTCGGCCTTGGTGTGGGCAAAGAACGTCGGGTTGAAGTCCAGCTTCACGTCCTGTTCCCGCGCCCAATCGACCCACGGCGTAAAGTGCCGGAACTCGATCTCGTCGCGGTCCGGGGTCTCGTCGGTGTCGAGATAGAAGGCATGCAGGTTCAACCGATGCTTTCCGGGGATCATCGAGTACGCGAAGTCCAGGTCGGCGCGCAACTCTTCGGGGGTGCGCGCACGGCCCGGGTGGTTGCCCGTCGCCTGAATGCCACCTCCGGACGTGCCCGTGGCGCGTTCGAACCCGCGCACGTCATCGCCCTGCCAGCAGTGCATGGAAATCGGGATTGTCGCGAGGGTCGCCAGCGCGGCCTCCGTGTCGATACCCCATTCAGCAAAGGCCTCTCGGGCCAGTTCGTAAGTCATGGTTCCTCCCTTCGTGGCGTCGGGGGCGGAGCCCCACGCCGATCCGTCACGCGGTCCGGGAGCGGGGATCACCCCGCCCCCTCAGACGTTATCGCGTGAAGGCTTCCTTGTTGCCCGCATCGACGTTGATGATGTTGCCGGTGGACTTGGCCGATCTGTCCGAAGCCAGGAAATAGGCCGCCTCCGCGATGTCCTCTGGCAGGACCGAGCGTTTGAGCATCGACCGCTGGCGGTACATCTCTTCCAGCCCACCCTTGTCGGTGCCATAGGTCGAGGCGCGCTGTTCCAGCCACTCGCCTTCCCAGATCTTCGAGCCGCGCAGTACGGCGTCGGGGTTCACCACGTTGACCCGAATGCCCGCCTCCGCGCCTTCGAGGGCGAGACAGCGCGCCAGATGGATCTCCGATGCCTTTGCCGTGCAGTAGGCAGCGGCGTTGGGCGAGGCCGCCAACCCGTTCTTCGACGCGACGAAAACGACTGACCCGCCCATGTCCTGCACCCGCATCACCTTGAACGCCTCGCGCGAGACAAGGAAGTAGCCGGTGGAGAGGATGTCCATATTCTTCTGCCAGAGTGCCAGCGAGGTCTCCTCGATCGGCGCCGATGAGGCGATCCCGGCGTTTGACACGAGGATGTCGAGACCGCCGTAAGCCACCGCAAGATCGGCGTAGCCCGCCTGCACCGCCGTCTCGTCGGTGACGTTCATCTCGACACTGTGCACCACATCACGCCCGAAGGACTGCGCGAGCGTCTCCTGCGCCTGCGCCAGTGTCTCGGGGTTGATATCGGCCAGCATGACACAGGCGCCCTCGGACAGGTAGCGTTCCGCCGTCGCCATGCCGATACCGCCCGCACCGCCTGTGACCAGCGCCACACGGCCCGCCATCGATTTGGGCTTGGGCATCCGCTGCAACTTGGCCTCTTCCAGCAGCCAGTACTCGATGTCGAAGGCTTCCTGTTCCGGCAAGCCGACATAGTCCGACACCGAGGACGCGCCGCGCATCACGTTGATGGCGTTCACGTAGAATTCGCCGGAAATGCGTGCTGTCGCCTTGTCCTTGGCAAAGGTGATCATGCCGACACCGGGCACCAGGTAGACCACCGCGTTGGGGTCACGCAGCGCAGGGCTGTCGGCGTGCTTGCAGCGGTCGTAATACGCCTTGTAGTCTTGGCGGTAGGCGGCGATCTGATCGGCGAGCCCATCAAGCACCACGTCGATGTTGTTCTGTGCCGGGTCGAAATCGATCACCAGCGGACGGATTTTGGTGCGCAGGAAGTGGTCCGGGCACGACGTGCCAAGCGCCGCCAGCTCACGCATGTCGCGGGCATTCACGAATTCCAGCACCGCGGAATTGTCTTCGAAATGGCCGACCATGTGCTGGTTGCCGGAGACAAAGCCCCGAATGGCCGGCATCAGCCGCGCGGCCACGGCACGGCGCGCATCCGGTGCCAGCGACTCGTGCACCTCGCCGCCAAAGGCTGCCACACCGGCGGTCTTGTCGGCGAACCAGTCCATCGCCTTCTGGATGATCTCCAGCGTCAGCTCGTAGCAGGCCTTTGCATCATCATGCCAGGTGAACAGCCCGTGGCTTTCAAGCACGACGCCCTTGGCCTCCGGGTTTTCCAGCGCGTATTTCTCCAGCCACAGGCCCAGCTCGTAGCCCGGCTTTTTCCACGGCAGCCAGCCGATGTCGTTGCCGAAGACCTCGGCTGTCAGCTCCTTGGAGTTCTTCGAGGCCGCGATGGCGATGATCGCGTCCGGATGCATGTGATCGACGTGTTTCTTGGGCACGTAGGCATGCAACGGTGTGTCGATCGACGCGGCGCGGGAATTCAGGTTGAAGGTGCAGTGCGGGAGATAGCCGACCATCTCGTCTTCATGTTCGACGCCGCGATACTTGCTCTTCAGGGCGCGCAGCTTGTCCATGTAAAGCGTGGCGAACCCGTCCATCTTGATCGAGCCGACGTCGCCGCCCGATCCTTTCACCCAAAGCACTTCGACCTGCTCGCCGGTGAGCGGATCGACCTCCATCACCTTGGCCGAGGTGTTGCCGCCGCCGTAGTTGGTGATTCGCTTGTCCGACCCCAGAAGGTTCGAGCGATACAGCAGTTTTTCGGGCTCGCTCATACCCTCTGCGCGGGCATCATCCCACAGGTTTTGAAGCCGGTTTTCAGCGCGAGTCAGCATGGTCATCCTCCCTGGAACGCCGCAGAATGCGGCCTCTTGCGTCGATGGCAAGGTGAGCGGAACCACACCCCAAGTCAAGCAAAACCGATCACAATCAATCATTCTGCGCCGCAGAATGATTGATTGTGAGAGAAAATGATTGACCGAGGCGGTGAACTTGGCGTCTTATGAAAGTGGGAGGACAGAATGCACGAAACCGAACGTCACAGGATCATTCTATCGGCAGTACAGGAACGCCCCATCGTGACGGTGGCGGATCTGGTCGCCTTGACGGAGACCTCCGAAGCCACGATCCGCCGCGATATCGCGACGCTTGACGGGAAAAAACGTCTGCGCCGCGTGCGCGGTGGCGCAGAGGCACTGACGCCCCCTTCGTTGCCGGGGTTGGCGGGACGACCGTTTTCGATCAACCAGACGATCAACGCCGAGGCAAAAACTGCCATTGCCCGCGAGGCGGTCGCACTGTGTGAAGACGGCGAACCGATCATCATCAATGGCGGCACGACGACGTTCCAGATGGTGCATCCGCTGGTCAACAGGCGTGTGCAGGTTCTGACCAACAGTTTTCCCATCGCGGAACATCTGCTGCGGCATTCCAAAAACACCGTGATGGTGCCCGGAGGTGCCATCTACCGCGAACAGAACATAATCCTGTCACCCTTCGACAATGACATGACCCGGCATTTCTACGCCCGGCGCATGTTCATGGGCGCGCACGGGCTGAGCCCCATTGGCCTGATGGAAAGCGACCCGCTGCTGATCCAGGCCGAGGAGAAACTGATCGGCCAGGCGGACGAACTGGTCGTGCTGGTGGACAGCTCGAAATTCGAAAACCGATCCAGCCTGATCCTGTGTCCACTGGATCGCATCGACGTGGTGATCACGGACGACGGCATACCGGACAGCGCGGCCTCCATGCTGGAGGCGGCCGACATCCGGGTTATCGTGGCGCAAGGGAGCGCCACGCGTGAAACGAACGCCGGTTAAGGCGTTTATTCCTTGGGAGGAGAGACTATGAAACTGACACGCAGATTGTTTGGTGGCGCGGCCATGGCGACGGCACTGATGGCGGGCAGCATGGCCCATGCCGACGATCCGGTGCGCATCGCGCTGGTGGTCAAGGCCCTCGGCATCGGTTTCTTCGAGGCCGCCGCCAAAGGCGCCGAAGAAGCGGCCGCCGAGCTGGGGAACGTCGAGGTGATCTACACCGGCCCGACCACCACCACTGCCGAAGGCCAGATCGAGGTCATCAACGCCCTGATCGCGCAGCAGGTGGACGCCATCGCCATCTCCTCCAATGACACCGATGCGCTGGTGCCCGCGCTGAAAAAGGCCATGCAGCGCGGCATCACCGTGATTTCATGGGATTCCGGCGTCGCCCCTGAAGGCCGCGAACTGCACCTGAACCCCTCGTCCAACCCGCTGATCGGCAACATGATCCTGAAGCTGGCCGCGGACGAGCTGCCCGAGGGCGGCAAGGTCGCTCTGCTGTCCGCCACCACCACCTCGACGAACCAGAACATCTGGATCGACGAAATGACCAAGGTGCTGGGTGACTACAAAGGCATCGAAGTGGTCGGCACCGTCTATGGTGACGACCTGGCCGATAAATCCTACCGCGAGGCCACCGGCCTGATGCAGACCTACCCGGACCTCGACGCGATCATCGCGCCGACCTCTGTGGGGATCGTGGCCGCGGCGCGCGCGGTCGAGGATGCCGGCAAGGTTGGCGAAGTGAACGTGACCGGCTTGGGCCTGCCCTCGGAAATGGCCGGCGCCATCGAGAGCGGTGCGTCGAAGTCCTTCGCGATCTGGAACCCGATCGACCTCGGCTACTCCGCGACCATGCTGGCCTACCAGCTGGCCACCGACGCCGCCGAGGCGGCGCCCGGTGCGGAGATCCCCATGGGCCGCATGGGCACGCTGACGCTGGACGAAAACACCGAAGGCGCGATGGCCGATCCCTTTGTCTACGACGAGACGAATATCGACGATTTCAAGGATATCTTCTGATCTCCTTTTCGTCCCGACGCGGGTGTCGCGTCGGGACACGCCCGGGCGCAGGCGCCGGGCCCCCAAATTCCACGATTGAGCGGAGACCGTGATGCAGATGAGCGTCGAGTCCCGGCAATTCGAAAAAATGTCGGCGGAGACGCCGGTTCTCGAACTGCGGGATATTACAAAGACATTTCCCGGCGTGAAGGCATTGGACGGCGTCTCGCTGGAGCTGTACCCGGGCCAGGTCACTGCTCTGATCGGCGAAAACGGTGCGGGCAAGTCGACGCTGGTGAAAACCCTGACCGGCATCTACCAGCCGGACGGGGGCGCGATCCATGTTGCCGGTGAACCAGTTGTCTTCGCCACGGCGCAGGATGCTTCCGCTGCTGGAATCACGGCAATCCACCAGGAAACCGTGCTGTTCGACGAGCTGACCGTGGCTGAGAACATCTTTATCGGTCACGCGCCGCGCGGCCGTTTCGGACTGATTGACTGGAAGATCATGCGAACACGGGCCGCCGAGATCCTCACCCGGATCGGCGCCGCTCTCCACCCGGACACGCCATTGCGTGATCTTGGCATTGCCTCCAAGCACCTCGTGGCCATTGCGCGTGCGCTGTCGGTCGATGCGCGTGTCGTGGTGATGGACGAACCGACCGCCGCGCTGTCCCACAAGGAAATCGAAGAGCTATACGAGCTGGTCGATCGCCTGAAGGCCGAGGGCCGCGCCATCCTGTTCATCAGTCACAAGTTCGATGAGGTTTTCCGCATCGCCGACCGTTACACTGTCTTCCGCGATGGCACGCATGTGGGCGCGGGGCTGATGGCCGACGTGACCGAATCCGACCTCGTGAAGATGATGGTTGGCCGGGACGTGAACCAGATCTTCCCCGAGCGGGCAAAGGCCCCCGGTGACGAAGTGCTCAAGGTCGTGGGATATGCCCATCCGACCGAGTTCGAGGACATCACGTTCACTCTGCGGCGCGGCGAGATCCTCGGCTTTTACGGCCTTGTCGGTGCGGGACGATCCGAAGTGATGCAGGCGCTGTTCGGCATCACCAAGCCGTCGAAGGGCGTCACGAGGATCGATGGCCAGATCAAAGTGATCCGATCCCCCGCCGAGGCGGTTGAGGCAGGCATCGTCTACGTCCCCGAGGATCGCGGCAAGCAGGGCGCGGTGATCGGCTTGCCGATCTTTCAAAACGTGACGCTTCCCTCGCTGGGCCAGACCTCTCGCAGCGGGTTCTTGCGGCTGAGCGAGGAATTCGCCCTCGCCCGCGCCTATACAGAGCGACTGGACCTGCGGGCCGCGGCGCTCGATCAGGATGTCGGCAACCTGTCCGGTGGCAACCAGCAGAAGGTCGTCATTGCCAAGTGGCTGGCGACCAAGCCGCGCGTCATCATACTAGACGAGCCGACGAAGGGCATCGACATCGGCTCCAAGGCCGCCGTGCATGCCTTCATGGCGGAACTCGCCGCCGAGGGGCTGTCGGTGATCATGGTCAGCTCGGAAATCCCGGAGGTGCTGGGCATGTCCGACCGCGTCATCGTCATGCGCGAAGGGCTGATCGCCGCCGAACTCGAAGGGGACAACCTCACACCTGAAACACTTGTCCGCCACGCTGCGGGGATCGGAGAGAGCGCATGAGCCTGCTCAAGTCACGCGAAGCCCTCCTCGGCGGGGCCATCCTTGTGCTTTTGGTGCTGATCGCCAGCCGGTTTCCCGGCTTCGTCGCGCCCGATAACCTCGCGCGGGTGTTCACAGACACTTCGCCGCTGCTGATCCTCGCGCTGGGTCAGACGGTGGTGATCCTGACGCGCTGCATCGACCTGTCGGTGGCGGCCAATCTCGCGTTGACCGGTATGGTCTGCGCCATGCTGAATGCCGCCCTGCCCGGTGTGCCGGTGGCGGTGATCCTTGTCGTGGCCGTGACGCTCGGCGCGGTGATGGGGATGGTGAACGGTCTGTTGGTCTGGACGCTGTCGATCCCGTCCATCGTAGTGACGCTGGGCACCATGACGATCTATCGCGGCATCATCTTTTTGATCTCGAACGGGGCTTGGGTGAACGCGCACGAGATGAGCGACGCCTTCACCGGCTTCCCGCGCGCCTCTATCCTCGGCCTGCCTGTGCTGGCCTGGTTCGGCATTCTCGCCGCCGTGGGCATGATGGTGATGATCTCCCGCACGCCGCTGGGCCGCGCCTTCTACGCAGTGGGCGGCAACCCTCACGCCGCGGTCTACACCGGCATCAGCGTGGGCAAGACGCAGTTCTGGGCCTTCACACTGTCGGGGGCGCTGGCTGGTCTGTGCGGCTACCTCTGGGTGGCGCGCTATGCCGTGGCCTACGTGGACATCGCCGGCGGTTTCGAGCTTGAAGTCGTGGCCGCCTGCGTGATCGGCGGAATTTCAATCGCCGGGGGCGCCGGGACGATCCTAGGAACCATCCTTGGCGCGCTGTTCCTTGGCATCGTCAAGAACGCCCTGCCGGTCGTCGACGTCTCGCCCTTCTGGCAGATGGCCATCTCCGGCACCGCGATCATCGTGGCCGTCACGCTGAACAACCGCAATTCCAAGGGCAAAGGCCGCATCATCCTGCGCCGCGCGCAGGACCAAGCCTCGGAAGGAGCCACCGCATGAGCGACGCAAGCCTTACTCCGCGCAGCATTCCCGATCGGCTGCACAGCCCGGCGGCGCGCCTGCTGGCCTCGTGGGAACTGCTTTTGCTGGTGGTGGCAGTGGCGATATTCATCGCCAATACTCTGGCCAGCCCCTATTTTCTGAACGCCTGGAACCTCAGCGACGCCACCTTCAACTTCACCGAGAAGGCCATGATCGCCTTTGCCATGGCGCTGCTGATCATCGCGGGCGAGATCGACCTGAGCGTCGCGGCGATCATCGCGCTGGCCTCGACGGCGATGGGCGCCGCAGCCTCTGTGGGGGTCGGCACGCCGGGGCTTGTCGCGATCGGTCTTGCCACCGGCCTCACCTGCGGGGCCTTCAACGGCGTGCTCGTGACCCGCATGGGCCTGCCGTCCATCGTGGTGACCATCGGCACCATGAGCCTGTTCCGTGGCATTTCCTTCATCGTGCTGGGCGACGGGGCCTACCGCGATTACCCGAGTGACTTCGCCTACTTCGGGCAAGGCTACGTTTTCTGGGTGATCTCTTTCGAATTTGTGCTCTTTGCTTTGCTGGCAGGCATCTACTACGTCCTTCTGCACCGCACGAACTTTGGCCGCACCGTCTACGCCATTGGCAACAACCCCACGGCGGCGCAGTTCTCGGGCATCCGGGTGGCGCGGGTGAAGTTCATCCTCTTCTTGCTCACCGGGCTGATGTCCGGTGTGGCGGCGATCTGTCTGACCTCACGGCTGGGCTCGACCCGCCCCTCCATCGGCACCGGCTGGGAGCTGGAGGTTGTCACCATGGTGGTCCTTGGCGGGGTGTCGATCCTGGGCGGCGCCGGAAGCATCCCCGGCGTGGTCATCGCCGCCTTCGTCATGGGATTGGTGACCTTCGGCCTTGGCCTGTTGAACGTGCCGGGGATTGTCATGTCGATCTTCATCGGGCTGATGCTGATCGGCGTGATCGCCCTGCCGCGCCTGTGGAAAATGTGGAGGGCATGATGCAAAAACATGCCTTTACCATGCAGCTCCACCCGGGCCAGGCCGAGGAATACAAGCGCCGCCACGACGCGATCTGGCCGGAATTGGTGACCCTGCTGAAGGACGCAGGCGTCTCGGATTACTCGATCCACCTCGATCCCGACACGCACACCCTGTTCGGCATCCTCTGGCGGCCTGACGATCACGGCATGGACGCTCTGGCGGGCACCGAGATCATGCAGCGTTGGTGGGCACATATGGCCGACATCATGGAAACCCATTCGGACAACGAGCCGGTGGCCAAAACCCTCCAGCCCATGTTTCACCTGCCATGAAGGTCGCCGTTCTCGACATCGGAAAGACCAACGCCAAGGTGGCGCTGGTGGACACCGCAACCATGTCCGAAATCACCGTTGTGACGCGGCCCAATCGGATCATCGAAGGGCCACCCTACCCACATTTTGACATCGACGGGATCTGGGCCTTCTTTCTCGACGGTCTGCGCCAGATGCAGGCTGAGCACGGCGTTGACGAGATCAGCGTCACCACCCACGGGGCCTGTTTTGTCCTGCTGGACGCCGCGGGCGGGCTGGCCTGTCCGGTGCTCGACTACGAATATGACGGGCCGAACGACCTGTCGCAGGCCTACGACACGCTCCGCCCCGCCTTCGAGGAGACCGGCGCACCGCGACTGCCCGCGGGCCTGAACGCTGGCGCGCAATTGCATTGGTTGGTGGAGACGCAGCCCGGCCTGCGCGCCCGGGCGTCACAGGTGGCAAGCTACCCGCAATACTGGTCCGGCCGCCTGACCGGCACCTTCGCCACGGAGCCGACGTCTCTTGGCTGTCACACCGACCTTTGGCTGCCGCAGGAGGGACGGTTCTCCGACCTGCCGGAACGGCTCGGCCTGACCATGGCGCCCCTCGCCGCCGCAAACTCCATCGCCGGCTCCATTTTGCCCGAGCTCGCGGCCATTACCGGGCTGGCCAAGGGGGCCCGTGTCCGCTCCGGCATTCACGACAGCAACGCCTCCCTTCTTCCTTACCTGCATGGAATGGAGGGCGCCTTTTCCGTTGTCTCGACCGGAACATGGGTAATCTGCATGAGCGTGGGCGGCGAAACGGTCGCGCTGGATCCGGTGCGCGACACCCTGATGAACGTCAACGCCCTGGGCGACCCCGTGCCGTCGGCGCGTTTCATGGGAGGCCGCGAATACGAACGCATGAAGCCTCAGACATCGGTCCCGGATCAGGCAGACATTGAGCGTGTCCTCGCCGGGCAGAAAGCCCTCCATCCGGCAGTCGAGCCCGGGTCGGGGCCGTTCGGCGAAGGCGCTGGCGGTTGGAGCGATGACACCATGACCCCGGGCGAGAAAGGCGCTGCGCTTTCACTTTACCTCGCTCTGATGACCGCCACCTGCCTTGATCTGATCGGCGCGCGCGGTCCGGTCATTGTCGAAGGACCATTCGCCAAAAACGCGCTCTATCTCGATATGCTGGCGGCACAGACCGGTCGAGAGGTTCTTTTGTCAAACACGGCCACCGGCACCAGCATGGGTGCCTCCATGCTGTGCGCGCCCACCACCGGGACCGAGACGTCGCTGACTGAGAGGCCCACGCCAAAGCACGCTACGCGCCTCGCGCTCTACGGCAAGCGATGGAACCAAGCCGTTGAAGCCAGCCCCGCCAGTCCCGCAACCGAGACACAGCATCGTTCCGACAGACGCGCTTCGACGTGATCTGAGACCCCAACAGGATCGAGCGCCGGCTGACGAAGCCCGACCAACTGCCACGTCAGGCGGATGAACAGGACGATCAAGGAGGCGATGGTGAAATTCTGTGCGCCTCTAAAGTCTTAGATGTGCTGGCGCTGCCTTGTGAAAACCTCCTTACTCTAAGTGCTTTGGTGACGCAGAGAGGGTAGCTTGCCAAAGTGCACAAGCAGCCAAAGCCCAGATATGCGCCTGCAAGAAGCAGGGTTTTTCCGCGATCGTCTAGAGCATGGACGACGGTCTTCAATAAGCGCTCAAGGCCAGATCGCTGTTATGAATCGCCGGATGAAGAACAGTATTGCGCAGGCTGTGACGGTCTTCCACCGCTTGGCGTTTTTTGCGGGGTGGGATGACGGCATTCGTACCACGGTCGGCACTGGCGTCGTGGCACTTGCGGGCGCGATATGCGCTTGGTTCGCTGCTGGCAGCCATACCCCCGACGCTCCTGACGCTCCTGACGCTCCTGACGCTCCTGACGCTCCTGACGCTCCTGACGCAGATATGGCCGCGTCGTTCAATCCTGCTACTGACCGTCATCGGCTTTCTTGTCTTAAATTCCGGAATGGCTTTGTCGCAAAACTATTGGCTGACATTGGGAGCGCGGTTCATAACCGGGGCGGCGGCGAAATCACGTCGAGATTGTGGTTGATCGTGCGGAATGCTCACCCATAGGCGTTGTAGATATCAATCCACGCAGATTCACGAGCACCGAAAAGCGCGCGTCGGTGGGACGCCGGCGCGCGCTTTCGGCAACGGGACCAACCCCGACGACCGTGCCACGACCGGGTCGAAGGCCGCGCGTTCCCGGCTCTGATCTTGATCAGGTCCGCAGCGCGGGCAGGCCGACGCCCGTCGACTGGAAACCACCGTCCGACGCAATCGTCTGGCCCGTGACGTAGCTTGCCCGGTCCGAGCAAAGAAACACGATAACCGAGGCGATCTCGTCCTCGGAGCCATATCGGTTCAGCGGGATCGCATCGTGGTAGGCGTCGATGATCTCCTGGCTGTGAACGGCCATGGCGAGCTTTGTGCGCACGGGGCCGGGCGCCACGCAGTTGGCACGGATGCCGTATTCCCCGAGTTCGGCGGCCTGCTGCTGTGTCAGGTGAATGACCCCGGCCTTCGATGTGCCATAGGCCACACGCAGGGTCGACGCCCGCAGGCCGGAGATCGACGCGATGTTGACGATGGCACCGGAGGTCTTGCGCAGTTCAGCCGTCGCCGCCTGAGTGCACAGGAACACGCCGTCGAGGTTCGTCGCCATCACTGTGCGCCACCGCTCGAAGGAGGTCTGCTCGATCGGGCCGAAGTCGGCGACGCCCGCGTTGTTCACCAGCGCGTCGATACGACCAAAGGTCTCTGCCACCTGCTCGATCATGGCAGTGACCTGTTCGGGCTGCGACACGTCGCACACCACGGGAAGCACGTTCTCCAGCGCCTTCGCCTCTGCCATCAGCGCTTCGGCGTCGCGGTCGATCATCGCAACACGGCGGCCCTCTGCCAGGAACTGCTTCGTCGTGGCAAGGCCGATACCACGCGCGGCTCCGGTGACGATGGCGGTCTTTTGCACGGATGTGTCGGTCATGACGGTCTCCTCAGTTGGCCTGGTCAAGCAGCACGAGCGAAAGCTGTGGTACGAAGGCGATAATGGCCAGTCCGACCAGGCAGACCAGCAGAAACGGTATCGCGCCTTTTGCCACGCGCTCGATCGGCAGGCGTGTCACGTTGGCGGCGACGTAAAGGTTGATGCCGACCGGCGGCGTGATAAGGCCGATCGCAAGGTTGACCATGACCAGCACGCCGAACCAGACGGGATCCCAGCCAAGCTCCCGCACCACAGGCAGGACGATCGGCAGACAGATGAACATCACAGTCACCGGATCCATGAACATGCCCGCGATCAGCAGGACCAGCATGATGACGAGCAGGATCACCAGCTCGTTGCTGCTCAGCCCCAGGAGTGCGCCGGAATAGGTTCCGACCAGGTCCTCGACCGTGACGACCCAACCGAACAGGCTGGCATAGGCCACCACGAGCATCACAGTGGCAGAGGACGCCGCCGCATTCGTCAGGGAATCGTAGAGCCCTCGGGGTGTCAGCGTACGGTAGATCAGAGCACCGACCAGCAGGGCGTAGACGGTTGCGACGAGGGCGGCCTCGGTCGGTGTGAAAACTCCGGAATATATGCCACCAAGGATCACCACCGGTGTCATAAGGCCCCAGAAGCTCTCCTTGAAGGACAGCCAGAGCCGCGCACCGTAGGACCGGCCCATGTAAGGCATCGGGCTGAGCGCCTCAAGCGAGGCCGCACCGCCGCCCGCAGGTTTGGCGAAGGGCAGCGTTGTCAGCATGATGAGGCCCATGAACAGGCCGGGCAGGATTGCGGCCAGGAAAAGCTTGGAAATCGATGTTTCCGCGATCACGCCATAGATCACCAGGCCGATCGACGGCGGAATGACGATGCTCAGCGCGGCACCGGTGCAGACCAGTCCGGCGGCATAGGCTTTCGGGTAGCCGTCCTCGACCATGCCCTTGATGATCATCGGGCCGATGGCCGCGACGGAGGCCGGGCCGGACCCGCTGACCGCTCCCCAGAACAGGCAAACCACGGTGCCGACGACCCCCATGCCTCCGGGCGTACCGCCGATCAGAACGCGGAAGAAGCGGATCATGCGTTCGGCGATGCCGAGGGACCCCATCAGCGTGCCCGCAAGGATGAAGAAAGGAATGGCGATGAGAGAAAACTTGGATATGCCGGTGGCGATCAGGTCGCCGGCCAGTTCGAGGCCGAAGCCGATCTGCCACATGGCGTAAAGCGCCGAAAGCCCGAGTGCAAAGGCCACCGGCACACGCAAAGCCAGCAGGATGAAGAACAGGATCACCATTTCGGTGCCGGCGGGCAATCCGGGGATCAGGTCATACATCCGGGATCACCTCATTGTCGTAGCCGGTTCGCCATACGACCACCGCGTGCTGGAGGTAGCGCACCAGCACGAGCGCAAACCCGAAGGGCACGGCGGCTTGGTAGTACCAGACGGGAATCTGCAGCCCGTAGGAGCGCATCCCGTTGCCCATCATGTTGGTCATGGCCTGCCACGAGAACCAGGCTGACAGCGACAGAAGCGTCACCGAGGCGAGCACCGAAACGGCAAAGACAACGCGCCGCGCGGGACGGGGGAGCAGATCATGCACCAGTCCGACGGCCAGGTGTTCTCCGCGCCGTGCCGCGATGGCGGCTCCGAAGATCGTCAGCAGCAGAAAGCCGTTGGTCAGCAGCTCCTCTGTCGCGGCGAGCGAGTAATGCGTGCCGTAACGGACCACGACGTTGGCAAAACCAAGAAAGGTCATGGCCAGAAAGAGCACCGCGCAGATGATCTTCTCGGCCTCGCGCAGGATGAAGGGCATCGTGCCTCCCGAAACTCAGGCAGAAGCGGGTGGCGTGCCCCGTCGGGGACACGCCGTTCAGTGAACTCAGTTGGCGCTGTTGATCGCGTCCTGAAAGCTCTGCACCAGCTCCGGGCCGACTTTCGCCGCCCATTCGTCGAATGCGGGTTGGGTGGCTTCCTTGAATGCGGCCAACTCCTCGGCAGAAGGTTCGTAGACTTCCATGCCCTTGTCGCGCAGGAATTCGATCCCCGTTGCAGTCGCCTCGCGGCTGATGTCGCGCTGGTAGCTCATGGCCTCCTGAGCGGCGGTGCGCAGAGTCTCCTGCATCTCAGCGTCGTAGCTGTCCCATTTCTTCTGGCTTATGCCGATGAAGATCGGGTCATAGGAGTAGTGCCACGTCGTGAGGTACTTTTGCATTTCGTAGACCTGTTGCGGAATGATCACCGCACCGATCGGGTTTTCCTGGCCATCGACGACACCCTGCTGAAGGGCAGTCATCGTTTCGCTCCACTGCATCTGCTGGGGGTTGGCGCCAAGGGCGTTCATCACGTCGATGTACATCGGACCGGCGACCCGCATGTTCAGGCCCGCCATGTCTTCGGGGCTCTTTACCGGACGCGTGTTGTTGGTCACTTCCCGGAAACCGTTTTCGCCCCAAGCCAGAACGATAATGCCTTTTTCTGCAAGGATTTCCGCCAGTTGCTCACCGGGCGCGCCCTGCGTGGTGGCGTCGACCTGCTCGTAGTCGGCATAGAGGTAGGGCAGCGAGAAGGCCGCCATCTCCGGCACCAGGGGTGTCACGTTGATCGCGGAGGTCACCACAAGATCGAGCGCACCGCGACCGACCATCTCGGCCTGGCGCATCTGGTCGCCGCCGGCCAGCTGGGCGTTGGGGAACACGCGCACGGAGATTTCGCCGCCGGTCGCCTCGGAAACCAGCTCCGCGAACTTGTCCGCGCCCTTCTGCCAGGTCGTGGTATCGCCGGTGTTGTGCGACAGGCGCAGCGTCTCTGCCGAGGCTGTGCCGACTGTCATCGCGCCCGCCAGCATTGTGGCCAGGGCAGTCTTACCAAATTTCGCGAACATCAAATCCGTCCTCCCAAAGTCCGGGCCATCCTGGCCCCGCCGAACCGCACCTCCCCGTGCCGCCAGCGATCCATATAGTGGAATGCCTTCATTGCCACGCGCAACAAGAACTTGCAATATTGGGAATGAAGCAAATACAAATCCCGAAACATTCGTAAAACGGCAGTAGGAGATTGATCCTTTAAGGGTCATAATATGGAACGCCAAGTGGACATCACCGATGCAGACCCTCCTGCGGGCAGCCAGAGCGTGGACCGCGCGCTGGCGCTTCTGGGCATGGTGGGGCGCTGCACCGACGACGGCGCCAGCCTTGCCGAACTGGTGGCCCGGAGCGGCCTCAACAAATCCACGCTGCGGCGTCTGCTGCTGGCCCTGATGCGAAACGGCATGGTTGAACAGAACACTGAAAGCCGCCGCTACTATCTCGGTTCGGAGGCCTATGTCCTTGGCACCTTCGCGGCGCGTCGTCACGGGCTGCTGGAGCCATCGCTCGAGACGCTCAAGAGACTGGCGCAGGAAACCGGCGACGCCGCCTTTCTGTCGGTTCCGCGCGGGCCGTCGGCGCTTTGCCTGCACCGCGAGGACGGCACCTATCCGATTCGCAGCTACGCACTGCTGGCAGGGGGCATGCACCCGCTGGGTGTCGGGGCCGGATCGCTTGCCATGCTGGCCGCCCTCCCCGACACGCAGGTCGAGGCGATGCTCGAATTGAACGCCACCCGGCTGACCGAGGATTACCCGCTGCTGCCTTTGCAGGAACTGCGCAGTCGGGTCACGCAAACGCGCGCGCAGGGCTACGCGCTGAACCCCGGCCTCGTGGTGGCCGATTCCTGGGGGCTGGGCGTGGCCTTGCGGGGCCCGGACGGCGAACTGGTCGGCGCACTGTCGCTGGCCGCCATCGAAAGCCGGATGCAGCCGCCGCGCCGTGACGCGCTTGTCGCACAGTTGCAGACCGGCGCCCGCACGATCGAGACAATCCTGGCGCGGCTTCACGCTGCGCCGCCCCGCACCTGAGGAGGACAGAATGCAGGATCCGCAAATCGTAGGCTGGGGCCATACGCCCTTTGGCAAATCCGATCACCCCGACACCGAGAGCCTGATGGCCGCCGCCGTCGCCGAGGCGCTGGACCATGCCGGGATCATCCCCGAGGACGTGGACGGCATTTTTGCCGGCGTCTTCAACAACGGCTTCTCCCCGCAGGACTTCCAGGGCGCGCTTGTGGCCATGGGGGACGAGCGGTTCGCGCATACGCCCGCAACCCGCTACGAAAACGCCTGCGCCACGGGCTCTGCCGCGCTGCACGGTGCGATGGATTTCATCGCCGCCGGACGGGGCCGGATTGCGCTGGTCGTGGGGGCCGAAAAGATGACGGCAACCCCCACCGCCGAGGTCGGAGACATCCTGCTGGGCGCGAGTTACCGCAAGGAAGAGGCCGACATCAGCGGCGGCTTTGCCGGGCTGTTCGGCCAGATCGCGGGCAGCTACTTCCAGCGCTACGGCGACAAAAGCGAAGAGCTGGCGATGATCGCCGCCAAGAATCACGCAAACGGCATGTCGAACCCGCTGGCGCACATGCGCAAGGATTTCGGCACCGCCTTCTGCAACACCGTGTCGGACAAGAACCCGCTGGTGGCGGGGCCGCTGCGCCGCACCGACTGTTCGCTGGTGTCCGATGGCGCCGCCGTGCTGGTGCTGGCCGATGCCGAAACCGCCGCCGAGATGAAGCGCGCCATCGCATTTCGCGCGCGCAGCCACGTCAACGAAATCATGGCTCTGTCCCGCCGCGACGTGCTGGAATTCGCGGGCGCGCGCCGCGCCTGGTCGCAGGCCTTCGAGCAGTCCGGCCTGACGCTCGATGACCTGTCCCTCGTTGAGACGCATGACTGCTTTACCGTGGCCGAAATGCTGGAGTACGAGGCCATGGGCCTGGCCGAGCGCGGCGAAGGCGGTCGCGTGATCCGTGAGGGCATCTCCGCCAAGGGCGGCAAGCTGCCGGTCAACGCCTCCGGAGGGCTGAAGTCGAAGGGCCACCCGATCGGCGCAACAGGCGTTTCCCTGCACGTGATGGCCGCGATGCAGCTGACAGAGGACGCAGGAGACATGCAGATCCCCGGCGCGGAGATCGCAGGCGTGTTCAACATGGGCGGCGCCGCAGTGACGAACTACGTGTCGATTCTGGAGCGCGTGAAATGATCCAGCCCGCAGCCATCGACCTGTCCGGCGGATTGACCCCGGTGTCCACGCGGGTGATGAACCTGGCGCATTTCCTCACCGAAAGCGCACGCCGTCATCCCGACGAGATCGGCTTTGTCTGGGGTGAACAGACCTGGACCTGGGCCGAGATGGAGGCCCGGTCGGCTGCCTTTGCCGCCGCGCTGTCCGAACGGTTCGGCCTGCGAAAGGGCGACCGTCTCCTGGTGCACTCGGCCAACAACAACCAGATGTTCGAAGCCATGTTCGCCTGTTGGCGCATCGGCGCGATCTGGGTGCCTGCGAATTTTCGTCAGTCCCCCGACGACCTCGCATTCCAGGCCGGGAGCGCCCAGACGAGGGGTCTTCTGTGTGGCGCGGAATTTCCCGAGCACGCCGCCGCGTGTGACGGGCTGGACTTCGTGATCGGCATCGGAGAGGGCCTGGGCGAAGATTACGAAAGCCTCGTTTCGGCACACATGGGCGACCGGCCTGGCCCGGTCGACGTTTTCCGCGACGACCCCTGCTGGTTCTTCTTCACCTCCGGCACCACGGGGCGCCCCAAGGCGGCGGTCCTGACCCATGGCCAGATGGCCTTTGTCGTGACCAACCACCTGTGCGACCTCATGCCGGACACAGGGCCGGAGGATGCGTCCATCGTGGTGGCCCCGCTCAGCCATGGCGCCGGCATCCACCAGCTTGCTCAGGTGGCGCATGGCGTGAAGACGATACTTCCGGCCGGCCCCAAGTTCGATCCCGACGAGATCTGGGGGCTGGTGGCGCGCTGGAAGGTCAGCAACCTCTTTACCGTCCCGACCATCGTCAAATTGCTTGTGGAACACCCGTCGGCGCAAGATCACGACCACTCCAGCCTGCGCTACATGATTTACGCCGGTGCGCCCATGTACCGTGCCGACCAGGTGCGCGCGCTCGAAGTACTCGGCCCCAAGCTGGTGCAATATTTCGGCCTGGGCGAAGTCACAGGCAACATCACTGTCCTGCCTCCGGCGCACCATTCGGTCGACGACGCAAAAATGCGGATCGGCTCCTGCGGCTTTGCCCGGACGGGGATGCAGGTGCAGATCCAGGACGCGGAGGGCCGGGAGGTCGCACCGGGCGAAACGGGAGAGATCGCAGTCATCGGTCCCGCGGTCTTCGCGGGATACTTCGACAACCCCGACGCCAACGCAAAGAGCTTTCGCAATGGCTGGTTCCTGACCGGAGATCTCGGGCATATGGATCCCGAAGGGTTCATCTTCCTGACGGGGCGTGCCTCCGACATGTATATCTCCGGCGGATCAAACATTTACCCGCGCGAGATCGAGGAAAAGATCCTTCAGCACCCCGACGTTTCCGAAGTGGCTGTCCTCGGGGTGCCCGATCCCGTCTGGGGAGAAATCGGCGTTGCGGTCTGCGTGCCGCGGGGCGATGGTATCTCCGGCGAGGCGCTGATCGACTGGCTGGGGCCGAAGATCGCGCGCTACAAGATGCCAAGGCACGTCGTCTTATGGGAGGAAATGCCCAAGAGCGCCTATGGCAAAATCACCAAGAAGCTGATCCGCGAACACCTCATGGAGCGCGGTGACCTGCCAGAAGCAGCCCCGGCCGGATGAGCCTGCCCGCCCCCCTGACCCATCCGGGCGCGGCAGCGGAGGCGCGGTTCACCGCCCTGCCCTGCCGCGCCCAACCGGTCACGCTTGGACTGGCCGCCGGACGCCCCTTTGACCTTGCGGTGATCGAAGCCTTTGCGAAAGAAGGCTTCGATGCGGGATACCTGCGCCTGCGGGACGCTCCTTTTGCACATCTGGACTACGTCATCCCGGCTCGTGCGCCCGGTGACGGGCGCGCGGCGTGGTACAGTGAAACCCATCACCTCGCCCCGGCGACGCTGATCGAGGCAGGACTGCACCTTGGACGCAGGAACGGCGCGCCGTTCCTGCATTGTCACGGCCTGTGGCGTGACACATCCGGGACCGGGCCGGAGCCGGCGACACAGATGGGGCATTTGCTGACGCCCGATTCGATCCTGGCGGAGGATGTCACCGCGCAAGGCTGGGGACTGAGCGGCGCTCGTTTCGAGGTGCAGCCGGACGCGGAAACAGGGTTCGATCTCTTTACGCCCGTTGCGACTGGCTTGGCAGGGGGCGGGACCCGCTCGCTGCTGTGCAAGCTGGGACCAAACGAGAACCCGCACGCCCTTCTGCCACAAGTCGCACACGATCTGCCGCGCGCTCGGATCGAAGGAATCGGAAGCCTGATCCGGACCCGTTTCGCGCAGGTGTGCCAGGACAGCTATGCCACGGAGGTCCTGCTGCACGATGGAGAGTTCGATGGGCAGGCGGTTCGGATCGAGGCCAGCTCCGTCGGCTTTGACGGTGTCGCCACCCGGGGCATTCTTTCTCCCGACAGCAACCGGACCTGCATCACGGCGGAGCTTCTGATTCTCGGAGAGTGATCCGTCCTGCGCTTCAGGCCGCGCGGCCAATGGCTGCGCGGTGCCGGGTCG
The DNA here is from genome assembly GCF_040148795.1 of Sagittula sp. NFXS13. NCBI lineage: Bacteria > Pseudomonadati > Pseudomonadota > Alphaproteobacteria > Rhodobacterales > Roseobacteraceae > Sagittula > Sagittula sp. NFXS13. The sequence continues at coordinate 227,302 of NZ_JAGEMH010000005.1, forward strand.
TCAGATCAGCGACACGAAGGGCAGGACAGGTCTGATCCGACGCAGCCGAGCAGGACGATCATTCGCCCATGGCGGGCAAGCTTCAACGCCATGGGTGAACAGCCCTTTCAAAGACGGATGTCGTCAAGCCGCTGATCGCCGGGAAGCTTCGATCGCTCCAGGATGATCTGCGAAATCGCCCGTGCCCGAACCGGCGACAGCGCGGCGAGGATCGGTGCCGCGTCCCTTTCGTTCATGGTGCCAATCACCATCACCGAGACCTCGATGTCCAGGTCGTTCATGATGGCCGCCGCCTCCTTGGGCTTCATGTTGCGATACAATGAGACCAGACGGTCCACGTCCGATGTGTGGGCGGCCTCGACCTTGGCCAACAGCGCTTCGAGTTCCGCCTTCAGGTCGGCAAGCCTCTGCTGTTCAATCTCCAGCGTCTCGGCGCGTAGATCAAGCGCGGCCTCACGTTCCGCGTGCTGCTGTTTCCGGGTTTCCAGCAAAGCCCGTTCCTGCTGGATCGATTCCAGCAGATCCTCCGGCGCCTCGCAAACCTTCGGCTCGGGTGCCGTGACGGGCTTGGGCGCAGCCTCCTCTGCAGCGGAGGCCGCCGAAACAAGCGACGCGCGCTGAACGGGGGAGGCATTGTCGAAGCTTGGCTGCTCCATCAGGGTCACGCCGATCTTGGCCGCCACAGCAACGGCGAGACCGCCCAGAACAAGGGAAATCGGACGCATCGCGGATCAGGCCTCGCGTTCACGGACGGTTTCGAAGAACCCCCGCACCAGTTCGGACTTGCCCGTGGCCTTGGTCGCTCCGGCGGGACGCTTGGGACGTTCGCGCGTGCTGCGGAAGGACGGCTCCTCGCGCTGGCGCTCCGGCTCGGCCTTCTGACCAAGGGAGCGCAGCGCCGAGACCGAGCTTTCGCTGCGGTCGACCGCGGCGGAGAAATCGCCGATCATTGGCTCCATCTCCCTGAGGACGTGCATAAGGGTGCGCACGCGGCGATCCACCAGCCAAGCATAGGTCAGCGTGCCGACAAGCAACACAAGGATAGCGATATCAATCAGGAAGGACATCGGGGGTTTCCTCTTCGTGGTAGAGTTTGTCCGAGAGTTTCAGCGCGATCCGGCCGTTCTTGCGATGACCCACTTCGGCCAGCGCGATCTTCTCGCCGGCGCAGGTCAGCGTGACGGGGTCATCCACCCGCAAGCCGAGGTCGAGCACCTGGCCCGGCGCCCAACCGAGCACCTCGCGCAGCGACAGGCTGGATTGCCCGAGCACCGCGGTGACCGGCACATTTGTCAGGTTCAGCATGTCGGTCATCTTCAACCGCCAACCGCTGTCCCCGCCAAGCTGGCCGCCGGTGAACTGTTGCGACAGGATATGGCTGACAGTCTCGAAGGCCGTATTGGGCAGCACAAAGACCATCTCGCCCCGGCGACCCTCTATATCTACAGAGAGCGTCGCGCGCACGCAGGCGCTGGTCGGCGGCGCAAGCAGCAACGCTTTCGGGTTCGTTTCAAGATGGCTGATCTCGAACCGCACCGGGCTGACCTTGGCAAAGGCGCCGGAAAGTTCACGCAACACGGTATCGGTGAAATTCTGCCCCACACGTTTTTCGATGCTGGTGAAATTCCGCGATTTCTTTTCCCCGACCGACGCCGTGCGCCCGCCAAAGGTGATCTCGATTATGCCGAACAACAGCTCCGGACGCAGGATGACGGCGACGGTCCCACCCCATTCCTCCGCCGTGGTCACAGAGATGAGCGAGGGGTTCGGCTGATCCTTCAACGCATCCTGGCAACTGAGGTAGTCGACCTTCGACAGGCTGACATCGACCATGGCGCCGAGATAGCTTTTCAGGGTCTGGGCCAGCGACAGCGCAAAACGGTCGAACACCACTTCCAGCATCGGAAGCCGCGCGTAGGACAGCTTGGCTCGTTCGACGATCAGCTCTTCGACGGCGCGCGTGTCAGGTATCGGGGGCTGCCGGGAGGTCATTGTACGATGAGGTCCGCGATGAGGAATTCCTGGGGCGCGTCGCTGTCTGAAATTGCCCGCGCCCGTCGCAGCAGTTCCGACTTGAGCCGCACCAGCCCGATCGAGCCTCTCAGATCATCCTCGTTGAGCTGCCGCAGATATTCCTGGAAGCTGTCGCGCAGGAACAGCTTGCGGGCCTCGATGTTCTCGGCCCCGGCGATGCGGTCGTCATAGGCCAACGCGAGGTTGAGCTTGAGGAACCGCGAGGTCTCCCGCCCGGTGGCGGTGGTTGCGGTGATGTTGACGATAATCTCTTGGAAGGGCGTCACGATGATATGCTCGCCGGGCAGGCCGTGGGACGCCGACGCGTCATCTTCCGCTGGCTGCGCCGCCTCATTGTTGTCCGCGCTCTTCGCAAAGCCGAGGAGCGCCATCACACGATCAGGACCGGCAGACACCGCGACACCGCCGGCGAGCGCCGCGGCACACAGCAAGACCAGCGCCACGAGCCGCAGCACCAATGTCTTCTTCGGCGTCTTGCCGCCTTGGGATGCTCCGGAAGTCTCCGCCATCGCCCCTTATCTTCAACTTGTTTTAATCTTGACCCAACATGCGCACCGCTGCTCGTTAAAGCAAGTATAAAAGCCCATCCAGTTCTTGCCGGACAAGATTAATTATGATTATCCTTGGCCATAACTTGGAAAGAAGCAGACCCCGTGCAAGGTATTCTCGACAATCTGAAATCGCTGGGCTGGCAGCGGCTGACCGTGCTCGGCGGGGCCGGGCTGGCGATGATCGTCGCCGTGTTCTTCGGGTTGTCCGCCGTGACCACGCCGGAATACGTTTCGCTCTATCGCGACCTGTCCCCCGCAGAAGCCGGGCGCATGGTCGACTCGCTGGAACAGGCAGGCATCCGATCCCGCACAGACGTAGCGGGCACCGCAGTGAGCGTTCCCGCCGAGGATATGGCCCGCGCACGCATGGAGCTGGCAGGGGCGGGGCTTCCGAATGATGGCACCCCCGGCTGGGAAATCTTCGACGAGACCAGCGGCCTTGGCATGAACACCTTCATGCAGCGGGTGAACCGCGCCCGCGCGATGGAAGGTGAACTGGCCCGCTCCATCCAGACCATCGACGGTGTCGAGGCCGCCCGTGTGCACCTTGTCCTGCCCGAGCGGGAGCCGTTCTCGCGGGAGCGGCCGCGCCCCTCGGCCTCGGTCATCGTGCGTGGTACCCGTCAGATCGGGGTCCGTCATGCGCGTTCGATCCGCTCACTGGTGGCCTCCGCCGTACCAGACCTCGCCCCGACGCAGGTCACGGTTCTTTCCGCGTCCGGCGAGACCATTCTCGCCGACGATGGCGACGCGGGCAGCGAAGCCTCCCTGCAATCGGCACGCGCGCAGATCGAAGACCGGCTGGGTCAGCGGATCGCCCAGATCCTCAGCGCCCGCGTCGGCGCCGGAAATGCGCGGGTTCAGGTCAGTGTCGATCTGACCACCGAACGGCAGGTGCTCCGCGAACAGACCTACGATCCGGACCAGCGCGTCGTGCGCTCCACCGAGACCCGCGAAGAGACCCGCGAGGATCAGCGCGCCGGGTCCGGGGAGGTCGGCGTTGCCGATGACATCCCCGCTGCGCTGGCCGACGACGTGCCCGGTGGCAATCGCAACAGCTCCAACAGCACCAACGAGATCGTCAACTACGAGATCGGCGGCACCTCTTCGGAAACCGTGCGCGAACCGGGTGATATCGAGAAGGTCTCCGTCGCTGTGCTGGTGAACGGCATCTACAACGTGCAAGGCGGCGGTGACGTCGAATACGAGGAACGCAGTGCAGAGGAACTGCAACGGCTGGAGGCCCTGGTCCAGAGCGCCATCGGCTTCGACGAGGCGCGCGGTGACAGCGTCGAGGTGGTGAGCCTGCGATTCATGGATTACTCGATGGACGTTGGGGAGCCCGTCTCGCGCGGGTTCGGGCAGGTCCTGTCGGAGAACACCAGCACCATCCTACGCGGAACCTTTGCCCTGGCGCTGGTCGCAGCGGTCCTCGGCCTCGGCGTGCGGCCCGTGCTGAACCGGGTGTTCGACCAGCCCGCCTTGGCCGATGCCAGCGGGTCCGGCGCTTTGCCGAGCCTGCCGCAAGCCGGCAACCTGACTGCACAGACCCAAGGCAGCACATCGCCTTCCGCAACGGCATCCACGGGGCGCACCGCAGGCGGACAACCCGTCTACCAGACCGGCACCATCCTTGATCCGCTGCCGCCCGGTTCCGACGACATGGTGGAACTGGCGGCGGTGCAGGGGGGCGTCCCGCGGGGCCTGATCAACACCGTCAGCGAGTTGATCGAACGGGAACCTGACGGCGCCGTGACCGTCGTTCGCTCCTGGCTGGCGGAGTGGCCGAAGACATGAGTTATATCTTCGAACGCAATTTCGACGCCGAGCAGGAGGCGACGCAGCGTGGCGAGGAGCCGGTGATCGGCGCCATCTTCACCCGTGCGGAACTCGACGAAGCCGTGGCCCGCGCGCACCGCGAAGGGCTGGAGGCCGGACTGGCGCAGGGGCAGGCAGAAACGCTGCAGGCGACCCAGACCTCGGCGAGCCAGCGACAACTCAGCGCGCTGGAGGCCGTCGCCCCGGCGCTGACCGAATTGATCGCAGGGGCGGATTCGCACCGCGCCGCGTTGGAGACGCAGATGGTCGGCTTCGTTCTGGACGTCTTTGAACGGCTTGCGCCCGACGTCTCTGCGCACCTCGCGCCGGGACAGGCGGAGCGCGAAGCGCGAAACGCGATCCGTATGGCGCTCGGATCGGCCGTCCTGCGCATCTGGTTTGCCCCCGACGCTCTCGACACCTCCGGCGAGGAGGTCCGCAAGGCCGCGCGGCTTGCGGGTCTTGGCGGTCGCCTCGACATCAAGGCGGACCCCGAGCTCGGGACCGGTGACGTAAGGGCGGAATGGGATCACGGCGTCATGACCTACAGCTTTCGGGACATCTGCGCGCGCGTCCTGTCTTCGCTGGGTCGCACGCAGGAAGACATCGCACGCAGCCTCGGACAGGACACGCAGGAGAGCAGGACATGAGCGAAGAGCTCGAACAGGAACAGGCCCCCGAAAATGCCACTGTCGTGCAGGCCTTGGCCGAGGAAGCCGCGGCCAAGGCAGGCGACACCGGCAACGCAAGCACGATTGACGCGATGCTCAATGTCGGGCTGAACGTGCAGATCGTGCTGGGACAAACCCGGATGCCCATTGCGCAGCTGCTCAAGCTGAGCCGAGGCTCGATCATCGAGCTGGACAAGAGTATCGGACAGCCGGTCGAGGTGGTCATCAACGACCGGCTCGTGGCACGCGGCGATCTGGTGAAACTCGAGGACGATCGTCTCGGCGTCTCCCTGATCGAGATCGTCAAGGACTACGTGTCCGAGGCATGACCCGACACGGCGGCCTTCCCGGAGCACTCTTCCCCGGCCTTCTGGCCGTGGGGGTCTTCCTGCTGGCCGCCACCCAGGCCGAAGCGCAGGCCGCCGGGTCCGACCTCCTCGGCGCGTTGGGCGATGCTCTTGGCGCGGCGCCGGAGGGATCGGATGAACGTGCCAGCCTGTCCGGACGCATCATCCAGCTCATCGCCGCGATCACCGTGCTGTCGCTGGCGCCTGGTCTGCTGGTCATCATGACAAGCTTCACGCGGTTCGTGATCGTCTTCTCGATGCTGCGCTCGGCCCTTGGCCTGAACCAGACACCGCCCAACATGGTGCTGACCTCCATGGCGCTGTTCATGACCTTCTTCGTCATGCAGCCAGTGTTCGAGGACGCATGGGAGGGGGGCGTGCAGCCGCTGATGGCCAATTCCATCACCGAAGAACAGGCTCTTGTGCGGATCGGGGATCCGTTCAAGCAGTTCATGTATGTCAACACGCGAGACAAGGATCTGGCCCTGTTTCGGGACATTGCCGCACGCGGAAACGGCAGCCTTGCACCGGAAGAAAACGCCCCCCTGCCGGAAACGGTCGAGGACGTGGGCTGGCGCGAACTGGTGCCCGCCTTCGTGATCTCCGAATTGCGCCGGGCCTTTTCCATCGGGTTCCTGATCTACCTGCCTTTCCTGGTGATCGACCTGATCGTGGCCTCCGTGCTGATGAGCGCTGGCATGATGATGCTGCCACCGGTCCTGATCTCCTTGCCGTTCAAGGTGATCTTCTTCGTATTGATCGACGGCTGGTACATGCTGGCCGGGTCTTTGATGGAAAGCTACCTGCCGCTGGTCGGCGGTGGCTGACGTGAACAAGGGGGCACGACATGGCAGTGGCTGACGTCAAGCGGACGAACACGACACATTCCGGCAAGCCGGCACGCCGACCACGCAAGCTCACCGGGCCGCAAAAGGCCGCGGTGCTGTTCCTGTCGCTTGGCGAAAAGCGTGGCTCGGCGCTGTTGCAGCAGCTTGACGAGGAAGAGATCCAGCAGATGACCCGCGCCATGTCGGGTCTCGGATCCATCTCCTCTGACACGGTCGAGGAGGTGCTCACCGATTTCGTGCAAGGCATCACCAACGGGGGCGGGGTGGTCGGCTCCTTTTCTGCTGCGGAAAACCTGCTGCGCTCCCTCATGCCCGGCGACAAGGTGGATGGCATTCTCAAGGACATCCGTGGCCCGCTCAAGGAACGGGATCTCTGGGCGCGGTTCAACACCATGTCGGAAAACGTCATCGCCAACTATCTGAAGGGTGAACATGAGCAGACCATCGCCGCGATCCTGTCGAACGTGAACACGGACGTGGCGGCCAAGGTGCTGCCGCTGCTCGGCCCGGAAAAGATGAACGACGTGGTAGAACGGATGATCCGCATGGAGGCCGTGCCGCACCACATGATGCAGCAGATCGAGGAATCCCTGCAGGCGGACATCATGAACGCGGGCGCACAGCCGACCACCGCCGAACAGCACAAGAAGATGGCCGACCTGTTCAACAAGCTCGATCGCAATGCGTTTGACAGCATGGCGCTGGAGCTTGAGGAGAAGATCCCCGACACCTTCAATGCGATCCGCGCCAAGATGTTCACCTTCGAGGACCTGTCGAGGATGGAGGCGCTCGACCTGGCCAAGGTCATGCGCGGCGTGCCGGGAAACACGCTGCCCACGGCGTTGCGCGGTGCGACCGAAAACGCGCGGACTGCGTTTCTCAATGCGTTGCCGGCGCGGTCGCGCGACATGCTGACCGAAGAGATGGAGAGCATGGGACCGGTGCGACGCCGCGACGTGAACGCGGCCCAGGCGTTGATGCTCGATTATGCCCGACAGCTGGCCGACGAGGACCAGGTTCGCCTGCCCTTCGGCGACGAGGACGAGAACCTGTTCTGATCTCAGCGGCGGCGGTAGCCGCCAAAACCCTGGATTGCCTCGATGTCGATGGTCGCCGGAATATAGCTGCCGGAGCCAACGCCGAGCGCGCCGGACAGCAGGGTCACGGCAGCGTTGCTCCTGACGGCGGTGTTCGAGGTCGCATCCCGGATCGCGACATAGCGCTTCACCAGGTCTTCCACGACCTCGGGGTCCGACAGTGTGCTCAGGTCGAGCTTCTCGGTGATGACCGCCGCCTGCCGGTCGATGTCGATACCGGCCATCGCTTCGGGCAGGCCAAAGGCCGTCCGGAAGAACTCCGACAGATCGCTGTCCCGCAATATGTCGAAAGGTGAGTCGATGCTTGCAGCCTTGCGGCGGAACTCCAGAACGGTGCCGATGGTCTCGCTCTCGTCGTTCTTCCCGTTGACGTACTGCGTGTCGACGTACTTGTTGACGACGGCGGTTTTCCAGGCGGCATTCAACGTGTTGCGGTTGCCCACGCCCTCCGGACCAAACCCCATCGCCTTGTGGAAGTCCTTGAACCGCTGATCTGTCAGACGGTTCACCAGCGCGGACGGCTCCAGCGGGTCGCTCTTGAGAACCTTCTCCATCATCGCCTTGCCGAAAATCTGGTCCTCGAGGTCGTAGGCCTTCATCACGAAACTATAGAGCCGGTAATCCTCCGTCAGGTCTTCGACGTTTTCGACATCACCGATGTTGTCGAGGAAATAGTCGATTTCGCGGGCGTGCTGCGGCGCCTTGCGGATCAATTCCTGATCCTTCTGCTCCGTTGCGTTGACAAGCTGCAACGCCACGATGCCGGACATGCCCGAGATAGAGATCATGCGCCTGCGGGTTCCGTTCCGGGTGCGCCGAACACGTCATCCTCGCGCCGCATCAGCGGGTGCAGGTTGCGCAATGCGCTGAAATATTCGCCCTTGCTGACGTTGTTGGCCGCCTCGAAGACGTGGCCGCGCAACTGTTCACCGAACACGGGCACCAATGCGCCGAGGCGGCTCTGGATTTCCTTGGTCAGGCGGTCCCGGCGCGCCGGTTCGATCAGCGCGTTCTGGATCAGGAAATACACCGTCCGCACCGGCGTCGAGGCCGCGTCCGGTTTCAAAAGGTCGGTCTCCCGGATGATGTCCGCACGGTTCTCGACTGTGATCGTCGACTTGCGCCCACCGTTGCGCATCATGCAGCCGTTGACGACGAACCGTTCAAACGGCTTGAGCGTGAGATTGAGTGCCATCTTGGTCCACCGCTGCTGGAGCCGGGGCCAGACCGCTGAGGCCGCCCAGGATATTCTTGTTCACGTCGATCAGGGCCTGAAGCCCCTCACCGCCACCAATCACGACACCGCTGGTGCGATCGACCCAAAGCGCGATCGATAGCAGGTTGGCGCGCAGCGCGGCCGGTAGCTGGTTGTTGCTGTCCGCCAGATCCCTGCCCAGTCGGCTCCAGAGAACACGGTTTTCAGCCACTGCGTCGCGAAGTCCGTGCGCAAGGATGGCGCTCCGGGCGACGTTGTCGCCGCGCGCCGCGCTCCAGTCCGCGCTGTGCTGCTCCATGCTGCCTGTCACGCGGGCAAACACCCGTGCTTCGATCTGCTTGGGCGAAGCGCTTTCGCGGATCGTGCGTTTGTATGCCGAGATGCTCATTCGATTACTGCCTTTATGCCCCCGACGGTTTGCGAGGTCTGTCGAATTCCGGGCCCGGTTGGTCCGCGGCTCCGGTCAGGGAGGGTGGGCGCAAGAAGCGCCCACCGGCCATCTTGCCATCCGTGGATCTTAGCCCACGGTCGCGATCAGCGGAAGAGCGACAGGATGTTCTGCGGCGCCGAGTTGGCGATCGACAGGGACTGGGTCGCGAGCTGCTGCTGTACCTGCAGGGACTGCAGACGCGCGGCTTCCTCTTCCATGTTGGCGTCGATCATCGAACCGACACCGGCATCGATGTTGTCGACCACGGAGGAGAGGAACTCCTGCTGGTTCTCGATCGACTTCTCCG
>NZ_JAGEMH010000050.1:0-1272 GCF_040148795.1 Sagittula sp. NFXS13
TGACCTGCCACGGGATTTTTCCTCCACCGTCGATTAGAGTCCGGCCCAACTTGAGGACGGACAATGAAGCGAACAAGATTCACGGACGAACAGATCATCGGCATTTTGGCCGAGCACGAGGCAGGCGCGAAGTGCGCTGACCTGTGCCGCAAGCACGGCATGTCGGAAGGCACCTTCTATAACTGGAAAGCCAAATTCGGCGGCATGACTGTGTCGGAGGCGAAGCGGCTGAAGACACTTGAGGATGAGAACGCCAGGCTAAAGAAGTTGCTGGCCGAGCAAATGCTCGATCTGGCCGCGATGAAGGAACTGGTCTCAAAAAAGTGGTGACGCCTGCCGTTAAGCGCGAGGCGGTCGCGCATCTGAAAGCCTTTTTCGGGCTATCGGAACGGCGGGCGTGTCGGATTGTCGCTGCGGACCGCAAGATGGTCCGCTATCGAACGCAGCGTGCGCCGGACACGATGCTGCGCGGACGGCTGCGAGAACTGGCGAACGAGCGTCGACGGTTCGGTTATCGGCGGCTCTTCGTGCTTCTGAGGCGGGAGGGCGAGCCTTCCGGGATCAACCGGATCTATCGGCTCTACCGCGAGGAAGGGCTGACGGTGCGCAAACGCAAAGCACGCCGCAAGGCTGTCGGGTCACGGGCACCGATCTTGGTCGAGGCGCGGCCCAATGCCCGTTGGTCATTGGATTTCGTTCATGACCAATTCGCCAATGGCCAGCGCTTCCGGGTTCTCAACGTGGTCGACGACGTCACCCGTGAATGTCTCGCGGCAATACCGGACACCTCGATATCGGGGCGCCGCGTGGCACGTGAACTGACGGCCCTGATCGAACGCCGTGGCAAGCCCGGAATGATTGTCAGCGACAACGGCACGGAACTGACCTCCAACGCCATCCTGCGGTGGTGTTCCGAGCACCGGATCGAATGGCACTACATCGCGCCAGGCAAGCCGATGCAGAACGGTTTCGTAGAGAGTTTCAACGGCCGGATGCGCGATGAGCTGCTCAACGAGACCATGTTCCGTAACCTCGCTCACGCGCGCGTCATGATCGCCGCTTGGGCTGCCGACTACAACACCGAGCGTCCGCATTCGGCCTTGGGCTACCAGACCCCGGCTGACTACGCACGGGCCCTGACCACCGCAATCGCCCGCCCCGCTGCGCGAGATGAAAGCTCCGCGCGTCGGGCGATTGCTCAACCTGCGCCAATCGGCGTAAACACTAACCGGGCTCCGGTCGCGGCTGGATGAAAGTTCAGTGGCAGGTCAC
>NZ_JAGEMH010000051.1:0-1242 GCF_040148795.1 Sagittula sp. NFXS13
GTGCTCGTTTAGGCCACCTTCCGCTCGAACGCGACAGGGCTTTTCCAGCCCAACGCTGAGTGTCGGCGTCGCGGATTGTAGAAGCCGTTGATGTATTCAAAGATGGCCATCTGAGCTTGCCGCCGTGTTTCCCATGACCGACGCCAAATCAGCTCGGCCTTGATGGTTTTAAAGAACGTCTCGACGGCGGCATTGTCATAGCAATTGCCTTTGCCACTCATGGACACCTTGAAGCCATTCTGGCGCAGGATCTTCTGGTAGTCGTGGGAGCAATATTGCGAGCCGCGATCCGTGTGATGGATGCAGCCTTTTGGCGGTTGCCGGAACGCGATGGCCATCTTCAACGCACGGATCGCCAAGTCCCGTTTCATGCGGTTGCTCACAGCCCAACCAATGACACGGCGCGAGTGCAGGTCCAAAATCACAGCAAGATACAGCCAACCCTCGCGGGTCCAGACGTAGCTTATGTCGCCTGCCCATTTCTGGTTTCGTTGATCCGCGGCGAAGTCTCGATCCAGCAGATTGGGCGCAATGTTGAACTTATGATCGCTATCCCCCTCTCGGCAGATTGCGTTGCAATCGCCTGCCGGGCAATGGTTGTGACCTTGTGTTTGCGGGTTCGCACAACGGATATGCCGTTCTGTCGCATCAAACGGCCCACCCGGCGATGACCGACGTCCAAGCCAATCTCCTTCAACTCTTCCGTCATCCGTGGCCGACCATAGCTGCCCAGGCTGAGACGCGATTGCTCTTTGATATGCGCCAGTGTGACCAGATCAGATCGCTGCCTGCGACTGGCTGGGCGGGTGCGGAACGCCCGTAATCCACGCGGACTCACGTCCATAACCCTACACAAGCGCTCTGTTGGAAAATGATTTCGGTGTTCTTCAATGAACTTAAACCTCACGGCTTTTGGCTCGCAAAGAACACCGTGGCCTTTTTTAAGATTTCCCTTTCCTCCTTGAGAATGCGGTTCTCGCGGCGCAGCCGATCATTCTCTTGGATGAGGCTCAAATCCTCTTTCGACACCACGTCCGTCTCTCGGCTTGCTGTGATCCACTTGTTCAGCGTCGACATGCCGACACCCAGATCGTCAGCCACCTGCCTGCGCGTCAGCCCACTGGTCAACGCGATCCGCACCGCGTCCTTGCGGAATTCGTCCGTCCGTTTCAGTCCCATATTCAGTCTCCTTTGTTGCAGTAAATGCTATCAAAGGAGCGGCATCAAACCGCGACAGGTCCA
>NZ_JAGEMH010000052.1:0-1140 GCF_040148795.1 Sagittula sp. NFXS13
CTTCCTCTTCCATGTTGGCGTCGATCATCGAACCGACACCGGCATCGATGTTGTCGACCACGGAGGAGAGGAACTCCTGCTGGTTCTCGATCGACTTCTCCGACTGGCCCAGCTTGGTCGCGATGTCGGTCACCGCACCGGTCACGCCCTCGGTCGCGGCCAGCACACCCGCGAGGAAGGCTTCGCCCGTCGCCGCGTCCGCATTTGCCGCAAAGCCCGTGGCGATTGCTTCCAGGTTGGCGACCTGCTTGCGCATGTCGTAGGTGTCGACGCTGATGGAGGTGGTTGCGTAGGTGCCCCCGGCGCGGGTCACACCCGTCACGACGTTGCGGGACGCTGGGGTTGCCCCCCCGGAATCACCGGCGGAGGTCAGCGCACCCGTCGCCCCGGCCACGGCCGCGGCTGTACCGGCCGCCTCACCTGCCGCAAGCATGTCGTCACCGTTGAAGGTCGACTGCTCCAGCGTGGTGGTCATCTGCTTGACCAGCTCGTTGAGATCGTTCTCGATCTCCGCCTGACCGCCGGTCGCACCCTGCGCGAAGGCCACCTTGTCGAGGAATTCCTGCGCAAGACCGTTGATGGTCTCGGCCCCAAGACGCGCGGTCGCCACCGAGTTCTTGGTCAGGGTGAGGCCTTCGTTGATCGACGCGTAGACCGAGCTGTCGCCCTTCATGGTCTCGGAGATCTGGAAATAGGCCGCGTTATCCTTGCCCGACTGCACCTGCAGACCGGTCGAGATGCGGCTCTGGGTGCCTTCGAGGTCCCTGTTGACCTGACGAAGGGTCGACAGCGCGTTCATGGCACTGGCGTTGGTGTTGATGGAAGACATCTATATTCTCCGAATTCTTTCGTTAATGCTCGTCATTCTGACGAGAGCTTGAGAAATCACTGAGACCCGGGAAGTCAGCCGTAGCCCTCCCCCGGGCCAAAGTCAGGATCAGCGGAAGAGCGACAGGATGTTCTGCGGCGCCGAGTTGGCGATCGACAGGGATTGGGTCGCGAGCTGCTGCTGCACCTGCAGGGACTGCAGACGCGCGGCTTCCTCTTCCATGTTGGCGTCGATCATCGAACCGACACCGGCATCGATGTTGTCGACCACGGAGGAGAGGAACTCCTGCTGGTTCTCGATCGACTTCTCCG
>NZ_JAGEMH010000053.1:0-1004 GCF_040148795.1 Sagittula sp. NFXS13
GCATGATAGCTGGGCGACATGAGCAGTTGGGCCCCTACGAAGTACAAGACCAGGAACTGGCCTTCGTACAACACATCGCTGAAGCAACGCGGATCGCTATCGATTTGGTTTGATCCGGACACTACCTGGGTGCCACTACCAAGTGGCAAGCGCGGGCGACAACAGCAGTTCAGCGATGCGGCAATCCAGACATGCCTGACGATAAAGGTGTTGTTCGGTATGCCGCTTCGGCAGACGACAGGGTTCGTTGAGAGCCTGCTGCGGCTAGTCGGGTTGGACTGGGCCGTACCGGACTTCAGCACTTTGAGCCGTCGCCAGAGAACGCTCAATGTGAGCCTGCCCTATCGCAACGGAACCGGCCCGCTGAACCTCCTCATCGATAGCACGGGCATCAAATCTGAGGGCGAAGGCGAATGGAACGCGCGCAAGCATGGCGGCCCCAAACGCCGCATTTGGCGCAAGATACACATAGGGATCGACGAAGAAACGCTTGAGGTTCGGGCAGTCGAGGTCACCACCAGCAATATCGGGGACGCGCCGATGCTGCCGGAATTACTCTCCCAAATCCCGCTCGATCAAGACATAGGATCAGTCACTGCCGACGGGGCCTATGACACCCGCAAATGCCACAACGCCATTGCCGATCGTGGCGCTGACGCTGTCATCCCTCCAAGAAAGAACGCCAAGCCGTGGAAGCCCACGAGCGCAGGTGCCGTCGCCCGGAACGAGGCGGTCAATGCCTCACGCTACCTGGGCCGCACCTTGTGGCGACGGTGGAGCGGTTACCACCGTAGGAGCCGTGTCGAGACGAAGATGCATTGTATGAAACTCTTGGGCCAATCGCTAATGGCACGGGACTTCGACCGCCAGGTTGCGGAAATCCAGGTGCGTGTCGCTGTGCTTAACCGCTACACCGCTCTTGGCATGCCTGTCACAGAGCCCGTGGGGTAACTCCGTCCGGGGAAGGGGGAAGTTCGGCCAGACTTCGATTTGTGCAACAAAGC
>NZ_JAGEMH010000006.1:0-216752 GCF_040148795.1 Sagittula sp. NFXS13
TCCAGCCGTTCCGCCCAAACGGCTTGGATGTTGGACCGCTCTATCTTCGCAACGCTGTTGAGCCGGTTGTGGCACTCCTGAAATCTCAGGGAGGAAAGTGACCGTTAGTCACGGCTTATGCTGAAATACCGTTCTATCTCAGTGTGCTAGAAGAAACCTTCGACACGGCACCCCAAGCCTCTTGACAGGGGGGGGGCATGAAAACTGCCAAAACGTGCAAGCTTATGCTTCATTGGCACCGCGCCTCTTCTTACGGAGAAAACTTCGCTGAAAACGCCAGCTTCAAATTTTTCGGATTTCAGGGGGGCGGAGAACCCCCTAGAGCCGATTATTCAGGTGGAGGCCGCCTGCCTGTTCCCGATCAGCTGGCGGATCGCCGTCGGCAGGATCAGCACCACCCCGATCACCGTAGCCGTCAGGTCCGGCGCGACCAGCAGCACCGCCGCCAGTGTCAGAACCAGACGTTCGACCCAGTGCAGCGGGGCGAAAAGCCAGTTCGTGACCGCCGCCGACAACGCCCAGATGCCCAGTACTGCGCCCCCGAAGGCCAGCGCGAAGGCCGACCATGTGAAGCCTTCAGTGACCAGCAGCAGCGCGGGCTGGAACACGAAGATAAAGGGGACAAGCGCCTTGCCCATGCTCAAGCGGAAGGCCGTGTTGCCGGTCTTGAAGGCGTTCGATCCAGCGATGCCGGCGCCGGCATAGGCGGCCATGGCGACAGGCGGCGTCACATCCGCCAGCACACCGTAGTAGAAGACGAAGAAATGCGCGACCAGCGGCTCGACCTGCAACAAGCCCAGCACCGGGGCGGCCACGGCGACCATGATGATATAGTTCGCCGTGGTCGGGATGCCGCAGCCCATCAGGATGCACACGACGGCCGTCAGCATCAGCGTGAACAAAAGCGTCAGCGTTTGCACTCCCATGATCTCGAACGGCAGGACAGCCAGCCAGCCGGAGACGTTCGTGGCCCAGTCTGCGGCGACGCCAGTGACCATGTAGGCGATCTTGAACCCGACCCCGGTCAGCGTCACCACGCCGATCACCACGCCGACCAACGCGGCGGCGGCGGTCACAGCCAGCGACTGGCGCGCGCCAAGGATGAAACCGTCCCAGACGCCTTGGACGGTGCCTTTGATCCCGCCCATCAGGCCCGAGGCCATGACTTGCTGGATCCCCATCACCGCGATACAGGCCGAGATCGACCAGAAGGCTGCGAAGAATGGCGTGCGACCCGACAGGAGAATGGCGACCAGGATCACCAGCGGCAAGACCGACAGCCAGCCAGCCTTGAAGACTTTCCAGGCATTGGGCAGTTCCTCGGCGGACAGGCCGCGCAGGCCAAGGCGGCGGGCTTCCAAGTGTACCTGGACCAGCACGCCGAAGAAGTGCATGAAGGCCGGCACCAACGCGGCGGTCAGAATGGTGGTCAGCGGTACGCCGAGGTATTCGATCATCAGGAAAGCCACGGCGCCCATCACCGGCGGCGTGATTTGTCCGCCGGTCGACGAGGCGGCCTCGACCGCGGCGGCGAAGTGGCGGGGATAGCCGATGCGGATCATTGCCGGAATGGTCAGCGACCCGGTGGTGACCGTGTTGGCGATGGACGAGCCCGAAATCGACCCGAGCATCGCCGAGGATACGACCGAGACCTTTGCCGGCCCGCCCGCATACCGCCCTGCAAGCGCGGAGGCGATATCGATGAACAATTGACCCAAGCCGATGCGCGTCGCCATAACGCCGAACAGCACGAAGTGGAACACATAGGTCGCGATCACGCCCAGAGCAGTGCCGTAGATCCCCTGCGAAGTCAGGTAGAGATGATTGACGATGTTGGACCAGCTTGCGCCGGGGTGGACGAAGATGCCAGGCATGTGCTGTCCGAAATAGGCATAGCTGATGAAAATGATCGCGATCACTGGCAGCGGCCAGCCCATGGAGCGGCGCACCGCCTCCAGCAGCACGACGATCAGCACAGTTCCCATAGCCACATCTATGGGCAGCGGGTTGCCAACGCGGAACGCCAGGTCGGCATAGATCCAAGGCACATAGAAGGCGGCGACCGCCCCTGCGATCATCAGGACCCAATCGGACAACGGCAGGCCAAGTGGCGCAGTGACCGAAGGGGATATCTCCTTGCTGCCAAAGGCCGAGAAGCTCAGGAACACCAGTGCCAGCGTGGCGCCCAAATGCAAGCCGCGGTGCGTGGTCGCCTGCGGAATGCCGAAGCCGGCGGTGTAGAAATGATAGCAGGCCAGCAGGAACAGCAGAGCGCTGGCAGCCAGCGCCAGTGGCGAGGCCAGCACCCTGAACCGCAGTTCGGGGTCGAATTTCTCTTCCAGAGCCTGAAGCTCTTCAGCGCTGAGGGTATGGATATCCTCGCCTTCCGGCGATTTCTGGCGGTCTTGGGGCATCTGGCGTCCGGACTGGCTGAGGGCAGTGAAAGGCAAACAAATAAGGGGAAAGGTCGTGTAAGGTCCGCTTGCTGCGGGGGCGGTCGGGGGCGCACGGCGACGCCCCCCCGGTTGGTATCAGGTTGGGGCAGGCCAGATTACTCTGACAGCAATCCGGCTTCCCTGTAGAAACGCTCGGCACCCGGGTGCAGCGGGATGCCGACACCGTCCAGCGCCGTATCGGCGGTGATCATCTTGCCCTTGGAATGGCCCGCGTCCAGCTGCTTGCGGGTGTTCTCGTTCCACAATGCCTTGGTGATGCCATAGATCAGCTCTTCGGGTTGATCGGCCGAGGTGATCCACTGCGCGCCGACCGACAGGGTCTCGGTGTCGTCTGCCACGCCTTCATAGGTGCCGCCCGGGATCGTATCGTTCGAGAAGTAAGCGAAGTTCTCGCAGATCATCGGGGCTTCGTCGCAGGAAATCGGTACTACGGTTACGTCATGCTGGCTGGCCAGTTCGGCAATCGCGCCGGCCGGATAGCCACCGACGAAGAAGAAAGCGTCCATGGCGCCGTCGCGCATCCGGTCCGCCGCCTGATCGGGCTTGAGAAATTCGGCTTCGATGTCGTCTTCGGTCAGGCCGTAGCCATCAAGGATGATGCGGGCGTCAACCAGCGTGCCCGATCCGGGTTCGTCCATCGAAACGCGCTTGCCCTTCAGGTCTGCGACGCCGGCGATACCGGCATCGGCACGGGCGATCAGGTGGATCGACTCAGGATAGAGGTTGGCGATGGCGCGCAGGCTTTCGACCGGCTCCTTGCCTTCCCAGATGCCGGTTCCGGTATAAGCCCAGGTCGCCACGTCGGACTGCGAAAAGCCCGATTCCAGGCTCCCGCCTGCAATCGCGTTGATGTTCGCGACCGAGCCGTTGGCCGACAGCGCCGAGGCCACCAGACCTGGAACGCCGCAGGAGCCGCCTTCATCGCAGGCGCGTGATCCGGGAGGGCTGGAGATCGCGTTCGCAAGCAGCCCGCCGATGGGGTAATAGGTGCCAGCGGTGCCGCCGGTACCGATGCGGAAGAAGGACATGTCCTGCGCACTGGCGGACCCAGCCGTCAGCGTGGCAGCGACGGCCATACCTGCCAGAAGTGTCAGATGTTTCATCGAAAGCTCTCCCTTTTGGAATTCGTCTTTAATATTAAGAACTCTAGTGTTTTTTCCGCCCGTACCACAAGACTACCTTCGCGCCCCCTTTGATTTTGGAACGGCAGCGGCTGTTCGGACAACCTGTCAGGCGGGGTGTTCTGGAAATAGAGATGGTCCTAGGTGTTTGATCCCACGGTTTGATGGTGTGATCCTTTCTCAAGCTTGGAAGGAAGCATTATGGGACAAGTTCGTCACGGGAGCGCCACGTACTGTGACCCGGCAGGCGATTTGCGTGGCAAATCTGCCGGTAGGGCACGCCCGCCGTCAGAGCAGAAATACAGCGATGGCAAGCTTCGCTCGCGCAGCTGCGCCAAGAGCTGGGCATCAATCCCAAGATGGTCGCGAAGTGGCGGAACCGTGCGACTGTCAAGGATTTGAAGACCGGTCCGAGAGAGCCGCGCTCAACCGTTCTGACCGAGGCGGGGGAAGCTATGATTGTCGCGTTTCGACGCCACACATTGCTGCCGCTGGATGACTGTCTCCATGCCCTTCAGCCCTCGAACCCGCACCTGACCCGGTTAGCGCTGCGCCGGTGCCTGCAGCGGCATGGGGTATCGCGTCTGCCGGATGTCGAGGCCCCCTCTCGGGACATTGCGTCGCAATGCCCTGCCGGGCCGTGGATATGCGCCAGCACAACCATATCCGTGCGCTGCCTGCGGCTGGCAGGCCGGCTACGGAAAGCCCGCAACCCGCGCGCGCTGACGTTCATGACCTGACACAGCCGGTCGATCGGGAAGGCACCGCGCTGTTCTTCCCCTCTCGTGCATGTAAACATGCACGAGAGGGCAGTGGACGAACCTGAACCTCGTGGCTTTTGAACTGGGTGGCTTCCTAAGAAACACCCACGGTCTCTGAGATGGGCGCCAATGCGTAACACATAGTTTTGGCCCGCCGCTGGAAGTTTGACAGCACACGTTGCCTATGTCGTTCGTCACAGGCTGCGGCCCCCTGATCCTGATAGGCCATGCCATGGCGGATGGCGTTGTAGAAGAAGACTGCGATCTTGCGCGCCGTGGCCGTTACCGCCTTTTGCTTGCCTATGCTCGATGACAGTCGACGGTAAAGCGCACCCAAGGCCGTGTCGCTTTTGCCAATCGTTACGGCAGCCAAGCGCAAGAGAGCAGCCGCACGACTGGAGGACCGACGTGTCCGCGAGGATAGCAACTTGCCCCCGGAGATTTTATTGCCCGGGGCCGAACAGAGCCAGGACGTGAAGTGCTTGGCACTCTTCCAGGCGCGCAGGTCTGTGCCGCATTCGGCCACCAGCTTCAGGCCAACGATGGTCCAAGGCCATGGATCTGCGTTATGTCTGTGCCCAACACACCGTAGAGTGCGGCCCGAACGTTGAAGGACGGCGCATTGTGCCGCTTGCCCTTGATCCGCGCCTTGGGCAGTGGGGCCAGATCATCGTCCTCCTGGACCGTCAGGTCTGCAACCGCTGGTCGCACGTCTCGATCTGTGCCTTGTAGAAGTCGTAACGCTCCAGCGACTGTGTGAGGGCAAAAACATGCTCCACGCGGTCGTTGCCGACCAGCGCAGCCTTGATCGTATCCACAGAAGATTTGCAGCGGACATCCCGGAACGCGGCAAGAACCTCCGGATCGCGCTCGCCGCCGACAATGGCACGGATGATCCGCATGCCGGTCGCACCAGTGATGTCAGAGACGACATGATGCAGTTGGAGGTTCATCTCCATCAGTGCCTGTCTCGCATGTGCTGGATATGGGCAGCGGCATACTCAGTGAGCCGTTCCCGTTGGCGAACATAGGCGCGCAGAGTGGCCATCTCAGCTTCGGGGCGGAAGCTCCCACGTGAGCCAAGCCATAGGAATGCAACTGGCGCAGCCATGCGGCATCACTCTCATCGGTTTTGCGACCCGGCACATTCTTGGCATAGCGCGCATTCACCAGAATGACCTCGGACCCATGCGCCTCCAAGATCTCGAAGGCCGGTATCCAGTAAACGTCGGTGGATTCCATGGCCACGCTGGTGACACCGCACGAGTGGAACCAGACGGCGAGATTGTGCAGATCCTGGGTAAATGTCCCGAAGGCTCGCACTGGCATGATTTCGGTGTCGGGTTCACAGCGCGATGTGCATCGTCGAGCCCATGTCGGTCGCGGCTGCATTGGCATTGACCATCTTCAGGTCCGGGTGGTCACCGGATTTGCGCTTCGTCATGACATCTCCTCCGTTCGGGGCGAAGGGCGTGGGCCTTGCTAGTTCGTCATCTTTCTAACCGGGATCGCCGCGATGGCGGCGCCACCATTCTCAAGTGCGCAACGGCCCATGTGCCACGTTTTTTGACGGGGTCCAGCCCACCAACAAGCCATCGGCAACTGCCCTTCAGGCGCAGCACAGCACAGGCTGTTTATACCGCGCACAGGCGGGCAGCGGCCCGGAACGGTTTTTTAAAATGTCCCTCTCTTCCTTGAGAATACGGATCTCGCGCCGAAGCCGCTCTTTCTCCTGTGCCAATTCGCGGTCCTCGGATGATACCACATCCGTGTCGCGGTGCGCTGTCACCCACTTGTTCAGCGTCGAAAGCCCAACGCCCAAATCATCCGCAACCTGCCGCCGTGTCAGCTCGCTGGTCAACGCAATTCGCACTGCATCCTTGCGGAATTCATCCGTTCTGCCCGTGCCCATAGTTCGTCTCCTTTGCTGCACATTATGCTATCAAAGGAGCGGCACCAAACCGCGACAGGTCCAGACTTCATGGCAGCCTACAACTTCGCACGCAGGCTCACGCCCTACGAATACATCTGCAGAATCTGGACATCAGAGCCCGATAGATTCGTCATCGATCCGATCCACCAAATGTCGGGACTGAACACCTAGACGCAACTGCACGAATTACCACTCCGTCCGCATTGCGGACCTTCACCCACGAAGAATGCCGCGCGATGCACGGTCGGCCGCCTGATGAAAGACATCGGTATTGAAGGCGTCATTCGGGGCAAGAAGCCTCGAACGACGTTTCCTGACAAAGCGTTACCTTGTCCACTGGATAGGGTGGAACGGCAATTCTAAGCACCTGCACCTAACGTGCTGTGGGTCAGCGACTTCACCTATGCCGCCAAGTGGCAGGCTTTTGTCTATGTGGCTTTTGTCATTAACGTTTTTGCACGGCGCATTGTTGGCTGGCGCGCAAGCCGCACAGCCAATGCAGGCTTTGTTCTTGATGCTTTGGAACAGGCAAGTCATCAACGTAGGCCAGCGCAAGACCAACTGGTGCATCGCTCAGACCGCGGACCGCAAGGCGGATTCAACCGGTCGTCGCAACACTTTCGATTATATCCCGTTGGAGCAGTCGGTCGAGAGCCTCTGCAAATGTGCGCTATCCGAGGATTTTGCGGGGTCTTGTGTTCAAAGCATGTGCGACTGCGCTCAGCTCATTGACACCGTGCCGGCTGAGATCCGTGCGTTTGGGAAAGTATGGCCGCAGCAAGCCATTGGTGTTTTCGTTCCTCCCGCGCTGCCAAGGGCTTTGAGGGTTGCAAAGATAGATTTCCAAACCCGTGTCGATTTGGAGCTGCGCATGTTGGGCCATCTCCGCACCCTGATCCCAAGTTAAGGATCGACGAAAATCTGCAGGAAGCCTCATGATTGTCCCTGCGACAGCGTCGCGGAACTGCGCCTGATCTCTCGCGATCCCGTGCTGGGTGACCGCGACAGTTTGCGTGCGATAGCGCGGATACCTGTCCTTCGCGCACATTCCAAAGCAATCTCTTCTCGCTCAGAAAATGTCAGATTGCGCCTCATCAATGGCGTCGCTGATGGTGCAAGGTGTGTCGGGGGCATTCCGCCAGAACTCGTAAACCACCGGATTCCGACAGGACCGGAAACACCCGCTTCAAAGGCTGACACTTAACTGGAATGACCTGCGGCCACGCCCCTCAGAACCGGCAAAGATTCTCACGTTGCCAGACTGGCGGCCTTCCTGGAGAATATAATTTGCCCTGTATCGAACGTACGGAGTTTCGTCTGCCTGTTTTCGTCATCTACACCTCCCAAAATGGGGTGTGGCGATGACCGGTTGAATCCGCCCCATACGTGTCGATCAAGTACACTGAGCGGTTGGCTGAGGCAAAGATTGCACCGTCTGTCGGTCGTGTCGGGGACTCGTATGACAGCGCGATGGCCGAAACAATCAACTGCCTGTTCAAGGCCGAGGTTATTTACCGGCGTGTCCCATGGCGCAGCTTTGAAGCGGTCGAATACGCAACCTTGGAATGGGTCGATTGGTTCAACAACCACCGCCTGCGGGAGCCTGTTTGGAATATCCCGCCAGCCGAAGCCGAGGCGAACTTCTATGCAGCTCTGGAAAGATCAGACGTGGCCGCGGAACTAAGACAAATCAGCCTCCGGCAAACTCGGCGCGGTTCAGTCTCGTCCGGCACTGCGGGCCACACCGGGGATCGGCGCATCCGCAATGCATTCGCGGTGGCCGCGGCCATGCATCCTTCATCTTACTGAATGAAGTCAGGTGAAATCTCCGATAGAGTGCGCGAGCCTGTGAGCCCAGACAAGCGATCAAGGCAGGAGGCAAGGGTGGCGACCCTTGCCTCGCAAACTTCACTCGGGATTGGCGGCCTTCGTCTCACGCTCGACGTCACTGTTCCAGATTGACCGATCCACCCCGTCGCCAAGTTCGGGATATTCAGAGACCTTGAAGATAGGCTCTTTCCCGGCGCGACGTTGCGCGAAATAGTCCCGCGTGAGTTTCGCAACGGTCTTGGACAGGATCAGAATTGCAACCAGGTTCACCGTCGCCATCAGCGCCATGGACGCATCGGCGAAATTGAACACGGTCGTGACCGCCTGCAAGGACCCCCAAACCACCATCGCGACCACCAGCACCTTCAGCACCAGAAGCGGGATACGCTTGCCCAACCCGAGGAATTCCATCGCGCTCTCTGCGTAGGAATAATTTCCGATGATCGAGGTGAAGGCAAAGAATAGGATCGCGACCCCGACGAAGATCGGACCGAACGCCCCGATATGCTGCTCCAGCGCGATCTGTGTCAGCGCCATGCCGGTGGGGGCGCCTTCGGAATAGTCGACCACGCCCGACAACAGGATCATCAGAGCCGTGGCCGTGCAGATGACCAGGGTATCGATAAAGACGCCAAGTCCCTGCACAAGCCCCTGGCTGGACGGGTGGTGCGGATCGGGGACCGCGACGGCCGCGATGTTGGGGGCTGAGCCCATGCCGGCCTCGTTGGAGAACAGGCCGCGTTTCACACCGTTGAGTAGGGCCGCCATGAACCCACCCGTAAAGCCGCCCGCCGCCGCTTCGAATCCGAAGGCCGACTTGACGATCAGGGCCAGCATGGCGGGCACTTCGGCGATGTTGATAAGCACGATGACGAGCGCCACGAGAATATAAAGCCCCGCCATGCCCGGAACGACTTTTTCAGCGACCCGTGCTATGGATTTGATGCCACCGAAAATCACGATGCCGGCGAGGCCGCCAATAACAAGTCCGGTGACAAGTTTGGGGATCGAAAAAGCCTCTTCCATGGCGACGGAGATCGAGTTCGCCTGAACCGCCGAGAAGATCAGTCCGAAGCTGATGATGAGGCAGACCGAAAAGACGTAGCCCATGGCGTTCGACCCGATGCCCCGCGCCATGTAGAAGGCCGGACCGCCGCGATATTGCGCATCCGCGTTTCGCACCTTGTAAAGCTGCGCCAGCGTGGATTCGGCGTAGGCCGTCGCCATACCCACCAGGGCGACCATCCACATCCAGAACACGGCACCCGGCCCGCCAAGGTAGATCGCCACGGCAACCCCGGCGAGATTGCCCGTGCCTACCCTGCTTGCCAGGGAGATCGTCAGGGCCTGAAACGGAGAAATGCCCGCGGCGGATGTGTCGCGCGATGACTTGACGACGCGAAAGAACTCGGCGAAGTGCCGGAATTGCAGGAAGCCCGTCCGCCAGGTGAAATAGATCCCCACGGCCAGCAGCCCGTATACGAGGACATATCCCCATAATATGGTGTTTAAGAAATCGACGATTGTAGTCATGCGCTGGTCCCTCTTGATTGTATTTCCAACCATTAACCATTCGGTAGGTGAGGGGAAGCCTTGGACCGGACTCACAATGTCCGCAGTGCGATCGGCGTGCGCGTCTTGGATGAGGTCGCTTCGGTCCGATGGAAAAAGTGGCGCCAACTGTCTCGCATTCGGACACTTGGCCCCGGAAGGAGGCGAAGTGTTGCGGGGAGCTACCAGACCCCCGCATTGGTGCGCAGGGCCGGGGCGCTCCCGGAATTCCTGACCAGCTGCCGAACCGCAGCTACGTCCTGAGAGGCTTTGAGTGATCAACTCAGCAAGTGCTTGTGAAGAGTGCCAGAAAAGACGGCTTCCTTTCAACGCGTTGGGTAGTCGATGGGCGAAGATCGGTTTTGTCCCGCGCTCCAGTCGTTTAGGCCAGCAGCAGCGGGTGGTCGGTTCGCACCCATTTTAATGACTGCGCCCCGCAGATAAGCTTCCCTGAGCAAGGGGTGGACCCAGACGACGTCTGGGCAGCCTGTGCATTCCCCCTATTTTAAAATTTGATAAGGTCACATGGGTGACCATATGATTGTCGTGACCGGCGGTCCCGGTTCCGGCATCGACAAAGACATCAATCACACGAACCGGATGATCCTCGACGATCCAATCCTCCATCCGATCCGGAACCAGAGTGACCTGATCCCGATCCGCGTCCTCGATATACCCCGACATCACCACCTCCACGTACTGAAGGCCAGTACACCCATTTCCACACTGCCTCGGTCGGGAGCGTCATCATGGTCCGTCGAGGTGCACATTAGGTCTGCCGCAGCCTCTCATGACCGCTTTAAGCCCAAACTGCCGCATCCGGAGGGAGCCTCTGCAGCGGGTGCATTCGGCCTCTCCTAGCCCAAAAGGTGTTGAATGTTACCCAGAGAAATTAACGCAACGTTGCGCGGTAGAGTTCGGGATTAACCTGTTCGAGGATTGGCGCGTTCTCCGAGCCGAGCAGCGCGAAGGCGCGTTCGACGAGCATACGATGGCGTTGTCGCATCATATGCACCGGAAAACGCAGGAGTTGACCAAAGGGTTCGTAATCAAAGCAGCCGAAGGCGCAGGCGCGGAGCTCTTCCTCGGGAAGGGTCGCGAGAAACCGTAGCGCCCCTTCGAACACCGAATCCGAGTTAATGAAAAGCCCGCGCGGCAGACCGCCGAGCCGCTCGTAAAGCGCCTTGATCGACCGCGTGGCCACGTCGAGATCGTAGGTCTCGGCGATGATCTGTTCGGGATCTACACGGCCGACATGAGCGTAGAGCGCTTCGGAAAAGCCCGCGACACGGTTGCGGGTCGACGGCAGGGTGCGGTCGCCGCCAAGAAAATAGATAGTCTCGCGGGGGGTGTCGCCGACACCGCCGAGCCGGACCATGGACAACAGGATTTCGCGTGTAAGGACGTTTGCCCCGGTCCGGTTGTCGGTCACGACAGAGGGCGCGATGTCACAGGGCTGGTCGATGAAGACATGCGGGATTTCGGCCTCCGCACAATGGCGGCTGAGATCCTCGGGCGCGACCGAGCCGACGAAGAAAATCGCGTCAATGTTCCAGGCCGCGAGGTCGGAGACGGTCTTGCGCTCTTCCTCGGGGATACGCGCGGTGGAGATGATGACAGGGCATTGGTTGCGGGCGCGGACCTCGGCGGAGAAAGTCTGCGCGATATTGGAGAAGAAGCGGTTGTATTCCGGGATGAGCAGCGCGACGAGACCGGAGCGGGAGGTGCGCAAAGCCCTTGCTTGCAGATTCGCGGAATAGCCCTGCTCGGCGGCGATTGCGATGATGCGTTCGGCGGTCGACTTGGCGATCCGGCGCTTCTTCCACGACCCGTTCAACGCCGCGCTGACGGTCGACGCCGAGGCCCCGGCCCTTTGCGCAATGTCGTAGATCGTCTCTTTTTGCGGCTTTGTCATAAGCTTGGTTACCGCGATCCAAAGGGTGATGAAAGAAACAGCTAAGCCGTGTTGACACAGTGGTCTAAAAATCGTTTGTTATGCAACATCGATTGTGCACCATCGAGAGGTTGAAACCACGAAGCCTGAAAAAAGGTAACGTGGTTTTTTAAGAGAGTGATGCACAACCGATTGTGCAATGTCGGCGCGGCTTCGTGCCAAGGGAGGAAACCATGAAGACTTTGACCGGACTGGTCAGCGCGCTCGCGTTGACCGTTGGACTTTCCACATCCGCAGCCGCGGAAACCACGATGGGTATCGTGGTGAAGATCGGCGGCATTCCGTGGTTCAACGCCATGGAGGACGGCATCGAACGCCGCGCCGAGGAGCTTGGCGTCAGCGCCGAGATGATCGGCCCGGTGTCGGCGGATCCGGCGCTGCAGGTGCAGGCCATCGAGGATCTGATCGCCAAGGGCGTTGACGTGATCGGTGTCGTGCCGAACGACGAGGCCGCGCTGGAGCCAGTGCTGAAGAAGGCCCGCGATGCAGGTATCGTGGTCATCTCGCACGAGGGGCCGGGGCTGGAGAACGTCGACTGGAACTTCGAACTGGCATCCGCCGAGGGTTTCGGCGAGGCGCATGCCAAGTTGTTGTCCGAAAAGACGCCCGAGGGCGGCAAGTACGCGGTCTACGTCGGCTCGCTCACCGTGCCGCTGCACAATGCTTGGGCTGATGCGGCGATCGCCTGGATGGAGGAAAACCGTCCGGATATCGAGCTCGTCGGCGACCGTTACGGCGTGGCCGAAAACGTGGACGACAGCCGCTCCACCGCACTGGACCTGATCGCGGCGAACCCGGATCTCAAGGGCTTTCTGGCCTTTGGCTCGCAGGGGCCCATCGGTGCAGGCCGCGCCGTAGAGGAGCGCCGCAAGGTCGGCGACATTCAGGTCATGGGTCCGTTCTCGCCGGGGCAGGGCCGCAAGATGATCCACTCTGGCGTGCTGACCGGTGGTTACATGTGGAACCCGGCACAGGCCGGAGAGGTTTTCGTTACGCTCGGCGACATGCTGGCAGAGGGCACCACCCTCGAGGCCGGCATGGACATTCCCGGGCTCGGCGTGATCGAACCGGATGTCGAAAACCGCGATATCATCACGGACAACCTTCTGGAAATCAACGAAAGCACCGTGGACGAGCTGGCCGAGAAAGGCCTGTAAGACCACGCCTCGCGGCGGGCGGGGCCCACCCCCGCCCGCCCCAGATCCCCCATTCCCATAGGTGAACCATGACGACTGCCCCGGCAGAACGGTTCGCGCTGCGTCTGCACAAGGTCTCGAAGGCTTTCGGCGGCGTGCAGGCGTTGAACGAGGTCGATTTCGAGGTGCGCGCGGGCGAGGTGCATTGCTTGGCCGGAGAGAACGGCTGCGGCAAGTCCACGCTGATCAAGACCGTAACCGGCGTGCACCAACCCGAAAGCGCCGAGCTGATCGAGCTGTTCGGTGAAAAGATCGAACGCATTAACCCGGTGCAGGCGCGCGAGAAGGGCGTCTCGGTCATCTGGCAGGACCTTGCGCTATTTCCGCACATGTCCGTGGCGGAGAACATTGCCTTCGACGATCTCGTCGGGCTGCGCCCCAGGTCAGTGCGCTATCGCGAGATGATTACGCGGGCAGGCGAGGTGCTCGACCGTCTCGGCGTCCGGATAGCGCTGAGCGCACCTTTGAACGACCTTCCAATCGCGCAGCGTCAGGTGGTAGCGATTGCACGCGCGTTGATGAACGACGCCAAACTGATCTTCATGGACGAGCCAACGGCCTCGCTGACCCAGTCCGAGACCGACCGTCTGCTCGACATCGTGCGCAAGCTGTCTGCCGATGGTGTGGCCATTGTCTTCGTCTCGCACCGACTGGCCGAGGTGCTCGAGATCGCGGAGCGCGTGACCATCGTGCGTGACGGCAACCTCGTGGGCGTCTACCCGACGGACGGCATGACGCAGGCGCGGCTCGGCGAGCTTATGACCGGCCACCATATCGAGAATGATGTCGCTGCCCGCGACCTGCCCGACGCGCCCGTGGTCTTCGAGACAAGAGGCCTCAGCCGTCACGGCGAATTCGAAGATGTCTCCCTGACCATCAAGGCCGGCGAGGTCCTGGGTCTCACGGGTCTGATCGGGGCAGGGCGCACGGAGCTGGCGCACGTCATGATGGGCATGCGCAAGGCTGACGCAGGGACAATGCTTCTGAACGGCGCGGACTACCACCCCGGCTCCATCCGCCACGCCATTCGCAAAGGCTTGGCCTACGTGTCCGAGGATCGGCTCTCGCTTGGCCTGTTGCAGAAACAGTCGATCGAGGACAACACCGTCATTTCCGTCCTCGGCAAACTGACCGCGGCCACCGGGCTGATCTCGGACACCCGCAAGGCCGAGCTGGTCCGGCACTGGATCCGCGAACTGGGGGTGAAGATCGGCCAGCCTTCGGATGCGATATCGACGCTGTCGGGGGGCAATCAGCAGAAGGTGGTGCTGGCCAAGTGGCTGGCGACAAAGCCGCGCCTGCTGATCCTCGACAGCCCCACCGTGGGCGTCGACGTAGGGGCGCGGGCCGGCATTTTTCGCATCGTCCGGGAACTGGCCGAGGAGGGTCTCGCCATCCTGCTGATCTCCGACGAAGTCACAGAGGTCATGCACAATTCGGACCGCATCCTGCACATGGCCGATGGCCGGATCGTACAAAACTATGACCCGCGCACCATCTCGGTGCCCCAACTCGAGGAGCGGATCTATGCGTGATACCTTGCGGTCCTATACCATCGAAACACGGCTGGCGGTGGTCCTCGCGGTGCTTTGCGTGGTGCTTTCCATTTCGGCACCGCAATTCGCGACACTGCCCAACGCCACATCGCTGCTCAACAACAGTGCAGTGAACCTGATCTGGGCCGTGGGCCTGCTGGTCGTGCTGGTCGCCGGGGGGATCGACATCTCCTTCGCGGTGGCGTCCTCGGTCGTGCAATATGTCGCGGCCAAGATGCTGATCGGCATCGGCGGCGGCAACTGGCTGCTGGGATTTTTGTTCTGCGGCTCGCTCGGCATCCTTCTGGGGCTGCTGAACGCGTGGCTCATCCATGGCTTCCGCATCATCTCCATCGTGGTGACAATTGCCACGTTTAACGCCTTCTTTGGGCTCCTGATGTTCTTCAGCGGCGGGCGAAACATCTACAACCTGCCGGACTGGTGGACGGCGCGGATCTTCATCTTCGAGCACGAGAATGCCCAAGGCATCTGGTCCGAGCTCACGCTTTCGGTCGCGGTGATGGTCGGTTGCGTGGTGGCAACCTGGGTACTGATCCGCCGAACCAACATCGGCCGCCAGCTCTATGCATTCGGCGACAACCCCGAGGGCGCACGCAGGGCAGGGGTCAACATCGCCGTGATGCAAGGCGTGGCCTTTGGCTGGATGGGCCTGATGGCCGGGATCGCAGGACTGATGCAGGTGAACATCGTCAAGGAGGTCGTGCCCAACGCGCTTTACGGTCGTGAACTGGACGTGCTGGCGGCAGTGGTGCTGGGAGGCGCACGCCTTGGCGGCGGCAAGGGCACGATCCTTGGATG
Organism: Sagittula sp. NFXS13; assembly: GCF_040148795.1. Lineage (NCBI taxonomy): Bacteria > Pseudomonadati > Pseudomonadota > Alphaproteobacteria > Rhodobacterales > Roseobacteraceae > Sagittula > Sagittula sp. NFXS13. The sequence goes on from NZ_JAGEMH010000006.1 coordinate 15,157, forward strand.
CATCCTCGGCGTGATGTTCGTGGCGATCACCCAGAACGGGCTGAACCTGCTGGGAGTCTCGCCCTTCGCGTTCCAGATGATCATCGGTGCGGCGATCCTCGTGGCGATCTCGACCTCGAACATCGACCTCAGCCAATTCTTCCGCAACAAGGAGGCACGGTCATGATGAGCGAGACCAAGCGCCAGCCCGCATTCAAGGGCCTCAAGGCCACCGGCCCGATGGGCGAAAACCTCTCCCTGCTGGCCATGCTGGCGCTGCTTGTGGTGGTGTTCTCCATCGCCTCACCGCGCTTTCTGACGGGGGCCAACCTCGGGTCGATGGGCTTCCAGATGCCACTTCTGGGCCTGCTGACGCTGGCCATGCTGGCCCCCATCGTGTCGGGCGGCCTGAACCTCGCCATCGTATACACTGCGAATATCAGCGGTCTGGCTCTGGCCTGGACGATCATGCAGTTTGGCGGGGCCGAGGCAGGCATCGGCGCCTTCGTCCTTGGCTGCGCCCTGGCGCTGTTCGTCGGTGCCATTGCAGGCGCGGCGATGGGGGCCGTTGTCGCTTATGTCGGCGCGCACCCGATCCTCGTCTCGCTGGCGATGATGATCTTTCTGCGCGGCCTGGGCGAGTTCCTGACCCGTGGCGGCGACATCTCGGGCTTCCCCGACTACATGCGCGTGCTGGGACACGGCAGCCTGTGGAGCGTGCCCGTCCCGCTGATCCTCTTCGCGGTGATCGCCTTCGGCTGGCATGTCCTGCTGCGCCGCACACCGCACGGTTTCTCGGTTTACATGACCGGCTCCAACCTGAAGGCTGCGGAATACGCGGGGCTGAACGCCAAGCGGACATTGGTGCTCATCTACACCCTGTCCGGGGTGCTCTGCGCCATTGCAGGCATCCTGATGGCCGCGCGTTTCAACTCCGTCAGGGTTGGCCATGGCGAAGCAATGCTTCTGATCACCGTTCTGGCCTGTTTCCTCGGCGGGATCGACCCCTTCGGCGGCCACGGGCGCGTCATGCCGGTCATCATCGCGTTGGTCATTCTGCAAGTGCTGTCCTCTGGCCTGAACCTCGTGGGAGCGAACCAACACCTGGCGACCGCGGTCTGGGGCCTCTTCCTGATCGGCGTAATGGTGCTGCGGTCAGGACAAATTCAACGATACATCGGACTAATTTCTGGAAAGGATAAATAAGATGGAAGGCTTTGGCGTACACACCAGCATGTGGACGATGAACTGGGACCAGGAGGGCGCAGAGCGCGCCGTACAGGGTGCCACGCATTACGGCGTCGACTTCATCGAGATCCCGATGCTGCGCCCCTCCGAAATCGACACCGCGCACACCGCCGGTCTGCTCGAGCGCAACAATCTGCGGGCCGTTTGCTCCCTGGGGCTGCCGGAACAGTACTGGGCCTCGGTGAACCCTGAAGGTGCGATCGACTATCTGAAACTCTCGATCGACAAGACGAAGGCCTGCGGCGCCGAGGCTCTGTCTGGCGTGACCTTCGGCGGCATCGGCCAGCGCACCGGCACCTCGCCCACCGAGGGGGAATATGACAACATCGCCAAGGTGCTGGACGCCGCGTCGCGCTATGCCAAGGAGGTCGGCCTGCTCTTCGGGATCGAGCCGGTAAACCGCTATGAAAACCACCTCATCAACACCGGCTGGCAGGCGCGTGAGATGATCGAGCGCGTGGGCTCGGACAACATCTTCGTGCACCTTGATACCTACCATATGAACATTGAGGAAAAAGGCGCGGCCAACGGCATCCTCGATTGTCGCGATTATCTGAAGTACATCCACCTGAGCGAAAGCGACCGGGGCACGCCGGGCGAGGGCTGCTGCGACTGGGATGAGATATTTGCCACGCTGAAGGCAATCGACTTCAAGGGAGGCCTCGCGATGGAGAGCTTCATCAACATGCCACCCGAGGTGGGCTTCGGCCTTGCGGTCTGGCGTCCTGTCGCGAAGGACCAAGACGAAGTCATGTCCAAGGGCCTGCCGTTCTTGCGCAACAAGGCAGCGCAGTATCGCCTGATCTGAGGGAACTTTTTGTGTTTACAGAGGCGTCGCAACCGACAACCTGTAAACACATTCAGGGGTCTGGATGGTTAAGCAGCGTAGAAATGTCCCACTTGGGTGCGCGCGCTACTTAGCGCGGCGCCTGATACCTGCGAGGGTAGGGGTAGCGGCCAACCTCCTCCATCATCTTTTCTTGGAAGACCTCTGCGGGGGTTTTCCATCCGAGATACTTTAGCGGTGGAGTTGATGACCGGTTCGGTCCGCACTGCGGCAGTCTGAGTTCACGTCCTCTGCGCTGGATCTCCGTCCGCCCCGGTCTGGATCAATACCGTCGAGGTCTTGAATGCGGCCGTCCAGCGTGCGCTGATTGGTCTCTATCACGGTCTGGGCCGGAAGTCCCTCCAGCAATATCTGGGCGAGATCATTTCGCGATGGAACCTCCGTGTCCCAGAGGCCAAGGTGCGGGCGCGGAAGTCTGCATCTGGCCTTCCGTCTACCGAGACCACAATCGATTGGAAGCCGATCCCGGTCGCGGATCAGATGCGGGGGGGGGGCGCCCTGCGCCGCACCCCTTCTTGGGGGCTATACTGGCCCGGAGAAAAGGGCTCTATGCCTCCGAGGCCTCTGGCAGTCGCGCGCGCGGCTTGCTGAAGCCATGCATTTCTTTCGCCCACTGGTAGCCGACCACCAGCCCTTTCATCCTGGGCAGCAACGCCAGCGCGAGCACCGTCGCGATCGTGCAGAGCACAAGCGCCAGAATCAGGGGATCATCCCGCAAGTAGCCGAAGAGGCCATGGAGGGCGAAACCCATCACGTGCCCGACGATCAGGATGGTCAGGTAGGCCGGACCGTCGTCTGCGCGATGATGATACAACTCCTCACCGCATTCTGAGCAGGTGTCTTTCACCTTGAGATAGCGCGCAAAAAGCTGACCTTCGCCACAAGCGGGGCAGCGATGGCGCAGGCCACGCAGGATGGCCGGCTTCGTCTCGCGTGTTTTGGCAGTGGTCATTTCATCCCTCTCGACTCGAATTATAACAGCTCGAATATAGGGATCATTGATCGGCTTTTGAAGGCACATGTTGCACCATTTGTATGCGACATTATACGCACTGATAAGAAGCTCTTGGGGAACAGATGCATACAATCATACCTTCAATATCCTGAGGGGTGACCCTATATATCCGGAAACGCATGGAGTGGTGGCTATGAACGACTGGTGTCCCGAGATCTCGCAAAACGGAAGCCCACGCTATGTCGCGATCGCTGACGCCATCCTGCGGGATCTGGAGAGGGGCGTTCTACATGCGGGGGATCGTCTGCCGCCGCAGAGAAAGCTCGCGGAACTCTTGGGGCTGGATTTCACGACCGTCTCCCGCGGCTATTCGGAGGCCCAGAAGCGCGGCTTGATAGAAAGCCATGTCGGGAGAGGGACGTTCATAGCGGCGCAGCGGGCTCGAGCCTCGGGGCCTGATCCGGAACGAACTGGGGACGAGGATCTCACGATGAACATGCCGCCGGAGCTGCGCGACGAGCGGCTCCAGCGGCGTATGCGGGAAGGCCTCGGGTATGTTGGCGACAACCTGACGCCTTTGCTCCGCTACCAGTCCTCCACGGGAAGCGATCGAGACAAAAGCGCAGCCATGAGCTGGCTCGGCAAGCGGGGACTGAGCCCGAGTGCTGAGTGCGTAGCGATCACGCCCGGGGCTCATGCGACCATCCTTGCGATCCTGACCATTCTGGCCGATCCCGGAGACACGATCCTGTGCGAGGCCGTTTCCTATCCCGGCCTGCGCGCTATCGCGGCGCGGCTGCGCCTGAACCTCCAGGGCTTGCCCATGGACAAAGAGGGGATCGACCCGGGCGCGCTCGACCGCGCCATCCAGGAGCACAATCCAAGGGCTCTCTATCTCACCCCCACCCTGCACAACCCGACCACCCTGACCGTTCCGCCGCAGCGCAGAAGGCAGGTCGCGGAGGTGGTAAATGCGCACGGACTCCACGTGATCGAGGACGACGCCTACGGGTTCGTTCCCGCCGATGCGCCTGCGGCCCTCGCCACTCATGCTCCGAACCTCACCTGGTATATCGGAGGGCTGTCGAAGTGCCTTGGAGGCGGATTACGGCTCGCCTACGCCACGGCACCGTCCAGCCGCTACGCTCTCAGCCTGGGGCACGCCTTGCGAAGCACGGCCGTCATGGCAGCGCCGATCTCCACCGCGCTCGCGACCCGCTGGATCGAGGAAGGCACCGCTGATGAAATCGTCAACTATGTCCGTGCCGAAAGTGCAGCGCGACAAGAGATCGCGACCGAGCTGCTGTCTGGACTGGAGTATCAATCGGCGCCGAACGCCTTCAACGTCTGGCTACGACTGCCAGAGGGTGCGGGACGCGCGAACCTGATGGGCCGACTGACCGGACGGAAAATCGGCATCATGCCCTCCGATGCGTTTACTGTCCTGGGGAGGCCTGATGAGCATGTCCGCGTCTGCCTGGGCGGCTCCATCTCGCGCGACGAACTGCGCAGAGGCTTGCTCCTGATGACCGACTCCCTGCACCCCGATGCTTGGGTAGGATAAGCAACTCCGAATGCCAAACCCTAAACAGTCTGCTTTTCAACGGGGATGAAAGGGCATCCGTTCTCCTTGCTTTCCAGCAAGATAGGGGATTTGTCGCAACCCAGTTTAGATTCCACCCGGCAAAAAGCCTATAACCAATAATGTGGATTATGTAAACCAATCAACATTCGCCACGGTCTCGACATCCGGCCTGCAAATGCAAACGACTACGATATGTTACAGCGCATTCGGGATCGGCGCGCAGCCTCTGATGCCATGCCGATGCAACGCTGCCGCGCAGTTCGCCTGCGGTCCCGAGATCACAGTTTCGTTACCACGGCGCACAACTTCTGAAGCTACCGGCGGCTCTGAAACCGCGGTCTGCACATATTATAACCTCACTCGCGCATAGGGACAATTGCGGTCGTTTCGACCGTTGCGTCAAGGCGTCCAGTGCCTCGTAACCTTCGGCAATGGCCCGGTTTCGCGTTGCAATTTGACGCCGGATTGAACACAAGCCGTTAACCCTTCGTCATCCGGAGACGCGCATGTTTTCTGAAAGCAGCCTTCTGCCGATCATTGCGATCTTGCCTTTTCTCGGGGCGCTTGTGCCCGGCGTCATGATCCGCGCCGGTCGGACGGCCTGCGCCAGTTTCGCGGCTGTTCCCACGATCCTCGCCCTTGTTTTGCTTGGCAGCCTCGCGCCGGGCGTGATGGACGGCACGGTCTACACCGCCGAGCTGACATGGATGCCGCAGCTGGGGCTGGAGGCGGCCTTCTTCCTCGATGGCCTCGGACTGCTGTTCGCGGGCATGATCCTTGGCGTTGGCCTGCTGATCACGCTGTATGCGCGGTTTTACCTCTCTGGCGAAGATCCGATGGGCCAGTTCTACACCTATCTCCTGCTGTTCCAGGGCGCGATGCTCGGCATTGTCCTGTCGGACAACATACTGCTTTTGCTGGTATTCTGGGAACTGACCTCGCTGTCGTCCTTCCTGCTCATCGGCTATTGGAAGCACCTCCCCGAAGGCCGTCAGGGCGCGCGCATGGCCCTGACCGTGACCGGCGCGGGCGGCCTTGCGATGATCGGCGGGATGCTGATCCTCGGCAATATCGTTGGAAGCTATAACCTGACCGACATCCTCGCCGCTGGCGAACAGATCAAAGCATCGGACTGGTACACACCCGCCGTGCTGCTGATCCTGCTGGGCGCGTTTACCAAATCGGCGCAATTCCCCTTCCACTTCTGGCTGCCGCACGCCATGGCCGCGCCGACACCCGTATCGGCATACCTGCACTCCGCCACCATGGTGAAGGCTGGCGTCTTCCTCATGGCGCGCATGTGGCCCGCGCTGGCGGGCACCGACCTGTGGTTCTACACCGTCGCCACCGTCGGCCTGATCACCATGGTTCTGGGCGCGGTGATTGCGCTGTTCAAGGACGACCTGAAGGCGCTTCTGGCGTTCTCCACCGTGTCGCATCTGGGTTTGCTGACCATGCTCTTGGGCTTTGGCACCGCTGAGGCCGCCATCGCCGCTGTCTTCCACATCATCAACCACCTGACGTTCAAGGCCGCGCTGTTCATGACCGCCGGGATCATCGACCACGAGACCCACACCCGCGACATCAAACGGCTGGGCGGTCTGGCAAAGCTGATGCCCATTACCGCCACCATCGGCACCATTGCCGCGCTGTCCATGGCGGGGATTCCGTTGTTCAACGGCTTCCTGTCCAAGGAAGCGATGCTGTATGAGGCCGCGCACACCACGTGGTATGAAAATCCGTGGATCGTCGGCGCGCTCTCGACGCTGGGCGCGTTGTTCTCCGTCGCTTATTCGCTACGCTTCATCTTTCATACCTTCGGCGGCAAGGTGCGCGACGACTATCCTTCGCATCCGCATGATCCGCCCCTTGGTTTGTGGGCCTCGCCCGCGATTCTCTGCGTGCTGGTCGTTGCCATTGGTGTCGCGCCCTTCCTGGCGGACGACGTGGTGCGCATGGCCGCGCAGGCCGTCACCGGAGAGGATCTTGAGGTGCATTTCGCCATCTGGCACGGGGTGAACACCGCGCTGCTGATGTCCATCGCCGCCATCGTCGGCGGGGCGATCCTGCTGGCGCTGCACCGCCCGTTGGACCGCGCGTGGCTCGCCACCCCGCGCCCCGAGGCCAAGGTCATCTTCGACAGCGTGCTGGGCGGCATCGTTTCAGTCATGCGGTCGCTGACAACCGGCCTGCACAATGGGGCCATCACACGCTATCTGGCGGTCTTTGTCGCCGTGACCACGGCGGTGGGCGTCTCTGCCTACTTCAGTGGTGACGCCGGGCCGCAAACACGCGAGCTGCTGCCGGTGCCACCTGTTGTCTTCATCGGGTGGGTTCTGCTCATGGCGGCCGTGGTCATGGTCGTCATGTTCCACCGCACGCGCTTTCGCGCATTGGTGGTTATCGGCATCATCGGCCTGATGATCTCCGGCGGGTTCATCTACCTGTCCGCGCCTGACCTTGCGCTGACGCAGATCTCGGTCGAGACGGTCACGATCCTGTTGCTGCTGCTTGCGCTGCATTTCCTGCCCAAGGAAACCCACGCCGAAAGCAGCCCGCTGCGGCGCGGCAGCGATGCCACAATCGCCATCGTGGCGGGGCTTGCGGTCGCCGGTCTGGCCTTTGCCTTCATGACGCGCGACTTCAGCACGATCTCCGACTTCCACCTCGCAAATGCGAAATCCGGTGGCGGCGGCACGAACGTGGTGAACGTGATCCTCGTCGACTTCCGCGGCTACGACACCTACGGCGAGATCATCGTCCTGGGCATTGCCGGTCTTGCGATCTTCGCCTTGATGGAGACGTTGTTGAACGGTCCCGCCGGGCGCCGCCTGCGCAATGCCGACCTCAGCGCGGACCGATCCATGGACCGTCACCCGCTGATGATGGTCGTTGCCACGCGGCTGATGCTGCCGATTGCAATGATGGTGGGCATCTACATCTTCCTGCGCGGCCACAATGAACCGGGCGGTGGCTTTGTCGCCGGTCTGGTCTTTTCCATCGCGCTTTTGATGCAGTACATGGCCAGTGGTTTCGCCTGGACCACGCGGCGGCAAAAGATTGAATACCACGGCATGATCGGCGCTGGCGTGCTGATCGCGGGTCTGACCGGCATCGGGTCCTGGATGGCGTCGCGGCCCTTCATGACCACAAGCTATGGCTATTTCCACTTCCCGCCGATCGAGGAGTTCGAACTGGCCACCGCCATGCTGTTCGACCTTGGCGTGTTCCTGTGCGTGCTTGGGTCTGTGATGCTGATGCTCTACGGGCTCTCGCGTCTGGCACGTCATGCGGGTGAAACCGTGAATGAAGAACCCATGGAATATGATCCAAGCCGCAGCCCCGACGCCGCGGTTGTGACTGAGGAGGTGCGCTGATGGAGCTTCTGGTTGCAGGTGCAATTGGCGCGCTGACCGCGGGCGGGATCTATCTGATCCTGCGCCTGCGGGCCTTTGCTGTGATCCTCGGGCTGGCATTGTTGTCCTATGCGGTGAACATCTTTCTCTTTGCCACCGGGCGGCTTGCGGTGAACAAACCGCCGATCCTCACCGGCTACAAGGTGACGGATTTCTCCGCCTACACCGATCCGCTGCCGCAGGCTCTGGTGCTGACGGCGATCGTCATCAGCTTTGGCATGACTGCCGTCCTGGTCATGTTTGCGCTCGGCGCTTACTTGGAATCGGGCGACGACAAGATCGACATGCCCGCTCCCGATGATCTGCACGAAGACGACGGCGCGGACGTGGGTGAACAGACCCTCGTGATCGAGATCGAACCCAAGGAGCGCGGGCAATGAACCATTGGATTATCGCGCCGGTCGTTCTGCCTGCGCTGATCGCGCCGATCATCGCCTTTATCATGCGGCACGACGTTGTGCTGGCGCGCGTCGCCTCCGTGGCGTCTACAATCGCATTGTTTGCCATTTCGGTCGCGCTGACGATCATGGCGGCCAGCGGCGAAACGCAGGTCTATTTCCTTGGCAACTGGGCCGCGCCCTTTGGCATCGTGCTGGTGCTGGATCGCTTGTCGGCCATGATGCTGCTGCTGACTTCGATCCTTGCATTGATCGTGGTGACGCATTCGATTGCCACGGGCTGGGATGCAAAGGGCCGCCACTTCCACGCGCTTTTCCAGTTCCAGTTGATGGGCATCTGCGGGGCCTTTCTGACCGGCGACGCGTTCAACCTGTTCGTGTTCTTCGAAGTGCTGCTGATCGCCTCCTACGGCCTCATGATCCACTCAGGGGGCAAGCAACGGCTTCAGGCGGGCCTGCAATACGTGGTGATGAACCTGGCCGGGTCGACGCTGTTCCTGTTTGCACTCGGGTCGCTTTATGCCGCGACCGGCACGCTGAACATCGCTGACATTGCGCAAGTCGTCCAAAGCGGCGAGGGCGACGAGGCCATCATCCGCGTGGCCGCCATCCTTTTGCTTGTGGTGTTCGGGATCAAGGCGGCACTTGTGCCGATGCATTTCTGGCTGCCCGCCACCTACTCCAACGCCCCTGCCCCGATCGCCGCGCTGTTCGCCATCATGACCAAGGTCGGCGCCTATGCGATCATCCGCATCCACACCATCGCCTTTGCCCCCGGCAACCCGGAAACCGGCAATCTGATCGGTGACTGGCTGTTCCCCGCGTCGCTGCTGACCATCGCGGTCGGCGCCATCGGCGTGCTGGGCGCGCGCCGCCTGATGCCGCTGCTGTCCTATTCGGTGATCGGCTCCATGGGCACACTGCTGTTGGCAGTGTCGGTGTTTGAACAATATGCCATGACCACGGCGCTGTATTACCTGTTGCACTCCACGCTGTCGGCGGCGGCGCTCTATCTGGTGGCCGATCTGGTGATCTCACGCCGGGGCACCGATGCGCTGACGGTCCGCACGGCCACCGCGCAAAACGGCCTGTTCGCCGCGCTGTTCTTTGCCGCCGCAATCGCCATGACCGGGATGCCGCCGCTGTCGGGCTTCCTTGGCAAGCTGTTCGTGATGGACGCCCTCAGCGGGCCCGGCGTGATCGGCTGGGCGTGGTCGGCAATCCTGATCGGCTCGCTCATGACCATCGTCGGTTTTGTGCGTGCGGGCAGCCAGATCTTCTGGAAGTCCACCTCCATCGCGCCGGACGAGGACACAGCCGCCACCGACATGCCCCGCGTCTCGGCGCTTCAGGCCGCGCCGGCGATGGTGGCCGTGGCCTTGCTGATGGCGCTTGCCGCCTTTGCCGGGCCCGTGACAAACTATCTTGAAGCAACCTCGGCGCAGCTGTTCGACAGCAGCGATTACATCAATCAGGTGCTCGCCCGCGCCACGGAGGAGGCGAAGTGATGCTGAAAAAACTGATCCCTCACCCGCTGCTGTCGCTCACCCTGACAGTTGTCTGGTTGATGCTGGTGAACAAGTTTTCGCTGGGCAACCTGTTGCTTGGCGGGGTCATTGGCCTGTTGGTCCCTGTGCTCACCGCCCCCTACTGGCCGGGTCGTCCAAGTGTACGCGGCCCGTTCAAGATGATCGAATACGTGCTGGTCGTGATCTGGGACATCATCGTCGCCAATGTCGAGGTCGCGCTGCTGATCCTGTTCAAACCCAACCGCGATCTGAAATCCGCATGGGTCACGGTGCCGCTGGACCTGCGCTCGCCAGAGGCGATCACCGTTCTGGCCGGAACGATCACCATGACGCCCGGCACCGTGTCTGCCATGCTGTCCTCCTGCGGCACTTCGATCCTTGTGCACTGCCTGCACACCGATGACCCGGAGGCGGTGCGCGACGAGATCAAGAACCGCTACGAACGGCGCCTGAAGGAGATTTTCCAATGATCACCTACGCCCTGATGTTTGCCTTTGGGTGCTTTGGGTTGGGTCTTCTGGCCAACCTCTGGCGCATCATCCGCGGCCCCGGCCGTGCCGACCGCGTCCTCGCGCTGGACACGATGGTCATCAACAGCATCGCGCTGATCATCCTGTACGGCATCTGGCAGGGCACGGCAGTCTATTACGAGGCGTCCATGCTGGTCGCCATGGTCGGTTTTGTCTCCACCGTCGCCTACTGCCGCTTCGTGCTGCGCGGCGACATCATCGAATGAGGGTCCAGCCATGATTGTCGATGTCATCATCTCGATCTGTCTCGTCGTCGGCGGGATCTTCGGCATTGTCGGGTCGTATGGCCTGATCAAGCTTCAGGACACCATGCAGCGCCTGCACGCCCCGACCAAGGCCACGACGCTCGGCGTCGGCGGTGTGTTGGTCGCGTCGATGTTGTATTTTCTGTTCAAGGAAGACACCTACACCTTTCATGAGCTGCTGATCTCCGCCTTCTTGTTCCTGACCGCTCCGATCACTGCGCATTTCATGGCGAAAACCCACATCCGCATGCGTGAGCTGCGCAGCACCCTGCCAGAAACCCAGCGCAAGCATGGATGGTCGCTCTATGACACGCCGCCGGAAATGCTGACGGACACCCCGGCAGACGAGGTCGAAAGCCTCGAAAGCCGCTGATCGCGAAGATCTCTCGCCGCTAATTGGTAAAGTTGACGCCAGATCGATAGCGCGCCGTGCTGTTCAGCTTGCGCGGAGCACCGACCAAACGGCGCGCGTGAAAACGAGACGCGCGCCGAGTATCCGGGACCTCAGTTCGCCCACGCACCCTTGCGGAATACGGGCACCGTTGTGCCATCCTTGCGCACGCCGTCAATGTCCGTGTCCGGGCCGCCGATCATCCAGTCGACGTGGATCATGGAGGTGTTCCCGCCTTTTGCCGCGATCTCGTCCGCGCTCAGCGATGCCCCGTCGAGGAAACATTTGGAATAGCACTGGCCCATCGCGATGTGACAGGCGGCGTTTTCATCGAACAGCGTATTGTAGAACAACAGCCCGGTGTCCGAAATCGGCGAGCGGTGCGGCACCAGCGCGACCTCTCCCAGACGGCGCGCCCCCTCGTCGCTGTCGACCATGCTGTGCAACACGGTCTCACCAGAGCTGGAGCGCGCATCGACCGCGCGGCCATTCTCGAACCGCATCTCGATTTCTTCGATCAGCGCGCCGTTGTAGGACAGCGGTTTGGTCGCACGGACCGTGCCATTCACCCGGTGGGCGTGCGGTGTGGTAAACACCTCCTCTGTGGGGATGTTCGGATTGCAGGTAACGCCGTTTTGCGCGCTTGAAGCCCCGCCGTGCCATTCGTGATCGTCGGCCAGACCTACCATCAGATCGGTGCCCGGACCCGTGAAATGCAGCGCGTCAAAGCGTTCGTCATTCAACCACGCAGACCGTGTGCGCAGCGCGGCATTATGTTCGGCCCAAGCGGCGACCGGATCATCGTTTTTGACCCGCGACGCGGCAAAGATCGCATCTGCCAGCCTGGCAACCGCCTCATCCTCGGGCAGATCAGGGAAGACCTGGCGCGCCCAGCCGACGGTCGGATAGGCCGCGATGGTCCAGTTGATCGCAAAGTTGGAGATCTTCTCCAACGCGGGTTTGTAGGCCATGGAATTGGCCTTGTTGGCGCGGGACACCTTTTCCGGATCTTCCTTGGCCAGCGCCATCGGGTCGGCTCCGGCAATCGCCATGCGGGCCGCGCCGTTTTCAAAGGCCTGCGCCATGCCCGCGTACAACCAATCGGGGGCACGGTCAAAGCTGCCCTCCTGCGCATTCTGGAACCGTGCCCGCGCGATTTCATCATCCGACAACAGGGGCGTCACCACCCCGGCCCCGGCGCGATACGCGCTGGCCGCGATCTGACGAACAAGCGGCAGCGCCTCCACCGGCGCAGTCAGGACAAGATCCTGCCCCGGCTGCAGATTAAGCCCCACATGCACGGCCACGTCTGCGAGACGGCCCAGAAGAACGGGATCGGGGGAATGGGTGGTCATAAAGTTTCCTTTCAAAGTGCCAAGGCGCTTGGCTGTCAAACTGCCCGCCGTCGCGATGAATTCAAGGGGCATCCATCAGATAGCCTCCAGAATTACCAGCATCTTGGTGCCTATTGAGGCCGCGCAAAAGCAGAGGTGGCTTTTCGCTCAAGCATCCGCAAACAAATATATTTTGGTCTAGCACGCAGAATCCGAAACATACGACCGAGGACTATTGAAGCGTGGCCTTCGTAATCGCCCAAGGCGAAACAGATGGCCATCCAACCGCTGCCCCCACGTGATGCATCATACCTCACAAAAGGCGCGATGACGTTTGTTCCGACCACCGCACCGAGGATCGACAAGCGGTCCCTCAACAGCGTCAACGACAACAGCGCCAAATCGTAAAACCTGTCCATAGATAGCTCTGGATCGGGCCCGCAGAACGGCTGCTCGCCAAAGGCACACTCCAGCACAACCGGCGTGAAGGGACAGGACGACCTACTCAGTGACAGCTTGACGCCACACGCACTCAGTCTCTGTTTTTGGGCAGCGAGAGCACGAAGCAAACTTCCCAAAATGCACTTCCGGATTTTCTCAATCCATCATTGAGACATCGGCACGTCCGCCGGCCGATGCACACTAGCACCTCACATTGACCGGCCCTATGCCGGGAAAAAGCCTTCTGGCGTTTTCATCCCATCGAGCCCGCGCATGTTTGCGATCCATTTGGCCATGACATCGGTCGGTTCAACGCCGGCTTCCGCGATCCATTGCGTATAACCCCAGATGGCGCAGTCCCCGACCCCGGGCGCCTCACCGTGAAAGAAGGGACCATCGCCGAGTAGCCTGCCGAAATTCACGCAATCCACCGTATAACGCGCTTCGAGCCAGCCAATAACCTCGGGAGGCAAGCCAGCACTGCCTTCACGATGCGCCTCCTTTAGCTGCGGCAGGCACATGCCGATACGGTTGGCCTCCCACATGAGCAGCTCTCGCCCGCGTCGGCGGCCTTCAACACTATCCCCATCAAGGACCGAGAACGTCTGTGCGAGCTCCATCAGGATCGCCCCCGACTGAAAAATGGCCGCTTCGTCCATCAGCAGCGCCGGCACTTCTGCCAGAGGACTGACCTTCAGAAACGCCGCTGGCCGGGATTCCGGTGCCGCCCAAATATCAATGCGCGTGACCGTATGGTCCAGACCTGCCAGTGAAAGTGCCAAGGCCACTTTGCAGGCGTGACCTGAATCCGGGTGTCCATAAAGATGAAGTGTCATGAAATATCCTATCAGGTCTTGCTATAGTTTGCCCTGCACCGCGGGCACGTCAATCCAAGATCAAGCGGTGGAAGGCGTGGAACACGAAAAATGAGAGTTGCCGGCCGGTGCCGCGACCGGCCTAGCCCCTGATTTCACCGACCCGGCAAAACGCTGTCCGTCAACAGGTATCGCACCAAATTGGCCTACTTCGCAGCACGCCAGGACACAGAGGCCACCTGCGCATCGAGGCGCGCCTTGGCGTCGCGGAACTCTGCCTCCAGCTTGGCCACGCGGGCCTCGACGGTGGTGATGTCCTGAACGGCGCCAATGCCCTGCCCCGCACCCCATATCTCGGACCACTTCTTTGGGCGGGTGTGCTCGCGGTTTTCAGCAAAATTCATCTTTGACGGATCAGAAGCGTCAAGTTTGTCCGGGTCCAGACCCGCCGCAGTGATCGAAGGTCGCAGATAGTTGCCATGCACCCCGGTGAAGGCGTTGGAATAAAGGATATCCTCGGCTGTGCTTTCGGTCACCATCTGCTTGTACCCGGGGACGGCGTTGGCTTCTTCGGTGGCAATAAAGGCAGATCCGGCGTAGCCGCCATCCGCGCCCATCGCCAGCGCCGCCAACAGCGAGTCGCCCTCGGAAATTGCCCCGGACAGCAGCAACGGCCCGGCAAACCAATCGCGGATCTCGCGCACCAGTGCCAGCGGCGACTGCGCCCCAGCGTGTCCTCCCGCCCCAGCCGCAACGGCAATCAGACCATCTGCGCCCTTCTCGATAGCCTTCCTGGCGAATGTGTTGTGGATCACGTCATGAAAGACCACGCCCCCCACGGAATGCGCCGCCTCGTTGACCTCTGGTCGCGCCCCCAGCGAGGTGATCCAGATCGGCACACGGTGTTTTACACATACCTCCAGATGCTGTTCCAATTGCTCGTTGGATTTGTGGACGATGTGGTTCACCGCATAAGGCGCGGCTGGCGTGTCCGGGTGTGCCTGATTGTGCCGGTCGAGCTCCTCCGTGATCCGCGTCAGCCAACCATCCAGCGACTGGCCGTCCTTCTCCCGTGCATTCAGCGCCGGGAATGATCCGACAATGCCCGCCTTGCACTGGGCGATCACCAGCTCGGGATGCGAGACGATGAACATCGGGCTGCCCACAAGAGGCAGCCGCATGTTCTGCATGATATCAGGAAGAGCCATAATGCGTCCTTTCAGAAAGGGGATGTGACTTGCGCCAAAGGGCACGGCACCGCGTGGTGCGCACTTTGGCAAAGCGTGCTGTTCGGGATGCCCGCTGGCATTGGCCGGTTGAGCGGGCCTGCGGGCTCAATCATCGCGGTCCCCAAGAGCCGCCTTCAGGTTCCGGCGCATTTGGTCCAGCACCGTCATGGCCGCCTCCAGCTGATCCGCGTCGATTCCCGCGTTGGCCATGGCATCGACTTCCCGCCGGGCAGAGGTGATCGTATCAAACAGCGCCCGCGCACTGTCGGTTGCATAGATCCGGTTGGTCCGGCGATCATCAGGATCGGCACGCCGCTGCACAAAGCCACGCGCCTCCAGCCGGTCGATCAGCTTCGAGGTGGTCACGGTGGCAATGTTCAACCGGTCCGCCAGATCGGCCTGGCGCAGACCCTCCTCCCGCATCAGGAGAGACAGCGCCCAGCCTTGCGCCATGGTCAGATTATGCGGCCGCAGCAGCGCATCAAACAGGATACCGCGAAACCGCGCAATTTCCTGAAAGATCGGACCGCCCTTGACCGGGGGAGTGACGTGCATCGCGGTCATCGGCCCTCCTCAGGTTGGGACGCCCCTGTCCGCCTTGGCGGTAAATTTATTTAGCTTGCTCATCATATGCAAGATAATTACAAATTTTGAGACGTAGGCTGCCCCGACAGGCGGCCCAATGAGGAGTTCAATGTGGCCGAGACCATGCTGGCGTTGGAAATGCAGGCGCAGGCGATCCTGCTGCCCAGCCGTTACAACGCCGAAGCGGTCACGCGTTTTGCCGAAAAGCGCCCGTTGAAATTCAACGTCACATGAGACCCATGTGGTCCAGCGGCTTTCTGCTGCTTGCCTGCTTCGGCGCCATTGGCGAGATTTTCACCACTGCCACAGCCTTGCGTGTCGCCGAGGCCGTCGGGCTGGTCGGCTTCATGATGCTGGAGCTGCGGGGCATGTCGAAGGTGGCCTTGATCCTGGCCGCCTTGTGCGTCGCGCTGCCCCTGTGGGAGATCAGCCAAGGCACGTTGGACCCCGCATTGGTGGGACGCGCAGTGGACAGGGCGGCGTTCTTTGCCTTCTTTCTAACCTCGCTCAGCTTCTTGCAATTTGCCGCGGCCCGATCGGCACTGATCCTGCAGTCCGGCGCGATCCTTGTGCAGCAACCCCCCGGACGGCGCTACGTGGTGCTGACCTTTGGCGCGGCGGTCTTTGGCATCCTGTTGAACTTCTCGACGCTGGGATTGCTGGGCACGATGATCGCCAAGGGCGTCGACCCCGGCGACACCGACGAATCCCGGCGCATCGGCGCGATCCGCAAGCGACGGATGACGCTGGCAATGCTGCGCGGATTTTCGTCTTTGCCGATGTGGTCGCCGATCACCGTAACCATGGCGCTGATCACTGCGGCCATTCCATCGGTCAGCTACCCGCAAATCGCACTGTATTCAACACCGCTGGCGGTGGTGCTCTTGTTGCTGGGCTGGGGCATCGACCGGTTCAGCTATCCCCGGCGTCCGCTGCCGAAACTGCCCGAAGCGCCATCGCTTTGGGGACTGCTTCCCTTGATGGGCATCGTGGTGCTGGTGCCTTCGGTGGCCCTGGCCGTGTCGCAAGTGCTGGGGGTGAGCCTGATCCAGGCCCTGCTGATCTGCCTACCGCTGGTCTCGCTTGGCTGGTTGATGATCCAGAACTGGCCCGCGGGCGCAAGGCGCGCGACCCTGACCAGTTTGTCCGACACTTGGCACCACCTGTTGCCCGGCCTGCCCGCCATGCGGTCAGAAATCGGGCTGTTCGCCTGTTCCGCCTTCCTCGGGGTGCTGGTGCTGCCATTGATCGACACCGACGCGCTGGGTCAGGCCATTGACGCACTGGGCCTGTCGAGCGGCGCTGTGCTGGCCCTGTCGGCCTGTCTGGCGCTGGTGCTTTCAATGATCGGGGTCAGTCCGATCATCTCGGTGACCATCCTGGCGGGCACGCTGCCGCATTTGGCAGGACTGGAAATATCGCCCACGTCAGTGGCCGTGACCATGGTGGCCACTTGGTCGATCGTGGTGAATGTCACGCCGTTCTCCGCATCGGTACGTCTATCGGCACGTATGATAGACCAGGACCCGGCAGAGGTGGGACTTCGCTGGAACATGCTTTACGGATTGGTCAGCATCAGCGTGCTGTGCCTGTGCCTGCTCGTCTTTGCGTGATCCCGCTTTCCAAGTCGCGGACCCACGTCAACAACAAAGCTTCCCAACCCGACATCGCCAACCAAAAGCTGCTCCGGCTCAGAGAGTCTCTCGCAAAAACAGCAACATCTGCGACCTGAACGTCGCCCCGCGACGTCGCTTTTTGCGAGCGGATCGCCTTGATTATCTGGCCTTCGACAGTGTGTGCCGGACACAGCGGGGCTTGGCAACCTTCCCACCGCGCATCTCAGACAAACAACGACCGGGCAGCGATCCGCAACCCGGTCTGGTGTGTGTCATAGATCAGTCGCTAGACCCGCCCAAGGCAGATCCACCGCCTGATCCCTGATTTTGTGAGCGGCTCAGGCCAGCTTCTCCGCGATCATCGCGATCAGCTTTTTGTGGTCCGCGTCAAAGTTGCGTATGCCTTCGGCCAGCTTTTCGGTCGCCATGGCGTCGGCGTTCATCTCCCAGCGGAACGTTTGCTCGTCTACGCTTACACGTTCGACAGTACCTGCCTGATCCGGGGACAGCGCACGCGTCAGCTCGCCCTCTTCGTCCTTCAGCGCATCGAGAAGCTTGGGCGAGATCGTCAGGTTGTCACACCCTGCCAGGGCCTTCACCTGCTCGGTGGTGCGGAAGGACGCGCCCATCACCACGGTGTCGATGCCGTTGGCCTTGTAGTAGTCGTAGATCCGACGCACCGACAGGACACCCGGGTCCTCATCCGGGGTGTAGCTGTCCACACCATCGGCCTTTTTGTACCAATCCGTAATGCGCCCGACGAAGGGCGAGATCAGGAACGCGCCCGCATCCGCACAGGCCACAGCCTGCACCATCGAGAACAGCAGCGTCAGGTTACAGTCGATCCCGTCTTTCTGGAGGATCTCCGCTGCGCGGATCCCTTCCCATGTGGCGGCGAGCTTGATCAGGATACGGCTCTTGTCGACACCCCGCGCCGCATAGTCGGCCACGATTTCGCGCGCACGCGCAACGGAAGCGTCAGTGTCAAAGGACAAACGCGCGTCGACTTCGGTGGAGACGCGACCGGGCACAAGGTGCGTCAGCTCTGCCCCCAGCGCGACGGTCAACGTGGCAACCAGCGCCTCGGCGGACAGACCAGCGGATTGACCGGCCTCGATCTCGCGCTCGATCAGGTCTTTCGATGCGGGGTCAGACAGCGCCGCCAGAACCAAAGACGGGTTCGTGGTGCAATCCACCGGCTGCAGCCGTTTCACCAGAGCAACCTCGCCGGTGTCAGCCACCACGGTGGTCATGGTCCGCAGTTGTTCAAGAACAGATGTCATAGAGCCTCTCCTTCCGCCACGATCCTTTTGAACCACGGCGCAGCTTGATGTTAGCGTCGCAACTGAGTTACCAGCAGAGGACGCCGCCGTCGACCAGCAGAACGGCACCCAAGCTACAAGAAACCGCCTTGAAGCGCCAGAAAACCGAGGCGCGGGAGGTTTCTTACGCGTCAGGCAAGCCCGCGATTATCGTTTTGTGTTCGAATTCTTTCGTTTGTGTCGACAGCCAGTCGTTCAAAGCTTTAACCATCGGCTGTCCTTTCCCAAAATCGTTTCTGAACGAATCCCAAGCCCTGCCATTGCACCCAGATCACGTTCGAAGCCGCATGGACGAGCTGCAGGCGCCCGCGCTTGGCGCCCCTCCGGACACAAAGGATCAGCTGCGCAATATGGCGGCTGCATTCTCGCTGAACGCAGCTCGCCGGCGCCCGATCACACCGCCATTCGACGGCCAGGCACACCGCCGGGCCAGCCAACCCTGCCACGCATCATAGACCAAGATCGTTCAGCGCCTGCCGCATGACCTCTGCATCGACGTCGATACCTGTCCAGTATTTCAGACCGATCACCCCCTGTCCCACGAGCATCCCCAGCCCATCCGCCGTCTTGCAGCCGCGCGCCTCGGCCGCCTGCAAAAGCTTCGTCCGCGGGGGATTGGGAATGCCGTCGGCCACGACCATCCCGGGACGCAGGCTGTCGTGGTCGATGTCCGGCGTGCTGTCCACATCGGGATAAAGCCCGATCGAGGTCACATTCACCACGATCCCCGTCTCTGGCGGAATGCTGTAGGTGCTGTCCCACGGCTGATAGGTTGCCGTTGCGGGGGTCTTTTCGTTGATCAGCTGCGCCACGGCCTCTCCCCGGGTGGCGCTGCGGTTCACCACAGTGATCTGCGCCACACCGGCAAGGGCCAGTTCTACCGCAACAGCGCGGGCTGCCCCACCGGCCCCCAACAGTACGACTTTCATACCCTTGGGGTCACAGGTCCGGGACAACGCGCGGACAAACCCTTTACCGTCGGTGTTCTCCCCGATCAGTTTGCCGTCACGAGCCACGATGGTGTTCACCGCACCGATGATCTGCGCCGACTCTCCCAACCCATCGAGGTGCTCTACCACCGCGACCTTATGCGGGATCGAGCAGTTGAAGCCTCGCCAGCCCATCGCCCGCGCGCCAGCCACGGCAGCGGCGAGGTTGTCCGGCGTGACTTCGCAATTGATGTAGCGCCACGGCAGATCATGATGGCGGTAGGCGGCCTCGATCATGGCGACAGTGGGGTTTTCACCCGCAGGGCAGGCAAAGCACCCGGTGAGCGGTTGCAGAAAATCATGGGGCATGGAGGCTCCTTTCAAGCAGCGACTTGCGCCGCGAGGGTGCGAGAGAGATATGCGCCGACCCGCAGCCCTTGGGCGGCGACGGTCAACGCCGGGTTTACAGCGGCGGAGGACGGGAAACATCCCGCATCCACCACCGACAGGTTCGGATGATCATGCGCGCGACACATGGAATTCAGCGCCGACGTCGCCGGGTCATCACCCATCCGGACAGTGCCGCATTGATGTGAGGGCGCGTCGATGCCAAAACTGTGCCTGAGCACAAGCGGAAAACCGATCTGGCGCAACAGCTTACGTGCATGACTGACAAAACGGCCGTGGGCCTTGAGGTCCGCCGGATGCCACCTGACCTCCGGCGTGCCGTCGGGCAAAAGACGCACCCCGTTTTCAACCAACGGCGGGTCCTCGGACATCACCAGCCAGTCGACGCTGTGCCGCCCCAACCAATTGGCCAGCGGCTTTGGCATCATCAGATAGGTCGCGCGGATCATCGGCCCCTTGATGTTGCCGAGCATCTGGATATTGCCGCGCGCCATCGCATCGCCCGGAAGGCCGTGGTAAAAATCGTTCAGCGACAAGGTTTTGGGAAAGGCCGTATCGTTGACTTCGAAAGGCAACACTCCCATCAAGCCCGTCAGGTGATGGTTCATCAGGTAGCGACCGACCACGCCGGACCGGTTGGCAAGACCATCTGGACACGCCTCCGTGGCGGAGCGCAGCAAGATCAGCGCAGAATTCACGGCCCCCGCACTCAGCACGAAATGCGGCGCGTTAATGCGCTCCAGGCGTCCATTGCAATGGATCTCGGCGGCGATGATGCGCTGCCCCTGGGCGTCAGGGATCAGGCGTCTGACCTCCACCCCGGTTCGGATTTCCACGTTGGGCATCGTCTGAAGCTGGCGAATGATGCGCGTTTCCGCGTCTCCCTTCGCACCGAACCGACAGCCAAAGGCGTCACAGGTGCCACACAACCTACAGGACCCGCCAGGCCCGAAATCGACCGCTGCGGGCATGTGAAACGGGTGCAGACCGGCCGCTGTCAGGCGCTCCGCCATCCGCTTGATCACCGGCGCATGGGGCACGGGCGCATGGTCGTAACCGGCTTGGCGCGGCGGCTCTGTCGGGTCCACGCCTGCCTGACCGCGCACGCCAAACAGCGCTTCGGCCTCGGCATAATGCGGTTCAAGCTCCGCGTAGCTGACCGGCCAAGCGGGGGACGCCGCGTCCTCGTGCCGGGTTTCGGCAAAGTCGCTTTCGCGAAAGCGGAACATGGCGGTGCCGTAGAACTTCGTGTGCCCGCCGAGGAAATAATACTGCCCGGGCCTGTAGCGCCGCCCGGTATCATCCTGCCACTGCTCCTGCGTGCGATAACGATTTTGCACAAAGACAGCCTCCGCATCGTTCAGCTCTGGCTCATTGGGCAGCGCCTCTCCGCGTTCCAGCATCAGAACGCGCAAACCGGCGCGCGCCAATTTCAAGGCAACAGTGCCGCCGCCGACACCGCTTCCGATGACAACGACCTGTGGCGCAAGCTGATTTGACTGGGTCTGTGCGGTCATATTGTGCTCCTCCGCCCGCAACCTATCGCACCCATTCTCCGATACCATTCCCAAACACCGCGCATTCTTGTACGATCCCCGCACAATCACGAGGGACAGATGCAGCCTTGGTTCGAAGCAGTCACCCTGCCGGAGGGGCAAAGCTGTCTGGTCTATGACCGGCGCTTGCCGGAATTCGGGTTCAACTGGCACTACCATCCGGAATACGAGCTGACGCTGACTTTGGGCAGTCGCGGCACCCGTTTCGTCGGCAGCGACGTCGCCCCCTATGCCGAGGGCGATCTGGCGCTGGTCGGACCAAATCTGCCGCATGCCTGGCAGTCGCACGATCTGGCCGAGGGTGCGGCAGAGCATCGCGCCGTCATCTGCTGGTTTACCGATGAATGGGTGCGCGGCCTGCCGACGGTCCTGCCCGAATTGCATCTGATTGCCCCCCTGCTGACAGCGGCAAGCGGCGGCGTTCTGTTTGGACCCGACGATGCGGTGCGCGCTGATATCATGGCGCTGTGCGACCTGCCCCCGGCAGAGCGCGCGCTGCGTCTGACCGCAATCCTTGTGGCGTTGGCGCAGCATCCCGTCCAGCGGCCACTGACCAACACCGCCCGCACACCCGACGACATGCCCCGCGACCAGCGCCGGATGGAGGCGGTTCTCGGCCATCTGCACGCCACGCTCGATGCGCCGATCCGTCTCGGCCCCTTATGTGAGCTGGCGCATGTGACAGAAAGCCAGCTGCAACGTATTTTCAAACGCAGCACCGGCCTGTCGATCAGCGCCTATGTCACGCGGCTGCGCATCGGGCGCGCGGCGACGCTGCTGGTGCGCACTGACCTGCCGATGACGCAAATCGCCACGCGCTGCGGCTTTCACGACGCGGCTCATCTGGCTCGCAAATTTCGCGAAACCACGGGGCGCACGCCCTCCGCCCATCGGCGCGATTTCCGCGCCCGCAGCGCGCTCCCTCCGGAGGGAGTCTTTCCCATGCGGAAGTGACGCGCGCCCTGAAACCGCAAACAGCCGCCACACAGGACGGCTGTTCGCACGATGTCTGTGGTCAGATCACACGGCGGTAAAGCCACCGTCGATCGGCAAGGACACACCCGAAATCATCGACGCCGCATCCGACAGCAGGAACACGATCGGCGCCGCGATCTCGTCCTCGGTGGCCCAGCGGCCCAACGGCATGGTGTCGAGGAACGGCTTCTCGATCTCGGGCTTGCCCCAGTACCATGCGGACATGGGGGTCATGACCACGGTCGGATTCACGCCGTTGACGCGGATGCCGTACTCACCCAGCTCCAGCGCGGACACGCGGGTGATGTTGTCGAGCGCCGCCTTCGACGACCCGTAGGAGATGTGGCCGCGCAATCCCACCAGCGATGCCTGGCTGGAGACGTTGACGATCACGCCGCCCTTGCCCAGACGGATCATCGTCTGGCTGGCATATTTCGTGACCAGCAGCGCACCGCGGGCGTTGATGTTCATGACCTTGTCGAAAACCTCGATGTCGGTCTCCATCGGCGTGGCGATCTCGCCACCCCAGCCACCACAGTTCACGACACCATAGATGTCCAGACCGTCCATCGCAGCCTTCACCCTGTCCTCGGAGGTCAGGTCGAACGGCAGCGTGCGGCAACCGGTCTCCTTGGCCAATTCGGCCAGCGCCTCTTCGTTGCGGCCGTTGGCGATGACCTCCGCCCCCGCCGCGCAGAGCTGGCGCACGGTCGCGCCGCCAATGCCGCCGCTGGCGCCGGTGACGAGGATCGGGCCCTTGTCGAATGCGTACATTATAAACCTTTCAAGTCGTAGTGAGTGCCGCTGCTCTCAGGCGAGCCGCGTTTCGGTTTTGGGGTCAAAGGCCACCGCTTTCGCCATATCAAAGGTAAAGCGCGCGGGCTGTCCTGCCTTGGCCGGGTTGTGCGCCCGAAAACGGCCGATGGCGTCCTTGCCGCCAAGCGCAACGGTGACATAGGTGTCGCTGCCCGCCGGTTCGACAACATCGATCGGCAGTTCGGTTTCGGTCAACGCGTTGCTGTCACGGTCGGCGCCTTCAGGGTCTGTCATCGCCTCGGGACGGATGCCCAGCACGATATCGGTGCCTTCGGTCAGATCTTCGGCGCGGGGGAATGGCACGGTGATGGTGCTGCCGTCGCCAACCTTCAACACCGCACACATGGCGCCGCTCACCCGTTCCAGGCGCGCAGGCAGCAGGTTCATCGCCGGGCTGCCCATGAAGCCGGCCACAAACATATTGGCGGGGTTGTCATAGATCTCCTGCGGGGTGCCAAGCTGTTGCACGTTGCCGCCGAACATGACCGCGATGCGCGTCGACAGGGTCAGCGCTTCGATCTGGTCATGGGTGACGTAAACGATTGTGGTGCCCAGCTTTTGGTGCAGCTTCTTGATCTCTGTGCGCATGTCCACGCGCAGCTTGGCGTCGAGGTTGGAGAGCGGCTCGTCGAACAGGAACACGTCCGGGTCACGGGTCAAGGCACGGCCCATGGCAACACGCTGACGCTGGCCCCCTGACAACTGCCCCGGCTTGCGGTCCAGCAGGTTGGTGATTTGCAGCAGGTCTGCGACCTTGGCGATCTTTTCCTCGCGCTCGGCCTTGGGCACACCGTGCATTTCCATCCCGAACGAGATGTTCCCGCGCACCGTCATGTTGGGGTAAAGCGCGTAGCTCTGGAACACCATGGCGATGTTGCGCTCTGCCGGTTTGACGTCATTCACCCGGCGTCCGTTGATGCTGATGTCGCCGGAGGTCACATCCTCCAGCCCTGCGATCATGTTCAACAGGGTGGACTTGCCACAGCCCGACGGGCCGACCAGCACCAGGAATTCGCCCTCTTCAACGGAGATTTCCGTTTCGTTGAGGACTTTCACCGCCCCGTAGGACTTCGTGACGTTATCAATATCGAGAAAACCCATGGGGATTATCCTTTCACGGAGCCGGTCATCAGACCGCGCACAAAGAAGCGCCCGGCGACGATGTAGACAAAGAGCGTCGGCAAAGCGGCCATGATCGCCCCGGCAAAGTGGACGTTGTATTCCTTCACCCCGGTCGACGATTGCACCAGGTTGTTCAGCGCAACGGTCATCGGCTGGCTGTCAAAGTCACTGAACGACGCCCCGAACAGGAAGTCGTTCCAGATGTTGGTGAACAGCCAGATCACGCAGACCACCGCAATCGGGCCGGAGTTCGGCAGAAGGATGCGATAAAAGATGGTAAAGAAACCCGCCCCGTCGATCTGCGCCGCCCGCACCAGCTCTGTGGGAAACGCAGCGTAGTAGTTGCGGAAATACAGCGTCGAAAAGCTGACGCCATAGATCACGTGCACAAAGATCAGACCGGACACCGTGCCGGAGATGTTCAGGAACCCCAGCGCACGCGCCATCGGGATCAGCACGATCTGGAACGGGATGAAACAGCCGAACAGGATCAGGCCAAACAGGATGGTGTCGCCGCGAAAGCGCCATTTGGTCAGCACATAGCCGTTCAGCGCGCCAAGCAACGTGGCAATGGCCACCGCCGGGATCACCATGAAGAACGAGTTGGCAAAGTAGGGCTTCAGCCCTGTCGCCGCGACGCCCACCTGCGCCTCGGACCATGCACTGCGCCAGGCGGCCAGCGTCCAGTCTGACGGCAGCGCCATCATCCCACCCGACGTGATCTCGTCCAGCGGCTTGAGAGAGTTGGACAGCATCACATACAGCGGCAGCAGGTAGTAAATGCAAAACAGCCCAAGGATGACATACAGAACGATCCGCGGAATATTGACCGACGCGCGTGTCTTGCCACCCGGCGGCGGTGTGCCCGTGCCTGCGGTGACGGCTTCGGATGTGGGGGCAGTGGCCATCACTTCTTCTCCCGCAGTTCGGACCAGAGGTAGGGAATGATCACGGCGGCAATGGTCAGCAGCATGATCTCTGCCGAGGCCGCGCCGACACCCATCTGGTTGCGCGTGAATGTGTAGGAATACATGAAGGTGGCGGGCACCTCCGTCGCCGTGCCGGGGCCGCCGTTGGTCAGCGCCACGACAAGGTCGTAGGATTTGATCGCCATGTGCGCCAGCACCACGAAGGCCGACAAAAACGCCGGGCGCAGCTGCGGAATGACGATCCGGCGGTACAGCGCAAAGGTCGACGCACCGTCCACTTCGGCCGCTTTCAGCATCTCGCCGTCGATGCCACGCAATCCGGCCAGAAACGTCGCCATGACAAAACCGGAGGTCTGCCAGACGGCAGCGATCACGACGGTATAGATCGCCATGTCGCGATCCTTGATCCAGTCGAACTCGAAGCTTTCCCAGCCCCAGCCCTGCACCACGGCCTCCAGCCCGATGCCCGGATCCAGGAACCATTTCCACGCCACACCCGTGACGATGAACGACAGCGCCATCGGGTACAGATAGATCGTGCGGATGAAGCCTTCGGCCCTGATCTTCTGATCCAGCAAAATCGCCAGTGTCAGCCCCAGCAGGCAGCAGATACCTATGTACAGCCCGCCAAAGATCAGCAGGTTGTTGACCGCGATATCCCAGGTGCGCAGCTTGAATAGAGTGGCATAGTTGTCAAAGCCCACCCATTCGTAGCTCGGAAGCATGCGGCTGTCGGTAAAGGACAGATACGTCGTGAAAAAGATAAAGCCGTAGACGAAGATCGCCATCATGGCGACAGTCGGGCTCAGCACCAGCTTGGGGAGCCAGTCCCGCAAGCTGCGTCCGGTCATGGGTTGGGCCACGGTGGCCTCCCTGCTTGTCATTGGGGGGAATTGGAGAACGGGCCGCCCGACGATGGGCGACCCGCGTTGGCGTCAGTGACGCTTAGAGCATCGCGGATTCGACGGCGATCTGCAGTTCTTCAACCGCGTCCTGGGAGGACATGTCAGAGTTGAAGTGCTCGGTCACCACGTCAAACATTGCGCGCTGGACCGAAGAGGTCTGGCCGTGGCCGTGCGCCATGCTGCCCAGAAGCGCGTTGTTGTCAGCGGCTTCGACGATATCTTCCATCGCTTTCTGACCGCAGGCGTCGAAGTTGTCCGGCGCAACGTCGGTGCGCGCGGGGATCGAGCCTTTGACAAGGTTGAACGCTTCCTGGAACTCCTTGGACATGATCGACGCCGCCAGCTCCATCTGCGCGGGCTTGGACTCTTCGCTCACGTCAAATGCACCAAAGAAGTCGGTGTTGAACAGGTAGGACCCTTCGGTGCCCGGAGCCGCCACGCACAGGATGTCTTCGCCCGGCACCATGTCGGCACGGATGATTTCGCCCTTGGCCCAGTCGCCCATCAGCTGCATCCCGGCTTCGCCGTTCAGCAGCATCGCGGTGGCAAGGTTCCAGTCACGGCCAGAGAAGTTCTCGTCCACATAGCCCGACAGCTTGCGCATCTGGTCAAAGACCTGAACCATCGTGTCTGATCCGAGCGCGTCCATGTCCGCCTCGATGATGGCCTTGCGGTAGAAGTCGGGCCCACCGATGCCCAGAACGACGTCGTCAAAGACGGTCGCGTCCTGCCAGGGCTGGCCGCCATGCGCCAGCGGCGTGATGCCTGCTTCCTGCAGCTTGTCGGCGGCTGCATTGAACTCTTCCCATGTGGTCGGCGGGGTCAGGCCCTGCGCTTCAAAGATTTCCGCATTGATCCACAGCCAGTTGGGGCGGTGAATGTTCACCGGCGCGCCGACCCATTTGCCATCGTTCACGGCAAATTCCTGAACCGCTGCCGGCACGACCTCCGCCCAGTTGTTCTCTTCGGCGACAGAGGACAGGTCGCCCAAGGCGCCTTCGTTTGCCCACTCGCGCAGCTGCATACCCAGCATCTGGGCAGCGGTCGGCGGGTTGCCGGCGGCGACGCGGGCCTTCAGCGTGGTAGAGGCGGCTTCACCACCGCCGCCCGCAACAGGCATGTCCTGCCAGCCGACGTTCTTGGACGCCAGATCTTCCTTCAGCACGTTGAGCGCGGCAGCTTCGCCACCGGCGGTCCACCAGTGCAGAACCTCGACCTCTTGCGCCATTGCAGCGCTGCCGATCGCGGATGTGAAAGCCACTGTCGCCAGCAACTTCGATGTTTTTGTAAAAGCCATGATTTCCTCCTCGTTGGCCCCTTGCCTGACGTCCTCCCGCCATGGCAAGGTTTGTTTGGTCGGAAAACAAACATAGCCAGTTGCGACTGTCAACCACGTTGAAATGGCAGCAGACCTGCCCCATACGGGGCATCAGACCAGAGGGAGGACCCACCGTCATGTCGATGCCCCTGGCCGTTCGCCAGATGAACGAAGCCCGCGTTTTGGCGCGCCTTTTGAACGTGGGCCCCATGAGCCGCGCAGATCTCGCGCGCGAGCTTGATGTGACCCGCTCTACCGCAGGCAGTATAGTCACCAGCCTGATCGAGGCGGGAAAGGTCGAGGAGTTCGATCCAAAGGCAGTGCCCGGCCTGGATCCCGGCGAAAATCATCCGATTCGCACGGGCCGTCCGGCGATCCAGCTTCGGCTTATCCCCGATCATGCGCTGTTCCTCGGCGCCTACATCGGCGCGCGGGAATTGCGGCTCTGTGTGGTCGATTTCACCGGAACGGTGCGCCACAGCTTCGTGGAACGCCTGCCAAAGGTCTACCCGTCCCCGGAGGACATCGCGCAGCGCCTGGCCGACATGGTGACGACCTTTGTGGCGACCCTCCCGATGCCAGCCACGGTACGTGGAATAAACGTGGCCGTTCCCGGCATCGTTGATTTTGGGGGGGATATCTTGCGCGCCCCGTCCATGAACTGGCGGCGCACCTCGTTCCGGGAGATGCTGCAACAGCGGCTGACGGGCATTTGCGTGCATCGTTTGGTGAATGACGCGAACGCTTTTGCCATGGCAGAAATCCAACGCCTTGATGCTGAACGGTCCCAGGAAGCCGTATTTCTCCTGCTCGAAGATGGCGTGGGCGGATGTGTGCAAAGCGGCGGACAACTGCTGGAAGGGACCAATGGGCTGGCCGGCGAAATCGGCCACATGCCCGTTGGCGATGGCGGGCATTGCAGTCACACCGGCATCGCGGGGGCCTTTGAAAACTACGTCTCCCGCCCAGCCGTCCTTGCGCACTTTGCCAACCTCGGCGGCATCGGCACCACGCTGGGCGACTATCTCGACCGGCTCGATGCGGGCGATCCACTTGCGCAAACAGTGCTGGACGTCTGGGCCAATGATCTGTCGCGTGGTCTCGCGATCCTGACGGTGCTGCTCAACCCGGAACGCATCGTGATCGGTGGGCGCGTGGCCCAACTGGCCAAACGTGCGGAGCTGCAAATCGCCACTTGCCTGCAACAGCGGTTGATGGCGGAAACACCTCCTCCGGCCCTTCTCGTTCCCGAAGCAGGCGAAGCCGGGCCAGAAATCGGCGCGGCGCTGATGTTGCATCGCGCCCATTTTGAGGATTTCGGACCTTTGGGGGAATTCCAGTCCCTCAGCATCGGCTGACCGGGTTTCGGGCCTCCGAAAACAGCACCAATCCTCGACGAGCAAACGCAGCCTATCTGCGTCTGCCTGCGGAACAGTCGCGCGGTGCGCCTCGATCAGTGTCTAGTGCCAGTCCACGAAGGCGGCTTTGGCCACTGATCTCGAACGCATGGCGACACAGTGGCTTACTGCGCAAGGCGTCCCGCCGCCCTGTCGCGGCGGCATTTTGCGATCCGGCAGAGGACCCCACCCCGCACCCAGACGATTGAAACCGATCAGCCTGACCGCCCAACGACCGCGCACGGACGCTCCCGAATGAACAGGCGGCCTCCTGACCGTCACACCTCGACGGATAGCGCAGACACCAGACCTCAGCCAACTGCCGTGATCGAGTATTCAGGCGTTCCGTCCCAAACGAGATCCCAGGACGCGCCGGGGCGCACGTTCTGGATGGCGCGCGGCTCGAAGCACACCAAACAATTCCCGCCGGGCGCAGGCGCCCTGACCGATGGGTAGATCAGCCCACGCGAGCCGCCCCGCCGAAGATGCTGGGCGAGGCTCTGCCCCTCCGGATACCCGATTTCGGGAACCTCGTTGAGCGCCGGATGCGCCGGTTCATCGGTGATGTCGTCAAACATCCCGATGAAATCGGCCAGCAGCTCCACATAGCGGACGCGATCCACGAAGCAGCCCGTGTAGCCCAGCTCTCGCGTCCGGTGGAATGCGACCTCGCTGACGGAAACCATGACGTCCCAGGCGCAATACCAGGCGCCACGCTCGTCACCATTGAACCGATTTCCGCCCGTCCGCGTGTAGCTAAACGCAGCATTCACATGGCTTTCCCCATAGATCCGCAGATCCCGACTGCGACGCTGCCAGGACAATTCACGCGGATCGATATGTGGATTGCGGCCGCGTTCCGCCAAAAGACGCCCGCTGGTCATGCCCTCGATCTCGGCGAGAATGTCCAGTTCGTCGTCGCTGTCGACGAGGCCGCGCAGCGTCGGCGGCTTGTGATATGTCGCAGGCAGCAATCGCGTCAAACCACGGTCCGAAATCTCGGTTTGTTTCACGCGCCACCACGCAGCGCATCAAGATAGGTCCGTATCGCCAGTATCTGGGGCAGCCCCCCTTCGATCGCGGTCTCGACCGGACGCTGCCCGCCGAACAACGGCCCCTCGTTTGGCCGCGTGACCCAGGTCCGTGCCAGTGTGTCGGAGAAATAAAGCTCAAGAGATTTGTAAATGCCGATCACCGCGCTGAGACGCAGCAGCTGATCCTTGGTCAGTTCGCCGGCAAAGTCAGGCTTCTTGGCACGTTTCCAGGTGCTTTCGGACATATCCGCAAGTCCAGCCGCATCCTTCAGGCTCAAGGCCCAAGCGTCGACAACCCGTGCATAGGCCTTCAGCGCAACGGCATTGATCTGTCGAGGCTCTCGTTTTTTTGCGACAACTTGCATGACGGCTCTCCTGCGTATCCATCAATATAGGCCATATGCACCCCAAGTAAAGACCACATGACCCTTGCAATTGATGGACCGGATCAGGTCCATGCGTCGTCACCAGCGCCCCCGACCAATCTCGATGACCATCCACAATGCCCAGTCAATATGTTCAACGGCCAAGGAAACAATCCCTCCGCTGCAATGACCGAAGTGAATTCGCACTTGGAGAAGGCTATGCACAAATGAAAGGCTCATCACCTGTCGCCCCGCAAGCACCGACACTGTTCAAAGCCTCGGAGCCCATCTTCCGCCGCGCTCCGTCGCCGGATCAGCGCCCGACAAACAGCGCCGACCCCGCTGATCCGACCACGACTCACACCGGAAAATAATGATTGACGTCAAACATTATTGCCGCCGATACTGCACCCAGGAGAGGGGGCCGTCTGATCGACGCCGCGCCCGGAGGAGGAGACAGGCATGACGATTGACGACACCCGCATGGCGTGGTGGCGGCCGGATGGCTCCGGCCCCGCGCTGCTCGACATAACGCTGGGCGACATGCTCGACCAACAGGCCAAAGCCATGCCGGACAGCCCGGCGATCGTGGTGGACGAAGGCGCGGGCACGCGCTCCACCAGCTGGACCTACGCCGAGTTGAAGCACCACGCCGACCGCGTGGCGCGCGGCCTGATGACCCATGGCATCCGCGCCGGCGACCGTGTGGCCGTCATGGCCTACAACTGCGCCGAATGGGTCCTGCTGGAATATGCCCTGGCCAAGATCGGCGCGGTTCTGGTCACGGTGAACCCGGCGCTTTTGCGCGATGAAGTCGCCTATATCCTGACGCAAGGGCGCGTGGCGGCAATGATCTTCGTCCCCCGGATGCGCTCCAACGACATCACCGCCAGCCTGCAAGAGCTGATGCCGGATCTGGCCGACCTCAAAGGGGGCAAGCGAACAGCGCCCAAGGACTTGCCGGACCTGCGCCTGCTGATCGGCGTGGGCGAGGACGCCCCCGGCTTTGCCCTGCCGTTCGACGCATTGGACAGCGCCGCCGGCGACACCTCCGACGCCGACCTTGCCGCGCGTCAGGCACAGGTGGCCCCAAACGACATCTCGCAAATCCAATACACCTCCGGCACCACCGGAAAGCCCAAGGGCGCCATGCTGACCCACCGGTCCACGCTGAACAACGCGCGGCTGATGGCGGATCGCGGCGGCTTTGGCCCGGACGACACGCTGATCTCGGCGATGCCGTTTTTCCACACGGCGGGCTGCGTCTGCAACGTCATGTCCGTGCTGGTCAGTGGCGGGAAACTCGTGACGATGGACAGCTTTGATCCGCGCCGGATGCTGGAACTTTGGCACCACCATCGCCCCACGATCATCAACGCCGTGCCCACCATGATGACGCGGATGATCGAACATCCGGACATCGATCAATTCGACATCCGGACATTGCGCACGACCTTCACCGGCGGCACCAGCATTCCACCCAGCCTGATGCGCATGATGCAGGACCTCACCGGCGGCGCACCGATGATCATCATGGGCATGACCGAATGCAGCCCGATCATCACCCAGACCAGCAATGCCGACGATCTGGAAACCCGGCTGACCACCGCCGGCACCCCCCTGCCCCACACCGAAATCCGCATCGTCTCGCCCGAAACGGGGGAGGTCTGCGCCTGGGGGGACAGCGGCGAGCTTTGTATTCGCGGCTATCTCACCATGGCGGGCTATTTCGACATGGACGACAAGACGGCAGAAACCATTGATGCCGACGGCTGGCTGCATTCGGGCGACCTTGCCGAACTGTCCGCCAGCGGGCACCTGCGCATCGTGGGCCGCCTGAAGGACATGATCATCCGCGGCGGCGAAAACGTCTTTCCGGTGGAGATCGAGGACTGCCTGCTCAAGCACGACACCGTGTCCGAAGCACAGGTGATCGCCGTTCCAGACCCCGATCTGGGCGAGGAAATCTGCGCCTACGTGGTGCCCGCCCCCGGCGCGTCGGTGGACCCGAAAGAGCTTCAGACCCATTGCAAAGAGCACATGGCCCGCCACAAGATGCCGAAATATATCATCGGGATCGACGCTTTGCCGCTGACCGCCAACGGCAAGGTGCAGAAATTCGCCCTCCGCGATCAGGCCACCAAGGGCATCGCCTCCGGTGACGTGCAGCCGGTGCCACGATGAGCGCGCCCTTCCTGTTCGAGCGCGACGGCGCCACCGCCATCCTGACCTTCAACCGGCCAGAGCGGCGCAACGCGATGTGCCCGGAAACCGTCTGCCGCTTTGCCGATGCGCTGGACGAAATCGCAAGCGATGACGCCATCCGCGTCGCGATCCTGACCGGTGCCGGGGACAAGGCGTTCTGCTCCGGTGGGGATCTGGCGCTGACCCTGCCGCTCCTGTCTGGCGACCGCGCGCCTCAGACCGAATTCGACCACCGCTTTCTGGATGACCCGCGCATCAATGACTGCATCGCGGCGCGCGGCACCGCCATGAACAAGCCGATCATTGCCGCAGTCAACGGCCCGTGCATGGCCGGCGGGATGGAGGTGCTGTTGTCCACCGACATTCGCCTTGCCGTGCCGGACGCAGTCTTTGCCCTGCCCGAAGCAGCGCGCGGCGTGATCCCCTTTGCCGGGGCGCTCGCCCGCCTTCCGCGCCAGATCCCCTATACGGCGGCGATGGAAATCATGCTGGCCAACGTGCCGATGGATGCGGACACTGCCCTGCGGCACGGGCTGATCAACCGCATCGTCGCCGCCGAGGATCTGATGACAAGCGCCCGCGAGCTGGCCGACCGCATCGCCAGCCATGCCCCCGTTTCCGTCCAGCAGATCAAGGCCACGGTACAGGCCGCCATGGGCCGCCCGCTTGAGGACGGCTTTGCCCTCGAAGACGCGGCCAAGGCCCGTGTCATGGCCACCGAGGACGCCCGCGAAGGGCCGCGCGCCTTCATGGAAAAGCGCGCCCCGCAGTACAAAGGACAGTAAATGGACCTCAACGGACAGGTGGCATTGGTCACAGGCGCGGGGCGCGGCATTGGCCGCAGCATCGCACAACATCTGGCACAGGCCGGGGCCAGCGTCGTGGTGAACGACCTTGATGCCGCACCCGCGCAGGACGTGGTGGATGAGATCACCCAAGCCGGGGGAAAGGCCGTCGCCGTCGCCGCCGAAATCGGCACCGAGGGGGCGGCAGAAACCTGCATCGCGGCAGCGCTGGACAACTTCGGTCGCCTCGACGTTCTGGTGGCCAACGCCGGCGTGCTGCGAGACAGTGTCTTGTGGAAGACCGAGGACGACGCCTTTGACCTGGTGATCCGCACGCACCTGCGCGGCACGTTCCAATGTGGTCGCGCCGCCGCCCGCCACTTCCGCGAGGCAGGGCACGGGGGCGCCTTGGTGCTTGTCGGCTCTCCCGCCGGGCAATTGGGCAACTTCGGCCAGACCGCTTATGCCGCTGCAAAGGCCGGCATCGCGGGGATGACCCGCACCTGGGCCGCCGAGCTGCAGCGCGCAGAGGTCGCCGTGAACGCCATCATCCCCACCGCGCTGACCCGCATGACCGAAACCATCCCGCCGCTGGCCCCTTATGTGCAGGCGATGGAACGGGGCGAGCCGCTGCCCGAAAAGCTGCGTGCCGATCTGGGCATCGGCCTGCCGGAGGACATCGCGCCGCTCGTGGTCTACCTCGCCTCGCAGGCCGGGCGCGCCACCACCGGACAATGCATCGGGATCGGCGGCGACCGTCTGGCGCTTTGGTCGCATCCGTCGGAGCATCGCGTACAGACCCGCTCCGGCGGCTGGACCCCGGACAGCATCGCAGAGGCGTGGCCGGATCTGACCCGCGATGCGCTGCAACCCTTTGGGATCACGATGGATCTGTGATCAAGGGGGCGCTCAGGCGCCCTCGTCATGCGTCCGCCGCAGGTTGCCCGCCACATGGTCGAGCAGGCTCAAAAGGCTGGCCTTTTGCCGCTTGGTCAGACCAGCGGTGATCGTGGCCTCATGCTCCGCAACACAATGCTCCAGCGCGACCAGACGCTCCGCCCCGTCGTCGGTCAGAAAGACCCGCCGCACGCGCTTGTCCTGCGCAGATCGCTTGCGCTCCACCCAGCCTTCGCGGGTGAGCGTCTCGATGATCGGCACAAGGCTGGACCGATCGAGAAAGATCGCCTCCGCCAGCCGGGTCTGCGGGATGCCGGGATTGGCCTGCACCAGCTTCAGCAGGCCAAAGTAGCGCGGCGCGGCGCCAAAACCGCTGACCTTCTGCTCAAAGGATTTGTACGCGGCAATCTGCAACAGACGGATTCGATAGGAAACGGAGCCTGACAGCGCGTCAGGCTCCTGCATGTCAGCCACATCTCGCATGATGTGGTCGTCTGACGTCATTCCATGCTTCCCGGCAGGGCCAGAACGAGCGCCGGAAAGGCGATCAACAGGATCAACCGCAGCACGTCGATGGTCACGAAGGGCAGCACCCCCCGGAAGATGGTGACCAGCGACACGCGATGCGCGATGGAGTTGATGACATAGACGTTCATGCCCACGGGTGGCGTAATCAGCCCCAGCTCAACCGTCATGACAACGATGATTCCGAACCACACCGGATCGAATCCCAGTGCCGTGATGACCGGGAACACGATGGGCACCATGAGGATGATCATCGCCATCGCGTCGAGGAAACAGCCCATGACAAAGAACAACAGCAAGATCAGCGCCAGCGTGCCGTAGCGTCCGGCCCCCAGTTCGGTCAAGAAGGTGGTGATCTCCTGCGGGACCTGCGTCACGGCCAGGAAATAGCCAAACAGCGTCGCGCCGATCAGTACGGTGTAAATCGCAACCGATGTCCGCAGCGCCTCCACCAGACTGTCAAGCAGGGTGGACCACGTCAGCCGTCCGCGCAGCATTCCGATCACCGCCGTCAGCAGCGCCCCAACGGCTGCGGCCTCGGTCGCGGTGACGACGCCAAAGTAGATCGACAGGATCACGGCGATGAACAGCAGGCCCACGGCCCAGACCCCGCGCAGCGCGGCCAACCCTTCGGACAGGCTGAACTTGTCCGCCGGGGGCAGATGCCGCCCGTACCAGACGCGCACGGTCAGCATGTACATCAGCACCGCAAGGATGCCCGGCACCACACCGGCGATGAACAACATGCCGATGTCCGTCTCGGTGATGAAGCCATAGATCGCCAGCACCACAGAGGGCGGGATCAGGATGCCCAGCGTGCCGCCCGCCGCAATGATGCCCGTGGCGGCGGCGTCGGGGTAGCCGGCTTTCTTCATTTCCGGATAGGCGATCTTGGTCATGGTGGCAGCGGTGGCCACGGACGACCCGCAGATCGCCGCAAAGCCGCCGCAGGCCCCGACAGAGGCAAGGCCAAGCCCGCCTTTGAACCCGCCAAGCCACGCGCGCCCGGCACGAAACAGCTCTGCCGACATCCCCGAATTCGTCGCCAGCACCCCCATCAGGATAAAGAACGGGATCAGCGTCAGGTTAAAGTCGGTGATCGACGAGATCGGCGATTGCGACAGCAGGTTCATCGCGGGCACCGGGTGCACCACCATGGCAAAGCCGCCCACGCCGACGATCCCCATGGCGATGCCGATGGGCACCCTCAGGGCCATCAGCGCAAACAGCACGACGAACCCGCCAGAGGCGATAAATCCGTTGGTCATTATTTTTGATCCTCAAGCAGGCTTTCGTCGATGCCGTCAAATTCCCCCAGATCCACACCGTCGCGCAGCACGCGCCACAGGCGCAGCGCCGTGGTGAACACCGCCGCCACCAGCCCCAGCCAGATCGCCGCAAAGAACGGCCAATGCGGCAGGCGCAGATCCATCGTGGTGTCGCCGCCGCCCATGGCCGCCTCGACCCGGTTGCCGATCTTCCACGTCAGCGCGATGGTGAAGGCCAGCAGCACCAGCCAGGCAAACACGTTGATCCAGCGGCGCGCCTTGGGGCCAACGGCCTGTGCCAGAAGGTCGACCTTGATGTGGGTGCCGTGCCATCCGACAGAGGCCAGCCCCCAGGCAATCGCCACGCCAAGGATCAGGCGCGACAAATCGAAGGCATCCGGCAAGGGCCGTGCAAAACCATACCGCCCGATGGCAGAGGCCACCACCAGCAGCGTCACAAGGCCCAGCGTGATGCCCGCGATACGCTCGACAAACTGGACCACCCGATCAATCGGGCGCAAATTCGGGGATTCAATCGTCATGGGGACTCCGCAGAAAAAAGGCGCGCGACGGAGGGCCGCACGCCTTCTGTGTCAGTCTCAATAGGCGGCGTCGTTCGCTTCGAGCGCAGCCTTGTAGGCGTCCAGAATGGCATCCGCGTCACCGCCTCTAGCCGTGACCGTCTCTTTCCACTCGTCGATCAGCGGCATCGCCGCCTCACGCCATGCGGCAACCTCTTCCTCGGTGGGCGTGTTGAAGGTCTGGCCGTCCGCCATCAGTTGATCGCGCGCTTCCATATCCGCATCGGCCCAGCCCTGAGCCACTTTCCCCGACCATTCGGGGCTGCAATGCTCGTCGATCACCACCTTGTTCTCGTCGGACAGGCGGTCATAGCTGTTCTTGTTCATCACCATGACCTGAGAGGACAGGTAGAACGGCATATCCAGGTGAACGGGCACCTCTTCCGTCAGGTTGAAGTCATACATCGCGCCCCACGGAAAGGTCACGGCCTCTGCCGTGCCCTTGGACAGCGCCTCGCGTGCTTCGGGTGCGGGCACCTGCACCGGACCACCGCCGAGCATCGACACGAACCGCGCCATCGTGGCGTGCGCCGGGCGAATGTTCTTACCCGCGATGTCCTCGGGTTTGGTGATCGTCTCCTTGCTGTGCAAGGCACCGGGGGCGTGGGGATGAACGAAGCAAAGTTTGACGTCGCTCATCTCCTCCAGTCCACCATTCTCGCTGTACCAGTTGTGGATGGCCTTCGACGCACCGACGCTGTCGTCCGTCATGAAGGGGATTTCGGTCAGCGAAAAGATCGGAAAGCGCCCTGCGGTGTAGCCGGGGTTCACATAGGCGATGTCCACGATGCCCTGCGCGGCCATATCGTAGTGGTCGGGCGCCTTGCCCATTTGCTGTGCCGGAAAGATCTGGATGGCGATCCGCCCGTCAGAGGCCTCCTGCACGGATTCAGCCCACGGGTTGATCCCACGCGACGCCGGGGCGATGGTTGGCGGCACCCAATGGGACAGGCGCAACGTCACCTCCTGCGCCTGAGCGGGGATCGCGGTGACAACCGAAAGCAATGCGCCAAGCGCAACAAGATTTTTCATGATTCCTCCCTGTGAGCCGGCCTCCCCGCCGACTTCTATTTGATGGATATCAAACAATATCCACAACTCAAACACTTTCTTTACCGTCCCACGCGCACGTGAGCGGCGTCAGTTCAATTGCACCGGCAGATTCAGCGGCCCGCGGAACCCAAAGCCCTTCCAGACCACGGTTTCCGGCGCCACCAGCTTCATGTCGGGGAAGCGTTCAAAGATCAGCGGCAGCAGGATCTTGCCGACCATCAGGCGCGCCATATGGGTGCCCATGCAGTGATGCGGCCCGCTGCCAAAGCTCTGGTGGATGTTGCGCTCACGGAAGGCGTTGAACTGCTCCGGGGCCTCGAACCGATCCTCGTCATGGTTGGCAGAGGCCTGGATGGTCATGACCACCTCGCCCTTCGGAATGGAAAGACCGCGAATTTCCGTATCCTCCATCACAAGCCGAGAACTCGCCTGGATCGGCGCGACCCAACGCACCCCTTCCTCGAACGCGTCGGTCCATTTTCCACTCTCCTTGAGAGCGTCCAGCTGGTCGGGGTTCTGCAACAACCCATAGAGAATCGTCAGCATGGCATCGCGCGGCTCGTTGATGCCGCCACCGATGGCGATCTTCAGGTTCGACACGATCTGACTCCAGGCAATCGGGTCGTCGGCATTCACCATGACAGACAGCGCAGACTGATCGGGATCGGCGCGCAGCCGCTCGGCATTGCGCGCGATGCATTCGTTCATTTCGACGTTGGCCTTGGCCACACGATCGAACGGCTCGTCGAACCAGCCAAAATTCCCGGCCCCGTCGATCAGCGCCTGCGACCAGTGCTGCATCTGATCGTCGGTGGCGTCCGGAATGCCCAGAACATCGGCCAGGATACGCGCCGACAAAGGCCCCGCCAGCGTCGGAAACAGGTCCACCGCCTCGTCGCGCGGCAGCCTGTCGAGATAGGCATGCGCGTGCGTCTCGTAGGCGAGCGACCAGATGCCCTTCAGATTGCGCGCCGAAAACGTCGGCGTCATCGCCATGCGCTCGCGCATATGCTCTTCACCGTCCTTGCGCATCAGCGTGTGCGCCTCGAAGGCCTTCTCCATCGGCGTGGATGGATCGTTGGAGCTGAACAGCTCCGGGTTGTCCTTCACCGCGCGGCAATCCTCGGCCTTGGTCAAAAAGGTCCGCTTGACCGCCTCCACCCTGATGACCGGGCTTTCCGCGCGCAGCCGTTTGTAGATCGGATATGGATCGTCGGTCAGCTGATGAATGGTGATGTCTGTATCAATAGGTGCTTGAGGCACTGGTCGTTTCCCCCTCTCAGGCCACCGCGAGCCGGGCTCGTCGGGGCTGTCTCCTTACATGTCACGGCACAAAGCCCGCGCCGATTGCGGTTCAGCCGTCCCTGGCCTTACGCCCACGGACCGCCACAGCGTCAGGCCGCAGGCCCCTGCCCGCTTTTGCGAATGCCGCTGTATTTTCGAAGCAGCGCCGCAAGCTGCTGCTCTTCCTCCCGGGTCAGGTCGTGCTGGTGATAATCGTCGTGGCCAAAGAACGCCGCATGATGCGCCGTGATAAAGGCCTCGCCCGCGTCGGTCAGATGCAACAACACGGATCGACGGTTGCCATCCGGGATGACACGCCGCAGCCGCCCCTGTTGCTCCAGACGGCGGATCATCTTGCTCATTTGCGCAGGTTTGACCCGCAGCGTATCGCCCAGATGCCCCTGTCGGACACCGGGGTTGAGCTTGACCAGCCACAGCAACGAATACTCGCCCGGTCGCAGCTTCAACTCGTCAAAAGCCGCGTAAAACCGCTCGAAGCTGCGCACCTGCGCCACCCGCAACAAAAAGCCCAGCGAGTCCTCCAACTCACCAAGCGCCACGGCCTCCGCATCGCTGACGATCGGCGCATCGGCCATCGTGCGATCCTCCCCCTCAACGTCTTTGCGAAAACTATGTCCGCATATTGTTTCTTTGTAAAATGTTTTTATTGCAACAGGCGTGCAGCCCGTGACCGCCATGAAATGCGTTTGCGCCGATACCGACCCAACCCTACTGTCCCCATAGAATGCGCCCCTGCGCCGCGCCACAAAAGGAACCCCACATGGCCAAGGTCAAAGCCGCCGTCTGCCACGCCCATGGTGAACCGCTCATCATCGAAGAGATCGACATGCGGTCTCCGGAGCTGGGTGAACTCGATGTCCGCATCGACGCCGTCGCGGTGTGCCATTCGGATGTGTCGCTCTGGCAGGGGGGCTTTGGTGGGCCTGTCCCGGCGGTCTTTGGCCACGAGGCCGCAGGCACCGTCGTCGCGGTCGGCCCCGGTGTCAAAGGCTTTGCCGAGGGCGATTCCGTGGCGGTCACACTGATCCGCGCCTGCGGCCAGTGCCCCTCGTGTGGCGCGGGCCACCCGACCGTGTGCGAAAGCCCCGGCGATGCCTTTGACGGCCCGCTCACCACCGCCAGCGGCGAAAAGATCTGGCAGGCGCTCTTTACCGGGGCCTTCGCGGAACGCGTCGTCGTGGATCAATCCCAGGCGGTAAAGATCCCCGACGATATTCCCAAGGATGCCGCCGCGCTGATCTCCTGCGGGGTCATCACCGGCCTTGGCGCGGCGATCAACACCGCCGATATTCGCCCCGGTCAGGACGTGGTGGTGATCGGCGCGGGTGGCGTAGGGCTTAACGCGATCCAGGGCGCACGCATCGCCGGGGCCCGCCGCATCGTTGCCATCGACACCAACGCCGACAAGCTCGAAGCCGCCAAGCAGTTCGGCGCCACCCACGGCGTGCTTGGCGAGGGAAAACCCTTCAGGGAGGTGAAGAAGCTCCTTGGCGGTCGCGGCGCGGATGCGGTGCTGGTCACGGTGGGTGTCGCCTCGGTCTACGATCTCGCGCCGCGCTACCTCGCCAACCGGGGCAAGGTGGTGATGGTGGGGATGCCGCACTTCGGCTCCAACGCCAGCTATTCGCCGTTCATGATGGCCGACGCGGGGCAGTCGATCCTTGGCACCAAAATGGGCGATGTGGTGATCAAGACCGACATTCCGTGGATCGTCGACATGTATCAACAGGGACGTTTGAAGCTGGACGAGCTGATCTCTGGCCGGTGGTCGCTGGATCAGATCAACGAGGCGATGGCCGACACCATGTCCGGCACCGCGCGTCGTAACGTCATCGTCTTCGACCATGGCTGAGGACGCCTCCAGTCACGCCATGACCGTCTCGCCGTTGGCGGCACTTGGCATCGACACCCCGCCGCGCGCGCCGCATTTCATCGTGACGCTGTATGGCGATGTGGTGGCGCCGCGGGGCGGGGCGCTCTGGATGGGGTCGCTCATCACCGCCTGCGCCGCGCATGGGTTGAGCGAAAGCCTCGTGCGCACCGCGGTCTCCCGCCTCGTCAGCGCCGGGCGGCTCGAAGGGGTCAGGCAGGGGCGACGCAGCTATTACCGCCTGACCGACACCGCACAGGCAGAGTTCCGCGCCGCCTCTCGCCTGCTGTTCGACCCTCCGCCCGCGCCGGAGCATTGGCAGATCGCACTGCTCGGGGCCGAGCACGATCCAAATCCGCCTTGGGTCCGGATCGGCACGGGCGCAGCCCTCGCGCCCTCAACCGCCCCTGCGATTCCGGGCGTGGTGATCCTGTCTGGCACACCGCAGGCGGGCGACATGAAGCCCCTCGCCGCCCGGCACTGGCCACTTGCCGAGGTCGCACAGGCCTATCGCAGCGTGATCGACCGCTTCGCCGCCCTGCCTGAGACACCGGCGCCGAGCGACGCGCTGGCCCTCCGTTTGAGGCTGGTGGATGACTATCGGAGCGCAGCCCTCGCCGATCCGCGCTTGCCGCGTGACGCCCTGCCCGAGGATTGGCCAGAGCCTGAGGCACGCGCCCTTTTCTCGCGCCTCTACCGGCACTTGTCCCCCGCCGCTGACCGCCAGATCACCGCACTCTTTGAAACCCAAGCCGGACCGCTGCCCGCAACAACGGCGGAGACCAAAGCACGGTTCGACGGCCTGGCGCCCATCTGAGGTCCAAGAAGCATCACGGACCACAGCAAGTCATATGTGCCACGTACTTCGACGTGAATTTGCGAAAGGGTTTCAGCGGCTTTGGGGGGGGGGGCGGATGGACCCATTTGGCACAGACACGCGCCGCCCGGTCGTCCCTCTGCGGTGGCCTCCGCACCGCCAATCCAGCGGCGCTGGACAGTCCAAAAAGCGGCGGGAGAGCGAAAAGTTGTCAGCTGACAATTTAGATGTGATTTGCATGCTTTTACTTCGGCAGCATTGTGCGCCTCGGGCAGTCAGCCGCCAAACAGAATTGGACGACCCACGGTTTGACGCACCGTCCGGCGGACAGTTTGACAATCGACGGACCTGTCATCGCCGGCCCCTGCGCGGGGTGGTTCAGGCTTGAACAGCGCTTGGTTTTGCGGGGATGACTGCGCCGGCCTTTCGCCGCTGCGCGCGCAGGGCGATGAGCCACAACAGAACCAACCCGAGCGGCGGCAGGACCACTCCCAGAATTGCAGGATCGCCGTTCATATCCATAAGCGCCTGAAACGCCATCGCGATCACGGTGCCGGTGGCAAAGACCTCCAGCCCCTGTTGGCCCATCAGGCGCAGCGGCGCGGCAGCGGCGCTGGCGCACAAGGCGACGACCCACGGCAGGCACGACAGAACATAGACCATCGCCAGAACATGCAGGAGACGCGGCAGGGCCAGGAATGTCTTGGAGTGCGCGACGAAATGATAGGGGGCTCCGGCCTCTCCCAGTCGCCACATCTGGGTGTTCATGAACTTGCCCAGCTCCGGCACGTGCCGCCACGCGTAGACGAATAGAAGGAATCCCAACGCCGCCGTGAACAGCCAGCCGCTGACCGGGACAAGGCGTTGACCCGCCTTCGATTTTATCCCCGCCACAAGGCCAAGGACAAAGATCAACTGCCACGAAAACGGGTTGAAGAACCATCCGCCCCCGCCGGGCCAGTTGGGGATGTTCAGCCTCCACGTGCCCGCCGCCATCCACAGCGCCACGGCGCCCGTCAGCAACCACCCCGGATGTTTGAGCCCGGCCATGAGGGCGAAGGGGGCGACGAACAGCAGGACGCAGTAGGCGGGCAAAATGTTCACGTAGCCAATCTGGTGCGTCATGGTGAACAGCGCCGGGATCGTGCGCCATGGATCGGTGAAGACCGCGCCAAGGTTATGCTTGTTCGCCATTTCCGGCATGGCAAAGGCCAGCGCCGCAAAGGCAAAGATCGCAATGACGGAAAAGGTCAGTGCGATATGGGTTTTGTACAGCGTCCACGCCCGCATCCACATGGGGCGCACCGCGCTCCACAAGCCGTTGGCGGCGCGTCGCTCAGCCCCGAAACGACCTGAATAGGCCAGCCCCGCCGCCACGCCGGACATGAAGAAGAACGCCTCTGCCGCGTCGGAAAACCCGATATTGCGCAGGGTGAACTGCTCGTAGGGATTGCCGGGCACGTGGTCGATAAAGATCATTGCCAAGGCCAGCCCGCGAAAGGCGTCGAGCCGGGGATCACGCCCGCCGGGCTGGGCTATGTTGGGGGCAATAAGAGCCATGGATTACGCTCGTGCGGGGGCCACCGGGTCGATCCGGTCAGCGGGAAGCGGCGCGGCGGTGGGCTGCCACTGCGCCATGATGTGGCGAAAGTCCTGCAACACCTGCGGTGCGTCACGCTCCTCTGGTGTGCGGAACAGCTTGTGGGTCAGGGGACGCGAGGACCATGCGATGATGACCGGCGCAAGCGTCATGGGAATGCCGATGGGCAGCAGCCAAGGCATAAGGTTCGGGGCGAGCAGATAGACCAGCCCCCAAGCGCCGAGACCAACGCCCACGATCCAGCCACTGGCGCGCAGGGACTGGGCCACGCTCAGCCGGCCTTCGCCACGGGCATTGGCCGGCCAGCCGCCGTCCTGACCGGAGAGCACCTGCACCACGGCGCGGGTCTGAAAGGCCAGCATGATCGGCGCCAGCACGGAGGTCAGCGCAATTTCCACCAGCATCGACAGAAAGGACCGCCATGCCCCGCCAAAGGCCTGAGCGCGCCCGGTGGCGATGGCCTCGATCCAGATGAGAAACTTGGGCAGCACCAGCAGGCTGGCGGTGCCAAGAATCAGCGTCGTGATTTCCAGCGTGCTGTCATAGGGGAAGGTGGGGAAAAGCTGATAGGCTTCGGGGAAGTAGTCCGGCAGCGGAGCCAGCACGGTCGACGCAAGCGTCGCAAGCAGGAACAGCCCCCACAGCGGCGCGGCCACATAGGCCATGATCCCCTGGAGAAAGACAAAACGGCTCCACCCCGCAAGGCCCGGTGCCGCAAGAAGCCGCGCGTGTTGCAGGTTGCCCTGACACCAGCGGCGGTCGCGGCGTGCGTAGGACAGCACGTTTTCCGGCCCTTCCTCGAAGGAGCCGGGGATCGCGGAGTCCACCTGAACGCGCCAACCGGCACGGGCCAGCAAAGCGGCCTCCACATAGTCATGCGACAGGATATGGCCGCCAAAAGGTGCTTTGCCCGGCAGGTCGGGCAGGCCACAGGATTGGGCAAAGGCCTCGACCCGAACGATGGCATTGTGCCCCCAGAACGGTCCGGTGTTGCCCTGCATCCGCATCAGGCCACGGGTGAAGACGAGGCCGTGAAAGGCCGCCGAGAACTGCATCGCGCGGGCAAACAGCGAATGGCCTTCGACCAGACGCGGCAGGGTTTGCAGCAGCCCAAGCTGCGGGTCCGCGACCATGCGGTCGATCATCATCCGGATCGCCTCTCCCGACATGAGGCTGTCCGCGTCAAGGATCACCGCCAGATCATAGGCCCGACCAGAGTTGCGCATGAAATCCCCGACATTGCCGGCCTTTCGGCCCGCCCCATTTTCGCGGATGCGATAGAACAGCTCGCCTTGCCCCGTCACGGCCTTGCGCAGACGCACGAAGGCCGCGCGCTCTTTGGCAGAGGCGTGCGGGTCGCGGGTGTCAGAGAGGATGGCGATGTCTACCGAGGCACCGCTGGCGGCCAAGGACCGGTCGATGGCGGCAATGCGGGCAAAGGTGCTGACCGGGTCCTCGTTG
This sequence comes from Sagittula sp. NFXS13, assembly GCF_040148795.1. Lineage (NCBI taxonomy): Bacteria > Pseudomonadati > Pseudomonadota > Alphaproteobacteria > Rhodobacterales > Roseobacteraceae > Sagittula > Sagittula sp. NFXS13. The sequence continues at coordinate 59,743 of NZ_JAGEMH010000006.1, forward strand.
CAAATCGGGACCAGCATGACAGTGCGGGGCGCGGGGCCAGTCGACGGTGGAACCGACATCGCGCGCGACGGCCAGAGCCCCGCCAACGCCAGCGAGGCACCCCATGCGAGCCACGCGGTGGTCACCATGATCAGCACTGTGCGCACGACGTCCAGCGTGTCGAACCCGTCTTCTGCGCCGACGGTCAGCAAAAGACCGCCCGCACTCAATGCGGCGGTCATGGCAAAGACCAACGCGATGGATCGGGTCAGGCGGGTGGCGGTGGAGGGCGGCAGCGGCATGATGGGGATGCGCGTCAGTCAGAGGCCCGCAGCCAGAAGCCGCGCGCCCAGGTGAGAAGGGGATTTTCGGACGGCTCACGGGTGAGAGCCTGCGGCGGCATGGACAGCGGCGCCTGTGGGGGCTGCCATGTGTCCAAAGCCTCCGCTTCGTGTTGCGTCAAACCCAAAGTCTCGTTCAGTTCCGTCATTCCGTCACCCATTGAAAAAGCCAAGTCTCCGTCAGCACGGTGTCGCCGCTCACCAGCCGCGCCTTGAGTTCGGCCACGCCGCCCTCTTCGGCACGCGCCTCGATTACGAGACGCCAGCTGTCGCTTTGATCGATACGCGATGCGATGGCTTCTGTTATCTCACCACGTGTAATGCTCACGTCGGCTACAACCTCTTCAGGGCCCAAAGGTTCCGTCAAAGGTCCACCTTCGAAATCAATGACGAATTTTGTCGTGTCGCGGCCCTCTTCCACGCCTGCAACGCCGCCTTTGCCGACACGTGTGCGCAAAACATGTGCACGATCAGAAGACCGGTCGCCGCGCGGCTCAAGCCCCCAGCGCAGGCGATAGGACAGCTCCAGCTCGGTGCCTGCGGTCATGTCCCCATCGGGAACCCAGAAGGCGACGATGTTGTCGTTTACCTCGAGATCGGTGGGAATTTCCATCAGCCGCACGGTCCCCTTGCCCCAGTCACCGACGGGTTCGACCATGACAGAGGGGCGCAGTTCATAATGCGCTTCGGCGTCGAGATAGGCGTTGAAATCCCGCGTGCGCTGCACAAGGCCAAACGACTTCGGGCTATCCATCCCGAGGTAGGAATTGGCCAGTCGCGCGGGATTGTTGAGCGGTCGCATCAACGTGTCACCGCCGGCCGTGTTGATCACCAGTGCTTCGCTGTCGTGAACCCCGGCGCGGAAATCACCGAAATCGCCCGGATCAGACGCGCCAAACAGATACATCGACGTCAGTGGCGCAATGCCAAGCTGCGCCACGTCCTCCCGCAGGAACAGGCGCGCCGTGACATGCATCGAGGTCGTCGCACCCGGCGTGATGACAAAACGGTACGCCCCGGTCAACGACTGGCTTTGCAGCGCGGCATAGACCGTCAGCCGATCATCGTCCGCCGTGGGCCGTTCGAGCCAAAGGTCGGAGAAGCGGGGGAACTCCTCGCCCTGAGGCAAGCCGGTGTTGACGGCCAAGCCCCGCGCGGACAGGCCATAGCGGTTGCCCTCGCCCAGCAAGCGGAAATAGCTCGCGCCCAGAAAAGCGCCGAGTTCGTCGAAGCGGTCCGCGCTGTTGAGCGGCGCCATCAGACGGATGCCCGCGACGCCCGGCATCTTGAAATCCTCCGGCACCTCGATTTTATCGTCGTACACGAAATCGCTGGCGCTGAAGCCCATGGGCAGCGCACGGCCTTCGCTGACCTCGTACACATGCACAGGTTCATTGAAGAGCCAGCCCATGTGAAAGGCGTTCATGCGAAAATTGGGCAGGCCGTTCCATCTGTTGCCGCGATCGTCAAACCGGATCCGGTTGTAAGAATCATAGTTCAGCCCCGAGAGGAAATCGTCGACCGGCTCTGGTGACTTTGGCGAATGCGCGGCGGCGTCGCGCATCTGGTCGGTCAGAGCGTCGAAGGAAAAGGGCACACCCGCCTGAGACGAGTCGTCCGGGGCGTCCTGCTGAGCGCGGGCAGACCGCGCCATCGGCAAGCTGGCGGCGCTGCACAGAAGGGCAGCCATGAAGGTGCGGCGGGTTTGCTGCAAAGGCAGCGAGTGTCGAATCGGCGGCAAGTATCTGTCCCCAAGCATTTTTACTATCTATCCGACCTGTTTGCGGGAAATTCAATTCTGCATCTGCGAACAAACGCATCACCGGCAGGTATCGACCATATTCCGACACGTTTTGAGCGAAAACCGGCTTGTTCACCCGCTTAAAGCGCATCGCAGACGGCGCCTGAGGGGGACGTCGCACCCATTTCGCGGGCCTCTCGATGCGGCAACGCAAGGATGCTTGCCGTCTGGAAATTAATTCGTTAAATACTAGCGACCGTTCGTTAGTAAATTCAGGGAAGCACAGATGAAGACGAGCAAGAACAAGATTGTGATCGCGGCGCGCGACCTGATGCGGGACAAGGGATACACCGGTACATCGATGCAGGATGTCGCCAACGTGGTCGGCCTGAAGAAAGGCAGTCTTTACAGCCACTTCCCCGGCAAAGATGCGCTGGTGCCCGAAGTTCTGACCCTGACGTTCAGCGAAATTTTCGGCGATATCAAGGCAACCGGAAACTGGCGTGCGGACTATGAACGCACGCTGAACAGGTTGATAAACGTGCTGACATCCAACCGGCGCTGCGTCGGCATGCACCTCGCCTATGGTCTGGATGATTCGGCCCCCGTGCTGCACGACGCCGTGGCAGAGTTCTTTGGGGCGATCAGCGGGCTGTTTCACGACCTGATCCGCCAAGGGGTGCCTGATCCGCAGGCCCACACGCTTTCCGTGGACACGCTGACAGCCGTCGAAGGGGCGACGCTTTGGCTCGCACTGCACGGTGACACCCAGCCCATCCAACGTGCGCGGACTGCGTTGCTGGACAGGGCCAACAGCCTGGCCGTCGATACGCCGTGCGAAAAGGTCCGCGCCCTGCTGACCAGGATGGTCGGCGATTGGCAACAGGCCAGCATGGTGGAAAAATGCCTCGCGGAGCGGTTGATAGATGCCGAAGACGAGCTGATCAGCCTGCGGGGCGCATTGGCGGGTCAGGCCGAGGCCGAAGCGTGCTTCCGCTGAGCCGAAACGCGAAACGGCCCGCTGTCATGGCGAGCCGTTCGATGACAAATTCGGGTGGTCAGGCCAGTTCAAGCGCGCTGGTGATCCTAACATCTCCGGGATCGCGGAAGTTCAGCGGACGCGGCGCGTTGAGATCCCCCTCGATCCGGTAACGCGCGCCGTCCAACGCGCTGAGCCGTTCGATCACCGCCTCCAGCTCCGCCTTGGCAAGCAGATGGCCAGGGCAGCTGTGCTTTCCCGCGCCAAAGGTGAAGTCCATCGGCACGCCGGTTGCGGACATGGGGCATGTCTTGTTCGCCGTGACGATATCGACGTGCACCAGATCACCCTTGGCAAACGTCAGCCCGTCGATTTCCGTGTCCTGCTTGCAGTACCGTGTGGCGATGCCCAGAGGGGGATCGTTGCGCATATTGGTCGCAAGGAAGGATTTCACGCCCTCCTCGGAAAGCCGCGCGGCAAACTGCGCCGGATCCTGCGCCCAAAGCAGCAGCATGCATTTCATGGCCACGAAGGTCGTTTCACCCGCGGCATAGGAGAACAACAGCAACTCATTGCGCTGACGTTCATCGTCCAACCCGTCAAAAAGCGCATGGGTCGCGGCGAACGGCCCCTCTTGCAGGTAGGTCCGGGCGGCCATGACCTCCGGACTGCGCGCGTTGGTTTCCAGGAAATCCGTGATCGCGCGCAGTTTGTGGTGGTGCTCGATCGGGTCGATGTCCTCCAACCCCAGCAAAAGCAACAAAACCCGGTTCGGAATGTAGACCGCCGCCGCCAGCAGGTCATTTTGTTCGGCGGCATGTGCGAACCCTTCGTCGACCGCGCGGGCAATTATGCCCTGCACCTCGGCGCTGGCGATGCGCGCAGGCAGGAATTGCGCCATCCAGCTGCGCTTGCGCTCCACATGTGTTGCGGCCTCCGTATCCAGAACAGACGGCCCGAAAATCTGACGCGTCGCGCGAAAGGGATGGTCGACCCCGAAATCGGGGCTGCGAAAGATCTTCATCCCGGTGGCGTAATCGGTCACGGTCACATTTGCGGTCTGTTTCATGATGTCCTCTCGGTCACGAATGGGAAAGCGGGTCAACGCTGCTTTGGTCCACAACCAGACGCGGAATGCGCGCCTGACAATTTCCGTAAGCTTGTTGAATGGTCACCTTAACGAAAGCCTGCGCCGAGGGCCATTTTTCGCGCACCGCGTCATCGGCGTCCCGCACCTCGGCCCGGCCATTGATGCGCATCCGCGACTGACGCTCGAAATCCATGAACAGCATTCCGATTTGCGGATTCCCCAGGATATTGCCTAGACTTTGGTAGAGGCCGTTGCCCTGAAAATCCGGGAATATCACTGTTTGCGGATCGGGCACCCAGACGAGCGGTTGCGGGCCCGCGGCACCATATTCGCGACCCCGGAAACTGGCGTCGCAAAAGCCTTCCGGGCTGCTGGTGGCGATAAAGAAAAACGGCAATCTGGCAAGGTATTGGCCAATGGAAAGGGATATGCGCGTGCGGATCATCTGCCCGATGTTGTCGTCCCCCCATTGATAGACGGGGTTGGGGTAACGGCTCGCCATTTCGCGCTCACCGGCGTGCAGCGGCGAATCAAATTCCTTGAACGTATCCATGGGCACACTCCTGCGCTTTCGCACCATTCGACCAAATTACACACTTGCGAGCGTGGTTGATTCCGGCTCACAAAGGGGTTGTTAAACTTACGAACGGTTGGTAGCAAGTTTTTCGTATCGGCACGACCGGGTTGGGGGACTTGTCGATTTTAAGTGCTTTGCCGACACGCGCGGTCGTCCAATGATTGCGTCCTCCGGCATGGCTTGGCTGATAGTCCATGGAGAGCACGAGATGGATGACCTATTGAAATTGCTGAACGAAATCACCACCCAAAAGCATGAAATCATCGGTCCCCAGACCGAGCTGATCATGAGCGGGATTCTGGACAGCATGAACATCGCGGCCCTGATCGCCTACATCGAGACTCAGACGGGCAAACCTCTGCCAATTGGCGATCTGGACCTGATGAAGCTCGGCACCCCCGACGATATCCAGCGCAACTTCCTGCAGTACGAGGGCGCGTGATGGCCTCTGAGCACCGTATGGCAATCACCGCGGAATTCGAGCGGACGCTCGATGACATGCTGGCCGGACTGACCTGCTTTTCCGGCGCAGAGGAAAAGCGACTGGCGCCGCTATTGCCGCGCGACTTCGTTCTGGCGGGCAACTATATCAAGAGCTTTCCACAGCACGCATTCAGCGTCGACAATTCCATCAACTCCGATGAACAGTATTTGTTGTCCCCTACTTGCTGCTATCCGGTCTTCTATGACCTCAAGGACAGCCAGCACGGCGAGAGCTTTCTGATCACCCACAAGAACCTGTGCTTTCGCTGCGAAGAATTCTATGCCGAAGGCCGGCGTCAGATCGCCTATACCATGCGTGAATACATCCTGATGTCGGACACGCTCGACACCGTGACCGCGTGGATCGACGCCGTGAAATTGCAGGTTGTGGATGCGCTGTCGGACCTTGGCCTGAAAGCCGATCTGGAGGTCGCCACCGACCCGTTTTTCAACAGCAACGATTACAAGCAGGCGTTCCAGCGCGACCAGAAGCTGAAGCATGAGTTCGTGATCGGCGGCGTTGCCTGCGGGTCCGTGAACCTGCACCTGAAGGCGTTCTCGCGGTCGTGCAACATCACGTCTCATGAAGGGCACGACTATTACAGCGCGTGCTTTGGCCTTGGTTATGACCGGGTGCAGCACCAATATGATCTGGCCCGCGCGGCCGCTGACGCAAAAGGAGCTCTCGAACATGTATGATGCGAATGTCCTGGCCTCGAAACTGGCCACTGCCGGCGGCTCCCGCGCGGAAAAGACCCTCATCACCCGCGACGACACCGGCACCACCACCACCTATGGGCAGTTCTTTGGCAACGCCGAACGCAGCGCGGCCCTGCTGACAGAGCTGGGCGTGACCGCGGGCGACACCGTTCTGGTCTATGCGCCGAAATCCGTCGCCTCGCTGGAGCTGTACTTCGGCTGCCTGCTGGCGGGCGCGGTCTACACGCCGATCAACCCGGCCATTCCCATGGACGATATTGCCTATTTCGTGGGCGATGCCAAACCCGCGCTGATGGTCAGCGACGAAAGCCGTCGCGCCGCCTGTGAGGGCGAAGCCGCCGGCATTCCCGTGCTGACCATCAACGAAAACGACAGCGGTACATTCATCGACCGCCGCGACAGCCAGCCCACCGGCTTTGACGCCTGCCCGCGCGTGGCAAGTGATCCGGCAGCGATCCTTTACACCTCCGGCACCACCGGGCGGCCAAAGGGCGTGGTGCACAGCCATGCTTCGCTGGCCTCCAACGCCGAGGTTCTGGTCCGCACATGGGATTTCTCGGAAAGCGACGTGCTGATCCACGCCTTGCCGATCTTCCACCTGCACGGGCTGTTCACCGCGATGAACGTGATCCTGTCGGTTGGCGCCTCCTGCGTGTTCCTGCCAAAGTTCGACCGCGACCGCGTGCTGTCGCTGATGCCGGAGGCCACCGTGATGATGGGCGTGCCGCCGTTCTACATGAGCCTGCTCGACGCGCCCAACCTGACAGAGGCAACGCGCAACATGCGGGTGTGCATTTCCGGCTCCGCGCCGATGCTGCCGCAGACGCATGATGCGTGGAAACAGGCGACCGGCAAGATGATCCTCGAACGCTATGGCATGACCGAATGTTCGATGATCGCGTCCAACCCCTACGACGCCGAACGCCGCCCCAACAGCGTGGGCTTCCCGCTCGACGGCACGGAAATCCGCATCACCGACATGAAAACGGGTGACACCCTGCCCCAGGGCGACACCGGCATGATCGAAATTCGCGGGCCGAACCTGTTCGACGGCTACTACAACAAGCCGGAGAAGACCGCCGAGGACATGCGCGACGACGGGTTCTTTATCTCCGGTGATTTCGGGCGCTATGACGCGGATGGCTATCTGTACGTGCTGGGCCGGGTTAAGGACGCGATCTTTGCCGAGGCGGGCGTCGTGATGCCCAAGGAGGTCGAAGAGCTGGTCGACGCTCAGCCCGGCGTGGCCGAAAGCGCCGTCATCAGCGTGAAGCATCCCGAAAAGGGCAATGTCCCGGTCGCGGTGATCGTTGGCGACGCGGTGAACACCTCTGCTGTCCAGAGTGCCCTGCGCGACACCCTGCCCGCGCACAAGGTGCCGGAGAAATACCTGACCGTGGACGCGCTGCCGCGCAATGCCATGGGCAAGGTGCAAAAAGCCGCCCTGCGCGAAACCTATGCGGATCTCTTTGCAGGTGATCTCGTTGCCTAACTCACGCACCCACGACATGAACGACGCCGAAACCGGCGTCGTTCAGCTGACCGCTGGACGGGCTTGTTTTCCCAACCTGATCTACATCGCCTATGACCGCGCCAGCGGCGACGCGGTGGTGATAGATCCCGGCTGGGCGTCCGAGACCATCGTCGATGCGGCCAAGGCGCGTGACCTGACCCTGCGCGCGATCCTTGTGACCCACGGCCATCGCGATCACACGGAGGCGGTCGAAACGCTCAGCGCGCAAGCGGACCTGCCGGTCTGGGGCACGCGCCCCTGCCTCGACACGCTCGACCTGCCCGCACACCGCGAGCGGGTTTTGACAACTGATCAGCGGCTGCGCGTCGGCGCACTGGCCATCACAGCGCTTTTGACGCCGGGGCATACGGCCTGCTCCGTGTCCTATATCGTCGGCGACTGCCTGTTCCCCGGTGACACGCTGTTCATCGAAGGCTGCGGGCTGGTGGCCACGCCAAACGGTGATGCTGGCGATCTGTTTCGCAGTTGCGCCCGGCTGAAGCGCTCTGTTCCCGATGCCGCGCGGGTCTTTCCCGGCCATGAATACGCCCGCCCCGTGGGGATGCGTTTCGATGCCGTGAAAGCGACCAACTTCTACCTGCGGCTGGAAACCGAAGAGAACTTCACCGCCTTTTGCAACCGGCCCCGTCGGGGCCTGAAACCTCCGATGGTGGGCACCGTTCCGGATATGGTCGCCAGGATACACGACCACTCTGTGCCCACCCAAGATCATTCCATGAAACAAGCAGGCTGACGTATGCCCACAGTGACCTTTCTCGAAGCCGACACCCGGACGGTGGTGCAGGCCCCGGCCGGCATTTCCCTGATGGAGGCGGCCACACGCAACGGCATCGCCGGCGTCGTGGCGGCTTGCGGTGGCGGCTGCTCCTGCGCGACGTGCATGGTGCATCTCGACGCGGACTGGTTCGCGCGCGTCGGGGCACCTGATGACAACGAACAGATGATGATCGAATTCGGCGTCGACCCGCGTGAGACCAGCCGCCTGTCCTGCCAGATCGTCCTTACAGAAGAGATGGATGGACTGGTTGTCGAAGTGCCTGACAATCAGGTCTGACAAGAGTTGTCCTGCCACCCTGGTGGCGGGCAAATTTAAGCCAGTTTACGCAAGGTGCGACTTGCACCCGCGGCAGAACACGGCAAAATGGCGTCTGCCCGCAATCAAGCCTTCTGCCAGCTTTCGGATCCATGCCTGATGTCTCTTCCTGACCCCATTGCCGACTTGTTGGCGAGAAGTTCCATTGCCATATGTGTCGGAGACATGGGGGAAGAGGATTGCCCGCTGGTTGCTGCGAACGACAGGTTCCTGTCCATCACCGGTTACGATCGCGACGAAATCATCGGGCGCAATTGCCGATTTCTTCAGCCAAAGGAGGGCGCAGGCCCGGTGCGCAAAAGAATGCACACCTTCCTGTATTCCGAAGGGCCCAAGGACGAGCAGTTCATCGTGCCGAACGTGCGCAAGGATGGCACTGAATTCGTTAATCTTGTCTACATGTCCAAGCTGGTGAAAGACGGCGAGACGTCGTTTGTGCTGGCGTCGCAGTTCGATATCAGCCGCGCCACCGCGGCCTCGGCCACGAAGTATGCCGAATTGCTGACCCGCGACGTGCGGACGCTTCACGATGTTCTGAACCCGTCGCAATACGATATCATGGCCAGTTACCCTATTATGGCCAATACAACTGCTTTGATCGCACGGGTCCGACTGGATTACTGAGAAGATGAAAAACACTTTCCCTGTGATTGGCGTTGGCGCCTCCGCCGGTGGCTTGGAAGCATTGCGGGAGTTGTTCTCTGGAAAGTCCGGCGATGGTATGCCGGGGATGGCCTTCGTGGTGATCCAGCACCTCGATCCGAACCATGAATCGCTCATGGCGCAGTTGATTGAGCGCTACACCAACATGACGGTGACGCAGGCCTGTGGCGGCGAGGACCTCGAAGAGAACCACATCTACGTCATCCCGCCCGGACATGGTCTGTCTGTCCATGACGGCACCCTGCAACTGACCGAATTCACTGATCCGCGCGGATTGCGCCGTCCCATCGACGATTTCTTTGAAGCGCTCGCCATTGACATCGGACCACAGTCGGCCTGTGTCATCCTGTCTGGCACCGGTGCGGACGGCACGCGCGGCCTGCGGGCCATCAAGGAGCACGGCGGGCTGTGCGTGGTGCAGACCCCCGAAAGCGCCAGCTACGACGGGATGCCGACGTCCGCGATTGGTACGGGGCTGGCAGACTTCGTGACGCATCCCAGCGATATCCTGAGCGTGCTTGGACGCTTCTTCAAATACGGAAAAGACCTGCCCGACGACGAAAATTCGAACGAGATTTTCGACCATATCACCGATATCTGCGATACGATTTCGGACACGTTGGGGCATGATTTCTCGATGTACAAACGGTCCACCCTGTCGCGGCGCATTGCCCGCCGGATGCAGGTGTTGGGACTGGAATCGCCCAAGGATTACCTCGACAGAGTGCGCCGCGACAGCGAGGAACGCTCAGCCCTGTTTTCCGACCTGCTGATCAACGTCACCCGATTTTTCCGCGATCCCGGCGAATTTGAACGGCTGGAAACCAAGGTCATCCAACCGCTGATCGACAACTGTGAGCCTGAAGGCAGCATTCGCGTCTGGGTCGCGGGATGTTCCAGTGGCGAGGAGGCCTACTCCATCGCGATGCTGCTGCATCACAACATAATGAAAAGTGGCAAGTCGGTGCGCGCGCAAGTGTTTGCCACGGACATCGACGCCAAGATGCTCGATATAGCGCGCGGCGGGACGTATCCGCTGGCCGCGCTGCCGGACATCCCCGAACACCTGCGCAACCGCTACACCGTGAACAACAATTCCAGCTTTTCGGTGACCCAGTCCATTCGGGACATGGTCCGGTTCAGCCTGCACAGCCTTATCAAGGACCCGCCCTTCCCCAAGATGGACCTTGTGTCGTGCCGCAACCTTTTGATCTATTTCGATGAGGATCTGCAGCGCGAGGTCGTGCCGCTGCTGCATTTTGCGCTGAGCGAAGAGGGATACCTGTTCCTTGGCTCCTCGGAAGCGATTGGCCGTTTTGAGGATCTGTTCCAGACCGAGGACCAGACGCACCGTCTGTTCAAGCGCAAACCTGCGATAGGTCGCTATAATCTGCGCCTTCCGAAACGGCGCGGGACCCGTCAAACGACCAGCCGCGAACGTCATGGTCAGGTGCCTCAGAGCCTGCCCGAGGATAGTTTTGAACAACAGGCGCTGCGCCGCCTTGCAGAGGCCTACGCACCTGTCAGCATGTTGCTCGACCCCAGTGGGAACCTCATTCAGCGCTACGGTAACCTGTCGAAATTCCTGGATTTTCCGGATCGGACGGACCGTCAGGTGCATGTGCCCAGCCTGGCCAAGCTTGGCCTGCGCGAAGTCATCGGCGGACTTGTCCGCGACGCCAACACCCATCAGCGACGCCTGATTTCGCGGGGCGTGGAGGTGCAGACCGGCTTTGGCACCCTTCCTTGCGATGTGATGTGCGAACCGCTGCGCGAAGAAGGCGCGCTGCTGGTGGTGATCCGTGAAACCGGTGACATGGTTCCCGGCGTGCCCGATGGATTCGAGGAAGTTGCCCCTGATGAGAGCCACCTGCGCTACCTTGAGCAGGAGCTGCAAGCGACCCGTCATCGGCTGAACACCACCGTCGAAGAGCTTGAGACCACCAACGAGGAACTCAAAAGCTCGAACGAAGAAATGATGTCGATGAACGAGGAACTTCAGTCGACAAACGAAGAGTTGACGACGGTCAACGACGAACTGAAGAACAAGGTCGACCAGTTGATGATGGCCAACTCCGACCTGTCGAACTTCTTCAATTCCACCGAGCTTGTCGTTGTGGTGGTCGACGCCGAGGTCCGCATCCGCAGCTTTACCGAAGCAGCCGCCGAACTGTTCAATCTCAAAAGCCAGCACGTGGGGCGCCTTTTCTCGGACGTGTCCGGCGAACTGGATGACACCAATCTGATCTCGCCGTTGAACAAGGCCGTGGCTAAGGCGGAAACCAGCGAATTCCGCATTTCCTCCAAGGCAATGCAGCGGGATTTCGTCGCGCGTACCCTGCCCTACCGGCGCCAGGATGGTGAATATGACGGTGCGACGCTGGTGTTGGCAGACGTTACCGAAGCGCTGCGTCTGGAGCAAAGCCTCGAAGAGGAGCGTCAACGCTTGCGGCTGGCGCTCGAAGTGGCGCGCATCGGTATTTGGGAATACGAGCCTGAAACCGACGTCATCCGCATCGACGAAACCGAGCGCAAGCTGCTCGATCTGGGTGCAGATTTCGACGACCGGATGGAGCCGCTCCTTGCCCGGCTGCGCTCGGAAGACCGTGATCGCGTGAACCAGGCGCTGCGCCAATCCATGAATGGCACGCGTGATTTCAACGAGACGTTCTCTATTGAACTGGCCGATGGACGCGTTCGTTGGCTGCACGGCATGGGTCGCCGGTTCGAGCGTGACAACAGCAACAAGTTCGTCGGCGTGACCTATGATGTCACCGCCGAACGAGACCTGCTGGACCAGCGGGAACTGATGATCCGCGAGATGAACCATCGGGTGAAGAACCTCTTCGCCATCATCTCTGCTCTGATTTCGATTTCATCGCGCGAGGCGGAAGACGTGTCAGCCTTTGCGATCAGCTTGCGCTCCCGCATCCGCGCGCTGGCCGAAAGCCACGGCCTGACCAACAATGGGGCCGATGTGCAGCACGCCATGCTGCACGAGCTCGTGCAAACTGTCCTGCGACCATCGCTTTCGTCTCAGACGATCGAGCTGTCTGGACCTGATCTGGAGATTCAAGTCGATCAGATCACGTCGCTGGCGCTGATCCTGCATGAGTGGGGCACAAATTCCACGAAATATGGCGCTTTGTCCTTGCCCGATGGCAAGCTGAGCATCACGGTCAGCGTCCAGGCCGCAACTGCGCATATTCGGTGGATCGAAACTGGGCGCACGGATCAGATGACCGAAAGACCCGGTTTTGGCACCTCTCTTGTGGAGGCGACCGCGCATCAGTTGCAAGGGTCGGTGTCGGGCGCTGCGACGCAAAACGGCTTTGAACGGACGCTGACGATTCCCTACGCCGCAACCTGAGGTTACTCGGCGGCGGTCGGTGTCTTGACTTCGTAGCTGTCGAGCGCTTCGCAGACTTGCTGCGGCAGGGCCGGTTTGTGCAGACGGGGCGCGTCGTGAAATTCTGCCTGCAGGTTCGCCGGGCTTAGATCGCCGCTGATAAACACAAGGCCAACGCCACGGTCGCGCAATTCGCGCGCCAAAGGCCAGACTTGTTCCTTGCCGATGTTGATGTCGAGAAGGGCAAGTTCCGGTGTCGAGCCTTCGATCAATTCAAACGCCTGCTTCATGCTGAACGCCGGGCCGAGCACGTTGAGGCCGCAATCCTCGACAGTGGCGGCGAGATCCATCGCAATCAGCGCCTCGTCATCCAGTACAAGGACCGTACCTGCGTTCACTTTCGGCGTTTCAATCGTCACCTGCTGGCTCCTGTTGTGGCAAATCGTGGGTTTCAAACGGGATACAGCACATTTGGTTCCCGCAAAAATCAAAGACATTGTTTACATGTGACTTAATTACACAACCCTTACCATATGATTGATATTGAAGGGGTCTCTGCCAGCCGTGACCTTGGAGCGCCGCTGGATCTGCTCTATACGCGTGCCGTCCATTCCGAGGATTCCACCATGCCGTCAATGCGTTCCGTCCTGCCACCGCTGCCGCGCGGACCCTTTCGATTTTTTGCGCTCGACGTCGAGACAGCGAACAATCAACGCGGGAGTATCTGCCAGATGGGCCTCGCAGCGGTGCGACATTCCGGCCAGATCGAAACGTGGACGTGTTTTGTCGATCCGCAGACCGACGATTGGTCCTGCACCCGGATCCATGGCATCACCGGCAGCCATGTTGTCGGCGCGCCACTGATCTGCGACGTGATCGACCTGCTTGAAGATCCGCTGAGCGACCACGTGATTTACCAGCATTCCGGATTTGACCGCGCCGCCATCGCCGCCGCCTGCAAAACCCACCAGCGCGACGCCCCGGACTGGCAATGGCGCGACAGCGTACAGGTTGCGCGCAAGGCTTGGCCGGAGCTGAAAGGCAATGGCGGGCATGGGCTGGCGTCCCTGAAACAGCACCTCGGCTTGTCCTTCCGCCACCATGACGCAGGCGAAGATGCGCGTGCGGCTGCAGAGGTGGTCCTGCGCGCCGAGACGGTATTTGCTGGCTGAATCCTTGCCACGGATCAGGACTGCATCGCCGGTTTTTTGATCAAATTGGCTGTGACGATGCGTCACCAAGCGTTTCATGTTTCATGCGTTGCGGTGCGGACATCTGGTAACAGACTGATAAAACGCCTTATTTCGGGCATGCATTTCGCTCATGCCCTTCACGCATCACCTCATGCAGCATCGGCATTTGCATATCGTCAGCGCTGCTCCTTACGCTCCGACCATCAAAAAAATCAGGGAGCCCTTCATGTCATTTCTAAAATCTTGCGTTGCAGCCACGGCGCTGGCGACCGCCTTTGCGGGAACCGCCCACGCTGAAATAAGTGTCAACGTTGCCTATGACGCGGACCCGGTGTCGCTCGACCCGTATGAGCAGCTTTCCGGTGGTACGCTTCAGCTCAACCACATGGTTTTTGACCCGCTGGTGCGCTGGACGCAGGACCTGCAATTCGAAGGCCGTCTGGCGGACAGCTGGGAACAGATCGACGACACCACCATGCGCTTCAAGCTGCGCGAAGGCGTCAAGTTCCACTCCGGCAACGAGATGACAGCCAAGGACATCGAATGGACCTTTGACCGCATCAAGCAATCCCCCGATTTCAAAGGCATTTTCGCCCCCTTCACCGGTATTGAGGTGGTGGACGATTACACCGTTGATCTGAAGACAGCCGAACCCTACCCGCTCGTGCTGCACACCGCGACCTATCTCTTCGCGATGGATTCCGAGTTCTACACCGGCGAGACCGAAGACGGTGCCGACAAGGCCGAAGTGGTCAAGCACGGCGACAGCTTTGCCTCGCGCAACATCTCCGGCACCGGCCCGTTTACCGTGTCCGAGCGTGAGCAGGGCGTGAAGGTCACTTTCGACCGTTTTGACGGCTACTGGGACACTGAATCCGAGGGCAACGTTGACGAGATCGTCCTGACCCCGATCAAGGAAGACCCGACGCGCGTGGCGGCCCTGCTGTCCGGCGACGTGGACTTCATCGCGCCGGTGCCGCCGACCGACCTCAAGCGTCTCGAAGATGCCGACGGCGTGAACCTGATCACCATGCCCGGCACGCGCATCATCACCCTTCAGATGAACCAGGAGCGTGTCGAAGCCTTCAAGGACCCCAAAGTTCGCATGGCCGTTGACTATGCCGTGAACAACGCGGGCATCGTGGACCGTATCATGCGCGGCTTCGGCACCGTGGCGGCGCAGGCTTCCCCGGTGGGCTACGCAGGCCACGTCGAAGGCATGGAACCGCGCTATGATGTGGCGAAGGCCAAGGAACTGATGGCCGAAGCCGGCTACGAGGATGGCTTTTCCATCACCATGATGGCGCCGAACAACCGCTATGTGAACGACGACAAGATCGCGCAGGCGGTGTCCTCGATGCTGAGCCAGATCGGCATCACGGTCGACCTTCAGACCCTGCCGAAAGCGCAATACTGGCCGGAATTCGATGAACGCGCGGCGGACATCATGATGATCGGCTGGCACTCGGACACCGAGGATTCGGCCAACTTCCACCAGTTCCTGACCGCCTGCCCGGACGAAGAGACCGGCAACGGCCAGTACAACTCCGGCAACTTCTGCAACGAAGAAGCCGACGCGCTGATGGTCAAGGCCAACAACGAAACCGACCCGGAAGCGCGCGCCGCCCTCCTGCAAGAGCTGGAGCAGCTGCTGTTCGACGAAGCGGCCTTTATCCCGCTGCATTGGCAGGACCTTGCCTGGGGCGCGAAGGACGGCATGAACGCGGATGAAATCGTGAACGCGCTGAACTTCCCGTACTTCGGCGATCTGGTCGTCTCCGAGTAATCGGGTTTCGAGGGGTCACTCCCCCCTCGATGAACGCCGCGGGCCATGGTTTTAATCCCCACACCATGGCCCGTGTGCACATCTGCCGGGACCGTCCGGCCAAGAACTCCAAGAGGACCGCCATTCATGTTCGCCTACCTCGTCAAACGAGTCTTTCAGGCCATCGCCGTGATGCTGGTGATCTCCCTGATCGGCTTTGCCATTCAGGGCAATCTGGGTGATCCCCTCCGCGAACTGGTGGGCCAGTCCGTGTCAGAGGAAGTTCGCCAGGAGCTGCGCGACGATCTGGGGCTGAACGATCCCTTTCTGGTGCAATACGGGCGGTTCCTCGGCAACGCGCTGCAGGGCGACCTCGGCACCTCGTATTTCTTCAAGGAACCAGCCGTCGACGTGATCCTGAAAAAGCTGCCCGCCACGCTGGAGCTGGTGTTCGGCGCGACGCTGATCATTGTCGGACTGTCCGTGCCGCTTGGCGTCTATACTGCGATCAAGCCGAATTCATGGATCAGCCGCGCCATCATGGCGATTTCCATCATCGGCATTTCCATCCCTGTGTTCCTGACAGCCATCCTGATGATCTACCTGTTTTCGGTCGAATTGGGCTGGGCCCCGTCGTTCGGGCGCGGCGAAACGGTGCATGTGATCGGCTACTGGGACACGAATTTCCTGACCGTGGACGGCTGGGCGCATATCATCATGCCGTCGATCGCGCTGTCGTCCATCATGCTGCCGATGTTCATCCGTCTGATCCGGGCCGAGATGATGGAAGTGCTGCAATCGGAATACGTCCGCTTTGCCAAGGCCAAGGGCATCGCGCCGTGGCGCATCTACTTTGTCCACGCTTTGAAAAACACGCTGCTGCCCGTTATCACCGTAGGCGGCGTGCAGATCGGCACCATGGTCGCCTACACCATCCTGACCGAAACCGTGTTCAGCTGGCCGGGCATGGGGTCCATGTTCCTTGAGGCCGTGAACCGCGTCGATACGCCCCTGATCGTGGCTTACCTGATCGTCGTCGGCTTTATCTTCGTGGTGACAAACACAATCGTCGACCTGATCTACGGGTTGGTCAATCCCACCGTCAAACTCGCGAGGCTGGGCGCATGACCGACCAATCCGCCGAAAATCCCGTACTGATCGCGCGCCGCCCGTCCCGCCTCAAGGAGATCTGGCAGGGCAACATTGGCTACAGCTTTCGCCGCAACCCGGTGGCCATCGTGTCACTGGCGGTCTTTGTGATCATCACGGCGCTGGCGCTGCTGGCCCCGGTGCTGGCCCCGTTTGATCCGTATGATCCGGCCTCCATCGACATCATGAACAGCGAATACCCGCCCGCGTGGGTGGACGGATCGCTGCCGGGGTTCTGGCTGGGCACCGATGACCAGGGCCGCGACTTGTGGTCCACGATCCTCTACGGCACACGCCTGTCGCTGATGATCGGCCTGTGCGCCGTGGTGGTGCAAGCGTTCCTCGGCATTTCCATCGGCCTGATCTCTGGCTACGTGGGCGGGCGCACGGACAGCATCCTGATGCGCCTCGCAGACATTCAGTTGTCGTTTTCGACGCTTATGGTGGCCATCATCTTCCTCGCACTGACGCAGGCGCTGTTCGGGTCAGAGGTGTTTGCGCAATACGCCGTCTTCTTTCTGATCGCGGTGATCGGCGTGGCGGAGTGGCCGCAATACGCCCGCACCGTGCGCGCCACCGTTCTGGCGGAAAAGAAAAAGGAATACGTCGACTCCGTGCGCGTTCTTGGCTTTGGGCCCGGTCGCATCATGGTGCGCCACATCCTGCCGAACTCGTTGTCGCCGATCTTTGTCATCTCCACGGTGCAGGTGGCCAACGCGATTATCTCCGAAGCCTCGCTGTCGTTCCTCGGCCTTGGGATGCCACCGTCGCAGCCCTCGCTTGGATCGCTGATTTCCGCAGGCTTCGACTACATCCTGTCTGGTTCGTGGTGGATCACCGTGATCCCCGGCGTGGTGCTGGTGGTGCTGGTGCTGGTCATCAACCTGCTGGGCGACTGGGTGCGTGATGTGCTCAACCCGAAACTCTACAAGGGGTGATGACATGAGCCTGCTTTCCGTCCGTGACCTTACGGTCAAATTCTCGAACCGCGGCCAGTCCGTCACCGCGCTGAACGGCATTTCCTTCGACATCGCCCGCGGCGAACGCGTGGGCGTGGTGGGCGAATCCGGCGCGGGCAAGTCGATCACCGGCTTTGCCATGATGAACCTGCTGTCCCGCCCCGGCTACATCGACGGCGGGCAAGTCCTGTTCGAAGGCAAGGACGTTCTGAAGATGTCCGCCCGAGAGCAACGATCGTTGCGCGGCAACCGGATGGCGATGATCTTTCAGGACCCGATGGTCACGCTGAACCCGGTGCTGACCATCGGTCAGCAGATGGTCGAGACGCTCCGCGCCCACCGCAAGCTGTCCCACGAAGAGGCCCGCCAGATCGCCACGGTCAAGCTCAAGGAGGTCTACATCCCCTCCCCCGAGGCGCGGCTGGACCAGTATCCGCACGAATTGTCCGGCGGGATGCGCCAGCGGATCGTGATCGCCATGGCGCTGCTGCTCGACCCGCAGCTTATCATCGCGGACGAGCCGACCACCGCGCTTGACGTGACGATCCAGGCCGACATCATGGAACTGCTGCTGGAGATGTGCCGGTCGAACATGGTGGGGCTGATGCTGATCACCCATGACCTCGGCGTCGTATCACAGGTGACGGAACGCACGCTGGTCATGTACGCGGGCCGCATCATCGAGGCGGGCAAGACCCGGTCGATCATCAATGACCCGCAGCACCCCTATACCCAAGGGCTGATCAACGCGCTGCCGCAACAGACCCCGCCGGGATCGCGCCTGAAACAGATCCCCGGCTCCATGCCATCGCTCAACGCCATGCCGTCAGGTTGTCCATTCCACCCGCGCTGCCCGCTGGCCAACGACCTGTGTCGCACGACCATGCCCAAAGTGGTGCAGTACGCCGACGTGGAAGTCGCCTGCCACGAGGTGCAACGCCTGCAATCGGACCTTACATCGGAGGCGGCCCAATGACCCCCAAAGACACCGGCGCCTTGCTGCAAATCCGCAATCTGGAAAAGCGGTTCGACGTGGACAGCGGCTTTCTCGAAAGCCTGAAATTTCGCGGCGGCAAAATCGTGCGCGACACGACCTCCGTGCATGCGGTCAACGACATCTCCTTTGACATCGGTCGGGGCGAGGCCGTCTGCGTCGTGGGTGAATCCGGCTGTGGCAAATCCACCGTCGCGCGCATGGTGGCAAACCTGCTGCAACCGTCTGGCGGCTCCATCACCTATGACGGCCAGCGGATCGACACACTGAAGGGGCGCGATCTGCTGCCCATCCGCAAGAAAATCCAGATGGTGTTTCAGAACCCTTACGCCTCGCTCAACCCCCGCATGACCATCGGTCAAACGCTGGAAGAGCCGACGAAGTATCACAACCCGGACGCCAATGCAGGAGAAGTGCGCGACAAGGTCGCCGCCGTTATGAAATCCGTGGGCGTCGATCCAAACTGGGCGGCGCGCTATTCGCATGAGTTGTCCGGCGGCCAGCGTCAGCGCATTGCCATTGCCCGTGCCTTGACTGTGGACCCGGAGTTCATCGTGGCGGACGAGCCGATCTCGGCGCTGGACGTGTCGATTCAGGCGCAGGTTCTGAACCTCATGCTGGAGATGCAGGAACAGCACGACATCACCTATCTGTTCATCACCCACGATCTGTCCGTGGTGGAGCATTTCGGTACAAAGGTCGTGGTGCTGTACCTCGGCTCCATCTGCGAAGTGGCTGACACCCGCACCCTGTTCGCAGCGCCAAAGCATCCCTACACCAAGGCGCTGCTTTCCGCCGTGCCGCAGCTCAAGGATGACAAGCCGAATCACATTCGCCTCAGGGGTGAGATTCCAACGCCGATCAACCTTCCTTCCGGGTGCCCGTTCCAGACGCGCTGCCCCATGGCCAACGAAAGATGCCGCGTCGAAAAGCCCGCAAGCGTGACGCAACCCGACGGAAGCCTTGTAGCCTGCCACGCGGTCGAAGAGGGTCGAACAGAACCGGGGATCGAGTCGGGTGTAAAGGAGGCCGTCTAAGGTGGAGTTCAACTGGCTCAGGGATTTTATCGCACTCACCGCCACGCAGAGTTTCTCTCGCGCAGCCGAAGAGCGCCATGTCAGCCAGCCTGCCTTCTCACGCCGGATTCGCGCGTTGGAGGCGGCCATTGGCGCGACGCTTATCAACCGCGAAACGCTGCCCCTGTCGCTGACCCCCGCCGGTGAGATTTTTCACGATCAGGCCGTGGCGATGCTTGGCCGGTTGGAAGAAACCATCGAACGCTGTCAGGCGGCAGAGGTGGAGGACGAGAACCTGATCCGCCTTGCCGCGTCCCAGTCGCTGTACACCACCTATCATAGCCGACACATTCAGCCGCACGCAGACACCGGGGCGCTGTCCGTGGACCTTGGCGCGGTGGACTGGCCCGCGGAAAAATTCGCAGCCTCGCTGGTGTCCGGCAGCGTCGATCTTGTGATGGTCTACTGGCACCCGGCGCTGCAATTTCTGCGGCCGCTCGATCAGGGCGGGTTTGAACACATCACGCTGGCAAAGGACCGCTTCAGCCCGGTTTCGAAACCGGATGAGACGGGGCAGCCACAGTTCCGCCTGCCCGGCGAGAAGGCCCGCGCACCGTTGATTTCCTACGGCTCTGCCTCTGTGCTGCGGCCCATCGTCGATGACATCCTGCAACGTCACGAAGGCACCGCCAACACGCTGCTTGTCAGCCAGAATGCGCTGTCCTCTTCGGTCAAGGCGTTGATATCCGAAGGGTTTGGCCTTGGCTGGTTGCCGCGCCGGTTTTGCGCGGCAGAGTTGGAGGCCGGCGCGCTGGTGCCCGCCGGGGATGCGCGGTTCGAGGCCGACATGGAAATCCGCATCTACCGCCGCCGAGACAATCACAAACCAAAACTGGACCACGTCTGGAACGCCCTACGTGCGTCAGGCAATGGACCGGCTTCTGGCGCCACGTCACATGCGAATGTGACGCCGCTACACGCTACGAAAACAGGGAGTTAAAGAATGAAGACAACACGTCTCACACTGGCCGCGCTGATCGGCTCCACCATGTTGACCACCGCGGTCTTTGCCGCCGATGTGCCCGAGGGCACGACGCTGGCCGACGACCAGACCTACACCTACCGGGTGCTGGACGAATACGACAGCCTCGACCCCCAGCTGCTGGAAGGCGTCGACAGCTCCACCGTGGCGCGCGACCTGTTCGAGGGGCTCTACAACCTGGATGCCAAGGGCGACATCGTGCCGGGCGTCGCGCTGAGCCATGAGGTCTCCGACGACAACCTCACCTACACCTTCACCCTGCGCGACGATGCCAAATGGTCCGACGGCAAGCCCGTCACCGCCGGCGACTTCGTCTATGCCTGGAAGCGGGCAGTGGCCCCGGAAACCGCCTCCCCCTATGCGTGGTACATGGAACTCATGTCCATCGACGGCGCGGCTGACATCATCGCAGGCGAGGCTGATCCCGACACGCTCGCGGTCAAGGCGCTGGACGACACCACGCTTGAGGTCACCCTGTCCAAGCCGCTGCCGTATTTTGCCGACATGGTGGCCCACACCACCGTGTTTCCCGCGCCGAAGTGGGCGATCGAGGAGCACGGCCAAAACTGGACCCGTCCCGGCAACATGGTCAGCAATGGCGCCTATGTCCTGACCGAACACGTCCAGAAGGAACGCCTCGTACGTGAGCGCAGCGACACCTACTGGGACAATGACAACACCGTGATCGAAAAGGTCGTTGCGCTGGTCATCGGGGATGAGAACCAGGCCCTGACCCGCTACAAGGCCGGCGAATTGGACAAGACCGACATCCCCGCCGGTCAGTACCCAAATCTGAAAGAAGAGCTGCCCGACGAAGCCTATGCCGTGCCGCGTCTGTGCAACTACTACTTCAGCTTCAACCTGTCCGATCAGGGGCCCGAGGCCTTCAAGGATGAGCGCGTGCGCAAGGCGCTTGCGCTGGCCATCGACCGTGATGTGATCGTGGATGCGGTCCTGAAGGGCGGCCAGTTCCCCGCCTACAACTTCACCCCCGCCGCCACCAATGGCTTTGAGATGCCCGACATCGATTACGCCGATATGACGCAGGCGGAGCGTGACCAGATGGCGATGGATCTGATGAACGAGGCGGGCTACGGCAAGGGCGGAGAGCCGCTGGAATTCTCCTACCTGTACAACACGTCGGAAAGCCACAAGCAGATCGCCATCGTCGCCACCCAGATGTGGAAGCAGAAGCTGGGCGCGCAGGTGACGCTGGACAATCAGGAATGGAAAGTCTTCCTCGAAAACCGCGGCAACCAGAACTATGACATGGCGCGCGGCGCATGGTGTGGCGACTACAACGAAGCCTCCACCTTCCTTGATCTGCTCGCGTCGAGCTCCGGCTACAACGATGCGAAGTACTCCAACGACCGCGTTGATGAGCTGCTGACCGAGGCGAAATCCTCGCATGACACCACGCCGCTTTATACCGAGATCGAACAGATCCTCGCCGAGGACATGCCGGTGATCCCGGTCTACCACTACTCTGTCAACATGTTGCTGAAGGACGACCTGAAGGGCTGGCCGATGGAGAACGTGATGCAAAAAATGTACTCGAAGGACTTCTACAAAGTCGCCGAGTGATACCGGTTGCCGCCCCCTGATGCGCGGGGGCGGCTCCTCCCTGACCGATAGGTTCCCGTCATGCTGCAATACACGTTCCGCCGCACCATTGCGGTGCTGCCGACGATCCTGTGTCTGATCGTCATCTGTTTCTTTTTGATGCGGCTGGCGCCGGGCGGTCCGTTCACATCTGAACGGCCCCTGCCCCCGGCGATCATGGCCAATGTGCTGGAACGCTACGGCCTTGATCAGCCGCTGTATGTGCAGCTTTTCACGTATCTGAAGAACATCTTCTTCAACTTTGATTTTGGCCCCAGCTTTGCGCAGCGGGACCGCGATGTGAACGATATCATCGCCGCGGGTTTCCCGGTGACGCTGACGTACGGCTTCTGGTCTGCGGTGTTCGTCCTTGTGCTGGGGATTCCGCTGGGTGTCATCGCCGCGCTGCGCCAGAACAGTTTCTGGGACTACGTGATGACCGGCTTTGCCATCTTCAGCCAGATCTTCCCGAACTTTGTGCTGGCGCCGCTGATGGTGCTGACCTTCACGCTGGCGCTTGGGCTTCTGCCCGGCGGAGGCTGGAACGGCGGTCAATGGGAATACGTCGTCATGCCCGCCGTGGCTCTTGGCACCTCGTACCTGGCCAACGTCGCCCGCATCACGCGGTCCTCGCTGCTCGAGGTGCTGGGCTCGCCCTACATCCGCACCGCGCGGGCGAAAGGCCTGCCGGAACGCACCATCATGATCCGCCACGCGCTGAAGCCCACGCTGCTGCCGGTGATTTCCTACATGTCGCCTGTGTTCGTCTACATGATCACCGGATCAGTCTTCATCGACGTGTTTTTCAGCACCGGCGGCATCGGGCAAAGCTTTATCGACGCGGCCTACACCCGCGATTACTCGGTCATCCTTGGCCTTGCGATCCTGTATTCCGTGCTGACCTTCGTGCTCAACCTCGCGGTGGATCTGGCCTACGCCGCCATTGACCCCAAAGTCCGGAGTGGCCTGAAATGACCAACACACAGACCACAGACAGCCCCGAAAACCATCCGCGCACCGCCTTTGGCGCGCGCCGCCAGTTTGAACAGGCCGAGCTTGCCGCCGCCGAAGAAATGATCACAAACCGCTCGTTCTGGGCAGACGCGCGGCGGCGGTTTTTCAAGAACCGCATGGCCATGATCGGCTGCGTCTTCCTGCTGGCGATCTTTCTGTTCGCGATCTTTGGCGGGCTGTTCGCGCAGTACAACATCGAGGAAATCGACTGGAGCCTGCTGGGCAACGTCGAAACCGAAGGCGGCCCGCGTCTGGACAACGGCCACTGGTTCGGCGTCGACGAGCTGGGCCGCGACCTTTACGCCCGCGTTGTGCAGGGCACGCGCGTTTCGCTGATGGTGGGGTTCCTCGCCGGGGTGGCGGCGGTTCTGATCGGATCGTGTTTCGGCGCCATCGCCGGGTATTACGGCGGACGCACCGACCAGATCATCATGGCGGCCTACAATATCACCCTGTCGATCCCCTACATCATCTTCTTCGTGGTCTGGCAGGCGTTCTTTGGCCGGTCGGTCACGCAGATGATCCTCGTGATGATCCTCATCAACTGGACCGCCGGGCTGCTGATCACGCGGGGTCAGGTCATGACCCTGAAGAACCGTGAATTTGTCGATGCCGCCCGCATGATGGGACTGTCGGATTTCAAGATCATCGCCCGCCACATCCTGCCCAACATGCTGTGGGTGATCGTGATCTATACCTCCATCACCATCCCCGACGCGATCATGATGGAAAGCCTCGTGAGCTTCCTCGGCGTGGGCATCCAGGAACCGCAGACCTCGTGGGGCGCGCTGATTTCCGAAGGCGCCTCGACCATGACCTACGGCACGCTCTGGCAGCTATTGTTCCCGGCGCTGTTTTTCGCGGTGAACCAGATTTCGCTTTACTACATCGGGGACGGGCTGCGCGACGCGCTGGACCCGAAGGAACGCTAAATGACCCTACTCTCCGTTGAAAACCTCTCGATCCAGTTCGAGACACCCGATGGTCTGGTCCATGCTGTCAACGACGTGTCGTTTCAGATTGGCCGGGGCGAGACGCAGGCGCTGGTGGGCGAGTCCGGCTCCGGCAAGTCACAGATCGCCCTGTCGATCCTTGGGCTGCTGGCAAAGAACGCCCGCACCTCGGGCAAGATCCTGTACAACGGGCGCGACCTGCTGGCCATGACGACGCGCGAGCTGAACAAGATCCGGGCCAAGGAGATCGCCATGATCTTTCAGGACCCGATGAGCTCTCTCAACCCTTACATGACCATTGAACGGCAGCTGAACGAAAGCCTCGAGCTGCACGAAGGACTGAAAGGCGACGCCGCCCGCCAGCGTGTCATCGAGGTCATGGATGCCGTCCAGATCCCCGATGCCAAGAACCGGCTGCGCAGCTATCCGCACGAGTTTTCCGGCGGGATGCGCCAACGGATCGTGATCGCCATGGCGCTGCTGTGTAACCCCAAGTTGATCCTTGCGGATGAGCCGACGACCGCGCTTGACGTGACGGTGCAGGCGCAGATCATGCGGCTGCTCGAAGACATCCGGCGCGATTTTGACACGTCCATCCTGTTGATCACCCATGATCTTGGCGTGGTGGCCGGGGCCTGTGAAGACACGCTGGTGCTGTATTCCGGCAAGGTGATGGAGCGCGCAGGAACCCGCGCGCTGTTCGCTGAACCGCAACACCCTTACACGCGCGGCCTGCTGCGCGCCGTGCCAAACATCCATGACGACGACGGCGAGCTGCACGCCATTCCCGGCCAGCCGCCCAATACGATGCGCGCGCTGACGGGCTGTCCCTTTGCGCCGCGTTGCGTCGATGCGGTGGACGCCTGTTTTGCCACCGTCCCTGAGCTGACCGGCGAGACGCGTCAACGCGCCTGCATCCGCCCGGTGGAGGAGCTGACATGACCTTGCTCTCTGTGCGCGACCTGCACGTCGATTTCACCATCACCAACTCCGCGCCCTGGCCGTGGCAGACCCCGGACAAGGTGCGCGCCGTCAACGGTGTCACCTTTGATCTGGCGGCGGGCAAGACGCTTGGCATCGTCGGGGAATCCGGCTGTGGCAAATCCACCCTCATTCGCGCTATCGCCGGTCTGGCCACGCCGACCGGCGGCACCGTGCATCTGGACGGCAAGCAGGTGAATTACCTCGACCGCCGCAATGTGCTCGATCTGCGGCGCAATGTGCAGATGATCTTTCAGGACCCGGTGGCCTCGCTCAACCCGCGCATGACCGTGCAGCAAACCATCGAAGAGCCGATCCGCCAGTTCTTTCCGAAACGCTCTGCCGCCGATCGCAAGGCCCGCGTGACCGAGCTGCTGGATCGCGTCGGCATCCCGCAGCGCAACGCCAACCGCTATCCGCACGAGTTCTCCGGCGGGCAATGCCAGCGGATCGGCATCGCCCGTGCGCTGGCCGCGGAGCCGCGCCTGCTGCTGTGTGACGAACCTGTCTCAGCGCTTGATGTCTCCATCCAGGCGCAGGTGATGAACCTCTTGCGCGACCTGCAACGCGAAATGAACCTGACGCTGATCTTTGTCGCGCATGACATTGGCATCGTGCGCCATATCTCCGACGACGTGCTGGTGATGTACCTTGGCGGCATGATGGAGCTGGGACGCGCCCGCGATGTTGTCCGCAACGCCCGGCATCCGTACACGCAGGCGCTGCTGTCGGCGGTGCCTGTACCCGACCCGGACGTGAAGGTGATTCCCCAAATTCTCACCGGCGATCTGCCCTCTCCGCTGAATCTGCCGAAGGGCTGCTTCTTTCAGGGGCGTTGTCCGCACGCCGTCGCGGCCTGTGGCGACGCCCGTCCGGCGCTTCGCGACATAAACGGCGCGCAGGTGGCGTGCATCCGTGCTGAAGAAGTCGTTGCAACCTAATCATTTCGGGGCTGGATTTTCGATTTTGGATATGTATGTTCAGGCTGTTCTCAGGGCGGGGTGAAATTCCCCACCGGCGGTGATAGCCCGCGAGCGCTTCGATCCACACAGGATCGGGGGTCAAGCAGATCCGGTGGAACTCCGGGGCCGACGGTTAAAGTCCGGATGGAAGAGACGCGACGGACGGCGGGTTTACCCCTGTCGTGCGGCCGGAAGCCTTGGGACCTTTTGTATCTAACGGAGGGTTCCGACATGACCGACTACAGCACCAAACGCATCGCATTCATCCGTGCCAGCTGGCACGCCGATATCGTTCACCGCGCGCACGACGGGTTCCTCGCCGAGGCGAAGACCAATCTGCCCGGCGCGAAAGTGGACGCCTACGACGTGCCCGGCGCGTTCGAAATGCCCCTGCTGGCCAAGCGTCTCGCCCAGACCGGCAAGTATGACGCCGTGGTCGCCGCCGCCTTTGTCGTCGATGGCGGGATCTACCGTCACGATTTCGTCGCCGATGCCGTGGTCAAAGGTCTGATGGACGCGCAGATGACTACCGATGTGCCGGTCTTTTCTGTCTCGCTGACGCCGCACAACTATCAGGAAACCGAGCTGCTCACCACGTTCTACCGCGAGCATTTTGTCACCAAAGGGGCCGAGGCAGCCAATGCCGTGCGCGGCGTCTTTGACATTGCCCTGCCCGGTCCCGACCTCGCCGTGGTCAACGGGTGATCCAATGGGCCCCCGGTGCCGCTGGGGGCTTGTCTTTCCCGTCTCGGGGTGGCGCGTTTGCGGTTTGGCACAACGCGCTGACCTGATCGTACAGACGGATTTGCGCGCCGGGCGCCTGTTCCAGCGCGAACACCACCATGATGTGTCCTTGGCAGTGTGACACGCAGCCGTGGATTTGCTGCAACTGCGGCACTGGCGCGGTGCGTGTCAGCAGCCGCGCTTTCACTTGGGTCCCAAGCACGGAAATTCCGACATCCGGGAAATCGAGAAAGACGCCCGTCAACGGGTACCACATCTTGTAGAACGCTTCTTTCGCCGCGAAGATGAGCGTGGGGTCGGCGCCGTCCGGATCATCGCCTGGGCCATAGATCGTGTCGCGCAGGCCATCCGGCACCGCACCTTGCGGCTCGATATCCACGCCGATTGACCGCAGGGCGGACGTCTTGCCCACCATCACCGTGCAAAGCCGGTCGCTGTGGCTGATCGATCCGCAGAAACCGGCTGGCCAGATCGGAGATCTGTCGGGGTGACGCCCCACAAACGGGTCAGAGCAGCCCA
The DNA here is from genome assembly GCF_040148795.1 of Sagittula sp. NFXS13. Lineage (NCBI taxonomy): Bacteria > Pseudomonadati > Pseudomonadota > Alphaproteobacteria > Rhodobacterales > Roseobacteraceae > Sagittula > Sagittula sp. NFXS13. The sequence continues at coordinate 87,185 of NZ_JAGEMH010000006.1, forward strand.
TATGACACAGCGCATTTTCGGCCAGACTGCGCCCGGTCAGAAATTCGTGGCGCCGCTTTTCCACGCCCGAGACATCGTAGCGGTCCATGTCCGGGGCAAAACTGGCGCGGATCGGCCCGACGCGGCAACTGGCCTCTGCTGTGTTAGACGAAATATCCATGTCGCATATTAGAACCCGGAGAGAGCCGCGCGCAAGCCGGCCCGCCTGACAGGGGGTGCCCCAAGACGCAGCGTGGCGCTCAAGGTTATACGCACCCATGAGGCACCTCCAAGCGCCCCAAGCCCTGCCCTCGGTGCCGGTCGCGGGGCATCCGCGTGGCGAAACGCGCGGCGTCGTACAAGGATTGCGCGCTGCGGACATGGAGCTGCGCCAGCGTGCGACCAACCTCCGATTGCGCCGCCGGTCCGCATCCTGTAAGCCCGCGCGCAACCGGTCGCAGCCCACCCGGTCAACAAAACAAGGGATACACATGAAAACGCTCGTTATCTGCTCCGGCGGATTGGACTCTGTCTCGCTGGCACATATTACCGCAAAGACCCGCGCTCTGACCCGGCTGGTGTCGTTCAATTACGGCCAGCGGCATCTGAAAGAACTGGACTTCGCCGCAGAGGCCGCCGCGCGTCTGGATGTGCCGCATCACATCATTGACCTGCGCCCTGTTGGCGCGGCGCTCACAGGATCTGCCTTGACCGATGACATCGACGTGCCCGACGGACACTACGCCGAGGACACGATGAAGATCACGGTCGTTCCAAACCGCAACGCCATCATGCTGAGCGTCGCCTATGGCATCGCGGCCGCAAAGGGCGATCAGGCGGTGGCGACGGCCGTGCATGGCGGCGATCACTTTATTTACCCCGACTGCCGCCCCGCGTTCACCGAAGCCTTTGATACCATGCAAAAAGCGGCGCTGGATGGCTATGCCGATGTCTCGCTTTGGACACCTTTCGTGCGTCGGTCCAAGGCCGATATCGTCACCGACGGTGCAGCCCACGGCACGCCGTTCGACCGCACATGGTCCTGCTACAAGGGCGGCGCGCAACACTGTGGACGCTGTGGCACCTGCGTCGAACGCCGTGAGGCATTCGACCTTGCGGGCGTCGAAGACCCGACCATCTACGCCGACCCGGATTTCTGGCGCGCCGCCGTCGCACAGCACGGAGCGGCCTGATGTTTCGCATTTCCAAGGAGTTTCACTTCTCCGCCTCGCACCGGCTGGAGCATCTTCCCGACGATCACCAATGCGCCCGTCTGCATGGCCACAACTATGTCGTCGTGGTGGAGCTTGCGTCAAAAACTCTCAACAGCGACGGTTTCGTCCGTGATTATCACGCGCTGATGCCGCTGAAGGAATACATCGACGGGCAGTTCGACCACCGTCATCTGAACGACGTGATGGACGTGCCTTCCACCGCCGAGAACATGGCGAAACACTTCTTTGACTGGTGCCGCGCCCGCTGGCCCGAGGTCACGGCGGTGAAAATCTCGGAGACGCCAAAAACATGGGCGGAGTATCGGCCATGACACGGGACCGCCCCTTGCGCATCGCCGAGATCTTTGGCCCCACCATTCAGGGCGAAGGTGCGTTGATCGGCGAGCCGACGGTCTTTGTCCGCGCAGGCGGGTGTGACTATCGCTGCGTCTGGTGCGATTCCATGCACGCCGTCGACAGCGCCCATCGTAACGAATGGGCCGCGATGGAGGCCGCGCAGATCATGGACGAGGTGCGTCACCTGTCCGGTGGCCAGCCGCTGACGGTGTCAATCTCTGGCGGCAATCCGGCCATCCAGGACTTTGGCCCGGTGATCGAGATGGGCCGCGCCGAGGGCTATCGCTTTGCCTGCGAGACGCAAGGATCGGTGCCGCAAGACTGGTTCGCGCGCCTCGACACCCTGGTGCTCAGCCCCAAGCCGCCGTCAAGCGGAGAGACGGTGGATTGGGAGCGTTTTGCCGACTGCGTCAGGGCGGGCGCACCGGCCAAGACCGTGATGAAGATCGTGATTTTCGACAACGCCGACTACGCTTGGGCGCAGGAGGCTGCCGCCCGTCACCCTGACCTGCCGCTGTATCTGCAACCGGGCAACCCGGAGGTCGATCCGGACGTGGCCGTCAGCCTGGAGGCCACGACCGCTCGTCTGCGCTGGCTGGTGGACAAGGCCACCGCCGACCGTTGGTTCGCCCCCCGTATCCTGCCGCAGCTTCACGTGCTCCTGTGGGGCAACTTGCGCGGCGTCTGAAAGGAACTTTCATGTCCGATATTTACAAGGATCTTACGCAGCTCGGCGGTGCGACCGCCCTGCCCGCCTCGCCCGAAGCGGCAGAGCTGGAGCGCGTGCAAAACCCACAGGCGGACGTGGACTATAACGTCCGCTTTACCGCGCCGGAGTTCACCTCGCTCTGCCCGATGACCGGACAGCCCGACTTTGCCCATATCGTGATTGACTATGTGCCCGGCGAATGGCTGGTAGAGTCGAAGTCGCTGAAGCTGTTTCTGGGATCTTTTCGCAATCATGGCGCGTTTCATGAGGATTGCACCGTGTCGATCGGACGGCGGTTGGTCGACTTCCTCGACCCGCGCTGGCTGCGGATCGGCGGCTACTGGTATCCGCGCGGTGGCATTCCCATCGATGTCTTCTGGCAGACCGGGCCACTGCCCGAGAGCGTCTGGATTCCCGATCAGGGTGTCCCTCCCTACCGCGGCCGCGGCTGAGTTAAAGGAATACCGACATGAATATCCATGCCTCTACCATCACCCAGACATTGGCCGAGCACTACGATCTCTCCCCAAATCTCGCGCTGGCCGAAGAGATGAAAGACACCTACGCCCGTATGGCGCGCGTCGTCTCCCCCGCCGACTGGGCGATGCATGCCCCCTACGTGAAGGCGATCAACGAGCTGAAGGCCAAGCGCAACGCCGTGATCCTTGGGCACAATTACATGACGCCGGACATTTACCACGGCGTGTCCGATTTCGTCGGCGACAGCCTGCAACTGGCGATCAAGGCCGCCGAGGTGGAGGCCGACGTGATCGTGCAGGCGGGCGTGCACTTCATGGCGGAGACGTCGAAAATCCTCAGCCCCGACAAGATCGTGTTGATGCCTGATATGCAGGCCGGGTGTTCGCTGGCTGAATCCATCACTGCCGAGGGCATCGAGGAGATGCGCGCAAAATATCCCGGCGCGCCGGTCGTCAGCTATGTGAACACCACCGCCGAGGTGAAGGCCGCGTCGGATATCTGCTGCACCTCGTCAAACGCGCTCAAGATCGTGAATGCGATGGAGCAGGATACGGTGATCATGACGCCGGATCAGTACCTCGCGCAGAACGTGGCGAATGAAAGCCACAAGAACATCGTCTACTGGCCCGGCTCCTGCATCGTGCACGAACAGTTCACGCCACAAGATCTGCGCGATTACCGCGCCTACAATCCCGGCGTTCGGCTGATCGCGCACCCCGAATGCCCGCCGGACGTGGTGGCAGAGGCGGATTTCAGCGGCTCCACCAGCGGGATCCTGAAATACGTCACCGATGAAAAGCCGGAAAAGGCGCTGCTGATCACCGAATGCTCCATGGCGTCGAACATCTCTGACCAGTTGCCGGAGGTCGAGTTTGTCGGGCCGTGCAACATGTGCCCCTACATGCGAAAGATCACGCTGGAGAACATCCTTTGGGTGCTGCATTCGATGGAAAACCAGGTTGAGGTCGACGCAGCGATCGCGGCGAAGGCACGCCTGTCGGTGCAGCGCATGATCGACCTGTCCAAAAAGCTGGGTCTGTGATGCAGGAGGTTACCACCTCCCGCGTGGTGATCGTCGGCGCGGGACTGGGCGCGCTGTATGCCGCGCTGGAATTGGCACCGCGTCCGGTGGTTCTGATCTCTCCAGAGCCGTTGGGCGAAGGCGCGAGTTCCGCATGGGCGCAGGGCGGTGTCGCGGCGGCGATGGATGACAGAGACACTGCCGCCGCCCACGCCCGTGACACGGTAAAGGCCGGGGCAGGCACGGTGGACGCCGAGGTCGCAGATCTGGTCACGCGGGATGCGCGCGACTTCATCCTCGACCTGACTGCAAAGGGCACGCCCTTTGATCGCGGTCCCGACGGCGGCTATGTGCTGTCACGTGAGGCGGCGCACAGCTTTGCCCGTGTGGTGCGGGTGAAGGGCGATCAGGCCGGTGCGCAGATCATGGCCACGCTGATCGACGTGGCGCGGCGAACGCCCTCAATCCAGGTGCTCGAAGGGGTCATGGCTATCGGGCTGGAGACCTCTCCCGATGGGCGGGTCGAAGGTCTGGTGGTCCAGTCCGCCTCCGACACCGGGTCCGATCCGGTCATGCTGCGCGGCGCCGCGGTGCTGCTTGCGGGCGGCGGGTCTGGGGGCCTGTATGCCGTGACGACGAATCCGCCGCGCATTCGCGGGCAAGTGATCGGATTGGCCGCGCGGGCGGGGGCTGTGATCGCCGATGCGGAATTCGTCCAGTTCCACCCCACCGCCATCGACGTGGGCGAAGATCCCGCGCCGCTTGCCACCGAAGCCTTGCGCGGAGAGGGCGCGGTTCTGTTGAACCGTCAGGGTCAGCGGTTCATGACTCATGTTCACCCCGATGCCGAGCTGGCGCCGCGCGACGTGGTGGCCCGCGCGATCTATGCGCAGACGCAGGCGGGCAATCGCCCCGTACTGGACACGCGCGACGCTCTCGGGGCGCGGATCCTGACGCAATACCCAGCGGTTGCCATAGCCTGCACCCGAAACGGCATCGACCCGGCGACCCAGCCGATCCCCGTGGCGGCCGCCGCGCATTACCATATGGGCGGCATCGCCACGAACACCGAGGGGCGCGCGTCGTTGAAGGGCCTTTGGGTCTGTGGCGAGGCGTCCTCCACCGGGTTGCACGGCGCGAACCGGCTGGCATCAAACGGATTGTTGGAGGCGCTGGTGTTTGCCCGCATCTGCGCCCAAGGCATCGCAGCAGAGGTCCCGGAGGCAGACGCCCCGCCAGTCGTGCTGGAGCTTTCCGGGTCCAGCGTCCAGCCCGACGCAGAGGCCGTGCGCCAGCTTCGCGAGACCATGACCACCGGTGTCGGAGTCGTGCGCGATGCCAGCGGTCTGTCCCGCGCGCTGCGCACCATCGCCGCGTTGGAGCAAGCGCATGGCGACAACCCCTCTTTCATGAACATGTGTGCCACCGCCACGCTGATCGCTGCCGCGGCCCTCCTGCGTGAAGAAAGCCGCGGCGCGCATGAGCGCTCGGACTTCCCGACCCCGCACGCGGGTCCGGGCGAACGTTCTTTCCTGACTTTGGAGGCCGCACTGACTTTGCGCGCCCGTATTTGCGAGACCTCAGAATGACCACGACCCTCCCTGATCTGATCCTTGAACCCATGGTGAAAAATGCCCTGCTCGAAGACCTCGGCAGCTATGGCGACATCACCACGCGCACCGTCGTCCCGGCTGGCGTGACGTACACCGCAAGGCTGAACGCACGGGCAGAGGCGGTTGTCTCCGGGATGCAGGTGGCCCGGCTGGCGTTTCACTTGGTGGACCCCGCGCTGGATGTCCAGATCAATGCGCCCGACGGCACGCGCTGCGCCCCCGGTGATACGCTGATGACCATCACGGGCGCCGCCCAGTCGATCCTGACCGGCGAGCGTGTGGCGCTGAACTTTGCGGGCAGGCTTGCGGGCATCGCGACCAAGACCGCCAGTTTTGTCGCGCAGACCCGTGGCACCCAGGCCCGCATCACCTGCACCCGAAAGACCACGCCGGGCCTGCGCATTGTCGAAAAGCTCGCCGTGCTGCACGGAGGAGGGTTCAACCACCGCTATTCGCTGTCGGACGCGATCCTGATCAAGGACAACCACATCGCCGCCGCGGGCGGCGTGCGGGCCGTGCTGGAAGCGGTAAAGGCGCAGGCCAGCCACATGATGGCGGTGGAAATCGAGGTCGATACGCTGGATCAGCTGGCCGAGGTGTTGTCGGTCGGTGGCGCGTCGGTTGTTTTGCTGGACAATATGGACAACGATATGCTGCGCGAGGCTGTGGCGATGGTCGACGGCCGCATCACCACCGAGGCCAGCGGCAATGTCCATCTCGACCGCGTGGCCTCTATCGCGGCGACCGGGGTAGATTATATCTCTGCCGGGGCGCTGACCCATTCGGCGCAGACTGTGGATTTCGGGCTGGATTTCTGAGCCTCGGCGATTGAAGTTCCCCCCGATCCACGGCAAGGGCTGCACCAGTTAGCCGGCTGTCGCCTTGGGACGGGATGGGGCGCATTCTGCCCTCTGCGCCGGATCGAATTTTGGCAAGAACAGGCTTTGAGACAGGCAACGGACACTGGCCATGTACATCCGCTTTGACACTGGCCCGGAGGGGCGCGCAGCCTGCTTTGACATGCCGCGCCACCTCATCGAGGCTTGGACGGCTGACGATGTCCCGGCGGCTTTTGCGGCTTTGGATCAGGCGCAGGCCGATGGGTTCTGGCTGGCAGGGTATGCAAGCTATGAGCTGGGCTATGCGCTGGAACCCCGGCTTTTGGCGCTGATGCCAGAGGGGCGGCGGCAGCCACTGGTGTCCTTTGGCGTTTACGAAGGTCCGCGCGAGGCCGACGCTTTGTCCGGCGGGGCGTTCAAGCTTGGCGCGTTTGAGCCCGACTGGGACGCGGCGCGCTATGGGCAGGCCTTTGAAGAGGTGCACGCCCGGATCGGCGCTGGCGACATCTACCAAGCCAATCTGACCATGCCGTTGCGAGCGTCTTTTGAAGGTGATCCGCAAGGGCTATACGCCGCGCTGGCCGCCCGGCAGCCCGTCAGCCAAGGTGCCCTGATCCTGCCCGCGACAGGGCCGGTTGTGCTGTCACGCTCGCCCGAGGTGTTCTTTTCCGTCGATGCCGAGGGCTGCATCGCCACCCGCCCGATGAAAGGCACCGCGCCGCGGGGCACCACGGCGGCTCAGGATGCGGCGCTGCGCGATGCGCTGACGCGGGATGAGAAGACCCTCGCCGAAAACCTGATGATCGTCGATTTGCTGCGCAACGATCTGTCCCGGCTGGCTATGCCCGGATCGGTACGGGTGCCCGAATTGTTCAAGGTCGAAACCTACGAGACCCTGCACCAGCTGGTCAGCCAGATCGAGGCACGGCTGGCGCCGGGCACCACTCTGACGCAGATCTTTACCGCGCTGTTCCCCTGCGGGTCGATCACCGGCGCGCCCAAGATCCGCGCGATGGAGGTCATTCGCGCACTGGAGCAGCGGCCCCGCGACGCCTATTGCGGCGCCATCGGCTGGGCCGCGCCGGACGGGCGGGCGCGGTTCAACGTGGCGATCCGCACGCTGATTGTGGAGGCTGACGAGGCCGTGTTGAATGTGGGCGGCGGTCTTGTGTGGGACAGCCGCGCAGAAAGTGAATACGAGGAAGCCCTGTGGAAAAGCCGTTTCGCCACGTTCCAGACGGAACGCGCCTGATCGAGACTATGCTCTGGCAGCCGGGGCTTGGCGTGGCCTTGGCGGCGCGACACCGTGATCGGCTTTGCCTGTCGGCGCGGCGGCTGGGCTTTGACTTTGATCCGTCAACGTTTGATCGTGCCTTAAACGAGGTCTCTGGCGATGCGCCGCGACGGTTGCGGCTGACGCTGGATGCTTCGGGCGTGGTGGAAATGACCTGTGCGCCCGCGCCCCCCCCGGCAATGCTGTGGCATGTGGCGATTGCACCGCACCGGCTGGCGTCGGATGATCCGTGGCTGCGGGTGAAATCCACCCGGCGCGCGATCTATGATGCCGCGCGCGCGGATCTGCCAGACGGGGTGGATGAGCTGATATTCCTTAACGAAAATGGCCATCTCGCCGAGGGCACCATCTGCAACGTTCTGGTAGAGCATGACGACGGATGGGTCACACCGCCCCTGACGGACGGCGCGTTGCCCGGTGTCACGCGGGCGGAGTTGCTGGCGCGCGGCGAGGTCCGCGTCGCCAGCGTCACGCTGAAACAGTTGACCGCCGCGCCGCGCCTGCGCCTGTGCAATGCATTGCGCGGCCAGATCGAAGCGCGACTGGTGCCTTATGTCTCCGAGGACGCCACGCAGTCGGCGAAATAAAGCGTCTCACCATTCGGGCGTTTTTCGACCACCAGACCATGAATGTCGGTCTCGAACCCCGGACATTCCCGCGCGAAATCACGGTTGAAGCGCAGGTATTCCACGATCTTGGCGTTGAACACCTCTCCCGGAACCAAGAGCGGAATGCCCGGTGGGTAGGGCGTGACCAACGAGGTGGTGATGCGCCCTTCGAGATCGTCAATGGCCACCCGCTCCGTCTTGCGCCGTGCGATCTGAGCGTAGGCATCCGAGGGTGTCATCGCAGGGTGGTGGTCGCTCAGGTAGATCTCGGTGGACAGCCGAGCGACGTCGTATTTGGCATACATCTCATGCACGTGCTGGCAGAGGTCCTTCAGCCCCATGGTTTCATACCGCGCTTGTGCCGCGCAGAACTCCGGCATGACGCGCCACAGCGGGTTGTTGCGGTCGTAATCATCCTTAAACTGCTGCAACGCCGCCAGAAGCGTGTTCCACCGCCCCTTGGTGATGCCGATGGTGAACATGATGAAGAAGGAATAGAGCCCGGTCTTTTCTACCACGACGCCATGTTCAGCGAGATATTTCGACACGATGGAAGCAGGAATGCCGCTGTCGTCAAAATGCCCCTCGATGTCCAGCCCCGGCGTGATGATCGTCGCCTTGATCGGGTCCAGCATGTTGAAATCACGGGCCATGTCGCCAAACCCGTGCCAGCTGTCCTTGCCGCCGGGTTCCATGCCGTCGCTGTCGGTCCGCTTGAGCTGCCAGTCCTTGGCCGCGCCCATGCCGTCCTCTGTCTCGTCGAAATCTTCCGGGCCCCAGACCTTGAACCACCAGTCCTGATCGTACTCCTTGCCGACCTTCTTCATGGCGCGGCGGAATTCGAGGCTTTCGACGATGCTTTCCTCGACCAGCGCCGTGCCGCCCGGAGGCTCCATCATCGCCGCCGCCACATCGCACGACGCGATGATGGAATACTGCGGCGAGGTGGAAGTGTGCATCAGGTAAGCTTCGTTGAACAGATGCCGGTCGAGTTTGGTTTCCTCGGAATCCTGCACCAGAACGTGGCTTGCCTGAGAGATCCCGGCGAGCAGCTTGTGCACCGATTGCGTCACATAGGTCACGGACTTCTTGGTCCGCCCGCGCTTGCGACCCATGGCGTGATAGGTGCCGTAGAAGGGGTGGAAGGCCGCGTGCGGCAGCCACGCCTCATCGAAATGCAGGTTCTCTATCCAGCCATCGAGCGCCCCCTTGATGGCTTCGGTGTTGTAGAGCACGCCGTCGTAGGTGGATTGCGTCACCGTCATGATGCGCGGCTGTACCTTGTCGTGGTCGTAATCCTTGAGCAGCGGGTTGGCGGCGATTTTCGCCTTGATCGACTCCGGCTCGAATTCGGACCGCTGGATCGGGCCGATGATGCCCCAATGGTTGCGTGTGGGTTTGAGGAAAACCGGGATCGCCCCGCACATGATGATCGAATGCAGGATTGATTTATGACAGTTGCGGTCCACAACGACCACATCACCGGGGGCGACGGTGTGGTGCCAGACCATCTTGTTCGAGGTGCTGGTGCCGTTGGTCACAAAGAAACAGTGGTCGGCGTTGAAAATACGCGCGGCGTTCTTTTCGGATTCGCCAATCGCGCCGTTGTGGTCGAGCAGCTGGCCCAGTTCCTCCACCGCGTTGCACACGTCGGCGCGCAGCATGTTTTCACCGTAGAACTGGTGATACATCTGCCCGATGGGCGATTTCAAAAAGGCGACGCCGCCAGAGTGGCCCGGACAGTGCCACGAATACGATCCGTCCTCGGCATAATCCAACAGCGCCTTGAAGAACGGCGGCTGGATGTATTCCAGATAGCTTTTCGCCTCGCGGATGATGTGTTTGGCGACAAATTCCGGCGTATCCTCGAACATATGGATAAAGCCGTGCAGCTCCCGCAGGATGTCGTTGGGCAGGTGGCGCGATGTCTTTGTCTCGCCGTGCAGAAAGATCGGCACATCGGCGTTCTTCCAGCGCAGTTCTTCGATGAAGTTGCGCAGGTTCACCACGGCTGGGTCCAGGTCGGGACCTTGCGAGAATTCCTCGTCGTCGATCGACAGAACAAAGGCCGAGGCGCGGCTTTGCTGTTGGGCAAATTGCGACAGATCGCCGTAGGAGGTCGCCCCGAGCACCTCAAAGCCTTCGGCTTCGATGGCCTGCGCAAGCGCACGGATGCCAAGGCCGGAGGTGTTCTCGGAACGGAAATCCTCGTCGATGATGACGATGGGAAAGCGGAATTTCATGGCTGTCTCCTTGGGGGACGCGCGGTGTCTGACACTCGTTCTTTCGTTCTACACTCAGCGCGTCAAGGCATTGCGTGCTAACCATTGCGTCAAGCCAACGCACATGCAAAGCACTTCATTGCCCATGTGGCCTGCGCCCTCTTGGCACGACGCGCGACGCGCCCATATGTGAAACAGGAGGACCTGCAATATGGGTTACGCAAAGACAGCTTTGTTGATGGCCGCGATGACGGCCCTGTTCATGGGCCTGGGCTATTTTCTTGGCGGCACCGGCGGCGCGTTGATTGCGCTGGTCATCGCCGCAGGCATGAACGTCATGACGTGGTGGAATTCCGACCGCATGGTGCTGAAAATGCATAATGCGCAGTTGGTCACGCGCGGCGACCGGTACGGCCTGACCGCAATGGTCGAGGAGCTGTCGCGCAACGCGGGGCTCCCGACGCCGGCCACCTACATCATCAACCAGCCGCAGCCCAATGCCTTTGCCACTGGGCGCAATCCGCAAAACGCCGCTGTCGCGGTGACCACCGGACTGATGCAATCGCTCAGCCGCGAGGAATTGGCCGGTGTCGTGGCGCACGAGCTGGCCCACATTCGCAACCACGACACGCTTATCATGACCATGACGGCGACCTTTGCCGGTGCGATCACCATGCTGGCGAATTTCGGGATGTTCTTTGGCGGGCGCCGCGAAGGCGGGGCCGGGATCATAGGCACGCTGGCGATGATGTTCCTTGCGCCCATGGCCGCAATGCTGGTGCAGATGGCGATTTCACGTACCCGCGAATATGCGGCAGACAAGGCTGGCGCAGAGATCTGTGGCAATCCGATGTGGCTGGCGACGGCGCTGGAACGCATCGCCGAAGGCGCCGCACAGATCGACAACACCACCGCAGAGCGCAACCCCGCCACGGCGCATATGTTCATTATCAACCCGCTGCATGGCGGCGCGCGCGACAACCTGTTCGCCACGCACCCGGCCACGGAAAACCGTATTGCGGCCTTGCGCCAACTGGCTGGGCCGACAGCCACCCGTCCGCAACGCGCCCTGAAGCCGCGCCCGCAGCCCACGCGCAAGCGCGACGCCGGTCCGTGGGGGTAAGGAAACGTCAGTTGGTGAGACGCGCCGGGGTTCCCGAAAGCTCCAGCACTCGGTCGGCCAGCCTGTCAGCCTCGGACCTGGCGTGGGTCACGAACAACGTGGCAGGACGATGCTCGGCGATCAATGCCTCAGACAGGCCGATCATCTGATCCGCCATATCCGGGTCCAGGGATACAAATGGTTCGTCCATGATCAACAGTTCCGGCGATCCGGCAAAGGCCCGCGCCAGTGACAGACGTCTTTGCTGTCCAAGTGACAGATGACCGGGGAAGGCATCGCCGCGCCCCTCCAACCCCACGCGGGTCAAGGCGCGCTCGGCCCCGTCACGGCTGAGACCCGGCTGGGTCAGCAACAGATTGTCCCGCGCCGAGCGCCAAGGCAGCAGCGTCGGTTCCTGAAACACGATGGCCATGGCGTCAGGGCGCGCCACGTTGCCTTCGTACCGATTGTCGATCCCGGCGACGATACGCAGCACGGTGGACTTGCCGATCCCGGACGGCCCCACCAGCGCGACGGTTTCCCCCGGCGCGATGTCAAACCGAACGGTGCCCAGAACTTGCGTCGGCCCGAAATGTTTCGCACGGATGTCGACCCGGATCATTCCGCCCTCCATCGGCGCACATGCCTTTCCCACGGTTGCAGAACCAGCCATTCCACCATCAGCATCACCACGATAAAGCTGAAGGCGTAGACCAGCACCATCGCCACGTCGAACAGTTGGAAATACAGATGGATCTGGAATCCGACGCCGGAGGATCGACCGAGGAACTCCACCACCAACACGATTTTCCAGATCACCGCTATCCCTGACCGCGCGGCGGCGGTGATGAACGGCGCAAGCTGTGGCACCGTGACGTGCCGCAACCGGGCCCATCCAGACATGCGATAGACCTTTGCCATCGCGTCGATCTGAGGGTCGAGCGCGCGCGCGCCTTCGCGGATCACCGTGGCGACATTGGGGATCTTGTTGAACACCACGGCAAGGATCGCTGCCGTTTCGTTCAGCCCGATCCATAGGTAGCACAGCACGATCAGCACCAGCGCCGGCAGGTTGAGGAAGATCACCAGCCACGGGTCGAGCCATTGGTTCACCCTTGGATACCGGCCCATTACCAGCCCCAGCGCGCAGCCCGCCAGCATCGCCAGCGAAAACGCCCAGATCACCCGCAGCAGTGTCGCGCCAAGATGATACAACAACTCGCCGGATATGAGTTCGCGGAGAAACGGCTGTATCAAAGCCCAAGGCTGCGGCAAAACCTGTGCGTCATCTGTCAGGGCTGCGGCGACGATCCAGAGCAACAGCAACGCAGCGATAGACAGGCCCGTGGTCGCGCCTGTCGAAATGCTCTGTCTGGCCTCCGGCGTGCCTTGCATCAGGATCAGTCGAGGTCCGCAAAGAGGCCCTCGGGCACCTCGGTCGCTTGTCCCACCAAGTCCTCTCCGCCAAGGTCGTTCATCAGCGCCAGCATCTTGTTCACGCCGTCCATGTCGACCGGACCGGCGGCGGGAATGCCCGCGATCCAATCGGCCTTGAGCGTGTCGAATTGCGCATCGGTCTTGGCGTTCATGATCGGACGGATTGCGTCCCACGCAGCATCGTCGCTGGCCAGCAGATCCTTTGCATCGCGCGATGCGTCATAGAAGGCCTGCGCCAGATCGGGGTTCTCGTCCAGAAAGCTCTGTTTGAGATAGTACCCCAGCAAAGGCGTGTCGGGGTTCAGACCCAGCGCTTCACCCGCTGTCGCGACAGAGATCACCTCCTTCATGCCGGCGGCCTTCATCTTGGCCAAAAAATGCCAGAAGTTGATCGCGCCTTGCGTTTCTCCGGAAAGCCCCGCCTTGAAGATCAGCGGCGGCGCGCCAAAAACCTGCTCGGTCTCGGCCTTCAGGTCCATGCCGTATTCCTGCTGTGCATAAGCGCGCAGGATCAGCCAGCTTTTGTCGAGCGGTCCACCGGCAATCCCGACCTTGGACCCGGCCAGATCCTGTAGCGACGTCACGCTCGAATCAGCCGGTGTCACCAACCCGCCGACTGCTTTGGAATAGGGGATAAAGACGTAATCCTTGCCCGCAGCACGCTGCCGCGCGACCCAGATCCAGTCCGCCACGGCCATGTCGGCTTCGCCGCCCTCGACCGCCACACGGGTCGCGCCATTGTCGGCGTAGGGCGCAATGTCCAAGGTGAAGCCGTGTTTTTCGTCGAACCCCTGATCGACGATGGTCTTGAGCTCCCAGTTCACGGTCCCGATCTTTAGTACGGCAGCGCGGATGGTCGGCATGTCCTGCGCCATCGCAGGCGTGGCCAGCACCAGCGCGGCGGCCGCGCCTTTGATAAAGTCGAACATGTCTTCCTCCCCTTGGACATCCTCTGAAAAAAGCTGGGAGAGGTCGCCCTCCCCCAGCTTCAACTTAGCGGTGGTGCAGCGCACTGCACCCGATGCTTTGGTCTTATTCGGCGCGACGGCCAACCTCGTTCAGGTCGGCGTCGAGTTCAATGTCGAACTGATCGCCGCCCTTGCAGATCACGTCGTCCAGCTCGTAGCCGCCGTCTTCCATTTCGATATCGTCCGGCGCCATCTGGCATTCCATATCCGTCAGCATCGACATGATTGCGTCGACCGTTTCCTGCGGAATCTCCATCTCTGCGTGGCTCTCTGCGAAAACCGGCGAAGCAAGGCCCAGGATCAGGGCTGCGGTTGCAAAACGTTTCATATGTGTTCCTCCCGTAAAAGTTATCGAATGGACAGTGTGATCTGCTGTGTCTCGCCGGTGGAGCCGGGAATCCGCAACGTGTGACGCCCCGGCTTGATCGCGACAAAGGACAGCTCTGCCACGCCCGCCTTGTCGAACTCGATGGAATCGATGGCCATGGGGCGGATTTCAATCTTGTTGATGACGATTTCATTCATCCAGATCGCGCGGAAAAACGACGGCCCTTCCACGGCCAGTTCGGCGGAGCCGTCCGCCTCGATCACCAGCGTGTAATACGCGCCCGACTGCAGCACCGTGTCCTCGCCCAGCGGTTTGCCCGAGGACAGCGTGAGCATGATGTCCTCTCCACGGTTGCAAGACGCCAACAGCCCGGCAAAGCCCATCTCATCACACAGGGGCGCGGCCATCACAGGCCCCCCCAGCATCAAAGCCACCGCGGCGGCGGCACATCTCTTGAACATATATCCTCCCAAAACTTGTTTCATTCGATCGTCACCACGCCCCAGGGCTGTTGGCCCACCTGCACGGATTTGATCGCCTTTTCCTGGTCCACGTCGATGACGGTAATGTCGTTGGAATTGCCGTTGGTCGTCAGCAGGTATTTGTTGTCCGGCGTGAAATCGAGCTGCCAGACCCGCTGCCCGGTCATGATGTATTTGTCGACTTCCAGCGTCTCTCCATCAACGACCGCAACCCGGTTGGCCGGTCCAAGTGCGACGAAAATTCGAGAGCCATCCGGCGTGACCTTCACCCCAACGGGCTGCAACCATTCCGGCAGAACGCCCGGAACTTCAAAGCCGATCTTCTTGATCAGCGTAGGTGCGCCATCCTCGGCAATGTCCATGACCGACACCGTCCCGCCGATTTCCGAGCTGACGAACAACCGAGTGCCGTCGTCAGTGTATTGCGCGTAGCGCGGGCGCTGATCGACCAGCACGTTGTGCTTGATCTTGTAATCCTCGGTGGAGATGAAGTGCGCCATGTTCGTCGTTTCCGACGTGTTCACCACCCATTTGGCATCCGGCGACATGCCCATGCCTTCTGGTTCGACGCCCACGGGCACCTCCGCCAGAATGGTGCGGCTTTCGGTGTCCGTCACCGTCACCAGGTTGTCGTCCTCGTTGGCGATATACAGCCGCTTGCCCGAGGGCTCGATGATGAACAGCTCCGGGTCGGGACCGGAGGGCAGGCTCGGCAGCTCCTCGTAGGTTTCGGTGTCGAACACCCGCACAAGGTTGTCGTCGGAGGCGCAGACATACAAATGTTTGCCATCAGGCGACACGGTGATACCGCGCGGGCGGTTGCCGGCAGAAAACTCTTCCAGAACCTCCCATGTTTCGGTGTCCACGACGGTGACAGTGTTGCCCCGCTCGTTGGTGACAAAGGCTTTCCCGGCCAAGGCAGGCACGGCAAGGGTCGCAAGAGCGGTGGCAAGCAGGAATTGTTTCATGATGTCCTCACTGAAATGCGGTGCAGGCGGATTCCGGTTCATCCAGACCCAGCGTGTCGAGGCTGGTGACCTGATGCAGAAACCCGTCCTGTGGGCTGACGGAGACAGTAATCATGCCGTCGTACAGGATGATCGGCTGGCGGAGCTGTCCGTTCCACGGGCGAAACGTGACCGCCTGCCCCTTGAAGGCCGCCAGTTCAAAGGCGTCCGACAGCACATAGTCACGGAGCGCTTGCGGATCGTTGGTCGAGGCGCGCGTGACCGCCTCCCCCACAACGCGCAGGGCAAGCCAGACGTTGTAATCCTCCGGCTGCACATAGCGCCGGGTCAGCGCCTCGAACCGGGTTTGAAACTGCGTCGCCCCCCAAGCCTCATGCGCGCCGTGAAAGCTGACGGGCCGCAACCCGCCGGAGCCCATAACCGGACGCGGGTCCCACAGGTTATAGCTGAGGTAACGCGCGAAGTAATCCGTCGCATCGGCGGCGATCACCACGTCGTGCCGCGATGCGCCCTGGGTGTCCAACGGCAACTGTCGCTGCACCATAACGTGGCCTGAGTCCGTGCGGCGTGCGCCGCCAGGATCCTCGAACATGCGGTCCTCGGCAATGTCAGCGCCAAACTTGCGCGCCGACCGCCGATAGCTTTCGGCCAGCGCAAGGTCCGCCGGGTTAGACCCGTAAATCAGGAACCAGCGGTCCCATTGCTTCCACTTGGCGAATTGCGCCACGGCGTCGGTTTTCATTTGATTGGACGGCGCAATGTGCAGCAGATTGGCGTTGCAGCCCTGATCCCGCAGCGACGTGTCGGGCGCTGTGGCGTTGAACACAATGGCATCCTGCGCCGCAGCCTTTTTGGTCAGGCGCAACAGATCCTCTGCCTCGGCCATCACGACGATCAGCTTGACCCCATCGGCCAGCAGCGCATCCATTGCGGCATCAGCGCCGTCCGGCGCGGTGGCCACCGTTTGCGTCTCGAACGTATGCCCGAGGAACGACCCGGTCGTGTTGTTGTCCTCATCGGCCAGCGCCGCACCGGCAAAGCCAAGGTCCTCGGCTTTCAGGTCATACCGAGAAATCGGCAAAAGCCGCTGGTAGTCGATCCGCAGAACGGCGGCCTCGACCTCGACAGCGGCGGCCTGAAGCGCACTCATACAATATAGACCGGCCGCCAAAAGCGGTGCGCACATTCGTATCAAATCATCCTCCCCGGCCTGCTGTTGGCATGTCAGGCTCCCTCATCGAAACCTGACAAAAACAGACACCGTTACAACCGATACTTTTGGTCGGGTTGTTCACTCAGCCTAGCCGGGACACCATTGTATACGACTCTTAATTTCTAAGAGATTTTCTGAGAAGGAGCCTATGGCCCGCCTGCTGACCACTCTTTTGCTTGTCCCGCTGCTGACCCTTGCAGTGCCCTGCACCGCCGGGGAAAAAGTTGCGTTTTTCGGGATCCATCTATTGGACAATTCGATCCAGACAGAAGCTGCTGGACAGGACCCTGCCGAACTCGTTCGCCGCGATATGCTCGAAGAGCTGGTCCGCGAAAGGTTCACCGCAGAGGGCTGGGAACTGCTTGATCTTGCGCCGGTGCAGGACAGGCTGGATCGCGTGGTCAATCCGGCGAAATGCTATGGCTGCGACGCCCGCATGGCCACCGACCTTGGGGCGGATTACGCGCTGGTGGGCGAGGTGCAGAAGATCTCAAACCTGATCTTGACGGTGAACCTGCAACTGCGGGACGCGTCGAGCGGCGAGACGGTGAAGGGCCGCGTGGTGGACATCCGCGGCAACACCGATGCCTCATGGATGCGTGGGATGCGCTACATCCTAAAAACGGCTTTTTTCGATGGGGAGGAACAATGAAAAGACGCCATTTCCTGATGACCGCAGCGGCGGTCACAGCCATGCCCGCCGTGGCGCTGGCCCACGGCCCGTCGCGCCAAAAAGTGACGATGACCACCGAACTGGCCGCCGATCCGGCAGAGGTCTGGGCCGCCGTTGGCGATTTCCAGGACATGTCCTGGCACCCGGCTGTGGTTTCCTCGACCGGAGAGAACGGCAACGAGATCGACGCCACGCGTGATTTGTACCTGTCCGATCAGGGCGCCGACGGCCCGACGCTCAAAGAGGTGCTCTACAAGTTCTCCGACGAGAAGATGAGCTACTCCTACCGCATTCGCGAGGACGACGTAGCGGTGCTGCCGGTCACCAACTATTCGTCCCACGTGACGGTGAAACCGCGCGACGGCGGCGGGTCGATCTTTGAATGGCGCGGTGCGTTCTATCGCGGCTATCCCAACAACGAGCCCCCCGAGGACCTCAACGACGAGGCCGCGCTGGCTGCCGTGACTGCTGTTTACCAACTTGGTCTCGACGCTTTGGTTGAGCGGTTCGGTGCGGCGAGCTGATCTTGCCCTGATCCTGACCCTCGCGGCCACCTCCGTGGCGGCGGGGGATCTTGCCTATGTCACCTGTCAGAACGGCAACGCGCTCAGCGTGCTGGACCTCGACACGGGAGAGACGCGCGCCACCTGGGACGTGCCGGGAAAACCCGCAGGCGTGGCCGTAGCATCCGACGGTTCGGTGTTTACCGTGTCACCCGATGACGCAACGGTGCGCCGATATGGTCCCGACGGCGTGGTGCAGGCGGACATCGTGCTGGACGGCGGCCCGATTGGCATCGTTCTGGACGCGCCGCGCGCCCGGCTGTTCGTCACCGATTGGTACAACGCCCGCATCTGGGTTTTGACCACCGACCTCGCCCATGTCACCGAACTCATCACCGGCACCGCCCCTGCCGGGCTTGCCCTGTCCCCCGATGGCCGCTGGCTCGCTTCGGCGGACAAGGATGCCGATCAGGTGTCGGTGTTCGACGCCGACAGCCTGAAATTGCACCGGACGGTCAAAGTCGGCTCCCGCCCCTTTGGCTTGCGCTTTGGCCCGGAGGGCCGGCTGTTTGTCGGCAATGTCGGCTCCAACGACGTCACTGTTTTGGAGCCCGACACCGGCATGATATTGGCCACAGTGCCTGTGGGCACCCGGCCCTATGGCGTGGCGTTTGCCAAGGGACGCGCCTTTGTCACCAACCAATACGAAGATTCCGTCAGCGTCATCGCGCTCGACACGCTTCAACACCTGCGCAAGATTGCTGTGGGAGAGTACCCGGAAGGAATCGACACCACATCCGATGGCGCGCGCCTCGTCGTGGCAAACTGGTTCGAAAATTCGGTCAGCGTGATCGACGCGCAAACGCTGGAGATGGTGGATCAGATCGACACCGCCGACGGGCCGCGTGCCTTTGGCGTGTTCATCAGGGAGGATACGGAATGAAACTGTTGCCGATTGCTCTGGTCGCGATAACCGCCCTGCCCGCCTGGGCCGACACATGGGATGATCTCGCGCCTCAAGTCTGGGGCGAGAGGGCTTTGCTGGACGGTTCCGATATGATCGCGCTCGACGCGCCGTACCGCACGCCAGACGACGCCCGCACCCAGATCGCCGCCATGATCCGCGCGCCCGAAGGGCTGACTCTTGGCGAGGTCACACTTGTTCTGGACGAAAATCCCATGCCGGTCTCAGCCGTGTTCACCATGGATCAGCCGCAGGGATCGTTCTTCTTTGACGTGACCATGCGGGTGAACGGACCCACGCCGCTGCATGTGGTGGCAGAAACCACCGACGGCAGGCTTTGGATGGTTGAAGGTTTCGTAAAAACCTCTGGCACCGGGGCCTGCGCCGCGCCTCCGGGCACCGACCCGGCAGAGGCGCTGGCCACATTGGGCAACATGGACCTGAACGTGGGGGACCTGCTGCCCGGAGGCCCGACAGACCGACTGGCTATGCTGGCCTCGCGGAACAAGCGGCTGGATCTGGACATCCAACACCCCTCTCACTCCGGAATGCAGATGGACCAGATCAGCCTTCTGTATATCCCCATGCGCTATGTCGAAGATGTGCAGATCGACGTTGACGGCGCGGGATATGTGGATGTGACCGGTTCTATATCCCTGTCAGAAAACCCCTCGCTCGGCCTGTCCGTGCCGGGCCGCACACGGTCCGTCGATGTCACCATGACCGACACTGACGGCACGGTGAGCAAAGCGCATAAGGACGTTGCCGGGTTTTAGTCCAAAAGTCGGACTGCATAGCCGATCAGCGCCGCCAGCGGGCTGCTGACGGTGATGACTTTGCTATTGGCGGCAACACTCAATGCGATTGCCGAGGACCGCATTTAACGAGGCAGGCGAAATGTACCAGCCTGCCCCCTTATGGGGTCTGACTTACCCTGCGATTTGCGCCTGTGGTTGCGGCATCCGCGCCAATCCGTCGACAAAGAACGGACGGAACCCGTCCGGATGTTCGCTCATCGGAAAATGGCCGACTTCTTCCATGATTGACAGGGTCGCCCCGTCGATCTGATCGGCGGTACGTTTCGCGTCCTCGGGGGTGCAGGTGAAGTCATATGCGCCGACGATGAAGTGCACTGGCGTCTTGGCCGTGTCGATCCGGTGCAATTGGCCCACAAGGCTATCGTCCTGCGTATAGAAGGACAGATCCCCCCTGAACACGCCCGGCCCGCTTTGCTGGAACATCCACAACGTGTTCCAACGCTCGGCCAAAGGCGCATGTGGAGAGATATTGGTGCTGACCAGCGCCGCGCCCATCTCGCCGCCATGAGCATCAGGCCGGTGGAACCAGTCGATGTCGTACCAGGCGGGCTGAAAGTCGCTGGCTTCGATCGCAAGGAACCCGCTGAAGGCGTCCGGATGATGCACCGCCAGTTGCAGTGCAATGCGCCCGCCCATGGACACGCCCGCCAGGACCGGCTGGTCCAGGTCCAGCGCGCGCGCCACGGCCAGCACGGTTTCCATGTAGACTTCCGTGGACAGCAGATATTCCTCGGTCTGGAACCCTTCGGGCGGCAGGCTCTTGCCGTGCCATGGCATGTCAAAGGCAATGACACGGTTGGTGGCCGTGATCTCGGCATCGTTCAGGATATGCCGCCACTGCCGCGTGTCCGATCCGGCGGTGTGCAGACACAGCACCGGACGGCCCTGCCCCGCTTCTTCGAAATAGATGCGCTGCTGACGACCGGCGATCTCTACCGTGACATAGCGCCCGCAAATTTGCTCGATCATGCGGCAACTCCTTCACGTCCCAAGGCGAGAACCTCTTTGAAAAACCGCAAGTTTTTCACCAGCAGCAGCATGTCACCCACGATGTCAGCGCGGCCGATCTTTACCATGGCAAAGATGTCGTGAAAGCCCGGCGCAGGCAGTGGCTGCCAAAAGGCCCGCAGTGCTTCGGCGTCGGTCACAAAACCAAAGCGGTAAGGCGTCTTCTTGGACGGGCCTTCGACGATGCGGTCAATCCGCCCCTTTTCGAAGACCAGGTAGAACTCCTGCCCATCCACCTTCAGCAACACTGTTTCCGAGAACAGCGCCCCAATCCGATGCAGATGCGGACTGCGGTCCAAGCCTGCCTGAATCTCTTTGAGCGTGTCGTGCATGAGGCGCCTCCGTTTCGTCCGTGCAGAACATGACGTCTGCGACAGGCTCTGCAAGGTATGAAACAATACCTCTTCATACCCGCCAAGGCGTCACATCTGAGACCTTTTCGATATCGCACCATACCTCCGGCGTCTCTTCCCAGATACCCGTCTGACGTGCACAGTCTGCCTATCAAAGCACGACCGGTGTTTGAAGGCTGGCCTGTGTTTGACGCTTAGGAGGAGGAACCCAATGCGTAACGTGACCGTAGAGAACGTGACCGATGTCGTCGTCGAGGCGATCGGTGCCAGCCAAGACATTCCCGACCGCCAGAAGGACATCATGACCGCATTGGTCAAGCATCTGCACGGCTTCTGCAAGGACGTGAACCTCACCCACGCAGAGTTCATGCAAGCTTGTGATTTCCTCGCCCGCGCCGGGGCGGTCTGCTCGGACAAACGCCAGGAGTTTATCCTGCTGGGGGACATCCTGGGCGTCGAGGTGCTGTGCGACATGCTGTCGAACCCCACACCCAACGGTGAAACCACCGGCACGGTGCTTGGTCCGTTTTTCCGCGAAAACGCACCCGTCCTGCCGCATGGCGCGTCAATCGTGCAAAAGAGCTTCGACACCGAAGAAACCGTCTTTATGGAGGGTTACGTAAAGGACGCTCAGGGCAACCCGGTAAAGCAGGCCGTTATCGACATCTGGGAAGATGCGCCCAATGGCCTGTATGAAAACCACGATCCCGAACAGCCCGATTACAACCTGCGCGGTCGCTTCGAGACCGATGAAAATGGATATTACGCCTGTCGCGCCATCCGCCCGGTGCCCTATCCGATCCCCTCCGACTGGACCGCGGGCGAGATGATTTCCTACATGGGTCACCACACCATGCGCCCGGGCCACATCCACGTGATGATCGCAAAGGACGGCTACCGCACGCTGATTTCGCAACTCTACGACTCGTCCTCGGACTACCTCGACAACGATTCCGTCTTCGCGGTGAAGGAAAACCTCATCGGTGAGTTCCAGAAAACCGGCGCAGATCACGGCACAGATCTTTATGTGAAGTTCGATTTTGTCCTTGCCGAACAATCTCTTGCCATGGCGGCCGAGTAAACCTACAGACCCGCGCGCAGTCACACCGGCGGCGCGCGGACACCTGCCCATACAACGGGCCATCAGACCAACCGACAGGAGCCGGACATGAGCGCACCCCGCACCGCAGAGGTGTTAGACATCGACGGCATCGCCGCGCAAAAGACGGCGATCACATCCCTCGAAACGCGCATCGTCGACTGTATCACGACCCGGCGACACAAGCTCTCCAACACGGAAATCACTCACCAGTCCTTCGTGATCGTCGAGGCTACATTGGCCGACGGTACGACAGGCTGGGGCGAGGCAAGCACCCTCGGCGGCCCCCGCTGGTCAGAGGAAAGCGTCGAGGCGATCAAGGCCAACATCGACACCTACCTCGCCCCCACGCTGATCGGACAACCTGCACAGGCATTCGAGGCGAACGCTCTGCGGATGAAAAAGGCCGTCAGCCGCAACACCTCCGCCCGCGCCGCAATCGAAAGCGCGCTTTATGACGCCGCCGGAAAGTCCATGGGCCTGCCGGCGACAACATTCCTCGGTGGTCCGGTCCGCGACAAGATAGAGGTCCTGTGGGCATTGGCCTCGGGCGATGCCGATCAGGAAATCGAAGAAGCCCGCACCAAACTGGCCGCCCGTGAGCATCGCCGGTTCAAGATCAAGCTGGGCTTCTATGATCCCAAGCAGGACATGATCCGTCTGCGCAAGATCATGACATCCATGCCCGAGGGCACGGAGATGGTCGTGGATATCAACCAGGGATGGACCGAGGCCACCTTTATCCGCTACGCGCCCGAACTGGCGGACATGGGCATCGCTCTGATCGAACAGCCGCTAAAACCAGGCTTGCTCGACGCCACCGCGCGCGTCGCTCAGCGCTCGCCAATCCCGATCATGACTGACGAGGCCGCGTTTTCCACGCAAGAGCTCGTGCAAAACGCAACCGCCGCTACGGGCTCGGTCTACTCCCTCAAGCTGGTGAAATCCGGCGGACTGATGGAAATGAAACGCGCTGCGGCCGTGGCAAGCGCCTTCGGAATGGAGCTATACGGCGGTTGCCTGCTCGAATCCGGCATCGGGGCCGCCGCGCATCTGGCGGTCTTCGCCACTCTGCCACAGCTGGAATGGGGCTGCGAACACTTCGGGCCGCGCATCCTGAAGAATGATCTGGCCAAAAGCGGCCTGCATTTTCAGGACTTCCACATCCACCTACCCGCTGGACCCGGCTTGGGCATAGAAATAGACCGCGACGCACTCGACGACGCGACGCGCAAGCCCTGACAGCCCCGCGCCTGTTTCTTTGCCTTAGGCATACTCAACCGTCGCAAGCGCCTTTCTCAGCGCTTGCGTACAAATTTCCGCGTCACGTCCATGAACTGTGAGACCTGCGCCGACTGGTTGTCGCGTCGTGCGTGAATGGTAAGCCCCGTTCCCGGATTGAACCCTTCGTACC
Organism: Sagittula sp. NFXS13; assembly: GCF_040148795.1. Taxonomy (NCBI): domain Bacteria; kingdom Pseudomonadati; phylum Pseudomonadota; class Alphaproteobacteria; order Rhodobacterales; family Roseobacteraceae; genus Sagittula; species Sagittula sp. NFXS13. Next base: position 110,851 of record NZ_JAGEMH010000006.1, read on the forward strand.
GGCGAAACACCACGCCAGGGCGCGAGGTCTGAGACACGCTTTCCGGCACCACGGAAATCCCCACACCCACGGACACAAGACTGATTGCCGTCTGAAAATCCTGCGCCAATTCCAACGCGGCAGGCTCAAACCCTTCCTTTCGGCAAATATCCAATACGGAGTCAGCGTAAGATGGGCGCGGCCTGCGCGGATACAGAACAAAGGTCTGGTCGCTGAGGTCTTTCAACGCGATCGGGTCACGTGACGCCACATCCGAATTATCCGGCAACGCAAGTATCAGCTCCTCGTGCACCAATACTTCCGCGCGCAACTCATCGTCCTTCAGGGACGGGCGCGCAACGGCCAAGTCGATCTCTCGCTGCACCAAGGCAGAGTGCAGTTCTGCATTGTTCATAGCCGAAAGCGCCAGTTCCACTTTCGGAAAGTGAGAGCGATACGACTTTATCAGGTTCGGCAATACGCCGTGCGACGCGGATCCCACAAACGCCACACGCAACCGCCCTGCCCCGCCGTCGCCCACCAGCCGCGTCTCTTTATACGCGGCTTCCAATCGGTCAACGAGCACGCGCGCATGCCGTTCCAGCACTGTCCCCGCCTGGGTCAGCCGGATTTGGCTACGCGAGCGGTCGAATAACAATGTGCCAATGTCGGCTTCAAGCGCAGCGATCTGTCGTGACAAAGGGGGCTGCGCGATTTCGAGACGGGACGCGGCGCGTCCGAAATGCAGCTCTTCCGCCACCGCTAGAAAGTATGTCAGACGCCGCAATTCCATTGGTAAACCTCCGACTATCATTGAAATAGGTATCAAAATCGGCGCTATAATGCAATCTCGGTAAGAGCGTGGCAGGCCAAAACCGACACCCTTCGCCTGGCTTCAAAGCGCTCAGGTACGCATGCGCGGCAAGCCGCAGACGACAGGGACCAATGTAAACTGACATCACCACCTCGCACCGTGTTGCGAAGTCTCTGCACCACGCCTCATAACGCCTGACAAAAATTCCGGATGAGCAACCGAACCACTTCTTCGGAAGCGATTTTCATGCTTAGCGAACCTCATCTGCTTTCCCGCCCTTTAGAGACTTCACCCGAAATTCGAAGGTCCGGGTAAATCTGAATGCGATCACGGGCCTAAAGAGCGGCAGAAAGCGGTGTCTCGGCCGAATTGTTTACAGCTGTAAACGCCGGACCTCGCAACGGAAGCCATTGCATTTAAGGCGAAATAGTCACTATTTCGACAAAAACCCATTGACTTAGACCTCTGAATCGAACCTTTTATCCCCAAGTGGCGCGAAAAAGGCCACAATCGGCAAATTGGGGCAACTACATGATTCCGGTGACACCCATCGAAGCAGACCGTCCGTCAGAGTTGGCAACGGATATATCAGAGCGCCTCACAAGCGCAATCCGCGAACACCTCATGTCTGCGTTCGCGCCGGACAACACAAAGTCGTTGCGCGCGTTTTCTGCACCAGAGGCGGCAGAGCTTCTGGGGGTGTCGGCTCAATTCCTCCGCAAGGCCCACGCCGAAGAGACCTTGCCCGAGCCCGCTGACATTCGCGGCGGACGCCGGTATTATTCCGTGACCGAACTGCGCGAGGCGCGCCACATTCTGGAAGCCACGTCTCGTAAGAAAGGCCGGTATCTTCCCGGCCGGCGCGATGGCGACAAGCTACAGGTTTGGCAGCTGATGAATTTCAAAGGCGGATCGTCCAAGTCCACCACGACGATCCACCTGGCGCACTACCTGACCCTTCGCGGCTACAAAGTACTGGTGATGGACCTCGACCCGCAGGGGTCTTTGACGTCGATGTGCGGCATTTCTCCGGAGATCGAATTCGACGGCCTCACCATGTATGACGCCATCCGATACGAGGACCCGGTGCCTTTGGCCGACGTCATCCAAGAGACGTATTTCCCGGGGCTATCGCTGGCCCCGTCCCGCCTGATGTTGTCGGAATTCGAGACGGAATCCGCGGTTCACTCTGCGCCAGATCAACCGTTCTTTACCCGGATCCGATCAGCACTGGAGCAAGTCGAAGCGGATTACGACATCGTCCTGATGGACAGCCCGCCGCAGCTTGGGTTCTTGACAATATCCGGCATGGCAGCCGCCACATCGTTGATCGTGCCATTGACGCCATCCATGTTGGATGTGTCCTCAACCGCTCAGTTCATGGAGCTCGTCGGAGCCTACATGGGCGTTATCGAAGACGCCGGCGCCAAACTGCACTACGACAACTTTCGGTTCTTGATCACTCGGGACGAACCCACGGACGTTCCTTCGCAGCAGTTGACCAGCTTCATGCGCGCGCTGTTTCAAGATCGCGTCATGTCCTCCACCGCGTTGAAGTCCACCGCGATCAGCGACGCGACGATGCTAAAGCAATCCATTTACGAAGTCGTCCGATCAGACATGACGCGCGCCACGTATGATCGCGCCAAGCAGTCGATGGATGCTGTCGGTCTCGAGATTGAAACAATGGTCCAGAAAGCATGGGGGCGTAGCTGATGGCACGTAAAACTCTTGGCGGCATGTCCGGCATTGCCAACACGATTGCACGCTCTGGCCCAAGCAAGGAGCGCCCGACCCGATCCAGCGCCCCGGCGCTTGGCGCGCTTCAGGGATCTTTGTCCGCCATACGAGAGATCGACCCCGCGATGATCGACGACTGGGGACCCAAGGACAGGATGGAAGGGTTTACAGTTGTAAAATCCGAGGACGACGGGGAGGGCTTTGATGCACTCGTCGACAGCATTCGTGACGGTGGTCAGCAAGTCCCGATCCTTGTCAGGCGCACTGGGACCGAGGGGCGGTTCGAAGTCATCTACGGCAGGCGCCGTCTTGCAGCATGTCGAGAACTCGGCGTCAAAGTCCGTGCCAACGTGCAGGACCTCGACGATGCCGCCGCTTTGCTGGCCAAAGGCCTGGAGAACGCGGCGCGGCGCAATCTGTCGTTTTACGAAAAGGCGAGGTTTGCGGCTGTCATTTTATCTGCGGGACACGACTCCAAAACAGCCCGCAAGGTTCTTGGCCTCAGCGCCCCGCAGTTGTCACACCTCACGAAAGTGACTGACAACGTGCCAGACGCGGTAGGCGACGAAATCGGGGCAGCGCCAAAATCGGGCCGACCGAAATGGACCGCCTTGGCCGAAGCCTTTGTCGCGGCAAAGGTGACCGAGAGCGCGGCCATCGCGATCCTCGCCAAGATCAAAGAGGCATCTTCTGACGAGCGTCTGGACGAGCTTTTGAAAGAGATCTCACGGCGCGGTGCGCGGCCAACTCAAAGCCGCGAAACAACGCCCGTTGAGGGCGTGATCGTGAAATCCGGGCGCGGCGCGGTATCAGTATCCATCGCCAAAACAGGGGCCAACGCAGAATTTGGCCAGTGGTTGGACGCTAATATCGATCGAATCATTCAGGATCAGTTCCGGTCGTTTACAGCTGTAAACGATCCAGAAGACTGAAATCAAACATCGAGGAAGAGCAGAAAGGAGGATGCAAAGTAAAGAAAAACCCCCGAAACCGGAGGCTTCGAGGGCTGTAGCGCTGAAAGCGCCCTTAGCTTGACACCTAGAGGTTAGCAGCACTCGAATCACTGAACAAGAAAAAACGCACCTGTGCGGACGGGATTTCTTTGCCTGCTGGCCAAATATGACCAAATTTTCAGGAATGCCCCCCAATGGGGGAAGCTCTGTCGCATCGGCAGGGCACTACAGTGCTGTGTCCAACGGATCCGTAACGGCCCCAGACAAATGGTATCTGCTTCGAACCGTGGAAGCCGCCCGCGTGCCGCTTGGGCTAAAGTCAACGTCATTGACGCTGTTGCGCGCGATGCTGTCTTTCATGCGGGCTGATCGCGTCAGCCCAGCTAAGGTAGATACTCACATTTGTTTCGCCTCGAACGCTAGCCTTGCTGAACGCGCCCATGTAAGCGTCCAAACCGTGGAGCGCCATATCTCTCGGCTGGTGGATCTCGGGCTCGTGGAGCGCGTGTGCAGCGGCAATGGAAAACGTTGGGCCCGCAGAGACCGGAAGGGCAGGGTGGTCCTGGCCAGCGGTTTGAGTGTCCTGCCTATGGTGGACCGTCACCAAGAGCTCTCAGACATTGCAGAAGAGTATGCGGTGTTCGCGGAGCGTTTGCGCACGCTCAGGGACCGCTGTGCCCTCGCACTGGCCCATGTCAAGAACACTATGGGTCTTTCGAAAGATGATGCCTTCTACCAACACGCCGCACGTCTCCTGCGACGCGCTCCATGTGAGGATGCCCTGAACGAACTGCTGAAAACGCTATCAAAGAAAGTCGTGGGTAAGCCTGAGGATAACGATCCCGAAGCTGCCAAATTGATGGTCCCAGACACTAAGGTTGAGGGGCACAAAGAACCAGAATTAAACCCATCAGTAAGTTCGACAAACACATCAGATATCCATTTGGACGAGAACACCGTAAAAGCGTCATTCCCAACCCTGTGTGCCGAAATAAGAACCGCTACAACACAACGCGAATGCGCTGACAGATTGGAACACATAGCCTCATGTTTGGGTCTCACACAGATCTGGCCAAAGCTATGCGCCAAAGGACCCGCTATGAGCTTCCTGTTGTTGGGATACATCTTGGAACGTGGCGACAAGGTGCGCAATGCGAGACGTTATGCCTTGGCCCTTGTCAGAGACATAGAGAATGGCAGTTTGAACTGGCGCCAGCTTTTGTCACAAACTATACACTCACCAAGATCCAAGTTCGCAGCATGACACTTAGATATTGCCGTTTATCAAGTAATATCAATTACTTGACGTAAAATTGCGACGCAAAACAGGAGCCTTCATCGTGTCCAGACCAATCATTGCCATCCTAAGAGGTCTGAGACCCAGCGAAGCGTTAGACATCACGGCGGCGCTCATAGACAGCGGCATTGACCGCATCGAAGTGCCTCTGAATTCACCGGAGCCTTTGAAATCAATAAGTTTGATGGTCGAGAAGTTCGGTGACCAGGCGCAGATCGGGGCAGGGACCGTCTTGAGTGTGGACCAAGTGAACGACGTCGCCGCAGCAGGCGGTCGATTGATCGTATCCCCGGATGCGAACACGGACGTCATTGCACGCAGCAAAGCCTTGGGCCTTGCCAGCTATCCCGGCGTTATGACTCCCACGGAGGCATTCTCTGCCCTCAGGGCGGGCGCAGACGGGCTTAAGATATTTCCTGCCTCTCTGATTGGGCCCGCCGGGCTAAAGGCGATGCGGGCCGTATTGCCCAAGGAGGTGCCTGTGTTTGCCGTTGGTGGCGCGGGGACCGATAACTTTGGCGAATGGATCAAGGCCGGTGCAGATGGCTTTGGCATTGGCACGGCGCTTTATACCCCTGGCTTGTCCGCCGGGGAGGTCGAAGACCGTGCCAAAACCATCGTCGCGGCTTACGACGCTCAGACGGAAGGCTGATCCTCTTCCGCCAGCAGGTCGACAAAATGCTTGGCAAACTGGTGTTTGAGGATCTTGCCCGTGGCCGCAGCCGGCAAGCTGTCTACCACGAAGATACGGCTGGGGCGTTTGTACCCAGCCAGCCTGTCGGCGGCAAAACTGCGCAGGGTCTCCGGATCCACCACCCCGGGGGCACGGGGCTGGACGAAGGCGATGACCTCTTCGTCACCGCCGCGGCTCCGCCCGATGACAGCGGATTGCACCACGTCTGGATGGTCGTTCAAAGCGGCCTCCACCTCTGGCGGATAGACGTTGAAACCGCCGCGGATGATCAGCTCTTTTGACCGACCGACGATGTGCAGGCGCCCTTGCGGATCAATGCGGCCCAGATCGCCGGTGCGCAGCCAACCGTCCTGAACCGTCTGCGCCGTGGCGGATGGGTTGCGGAAGTACCCAACCATGACATGCGGCCCTCTGGTGAGGACCTCGCCGACTTCCGGGTCTTCGCCAAAGGTCAGGTCCAGCCTGACCTCGCAGCCGGGCAAAGGTGGGCCGACGGACGCGTCGGGATCGCCAATCGCATTTCGGGTCCCGGTCACGCCCGCGGTGCTTTCGGTCATGCCATAGCCGTTTTGCAGCGGCAGGCCGTAGAACGCCTCTGCCTTGCGCTTCCACGAGGGATCAAGCGGCGCTGCCCCGGAGGAAATATAGCGGAGGCGGGGCGCACCGAGCGTTGTTTCGCCGAGCTCTTCGGCATGGGCCATGAGCAATGCGTGCATCTGCGGCACGGCGGGCATGACGGTGGCCCCGGCGCGCAGGGCTTCGAACAGCTTTGCCGGATTGAACCGTGTGGCCAGTTCAATCATCGACCCGGCACATGCTGCGGCCATCATCATGGAGGCGACGCCGAACACATGGGTCAGCGGCAGCGCGCCGTAGACGTGATCCTCGGGCACGAGGCTGCGCAGGGTCATCGACGCGTCGGCGGCGAACAGAAGGTTGGCGTGGGACAGCATGACGCCTTTGGGGTCGCCGGTGGTCCCGGTCGTGTAGAGCAGGATCGCAGGTGTGTCGGCGCTGTCGACCACAGGTTCGGGGTCAGGCAGGCCGGGCACGACGTGCAGCGCGCCAAAGCTGGTGGGGCAGGGGGCCGCATCGCCTGCGTGATTGGCGGCCTCGCGCGAAATGTGGCTGGTAAACAGCGTCACCACGGGCTGCGCATGGGCGGCGATGCGGGCAACCTCCGTCGCGGACATGCGCGCGTTCACGGGCACGGCCCAGGCGCCGATGCGCGAGGCCGCATTGATCAACACCGGCAAGGCCAGACAGTTTTCGCCCACGATGAGAACGCGTTCGCCCGGAGCGGCACCGTGATTGGCCAGCAGGCGTGCCGCGTCTTCGGTCAGCTTGGCATACTCCGCCCATGAATAGACACGACCGTCGCAATCCTTGATGGCGGGGGCGTCGGGGCGCACGGCGGCGTTGTGGTCGATCAAATGGTGAATGCGCGTTGGCGCAGTATGGTGTGTCATGACTCCTCCCAGAGTGTGCGCATTGTGTCTGCGCCGAACTGTTCGTCGGGATGCCTCAGGCGTCGCCACCGGTGTCGAGGCGCGCGCGTTTGAACACCCCGGTGGCAGAGGCGATGAGACGTCCGTCTTCGTCAATCAGATCGGCAGCGAGGAACAGCAGTGATCGCCCACCGCCAGTGACGCGGCCCGCTGCGGTCACGCGTTTCCCTGCAAAGGCAGGGGCCATGAACTGCGTTGTCATCGAGATCGTCAGAAAGGGCACGCGCCCGGTGTCATCGGCGGTCAGCGATGACGTTGCCCCCATGGCATTGTCCAGCAGCGTTGCCGCGATCCCGCCATGCAACACGTCATGGCGGTTCACATGGGCGTCAGACACGTCCAGCCAGCAGCGTGCGCCGCCGTCCGGGTGCCCGACCTCGACCGTGTAGCCCAGCGTGCGCTGGGTGCCGGTTTCGCCATTGATCCGTTCAATCATGCGGCCCGTTCCATGGACAGGCGGATGAACCGTTCCAGATGGTAATCGACGTCGCCAAAGCGGTGATCGATCATCGACAGCCGCTTGGCAAAGTGACCGAGCGCATATTCCTGCGTCATGCCGATGCCACCGTGCATCTGAATGGATTCTTCGACCACCAGACGAGCTGCACGGCCGATCAGGTTCTTGGTCGCAGACACATGCAGATCGCGTTCTGGTTGGTCGAGATTGCCGCAAAGATTGATGACGCTCGATCGCGCCTGTTCGATCTCGATCAGCACATCGGCCATACGATGTTGCAGCGCCTGAAATTTGCCGATGGGCTGGCCGAACTGCTTGCGCTGTTGCAGGTATTCGACGGTCAGCGTCTTGATGGTTTCCATCAGGCCGAGCGCTTCGGCGCATTGCGCGGCGGTGGCGCGGGCGTGAGCGGTGTCCAGCAGCGTGTATGCAGTGCCTGCCTCGCCCAGCAGTGCGTTTTCAGGCAGGGTCGCGTCGATGGTCATCTCCGCCGCCCGACCGCCGCCGTTCAGCGGGTAATCGCGCAGGGTGACCTGATCGCCGGGGACCAGAAACAGGCTGATGCCGTCCTGCGATGTCACATCGCCCGAGGTGCGCGCGCTGACGACAAAGCCATCAGCGGCCATCGCAAACTGTACCAGCGATTTGGTCCCTGTGACCCGCCAGCCGTCGGCCGTGCGTTCGGCACGTGTGGTCACATGCGACAGGTCATAGCGCGCTCCTGCTTCGGCATGGGCGAAGCCAAGGATGCGGCCTGCCACAAGGTCCTCCACCAGATCAGGGCGCGTCTGGGCAATGACGGTGCCCGACAGCAGCGCGGAATCGATCAACGGCGTCGGCAGACCTGCGCGGCCGAGTTCCTCTGCCACGACCATGATGTCAAAACCGGCGCCGCCAAAGCCGCCCTGATCCTCAGTGAACATGGCGCCGGGCAGGCCCATTTCGGTCAGCGCGTCCCAAAGTGGGGTGTCGAGCCCGGTGGGGCCATCGGTGGTGGTGGCGATCTTGTCGTGGTCGGTGGCGTCGGCCAGATAGCGGCGCAGGCCGTCCTGAAGCATCTGGCGTTCTTCGGTGAGGTTGAAATCCATGTCTCAGAGCTCCAGCATCGTTTTGGAAATGATCGTGCGCTGCACCTCGTTGGAGCCGCCGTAGATCGAGAGTTTGCGGTTGTTGAAATAGGCCTGCGTGGCGGGCATCGCCGCATCGGGGCCGACAGGTTCAACATTGCTGCCCTCGTCCAGCGCCTCGGAGATGAATGGCGCGGCAAAGGGGCCAATCGCCTGTTTGGCCAGAGCGTTGATTTCCTGACGGATGATGGTGCCCTTGACCTTGAGCATGGAGCTTTCGGCGCCGGGGGCCTGTCCTTCGGCGGCGGCAGAGATGGTGCGCAGATTGGTGGTCGCCATAGCCATCAGATCGATTTCCACCTGTGCCACCTTGGCGGCAAAGAAGGGATTTTCGATCAGCGGCTTGCCATGTTCCATCTGGCCGCCTGCGATGCGTTTGAGCGCCGACAGTCCCGCGCGGGCAAAGCCCACACCGGCGATGTTGGTGCGCTCATGGGTCAGCAGGTATTTGGCGTAGGTCCAGCCCTTGTTTTCCTCGCCTACGAGGTTCGCCGCAGGCACGCGCACGTCCTTGAACCAGACCTCGTTGACCTCCGGTTCGCCGTCGATCAGCACAATGGGGCGGACTTCTATCCCCGGCGTGTTCATGTCGATCAGCAAGAAGGAGATCCCCTCCTGCCGCTTGCCTTCCTTTGACGTTCGCACAAGGCAAAAGATCCAGTTGGCGTGCTGGCCGAGCGTGGTCCATGTCTTTTGCCCGTTGACGATGTAGTCGTCGCCGTCGCGCACGGCCATGGTCTGCACGTTGGCCAGATCCGACCCGGCGCCGGGTTCGGAATAGCCCTGACACCACCAGTCGTCGCCGTTCAGGATGCGCGGCAGGTAGTGTGCCTTTTGCGCGTCCGAGCCGAAGGCCATCAACACCGGGCCAAGCATCGCCAGGCCAAAGGGTACGATGCGCGGGGCGTGCGCCTTGGTGGTTTCTTCCTCAAAAATGTGGCGTTGCACGGCGTTCCAGCCGGTGCCGCCGTGCTCCTTGGGCCAGTTGACCCCAAGCCAACCCCGCTCGTTGAGGATGGCGTGCCAGTCCTCGTAATCCTCTTTGGTCAGACGCTTGCCGCCTGCAACCTTGTCGGACAGGCGTTTGGGCAGGTCGTCGTTCAGGAAGGCGCGGACTTCGTCGCGGAACGCCTTTTGCTCATCGGTGTAGCCAAGGTCCATCTCGATACCCCTTATTGGAAGATTTCAAACAGGCCGGCCGCGCCTTGGCCGCCGCCGACACACATTGTGACGACGCCAAGTTTTGCGCCACGGCGACGCCCTTCGCGCAGCAGGTGCCCGGTCATGCGCGCCCCTGTCATGCCGAACGGATGCCCGATGGAAATCGAGCCGCCGTTCACGTTGAGCTTGGCGTCGTCGATGCCAAGCGTGTCGCGGCAATAGATGACCTGAGAGGCGAAGGCTTCGTTCAGCTCCCACAGGTCGATGTCGCTCACCGTCAGCCCGTGGCGGTCCAGCAACCGCGGAATGGCAAAGACCGGGCCGATGCCCATTTCGTCGGGTTCACAGCCTGACACCGCGTAGCCAAGATAGCGGCCCAGCGGGGCGATGCCGGCGCGGGCGGCCTCCTCCTCGTGCATCATCACGAGGCTCGCGGCCCCGTCAGAGAGTTGCGAGGCATTGCCTGCGGTGACGAACTTGTCCTCTCCCATCACTGGTTTCAGGCCGGAGAGGCTTTCCAGCGTGGTGCCGGGGCGATTGCATTCGTCCAGCGCCAGGGTCAGCGCCTGATGCGTGACCTCGCCGGTTTCCTTGTCCTTCACCGCTTTGGTCACGTCGATTGACACGATTTCATCGTCAAACAGCCCGGCTTGCTGTGCGGCGGCGGTGCGGCGCTGGCTTTCGACGGCCAGCGCATCCTGCGCCGCGCGCGAGATGCCGTAGCGCGCGGCAACGGTGTCGGCGGTGTCGATCATGGTCATGTAGAGGTCGGGCTTGTTGGCCTCTATCCACGCCTCGCGGGCGTGGCGCGGCGTGGGCTGGTTCATGGAGATGCTTTCGACTCCGCCGACCAACATGGCGCGCGCGCCTTCATTGATGGCGCGACCGCCCATGGCGATGGCCTGCAAGCCACTGGCGCAGAAGCGGTTCACCGTTGTTCCGGCGATGGTGACGGGCAGCCCGGCACGGATCACCGCCTGACGGCCAAGGTTGCCGCCTGTGACATGCTCCGGATAGCCGGTGCCCCAGATGCTGTCCTCGATCAGGGCGGGGTCAATCCCGGCGCGGTCGACGGCGTGGCGGGCGACATGCCCCGCCATCGTGACGCCGTGGGTCTGGTTGAACGCCCCACGCGCGGCCTTGCCGATGGCGGTGCGAGCAGTGGAGACGATGACGGCGCGGCTCATGCTGAGGCCTCGTTCAGGTCGGAGAAGGTGCGGCCTTCGGCCACGAGCTGTTCGAGCAGCGGAGCGGGTTGCCAGAAATAGGGATCGTCCTTGGCCCAGCCCTTGATGTCGTCGAGCAGCGCGTCCAGCCCGACGCTGTCGGCCCAATGCATCGGGCCGCCGCGCCAGCGTGGAAACCCGTAGCCATAGAGCAGCGTCACATCCACATCGAGCGGACGGGCGGCAATGCCTTCGCCGACGACCTTGGCGGCCTCGTTGACCATGGCCGCCATGTAGCGTCGCTGAATCATTTCCGGGGTGAAGTCGAGCTGCGGGCGGTCGCCGCGGGCCTCGTCGATCAGCGGTTTCACTGCGTCGTTCGGTGTACCCTTGCGACCCTCGTAGGTGTAATACCCCTGTCCGGTTTTCTGCCCCAGCCAACCGTTGTGATACATGGCATCGGCCCATTTGGGCACGATGTCGCGCGGGTCGCGGTCGGGCGCTTTGCGCTGCCGGGTCATGAAACCAATGTCGAGACCAGCCAGGTCACCCATCTCGAACGGCCCCATGGGCAGGCCAAACGCCTTGATCGCCGCGTCGATCTCCCAAGGGGAGGCACCGGCGAGGATCATCCTGTCCGCCGCACCGCGATAGGTGGCGAGGATCCGGTTGCCGATGAAGCCGTCGCAGACACCAGCCTTTACGGCGGTTTTTTTCAACCGCTTGGCCAGAGCGAAAGCGGTGGCTGTCACCTCAGGCGCGGTGGTGTCCGGCACAACGATTTCCAGCAGCTTCATCACATGCGCCGGGGAAAAGAAGTGCAGTCCGATCACGTCGGCAGGACGAGAGGTCGCCGCAGCGATTTCGGTCACGTCCAGGTAGGAGGTGTTGGTGGAAAGAACCGCACCGGGCTTCATCACCGCGTCGAGTTTGGTGAATACGTCGTGCTTGACGCTCATGTCCTCGAACACGGCTTCGATGGCGAGGTCCACGTCGGACAGCGCGGCGTAGTCGGTGACCGTGGTCAGCTTGGTCAGGGTGCTTTCGGCGTCCTTCAGCTTTCCGCGTTTCACGGCAGCGTCGAGGTTGCCGGTGATCGTGGTGCGGGCCTTTTCCGCGCTGGCTTCGTCGCGTTCCACCAGTGTCACGGGGAGGCCTGCCAGCAAGCAGGCGGTGGCGATACCCGCGCCCATGGTGCCGCCGCCGATCACCCCGACAGAGGCGATATCACGCGGGGCCACGCCCTTCAGCTCTGGCAGCTTCGAGACTTTGCGGTCGTTGAAAAAGGCATGGATCATGCCAGCGCGCTGTGGCGTTTCCATCAGGGACAGGAACAGGCGGCGCTCTTCCTTGATGCCTTCGTCGAATGGCAGGCGGGTGGCGGCCTCCACGGCGTCGATTGCGGTCAGCGGGGCGACTTCGCCGCGGGCCTTGCGCGTCCACAGCGTGCGGGCCGCGTCAAATGCATCGGCCTCATAGGCGGGGCAGGGCAGGTCACCGACGCGGCGGACGTCCACACCATCCGCCAGCAGACCCTTGGCGTAGATCATCGCCTGTTCGTGGACGTCGCCGTCGGCCAGATGGTCGATAAAACCGTTCTCCAGCGCCTGATCTGCGGTGACGGAACCGCCGGCCGGCATCATGTCCAGCGCCGGGCCAACGCCGGTGAGGCGCGGCATACGTTGGGAACCGCCCGCGCCGGGGATCAAGCCCAGCTGCACCTCTGGAAAGCCAAAGCGCGCGCCCTTGATGGCCATGCGGTAGTGGGCGCCAAGGGCGACTTCGCATCCGCCGCCCAAAGCAGGACCGTGCACAGCGGCAATCACAGGTTTGGACGCGCGTTCGATATGTGTGCAGACGTCGGGCAGGTGCGGTTCCTTGGGCGGCTTTCCGAATTCGGAAATATCGGCACCTCCAAGGAACAGCGCACCTTCGCCTAGGATGATGGCAATGCGCGCCTCTGCATCGGCATCAAATCGGTCGATGGCGTCCCACAGACCTTGCCGTACGGCGTGGCCAAGGGCGTTTACAGGCGGATTGGCGATGGTGATGACGGCGATTTCGCCGGTCACGTCGTAGCGGACGGGGGATGTCATAGTGTCTCCTGTTCAGTCGCGCAGAGTAAGCATTGCGGGCTGGCCCATCATGCGCTCAAGCTCTTGTACGGCGTCGTTGAGTTTGGGGCCAACTTCATTGGCCAGCCGGTCGAGAGTCAGATCCTGGGGCATGGCCCCGCAGGAAAAGACCACCGGTTCAGTCAGGTCGCGGGCGTGAAACGGTTTCGAGGCAGCGTGAATGTTGCTGGCGAAATACTGATCCGGGGACGTGATGTTGAACCCCCGTGTTCGCAGTTGGTCGTAGGCGTTGCGGCGGGCCTGTTTGGCGATGTCCAACGTCAGGCCCCGGTCTTCCTGGGCGTTGGCGACGGTGGTTTCAAACAGCTCTTCGGTCATGGCGGCCAGCATGGCATGGCCCGAGGAGGTGCCGTGAAATGGCAGACGGTGCCCGGTCTCCAGCCACAGGGAAGACATGCCGCGCGGCCGCCAGGTGCGCACGATCAACAGTTTTGCATTGTCACGCGCCAGCATCAGCGAGAGCGTGCCGGTGTCATCTGCCAGCTGCTGCATGATCGGGCCTGCCAGCTCGACAAAAGAGATCGACGCCTGCGCCACATTCCCCAGCGCCAGCAGCGCGGGACCGGGCCGGTAGCGGTCATTGCGCCGGGCATGGGTCAGGTAGCCGAGGCTGCGCAGGGTGAAGGTCAGCCGCGACACGGTGCTTTTGGGCAGGCCTGTGCGCTCTGCGATTTCGGCGTTGCCCAAACCGTCGTCGCTGGCGCGAAAGGCGCGCAGAACGCTCAGGCCCTTGGCAAGGGTGGTGGCGAAACGACGGTCGGTGGCGTCTGGGCTGGCGGTCATCATGGCGGCACTCACATCGAATTCGGGATCAGCAGAGACAGTATCGGGAAGGCCATGATGAGCGCCAGCACGATCACGTCCACCGACAAGAACCGCCCGATGCCAGAGAAGATCCGGTCAATCGGCACTTCTTTGCCCACAACGGATGCGATGACAAAAACGTTCAGGCCCACGGGCGGTGTGATCAACCCGATCTCAAGCAGTTTGATGACCACGACGCCGAACCAGATCAGGTCCAGCCCGTACCCTTCAACCAGCGGTACGAGCAGCGGCAGCGTCAGCACCATGATCCCGATGGGGTCGAGAAACATGCCAAGCGCCAGATAGATCAGCGCGATGGCGAGCATCAAGACCACGACATTTAGGTTGGCGTCCTGCACCGCGCCGACGATGTCGCCCGCCACGCCGGTCAGCGCGATGAAAGCCACAAAGATCTTGGCCCCCGCCGCGATGACAAAGATCGAGGTCGTCTGAATCACGGTTTCGCGCAGGGCGTCGATGACGGCGCGGATGGTCAGTTTCCGCTGCGCAAAGCCGATCAGCAGCGCGGCAGAGACGCAGACCGCTGCGGCCTCGGTCGCGGTAAAGACGCCGCCGTAGATGCCGCCGACGATGATGACGAACAGCAGTACGGCGGGCCATGCGTCCAGCGCGGCCTGCATGCGTTCGCGCCCGGTGATCTGCCCATCAAAGGCAGGGGCGGCAGCAGGGTCGCGGCGCACCCAAAGCCAGATCACCAGCAGAAAGCCGGCCAGAGAGATCAGCCCCGGCAGGATGCCCGCAAGGAACAGTGAGGAGATCGAGGTTTCGGTGAAGATGCCGTAGATAATGAACAGAACCGACGGGGGGATGAGCGACCCCAGGGTGCCGCCCGCCGCGACGGATGCGGTGGCGAGTCGTTTGTCGTAGCCCATGCGCAGCATTTCCGGGGCGCAGATGCGGCCCATGGTCGACGCGCAGGCGATCGACGACCCGGTGATGGCGGAAAACCCGCCGCAGCCGACGACCGATGCCATGGCCACACCGCCGGGGATAGAGGCCAGCCAGACGCGGGCGGCGTGGTAGATTTTCGTCGTAATATCCGCCTTGTAGGCGATGTGACCCAGGGCCACGAACAGGGGTATCATCGACAGATCGTAGCTGTGGATCAGGTCAAAGGAGTTCGAAAAGACGAGCGAGGAGGTCGGGCGGATCGCGCGGTCCGGGGTGAACGCCCCGGTGCGGAATGCGAACATCACGAAGGTGCCAATGGTCGCCACAGCGGCCAGCGCAAATGCAATGGGCACCCGCAGCCCCAGCAACAACAAAAGGGAGGCAAAGGCCACAAGGCCGACGAGGGTTCCGTCCATCAGACAGCCTCCTTCGGGTGATCGTCAGTCAGACGTCCCCCTGATTTCAACGTGCGAATGTCAGTGAAGACCATGACGGCCAGCCGCAGCCACGCGATTACCATGCCGACAAGAAAGATCACCCGGCCGGGCCATTTTGGCAAATGAAGCTCGCCAAAGAAGAAGGAGCTCTTTTCGATGGCCCCGAGCGCTTCGCGCCCACCAGCCCAGATCAGGGGTGCCAGCGCCAGCATCCCGAACAGCGAGCCGAAGACAATCAGACCGTCGGCCACGCGGGGTGGCATACGATTGGTGACAAATTCCACGGCAATATGCGACCTGCTGGCGGTGGTGGCGGCCAAAGGCAGGACCACCGCGGCCACCATCAGTTCGGCCACGATGACGGTGCTGTCAGGCAGTCCCGAGTTGAACAGCGCCCGCAGCAGGACGTTGGCCGTAATGACGAGCCCAAGGCCCAGAACGGCGCAAATAGAAAGATCGATGAGCAGACGCTCGACCCGGCGCAGCATGGTGACACCTGTCTTCTTATGAAGGGGAAAGGGCCGGTCCCGATGCAGGACCGGCCAAGGGATCTGACGCGGTCAGCGTGTCCAGGGATAACCCTGCTCATCACGCTCAGCGGCGTATTTCGCCAGCAGTGCCTTGTACTCGTCCAGCATCGCCTGGCCGTCGAGGCCGACGCCATTGGCGCGCTCGATCCATGCTTCGACGTAGGGGGCGCCACCTTCGACCAGCTTTTCACGGTCGGCATCGGGCAGGGTGATGATCTCGACGCCCGCGGCTTTCATCGTCTCGATGGCCTTGTCATTGTCGGCGGTGATCAGACGGCCCAGTTCGTCGGCCATGCCTTCGCCCGCTTCCATCAGAGCGGCCTGTTCGTCTTCGGACAGGCTGTCGTACATGTCCTTGTTCATCAGGATGCCAAGCGCGCCAACCTGTCCCCAATTCAGCAGAGTGTAGCTGTCGATGACTTCGTGCTGCTTCAACGCGGCGGTGGCGTAGCTGTAGCCCTGCGAACAATCCAGCAGACCGCTGTCGAGACCCTGATAAGCGTCATAGACCGACATCGGGACCATGTTCGCGCCCATGTCCTTGAACGTGTCGCCATATGCGCCGACGCCGCGGACCTTCAGACCTTCGATGTCATCCACGGTGCGGATCGCCGCACCCTTGCAGCCGATGTGGACAGCAGAGGTGGTGAAGGTGCCGATATAAACCAGATTCATGTCCGCGAGGTTGGCCTGGATGCTTTCGTTGGTGCGCATCAACTCGTCGGTGGCTTTCATGCCGACCCAGGCATCATCGTTTTGCAGCGGCAGGTCCGCGATGCCATAGGCCACCATTTCCTGCGGGAAATAGACGGAGATGATCGTGCCGAGATCGGCCACGCCATCGGCGATGCCGTTGAGGGCCGCGCCGGCCTTGAACAGGGCACCGCCCCATTGAATGTCGAATTGCAAATCACCGCCGGAGACTTCTGTTGCCTTGTCTGCAAACCAATTCATCGCGGCAGCGCGTGCGCCACGGTTTGGTCCGGCCTCCCCAAGGATCAGAGTCGTCTCAGCCGAGGCCACGGACGCCGCAGCCATCAGCGCGCACACGGCGGCTGTTCTCAAAAGTTTCATGTCTTCCTCCCTTATAGTTCCACTATGTGGAATGCTATTCGTCATAGTAGGCACGACTCGGGGGCGCGTGGCAACCCCCTCCCGAGGTAAAAGGCGATGATATGCGCGCGCCCCTGGGTCTCTTCGGTGCGGGCGGCCTTGTCTTCGTCGCGTTGCTTCGCCAGATAGTTGTTAACCAAGGAGGCGCTGGCATGAGTTTGTTTGCGGACCTTTTGTCCACTGTGTTCGAGAACCGCTATCGGTTCGGGCTGGCCCGGCAGGACGGGCGCAGGATCGAGGATCTGACCGCAGATCTGGTCAGCGCCACGGGCGAGGTGAGCGGTCAATCCGTCGCGCGGCAGATCATCGACCGCTACGCCGGTTGGGAGGACGCGCAGAAGTCGGGATTCTTTCATCACCTTGCGGCGGATATGGATCTGGACGTGACGGAGGTGCGGGCGGCGCTCGAGGCCTATGAGGCCAACCGGGACAAGGCCAGTTACCGCCATCTTGCCACTGTGGCGGAACCCCCGCGTCAAGAGCTGCTGCGCCGCCTGAACATGGTGCCCGGTGCGACGCGGCAACTGGTGCGGATGCGGGCGGATTTGCTGCGGCTGGGACGTGAGGATGAGGCGCTGATGGCGCTGGACGTGGATTTCCGCCACCTGTTCGTCAGTTGGTTCAACCGGGGCTTTCTGGTGCTGCGCCCGATCAATTGGGAAAGCCCGGCGCATATCCTTGACAAGATCATCGCCTATGAAGCGGTCCATACGATCGACAGCTGGGACGATCTGCGGCGAAGGTTGCAGCCGGCGGATCGACGGTGCTTTGCCTATTTCCACCCGGCGATGCCGGATGAGCCGCTGATATTTGTGGAGGTCGCGCTGACCCGTGGCATTCCCAAATCTGTGCAGGGCGTTCTGGCCGAAGAGCGCGCACCCCTGACCGCCGAGCAGGCGGATACGGCTGTGTTTTACTCGATCTCAAACTGTCAGGCGGGATTGGCGGGGATCTCTTTTGGCAATTCGCTGATCAAACAGGTGGCTGCGGACCTGTCCATGGCGCTGCCGGGATTGAAGTCGTTTGTCACGCTGTCGCCCTTGCCGGGTTTTGCCCGCTGGCTTGAGGCGGAGGGGCTAGAGCCGGATGCCGGTGATGATACGCAGTTGCGGCGGCTTGCGGCACGCTATCTGACGCGCGGCAAGCGGGGGGATGGCCAACCGTTGGACCCGGTGGCGCGGTTCCACCTTGGCAACGGCGCGCAGGTCCATGCGTTGCACGCGTGGGCGGATACTTCTGAAAAAGGGCAGAAACAGTCGCTTGGCGTCATGGTGAACTACTTGTACGACCTTCAGCGCGTGTCCCAAAACCACGAGAAATACGCAGACAGCCGCGAGATTGTGACCTCCTCTGAGGTGCGTAGCCTTGCGTCTGCGTCCCAGACGACCCGAAAGGACCCCAGCCCATGAACCCGCTTTACGACCGTCTCTTTGGCAAACACGCAGACCAAGACACGCCCTTTCTGCATCTGATGTCGGGGGAGACCCTGATCCATGCGCAGTTCGTGGGACAGGCCGCGCAGTTGGCGCACGTGCTGGTGGGCGCGGGGCTCCAGCCGGGCGACAGGCTGGCCGCGCAGGTGGACAAGTCGCCGGAGGCGCTGGCGCTCTACGCCGCCTGTGTGCAGGCGGGGGTGATTTTCTTGCCGCTGAACCCGGCATACACCCGCGATGAGCTGTCCTATTTCGTGGAGAATTCCGGCGCAAAGCTGGTGGTAGGGGATCCAGCGAACGCTGACGATCTGCGCCACATGGTCGAAAGCCTGGGGGCGACGCTGATGACGCTGGCGGGCGATGGCTCGGGTACGCTGACCGAGGCCGCCGCAGACCAGCCAGAGAAATTCGACACCGTGGCGCGCAGCGAGGATGATCTGGCCGCGTTCCTGTATACCTCCGGGACGACCGGGCGGTCGAAGGGTGCAATGCTGACCCAGCGCAACCTGCTGTCCAATTCGGACATGTTGGCGGACTACTGGAAATTCACGGCTGACGACGTGCTGCTGCACGCGCTGCCGATCTTTCACACGCATGGTCTGTTCGTGGCGTCGAACATCACGCTGTTGGCGGGTGGGTCGATGATCTTTTTGCCGAAGTTCGATCAGGACGCGATGATAGCCATGCTGCCCAAGGCGACGGCCATGATGGGCGTGCCAACTTTCTACACGCGTCTGCTGGACGATCCGCGGTTCGACCGCGACTTGACCAAGGGTATGCGGTTGTTCATCTCCGGCTCCGCGCCTTTGCTGGCGGAAACGCATCAGCGGTTCGAAGACCGCACCGGGCACCGCATCCTTGAACGCTATGGGATGACTGAGACGAACATGAGCACGTCGAACCCTTACGATGGCGAACGTCGCGCGGGGACTGTGGGTCTGCCACTGCCGGGAGTGGAGGCCAAGGTCTGCGATCCCGAAACCGGAGAGACACTGCCGCGCGGCGAGGTCGGCGTGCTGGAGGTGCGGGGCGACAACGTGTTCAAAGGCTATTGGCAGATGCCGGAAAAGACCGCCGCTGAACTTCGCGATGACAGGTTCTTTATCACCGGCGATCTGGCGACCCAAGGGCCGGACGACTACGTCACAATCGTCGGGCGCAACAAGGATCTTATCATTTCCGGGGGCTACAACATTTACCCCAAGGAGATAGAGCTGGTGTTGGACGACTGCCCCGGGGTGCTGGAAAGCGCGGTGATCGGCGTGCCGCATCCCGATTTCGGCGAAACCGTTGTCGCTGTGATCGTGCCGCAAAAAGGTGAGACGCCTCGGGAGGCCGCCCTGATGCAGGCCTGCACCGACAGCCTGGCGAAGTTCAAACATCCCCGGCAGTTCATCACGCTGCCAGAGCTGCCGCGCAACACCATGGGCAAGGTGCAAAAGAACGCCTTGCGCGAGGATTACAAGGGACTGTTTACCTGAGTTTCAGGCGGCCATCGCCTGCGTGCTGACCCAGCTCAGGATGCCGTCCCGCGTGGCCGGCACTCGCTGAGCAAGCTCGCCGGCGAAGTCGAGGAAGGCCGCTTCGTTCCCGGCGTTGACCGACAGCAGGACGGGAATGTCGCGCATCAGTGCCTCGCCAATCACGGGGCGGAAGCCGCGGCCGTCGATCTCTTGTTTGCCGTATTTGTTCACGATCAAAAGGGAAGGGGCATGGTCCAATGCTGCCGTCACAAGGCCCACCGCCTGTTCCAGCCCCGCAGGGTCCAACCGGCAGCCGCTGGAGAGTGTGCCAAGGTTCTGGCTGATGCGGATCACGTCCTTGCCGGACAGGATATGCAGGTCCATGTCGCATTTGAGGGCGGGATCGGTGTCGCGGTTCACCTGCACGGCCCCGGCGAGCGACAGACCCTGGGCGCGCAGGGTGTCGGCGATGTCGGCCAGCAGCACGTCGCCCGCGCCGCGCCCCTCGGCGGTGATGTATCCCAGCATGTGGCGCTCCTCCTGTGACGTGAGTATCCTAGCCCGCGATCGGGAGCCAGACGGTGAATTCGGCGCCCCCCTCGGGGCGGTTGCGATAGCTGATGCGTCCACCGGCGCGCTGCACCAGAGTTTGCGAGATCGACAGCCCCAGACCGGTCCCTTCTGCCTGCTTGGTGGTGAAGAACGGGTCAAAGACCGTGTCGAGCAACGATTCGGGAATGCCGGGTCCCGTGTCAGAAACGATCAGAGCAACGCCAGCAGCCCCGTGCCTTTCGGCTTCGGCCAGTGACAAGTGCAGCTGTCCGGATTCCCCCATCGCTTGGGCGGCGTTGACAATCAGGTTGATGACAACCTGCTGCATCTCGCCCCTGCCCATAACAACTTGCGGCACATCGGGCAGATCGGTCAACACGTCGATGCCGGACCGCGACAGCACGTGCCCCACAAGGACCAGGCAGTCTGTGACCACTGGAGCGAGATCCAGCGCGGTTGTGGCGGCAAAATCGTTGGGGCGCGCAAATTGCAGCAGCTTGCCGACGATGGCGTTGATGCGCACGACCTGAGCGTCGATCAGCTCGATTTCGGTGGCGACATCGGTGGCGCGTTCGCCCAGACTGTCACGCAGCACGTCGAGATTGCCTTGAATCACGGCGACAGGGTTGTTGATCTCATGCGCAACACCTGCGGTGATTTCCCCGATGGAGGCGAGCTTTTCGCTCATCACCAGTTGCCGCCATGTGTCTTCGAGCTTGGCGTTGGCCTCTTGTAGCTCGGCCGTGCGTTCTTCGACGCGGGTGGTCAGGTCTGAGGCATAGGCGCGCAGGCGGTTGTCGCGATCTTGCACCTGATCGAGTAGATCGTCGAGATGGCCGGCCACTTGCCCGATTTCATTGGACGCCCGCACCGCGCCGTTGCGGGCAGACAGATCGCCCTCACCGACGCGCTGCATGGTCTGGGTCATGCGTTCCAGCGGCGCAAAGATCCCCTTGGCCAGCCATAGGAAAAGTGGCGCGGACAGCGCGACGATCCCGGCAAAGGCGGCCAGCATGGTGATGATCGCGCGGTGTTTGGCGGCGGCAAAGGGGGCTTCGAGAAAGCCGACGTAGAGCATCCCGACCGGGTCGCCAAAGCTGTCGCGCAGGGGGAGGTAGCCGGAGATATACCAGTCGTTCACCACAAACGCACGGTCTAGCCAGGTGCGCCCCTCGTCCAGAACTTCCTGGCGGACCTCGGCGGACACGCGGGTGCCAAGGGCGCGCACGTCCTCGAACAGTCGCACGTTGGTGGACACGCGAACGTCTTCGACAAACAGAGTAGCTGTGCCCTGACGGTTGCCGCCGGTGACGGCGTTCAGGTAGACTAGAGCGTTGATGGTGTCGATGAATTGAAGATTTCGGTTCAAAAGGATGCCGCCGACCAGCACGCCATTGGCTTTGTTCAACCGGACGGGAGCGGCGGAATGCACCACCATGCCGCGGTCCTCGACTGTGCGGTCTGTGGGCACGGCAGCACGGGTGTCGATCAGCGGTACACGCGCCCGCGAAGCTAGACTGGGATCCAGGCTGTAGAGCTGCTCGGCAGAAAAGATGTCGATGGCCGTGGCGGGCTGGCCCTTTTGCGCGCGAGCGATCACCGGCCAATCGGCTGCGGCCTGTTCCTGAGGTGCAAAATAGAGAAAATCCAGACCGAGTGCGCGCCGCTTGGCATCAAAGAAGCTTTCGCGGGCACTTGATGGCGCGGTTATCGCCTCGGCGAACTCCACGGATTCCGCAACTCCGGTCAGCTCATCGCCGGTGGTGGACAGGATGCGCGACAAATATTGTTCAGCGATGCGTAAGTCCGAATCGACGTTGGCGATCAAAACCTTGTCGTAGTCGGCGGACCAACGTGTCGCGCCCAGCAGCAGCAAAAGTGGCGTCAGCAGCACCAGCGGCGCAAGCGCGAGGAACAGCAGGCGGACCCGGATTGAGCCGACCAGTCGATGCCGCGTTCGCGCCAGCCGCCTCACTCGTCCGGCGTCATATGAACGGCAAGCTGGTCAAGCTCTGCCTCCGGCGCCTCGATCACGCGAAACACCTCGCGCACGCCGCCGTCTGCGAGTTCCCGCGCAACGGTCAACAGCGTGTTGGGATCATGCTCTTCGCACAGGTCGGCCATGTGGAACAGCTCCTCACGTGCGACGGGGCGGGCGGCATCGACCGACGGCGCACCGTAGTAGGTGACGAAATGCTCGGCCAGCGTGACCTCCAGCGTTGCCAGCTCCGCAGCTTCGATGCTGGTCACGGCGACAAATGTCACGCGCCCGCCGGTTTCCAGCCCAAGCCAGCCGTTGGCAAAAGCCTGACGTTGCTTGCCGGTCAGGTCGTCCTCGGTCCAATCGGAAAACTCGAAGCCGCCAGTGATGCACCATTCGCCGGTGCGCGCAGGTTTGGCAAAGACGAAGGTGTCGCTTTCGTCGAAATGTATGGCGCGGGCCAGTTTCACGGTGTGTCCTCCAAAAGGGTGGTCAGCGGCACCAGATGCGTGTCGGTGTTGTCGCGGATCAACATGCCAAAGTCCTCGTCGACGCCAAGGAATGTGCCGCTGTGGGCGTTCTGAGTGATGTCTTCGCCGACGCCATGCACCAGCCCGCGCCATTCGGCGTTGAGTGGGCGGGGGCCTTCGTCTTCCCAGCGGGCGATCCAGAGCAGGCTGTGCCGTGCCCATGCTTCGACCAGCGTGGCGGGGTCCACATCAGCGCAGCCCTCGGCATATAGCGCGGTGCGGTCGGGGTCATTGCCGGTTTCCGGGTCAAGCGGCAGCAATGCCAGATCCCATCCCACGACGATCCAGTCCGGCACCGCAGCGGGATCGGTGTCCGAGGCAAAGACCCGTAACCGTCCGCAGCGCGCCCCGTTCACGCGGATCGCGCCGCCCCATTCTAGATGCACGGACACCTCTGGCGGAGCCAGTGCGCCAAGTGCGTTCTGAAACCCGACGCCACAAAGCGGCAGCATGGTCATGGCTTTGGCCAGAGGCACCTCTGGCGTCATGACGATGGCCGCCCCCACCTGATCCGCGGCAATTCGGTGCGTCACCAGTCCGGCATCGACCCCTTGAATGGCGCGCATGATGGCGGTCTCTGCCGGATCGCCAGAGACCGCCTCGCCATACATCGCCGGAGGAAAGGCCAGATTGCTCATGCGACGCCTTGGTCCACCAGCGCCTGCGCCACTTTCATGAAGGCCTGCGCCTGCGGGCTGTCGGGCTGGCTGACCACGATGGGCGCGCCACCATCCGACGCAAGGCGGATTTGCAGATCCAGCGGGATTTCCGCCAGCAGCGGCACTCCGAGCTTGGCAGCCTCTGCCGCGACGCCACCGTGGCCGAACAGATGTTCTTCATGCCCGCAGTTGGTGCAGATGTGCGTGGACATGTTTTCGATCATGCCCAGCAGCGGTACATTCATCTGGCGGAACATGTCGATGCCCTTGCGCGCATCCAGCAGTGCCACGTCTTGCGGGGTGGAGACGACGATGGAGCCGTCGACCTCGGTCTTTTGGGCCAGCGTCATCTGTACGTCGCCGGTGCCGGGCGGCAGGTCGATGATGAGCACGTCAAGCGCGCCCCACTGCACCTGCATCAGCATCTGCTGCAAAGCCCCCATCAGCATCGGACCGCGCCATGCGACGGCCTGACCTTCATTAGTCATCAGGCCCATGGACATCATGGTGACGCCGTGGTTGCGCAGCGGCAGAATTGTCTTCCCATCCGGGGAGGCGGGACGCCCCGACACGCCAAGCATGCGCGGCTGCGACGGGCCGTAAACATCGGCGTCCAGCAGACCCACACGGCGGCCCATTGCGGCCAAGGCACAGGCGAGGTTGGCGGATACCGTGGATTTGCCCACGCCACCCTTGCCCGAGGCGATGGCGATGATGTGATCCACGCCCGGCACCTTTTGCGGGCCCTGAGGCTTCGGCTTTTCCTTTTTGGCACCCAGTCCGGGAGGCGGGGCGTCGGCGGTCAGCGCGATGTTGACCGTTCCCACGCCGGCCTTGGCCAGCGCCGCTTCGGCCTTGGCCTTGATCGGCTCCCAGGCTTCGGTCTGCCCAGGCGGCACTTCGAGCACAAAGCGCACGCCGCTGTCGGCCACGCCAAGGGCGCGCACCACACCAGCGGCCACAATGTCGCCACCCTGCGGGGCGTCAATTGTTTTCAGGATGTCTAGAACGTCTTCACGGGTTGCCAATGGATTACTCCTGACCCTTGATCTCGCCCGTGACGTCATGCGTCAGGCCAAGCTCGGGAATGGTGATGGTGGCCTTGACGGCGTAAGTCTGGCCAGCGGTTTCGGCGTTGCGCATGGCGTCTTCGATGGCCTGCTGCGAGGTCACGCCGACCTGCTTGAGGAACTTGCGCATGGACATATTGAATTCGTCGCTCATGAGGAGACTCCTGTGGACGTTGACGCATGGGGTTGGCGGCGAATAGGCTGGCTGCCATGCGCATCTGGTTGTTGATACTGGCCCTTGCGGTGCTGCCCTTCAAGGTCGCGGCACAGGAAAGACAGGTCTTGTTGTTCTCCCCACCAGCTTTGGTGGAAACAGGGGTGATGTCCTACATCCTGCCGCGGTTCAAGCTGAAGACGCAGATCGCGGTGCAGTTGGTCGATGATCCGGCGCAGGCGCAAGTGGTTCTGGGCGACGCGGGCACGCCGGTCTTTGAGGGGGCCGGTCAGGTATGGGCGTTCCAAGTGACGCAGCCCGGTGGCTGGACGGACCGCTTTGCCGGTTGGCTGGCCGGTGAGATCGGGCGCGATACGATTTTGTCCTATGCGCCTGATGAAACTGCAGTCTTCAGGCCTCCGCCAAAGGTCGCGCAGCCCGTGGTCGAGGTTGATCTGGTGGGTGACCCGGCGCTGGGGCTGCAGGTGTCGCGTCTGAAATGCGCGCGCTGTCACGCGGTCGATGAAGACACGCGACTGACCGACATCGGCTCCACCCCCAGTTTCGCGCTGCTGCGCGGTTTTGCAGATTGGCAAGCGCGGTTCATCGGATTTTATGCATTGAACCCGCACCCGGCCTTTACCCAGATCGACGAGGTGACGCCGCCTTTTGACGCGGCGCGCCCCAGCCCCATCTCCCCCATCCGAATGACGCTGGAGGAGGTGGAGGCCGTGCTTGCCTATGTCGGAGGGTTGCCCCCTGCTGATCTGGGCGCTCCCTTGCAAAGCCAGCAGGATCAATGGTCGCGCCGCTTTGAGAGATAATCGTCGGTGGTGCGTGGGCGCGGCCGCTCGGCCCCGGTAAAGGGGTTGTTTTCGGAGTGTACCTGCGCGTTCACGCGGCAGTCGTCACACATCTGGATCATGCGCAACTTTTCCCCGCCGAACATGGAATGCCCTTCCAACTTGGCCGTGATGCGTTCGACCGTGGATTTCACCCCAAAGAGCGCGCCGCATTCGACGCAGGGGAACGGTTCCTCTTCCTTGAGCACGCGCTGTGTCAGGGCCTGTGGCGTCAGATCCAGACGCGGTTCCAGCGTAATGGCATTTTCCGGGCAGGCGGTGGCGCAGATACCGCATTGCAGGCAGGCGTCTTCCTGGAAGCGCAGCTCTGGCCGGTCGGGGTTGTCGCCCAACGCACCTGAGGGGCAAAGCGACACGCACGACAGGCAGAGGGTGCAGGCGCTGTCATCGACCACCACGGCACCGTAGGGTGCGCCTTCGGGCAAGGGCAGGACCGGCGCGTCAGTCAAGGCTCGGGCCGCTTGTCTGGTGATCTGGCGACGGGTGCCCAAAGGGCGCACGGGGGTGGCCACCGGCGCGGGCGCAGTTTCGTCAAACAGCGCGTCGCTCAGGGCGTCCGGGTCGGACGTGTCGATGATCTGGACCGTTTCGGCGCCACCGATGGCGCGTGCCAGCTGGGCCTGCGCGGTGATGGCATCAAGGTCTGCGGCGCGGTCCGGAAGCAGCGACACGGAGGCAAAACCAGCCGCCAGCCCGGCCACCATCTCGGCATGGCCAAAGACGCCAACCTTCGGCAGTTCCATCGGGATCACATCGGCGGGGAGACCTCGTCCGTGGCGGGCCGAGAGGCGGATCATCTCTGCGCCGTGCGCGTCATGGACCAGAAGGCGCGGTGCGGTGCCGCCCGCGTCGAGGTAGGCTTTGGCCAGGGTCTGCACCCGCTGCATCACCAGATCGACCGGCGGCGCGTCAAAGCTGATTGCGCCGGATGGGCAAGCCGCTGAGCACGCGCCGCAGCCCGCACATATTGCCGGATCGACAGAGACGTGCTCGCCATCCGGGGTGATCGCGCCCGTGGGGCACAGGTCGAGGCACCGCGTGCAGCCGACTTGTTCCGCACGCGAATGGGCACACAATAGCGCTTCGGTGCGCACATGCATCGTCTTTTCAAAGGTGCCGGTCAGATGCGAAGCGGCCAGCAGCGCCGCCGTCACCGCGCCGGTATTTCCGGGATCGGCGCGCAGGTAGCCGTCGCGCTTTTCATGAGCCGGAAAGAGCGGGCTTTCTCCGCGCAGATCCAGCAGGATGTCACAGGTGGCAGTGCCGCCGTCGCGCGGGTCTGTCAGCGTCAGCGGGCCACGCCCGGCGGGATCAACCATGCGCAGGGCGTCGATGACCACCTCGAACCGGCCAAGCGCACCACTGGCGCGGCGTAGAGTCCCGGTGATGACGTCAAAGGCACGGGTGTCGGGCACCTCTGCGCCATCGGGCAGCAGGACGGTAAGACCCAGGTGATCCTTGAGCTGGTCAGCTGCGGCGAGAGCCACGTCCGGCGAGCCAAGGATCAGGCACATGCCTTCGGAAAGTATGTCGAACGTCTTTTCCGGCGCGGCGGGCAGCTGCGCCTCTGCCAGCAATGCGGACATTTTGGGTAGTTTTGTAGCGCCATCATCGGACCATCCCGCCCGGTCCCGCAGGTCGAGCAGGGCGGGCGGGGCGAGGCCCAATTCGTCTGCCAGAGCGGTGAAGGTGGCCTCTTCCTGGGTGCAGGAGAAAATCACATCCCCCGAGGTCAACGCCTCTGCCGCGAGGTCGATCTCTCGGGTGCAGAGCGCCGAGCAGGGGGCGCGCACGTCGAGTCCACTGGCCTGCGACAGGCCATCGGCATCCAGATCGTAGGTGCCGAGACAATCGCATGTTATCAAGGTTTTAGCCATGAATATTCTCCCTGTCAGATCGGCCTCTGCCGGGGTCCGGAGCGCGCGATATTCAGGCTAGCTACACATGATTCGAGGGGGGTCACAACCGCTTTCCGATCCGTGGATACGGTCAAAATCCCGCTGTCCGCTGTCCCTAGAGCGCGACTGATTCGGCGATTCGCAAATTGCTCTTTTTCTGAGCGAAAAAGTCGAGTTGGACAGATTGTCCGAATGGGCCCAGGGCGACTGTATTGTCCGGTCAAAGTGTCCCGAAATCGCGTTCGGTGTGCCGTGGTGTGCGAAATTGCTTTCGCCGCCGGAGATCCTGCGCCACGGTCAACTCACAGGGAGGACCGCCGTGATCAAAAACCCGAAGGCCTATCGCACAATGCGGGTGGGGGTCGTCCTGAGACGGACGCCCGGTGTTACCCGTTGGGCGAAATGGGCCTGGAACGTGGTTGCCGTTCTGCCCGGTGCCGGCCCTGCATCGTGGAGGGAATTGCGCCGCGAGGATGAGGCTGTGGAATACCACGCCGACACACCGGTCCTGGAGCTGCATGGCGCAGAGGCTGAAGCCTACTTGAGCGGGTTGAGTTCGGAGATTCCCAGTCTTTACGTTGTGATGCGCGCAGCCGAGGGCGAGTGGCCCTATGAGGTGCTCCGGGTCACGGCTTCGCCGTATGAAGCGCAGGATTACACCGACAGCGGCGAGGAGCTGGTTGAAAAGGTGCCAATGCCGCACGGCCTGATCGCGTGGGTTCGCTCCTTCGTCGAGGAATTCTACGAGGAAGAGGTGTTCATCAAGCGCAAACGGGATCGGCAGCGGGTCGATCTGGTGCAGGACGGTGTCGGTGATCCACGCGTCGACAAGGCGGCTGACATCTATGCGTCGCCCGCGCAAAAGCGGAGGCGGATCCAATGAGCCGCAGTTTCTGGGAACGCCGTCGCGCAGGCGTCGTCGAAGAGGCCCGGGCCGAAGAGGCGGCGCAGGTGGCCGCTGTCGAGGCCGCGCAGGAACAGGCTTTGGCCGAGCGCTCGGATGATGACCTTTTGGCAGAGGCTGGTATGCCAGAGCCGGATGCGCTGGCCAGCGCAGAGCAGGTGCAGGCGTTCTTGAAGTCAACTCTGCCGCAAAGGCTGAAAACCCGCGCGCTGCGGCGTCTTTGGCGGTTGAACCCTGTTTTGGCGAATCTGGATGGGCTGTTGGAGTACGGCGAGGATTACACCGACTCCGCAACTGTCATTGAAAACATGCAAACTGTCTATCAGGTCGGAAAGGGCATGTTCGACAAGGCCGAAGAGGCCGCGCGCGCGGCGGAGGCCCGGGCGCAGGACGCTTTGGCGAAGCTCGATGATCTGTCCGACGACGCGGATGCGCCCGAGGGATCGCAAAGGTGCGATGACGAATTGCCCGATCCGCCGACGCAGCTTGCCACGGCTGAGCCCAACGCTGAAGACACAGCGCCAGATCATTTCGCCTACGAGACAGATATCGAAGAACCGCCGCTGCCCGTCACCGCGCGCCGGATGCGGTTCCGTTTCGATGACATGGAAGGACGCACATGACCGCTGCACCCGCCGCCACCATTGCCGAAGAAGACCGCCTGCGCGCGGACCTTTATAACTTTCTGGGCCTGATCCTGTCGAACCCGCCCGATGAGATGCTTCTGGAGCAAACGGCGTCTCTGTCAGGCGACGACACGCCCTTGGGGCAGGGGATCACCACGCTGGCCAAAATGGCGAAAGTCACGAAGCCGAAGACAGTCACCGCTGAATACAATGCGCTGTTCATTGGTCTGGGACGCGGCGAACTGCTGCCCTATGCATCCTATTACATGACAGGTTTTTTGAATGAAAAACCACTTGCCGCGCTGCGCCAGGATATGACGCGGCAGGGGTTGGCTCGCGCTGAAACCGTGTTCGAGCCGGAGGATAACATTGCCTCCTTGATGGAAATGATGGGCGCGTTGATCGTCGGCCGCTTCGGCACGCCTGCGGACCTGGGTCAGCAGCGCGACTTTTTCAACAAGCATATCGCTCCTTGGGCGGGTCATTTCTTTAACGATCTCGAAGGGGCCAAGGGGTCAGTATTCTACGCGCCGGTCGGCCGCATCGGTCAGGCCTTCATGGAGGTCGAGACAGAGGCGTTCCGCCTCAGCTGAGTTTTGAACCGGTCGGGACAGCCTGGCCAAACGAGCGGCATGCAGACGTGCCGGAATCCGACTGCGCGATCTCAGATGGCGCAATCCCCAAAGGGAGAAAACCATGTCAGAAAAACAGGCCACGCGCCGCGATTTCCTGAAATTGGCCGGCACCGCTGCCCCCGCTGCTGCCGTGGCTGTTGCCACAAGCGGCACCGAGGCACAGGCCGCAGAACCCGATCTGTCATCGAACACGATGCAGGACACCGCGCACACCCGTGCGTATTACGCCAGCGCTCGTTTCTGAGGGCCGGATAAAAGACTTCAGCGCCCGCCGCCCGGCGGACCTGCCAACCGACGAGAGGCGACTGGTTGCGTGAGGCCCGACTGCCCGACGTCATTGAGCCAACCAAGCAAGCAAGGGCGTGACGCCCAAAGCGCGCAAGGGAGAGAGACACATGCTTAGGAAAAAGACCAACGGGGTTGCGCGACGCCCCCAGCGGACTTCGATCCTGTCCGAGGTTGCAAAGACCTCGGTTGACCGCCGCGGGTTCCTCCGTGGGTCTGGTCTGGCGATTGGCGGCTTGGCCGCGATTGCTGCCACAGGCGGAACCGTTCAGCAGGCCAGCGCAGCGACAGCGGCCACTGGCAACACAGAGATCAAGAAATCCGTATGCACCCACTGTTCTGTGGGCTGTACCGTGATTGCCGAAGTGCAAAATGGCGTCTGGACCGGACAGGAACCCGGCTGGGACAGCCCGTTCAACCTTGGCGCTCACTGCGCAAAGGGCGCATCGGTGCGCGAGCACGCCCACGGCGAACGCCGCCTGAAGTACCCGATGAAGAAAGTCGCCGGGGAGTGGGTTCGTGTCTCTTGGGAAGAGGCGATCAACGAGATCGGCGACCAGATGATGTCGATCCGCGAGGAAAGCGGCCCGGATTCGGTCTACTGGCTCGGTTCGGCCAAGCATAACAACGAACAGGCGTATCTCTTCCGGAAGTTCGCGGGTTACTGGGGCACGAACAACGTCGACCACCAGGCGCGGATCTGTCACTCGACCACCGTTGCGGGTGTTGCGAACACATGGGGCTACGGCGCCATGACCAACAGCTACAATGACATCCACAACAGCCGCGCGATCTTCATCATCGGGGGCAACCCCGCCGAAGCGCACCCGGTGTCGCTCCAGCACGTGCTGAAGGCGAAGGAGCAGAACAACGCGCCGCTGATCGTCTGCGACCCACGCTTTACCCGCACTGCCGCACACGCGGACGAGTTCGTGCGGATGCGTCCCGGTTCGGATGTGGCGCTGGTCTGGGGCCTGCTGTGGCATATCTTCGAGAATGAGTGGGAGGACAAAGAGTTCATCCGCACCCGTGTCTGGGGCATGGACCAGATCCGCGAAGAAGTCGCCAAGTGGAACCCCGAGGAGACCGAGCGGGTCACCGGCGTTCCCGGCTCCCAGCTGGAACGCGTGGCGCGGACCCTGGCAAACAACCGTCCTGGCACTGTGATCTGGTGCATGGGTGGCACGCAGCACACCACCGGCAACAACAACACCCGCGCGTATTGCATCCTTCAGCTTGCTCTGGGGAACATGGGCACCGAGGGTGGCGGCACCAACATTTTCCGTGGCCACGACAACGTGCAGGGCGCGACGGATCTTGGCGTCCTGTCCCACACACTGCCGGGTTACTATGGCCTGTCAAAGGGCTCGTGGCAGCACTGGACCCGCGTCTGGGGCGAAGACTTCGACTGGCTGAACGCTCAGTTCACCAAGATGAAGGGCGCTGACGGCAAGGACAAGGATCTGATGTACGAAACCGGTATCCCGGTGTCGCGCTGGATCGACGGTGTTCTTGAAGACGCGGAGAACATGGATCAGCCGAACAAGGTTCGTGCCATGGTGCTTTGGGGGCACGCGCCGAACTCTCAGACCCGTATGGTCGAGATGAAGAAGGCGATGGAGATGCTGGACATGCTGGTCGTGATCGACCCGTATCCCACCGTTTCCGCCGTGTTGCACGAGCGCACCGATGGTGTTTACCTGTTGCCGGCTTGCACGCAGTTCGAAACCGAAGGGTCTGTCACAGCCTCTAACCGGTCGATCCAATGGCGTCAGAAAGTTGTCGACCCGATCTTTGAATCAAAGACGGATCACGAAATCATCGGTCGCTTTGCGAAGAAGTTCGGCTTCCATGACCGTATGTTCCGCAATATTGCCATCGAGGACGACGGCGTGACCCCGAATATCGAGGACACGACTCGCGAGTTCAACCGTGGCATGTGGACCGTCGGCTACACCGGGCAAACTCCGGAACGGCTGAAGACGCATATGGCGAACCAGCACACCTTTGACCGCACGACACTGCGCGCGCTGGGTGGGCCTGCGGATGGGGACTACTATGGTCTGCCGTGGCCGTGCTGGGGCACCGCTGATATCAAGCATCCCGGTTCGCCCAACCTGTACAACATCAACCTGCCTGTGAAGGACGGCGGCTTGCCGTTCCGTGCGCGCTACGGTGTTGAACGCAACGGTGAAAACCTTCTGGCGGAAGGCGTGTCCAACCCCGGTGCGGATATCCAGGACGGCTACCCCGAATTCACCTATCAGATGCTGGTGGATCTGGGCTGGGACGGCGACCTGACCGAGGAGGAGAAACGCTCCATCGCGACAGTGGCGGGCATCCAGATGGCAGAAGCCATGGAAGGTGATCCATCGGCCGAGCCGAACGGCCTGTCCGAGGGCGATGGCACGCAAGGTGCGGCAGAGGAAGTGGGCGAACAGTCCATGTCTCCGTTCCCGTCGGATTTCAATGCCAAGGCTGGCGGCGTCAACTGGAAGACGGACCTGTCGGGCGGCATCCAGCGGGTGGCGATCAAGCACGGCTGCGCGCCCTATGGCAACGCCAAGGCGCGGACGGTGGTCTGGACCTTCCCGGACCCGGTTCCGGTTCACCGCGAACCTTTGTACACCAACCGGCGCGATCTGGTCGAGGATTACCCGACCTACGAGGACCGCAAGTTTTACCGTCTGCCGACCATGTACGCGTCGATCCAGAAGCAGGACTTTTCACAGGACTACCCGATCATCCTCACCTCCGGGCGACTGGTGGAATACGAGGGCGGCGGGGATGAAACCCGGTCGAACCCATGGCTTGCGGAGCTTCAGCAGGACATGTTCATCGAGATCAACACGCGCGATGCCAACAACCTTGGTGTGCGTGATGGTGCGATGTGCTGGGTCGAAGGTCCCGAAGGCGGCAAGGTCAAAGTGATGGCGATGGTTACCGAACGCGTCGGTGAGGGCGTAGCCTTCATGCCGTTCCACTTTGGCGGCCATTTCCAAGGCGAAGACCTGCGGTCCCGTTATCCCGAGGGCGCAGACCCAATCGTCTTGGGTGAATCCACCAACACGGCGCAGACCTACGGCTATGACTCTGTCACGCAGATGCAAGAGACCAAAGCCACGCTCTGCAAGATCATGCCGGCATAAGGAGAGACACACATGGCAAGAGCAAAGTTCCTCTGTGACGCCGAACGTTGCATCGAATGCAACGCCTGCGTCACCGCCTGCAAGAACGAGCACGAGGTGCCGTGGGGCATCAACCGCCGACGCGTGGTGACCATTCAGGACGGAAAACCGGGCGAACGCTCGATTTCCGTGGCTTGTATGCACTGCTCAGACGCGCCCTGTATGGCCGTTTGCCCGGTGGATTGCTTTTACCAGACCGACGACGGTGTGGTGCTGCACTCAAAAGACCTGTGCATCGGCTGCGGCTACTGCTTCTATGCGTGCCCCTTCGGTGCGCCGCAGTATCCGCAGGCGGGCAACTTCGGGTCGCGCGGCAAGATGGACAAGTGTACCTTCTGCGCCGGCGGCCCGGAGGAGAACAATTCCGCTGCGGAGTTCTCCAAATACGGACGCAACCGGATCGCCGAGGGCAAGCTGCCCATCTGCGCCGAGATGTGTTCCACCAAGGCCCTGCTCGCCGGTGACGGCGACGTGGTGTCGGGCATTTACCGCGAGCGCGTCGTCGCGCGTGGTTTCGGCTCCGGCGCCTGGGGTTGGGGCACCGCTTACGATCAAAAGGGCGGCTGACCGCTTGGTAGGCTGGGGTCGCCCCGGCCTACAACATCGCACCACGGGCGCGGTCCACATTAGGGCCGCGCCTATGACCTATGTGGCGTCCAGAAGCGACGCTGAGCGACGAGGTTCAACATGACAGACCGTGCCAAGCGCACTTCCCGCGGATTTTGGGCCCTGCTTCTGGTGATGGCTGCCCTCGCCGTTTTTTCCTTTGTGATGGCGCCAACAGTGCCGACGACGGTCGCCACCGATCTGGCCGAGGCGCGCGAGGCCACCGGCGGCGCGCAAACGCTGCAGGATATCCTGCGCCGTCAGGAGGGGCTGCCCGTCGACGACAGCTTCCGGTCCGACAATGTGGGGGGAGACGCGGTTCCGCCACGCAATCTGTCTCCGTTGGGGACATCTTCGGATGCCGATCTGTGGCGCGCCATTCGCTACGACAAACTGCCGGGCGCCCAGGTGTCCACCGACACCGAAGTGGGTCAGGTCATGATCCAGGATGGTGGTATGGCGTGGCTGCAATTCCGGGCCGGTCCATTGCGCACCTATGGCGGCTGGCTGCTGCTGGGCACCATCGGCCTGCTGGCGCTATTTTTCTTTTTGCGCGGGCGCGTCATGATTGACGGTGGCAAAACGGGCCACACAGTCGAACGTTTTCACATGGTCGAGCGTGTGAACCACTGGATGACCGCAGCGTCCTTTTTGCTGCTGGGCTTCACCGGGCTCTTCACGTTGTTTGGTCGCAAATTTCTGATTCCGATCATGGGGCACGACGCCAACTCGGTGCTGTTGACCGTGTCGAAATACATCCACAACAACGTATCCTGGGCGTTCATGCTGGGCATCATATTGATGTTCGTGATGTGGGTTGCGCACAACATCCCCAACAAGCTGGACCTCGTCTGGTTCAAACAATACGGCGGCATTGTGGGCAAGAACCACCCACCGGCTGAAAAATTCAACGCCGGTCAGAAAATGATCTTTTGGTCCGTGGTGCTTTTTGGCGCATCGCTGTCGGTGTCGGGTTTGTCGCTGCTGTTTCCGATGGATCTGCCGCTGTTTGCCAAGACCTTTGGCATTGCAAATGATCTGGGCCTGCCGTCGCTGATCGGGATGGACCCGCTGCCTGCCGCCATGGCCCCGCAAGAAGAGATGCAGTTGGCGCAGCTGTGGCATGCGATCATCGCCTTTGTAATGATGGCAGTAATCATCGCGCACATCTACATCGGCTCGGTGGGAATGGAAGGCGCGTTCGATGCCATGGGCAGCGGGCAAGTCGACGAGAACTGGGCCGAACAGCACCACTCCATCTGGTACGAGAAGAAGAAGGCAAAGGGAGAGGCGACCGCGCCGTCGGAGGCCGTAACGCGCACAGAACCGGCGGAATGATGCGCTGGCTGGCGCTGGTCCTTGCTCTTGCGTCACCCGTGTCGGCGCAGGAGTTCACCACGCTCAAGGGACACGGCGGGCCGATCATGGGCATTGCCGTGTCACCTGAGGGGCGTGTTGCAACGGCCAGTTTCGACAACTCTGTCGGACTTTGGGATAGCAGTGAACCGCAGTGGCTGGAGGGGCACGAGGCTGCCGTGAACACGGTAATTTTTGGTCCCCGGGGCGTCATATCCGGTGCGGATGATTTCACTGTTCGGGGGTGGCCCGAGGGGCAGATCATCGCGCAGCACAGGGGCAAGGTGACATCTCTGGCGCTTCAGGGAGGAATGCTTGCCAGCGGCAGTTGGGACGGGACCATCCATCTGACATCAAAGACGGGCGTGCAGGTTTTGAATGCGCGGGACGGTGTGAATGCCGTGGCCTTTGGCGAGGGCGCGCTGTTTGCCGGCACCTCCGCCGGAGCATTGATGCGGTATGCAGACGGCGCGGCGTTGCCATTGGTGCAGCATGGCTTTGGTATCAACGAACTGATCGTCACCCCCGACTGGATCGCCTACGGCGCAGTGGACGGCGGCACCCGGATCATCGACCATGACGGGGCAGAAATTGCCGATGTGACGCTGGACCGCCGTCCGATCCTGGCCATGGCCTATCACGCTGCGACCCATCAGCTCGCCGTGGGGGACGGGCAGGGCTACATCATGATGCTGGACACGCGAGATTGGCAGATCAGCCGAGATTTTCGCGCCACGCGGCAAGGTCCGGTGTGGGCACTGGCCTTTTCGCCGGATGGGCAAACGATATGGGCCGGCGGCCTCGATGACGTTGTCTACGGCTGGCCGGTGGAGGCGTTGGACGCTTTCACCCCCGGTATATCCGGCGACCGCAGTTTTCTGCGCGACGCTGACACCATGTCAAACGGGGAAAGGCAATTCATGCGCAAATGCTCTATTTGCCATGCGCTGACCCCTGGACCCAGTCGGAAAGCGGGTCCAACCTTGTACGGGGTTTTTGGGCGCGCTGCCGCGACAGTTCCGGGATATATCTACTCTGACACACTTAAGGGGGCCGGGATCGTCTGGACGGAGGCCACCATCAACGCATTGTTCGACCAAGGGCCGGATTACTATATCCCCGGCTCGAAGATGCCCATGCAAGTGATCGCAGGCGCGCAGGACCGCGCCGATCTGCTGTCATGGCTGAAATCGGCCACATCGGCCCATACGGAAGAAGGTGAGAAATGAAGGCAGTCATACTCGGCATACTGGCCGCGGCGGTGATCGGCGTGGGCGCGTGGTTCGTGCTCAATTCGCTGGACCTGACGACGGCCCAGTCCCATGCGGATGATCGCAGCGTCAGGCTGGACTGAATGGCAGGAGACTACGGCAGCGACCTGGCGGGGGCGTCCATCCTTGTGGTGGATGACGAACCGGGGATGCGCAACTTTCTGTTCAAGACGTTGCAGCCGAGGGTCAAGCGCGTGGAATTGGCCAGTTCGCCCGAGGAAGCCTCGGTCAAGCTGGACGAGTGCCATTTCGACCTCGTGATCCTCGACAATGTGATGCCGCGCAAAACAGGCTTGGAGTGGGTGACGGAACAGCGAAAGCTGGGGTTTCTCGCGGATACGATCCTGATCACGGCCTATGCGGACCTTGAAACGGCCATCGCGGCCCTGCGGGCAGGTGTGTCGGATTTCGTGTTGAAGCCGTTTCGCGCCAACCAGATCCTTGGCTCCGTGGCGCGCACGCTGGACCGTAAGTATCTGCGGCGCGACAATACCCTGCTGCGCCATGAACTGAAAGTGGACGGGCAGGGCAAGCTGTTGGGAACCTCCGCGGCATTGTCCGAAGTGCGGAGCCTGTTGCGAAAACTCGCGCCGCTGCCGACGCCGGTGCTCTTCACCGGGGCTTCCGGCACGGGAAAGGAACTCGCCGCGCGAACCTTGCATCAGGCGTCGGATCGGGCGGAACGGCCCTTTGTCGCGGTGAACTGTGCCGCCATCGCACCGGATCATATCGCGCAGGAGCTGTTCGGCATCAACGGGCCGGGGGATGATCTGAAACCGGGGCTGTTCCTGTTGGCGGATGGCGGGACGCTGTTTCTGGACGAAGTGGCGCAGATGCCCGAGGTCGTTCAGGCGGCACTGTTGCGCGCGCTGGAGGATCAGCGTGTGCGACCCGTCGGCGCAGAGCGTGAGTTCCCTCTGAACCTGCGTCTTCTGTTCGCCACCAATGCTGATCTGGAGGAGGCCGTGGCGCAGGGGCGGTTCCGCGCTGACCTCTATCACCGCATGAATGTTGTGCGTATAGACATGCCGCCGTTGAAAGATCGACTGGAGGACATCACCGAACTGGCGGCTTTGTTCATGCAGCAATCGGCGACATCCTTGGGGCTTCCCGCGCTGGATTTGTCTGCGGACACGCTGCTGAAACTGTCGCGCTACCACTGGCCCGGCAACGTACGGGAGTTGAAGAACCTTATCGAACGTTCGGTGATCCTTGGGGAATTCCCGCAGGAGTTCGCGGGCGACTCAAAGGTGACCGGCGCCCGCGCGGTGGAGAACCTCGAACAGGTCATGCAGCGGCATATCTTGCATGTGCTTGACCTGTGCGACGGCAACCGTGCCGAGGCCGCGCGGCGGCTTGGGGTCTCGCGAAAGACCATCGACCGCCGCGTTTCCGCTTGGGAGGATTAGAGCCCGCGCAGCCCCTCGTAAATCTGAGCGCGATCAGGGGTCAGCGGCAGCAGGTCCGCTTGTAGAGCGTGGTAGATGTCGGGTTTGCCGATGAATTGCCGTCCCGTCGGGCGGTTGTCGTCGTCCAGTTCCGGGAACCAGCCGCCATGGGTTTTGTCGATCAGATGCGCATCGGCAAACTGCCATAGCTTGCGATACCACGCCGCGTCTTCCTCGGTCCCGCCGGCTTTCAGCAGGGAGGCCAAGACGCCGATGCCTTCTGTCACGGGCCACCAGTAGCGGTCGGTGATGGCGGGCGCGCCATCGAAATCGATCGTGTAGATCAGTCCCCCGCGCGCCTCGTCCCACGCGTCGTGCAAGGCGCGATAGATGATCTTGCGCGCGCCCTCTGTGACGTCTGTGTCAGTCAGGGCGCCCCATTGCATCCAAAGCCGCGCCCATTCCAGCGAATGCCCCGGCGTGTGCCCGGCGGGGCGGAACATCGGATCGCCCGCATAGGCGCGGTCAACCTGCCAGTCAGAATTGTAATGTTCCGGGATGCGCCAGTCGTACTGCGGCGCCGTCTTGTTCACGAAGAAATCCAGAATGCGTCCGGCGCGGTCCAGGAAATGTTTGCGCCCGGTGGCCTCGAATGCAGAAAGCAGAGCTTCCACTCCGTGCATATTGGCATTCATGCCGCGATAGTCCGAAAAGGGCTGCCAGTCGCGGGTGTATTCATCGGCGAAAAGGCCGTTGTCGTCCTCCCAGAAGCGCTGTGTCAGCACTTGGTCGGCTTGATCCAGCAGGCCAAGCGCTTGAGAGTGCCCGGCGGCGTAGGCGCTGCTGGCGGCGAGCAGGACAAAGACATGCCCATAAGCGAGCTTGCGCGCGTCGTGCACTGTGTTGTCGTCCACCGCCCAGAGCCAGCCGCCGTGATCGGCATCGTGATGCTGATGCGCGATGGTGCTGAGCCCGTGCTGGATCATGTCGTCGCCCGCATCCAGCCGCGCCAGCTTTCCCAAGGCAAAGCTGTGCACCATGCGTGTTGTCGCGTGAAGCTCCTGAACCTTCGTGCCCATCGGCGTGCCATCCAGCTCCAACTGGTAAAATCCACCCGCAGGCCGCTTTGCTTTGCGGAAAAAGGCGAATTGCCGTTCGGCATCGGCGCGCAGGGCCGCGCGGTGGGCGTCGTCATCCAGCCAGCGGTGCGCGGTGTCGTGTCCAATCATATCGTCTCCTCAGGCGTTCCAGCGTACCGTGCCAAGACCGGACAGATCATAGCCGTCCATACGCTCGGCGCGGAACATCATAGCTTCCGACTGGCAAAAGGTCATCAGCCGTTGCATCGGGGTGTCAAACCATGCGCGGCGGTTCACCAACAGATCAAAACGTTCGTCGATCAGCGGCACAAACGGCAGGCCGAAGTCCCGCGCCACGGATTCCAGACCAAGCGTGGCATCGGCATCGCCGCGCGCCACGGTCTGTACGGCTTCTGTTTCGGTGCGGGCGATGTCTGTTTGCGTGAGGGTGTTGAGCGGCAACCCGGCACGCTCTGCCAGATGACGAAACAGAACGCCGCTGCCGGAGTCCGGTTGTCGTGGAACGATACGCCGCCCCTTCAGGTCAACCATGGCCGCGATGCCCTGCACGTCACGGCCGAGCACCAGCCCACGAGAGCGGGTGGCGAAACGCACAAGGACGGCGTTCTGGCCACTACAGTCCCGGGCAACGCGCGGAATGTTCCATGCGCGCCCGTCGGCGTCGAGAATGTGCAAACCGGCGGCCACACCTTCGCGCCTGCGAAAGCGTGCCAACCCGTCGGATGAGCCGTCGAAGTAGCTCGCCAGCCCACAGCGGGATTCCCGGATGGCCCAGTCGAGCAAGGGATCGTGGCTGCCCAGGACGACTGAGGGCCGAGGTGGTTTGCTGACGGCGCCTTCGGAATGCGCATCGAGCCACGCCCGAACCCCTTGGGCCGGGAACAGCAGCTTGCCGGTGGCGCGCGTGCATGGCACCTCGCCGGTGGAGGCAAGGTCATAGACCTTGCGCTCCTTTATCCGCAGCAGCTCTGCCAGTTCTGGCACCGTCAGAAATTCCGGCTCGCTCATGGTTCAACCCCTTTTGGGGTCTTAGCTACCCTGTTCCGGCGCGTTGGGAAAGAACAGCTGCTGGCCGTCAACCATGTAGGCGGCGATGGCCTCTTGCCCCTCGTCCGAGATCAGCCAGTCGTTGAAGGTCTGAGCCGCCTCGACATTCACGCTGGGACATTTTTCCGGGTTCACAGGGATCACGCCATATTGGTTGAACATGGCATCATCGCCCTGAACGGCGATCTGATAATCCTGCTTGTTTCCGAAGTTGATCCATGTGGCGCGGTCGGTCATGACGTAGGCGCCCATACCGAGGCCCGCGTTCAATGTTGCGCCCATGCCAGAGCCTGTCTCGCGATACCAGTCGCCCGACCCGCTGGCAGTGTCTACGCCTGCGGCCTTCCACAGCGCGACCTCTTTTTTATGTGTGCCGCTGTCATCGCCGCGGGACGCAAACAGCGCGCCCTGTTCGGCGATGGTCGCCATTGCAGGCGCCACATCGGTCATGCCCGCGACGCCTGCAGGATCATCCGCCGGTCCGACGATGATAAAGTCGTTGTACATCAGATCGGTGCGCGTGGTGCCGCCGCCATCCGCGACAAACTTTTCCTCTGCCGGTTTCGCATGGACCAGAAGCACGTCGCCATCACAGTTGGCCGCGTTCTTGATCGCTTGACCCGTGCCGACGGCGACCACGTTGACGGTGATGTCTGTCGCTTCGGTAAAAATCGGCAAAAGATAGTCGTACAGACCCGAATTTGCGGTCGAGGTGGTGGACTGCACAATGATGGACTCATCGGCCAGTGCGTACATGGGGGCCGTCACCAGCACGGCTGCCAGCGTCAATTTCGTAAGTTTCATATTTTCTCCCAGTGGTTTTAGCAATCAAACGACGATCCTGCCGTTGATGAAATCCCGCGCCACAGCACTTTGCGGTCGGGGAAAGAATTGATGTGCGGGGCTGTGTTCCGCCACATGGCCGCGGTGCAGAAACACCACATCATCGGCAAGGCGGCGGGCCTGACCGACGTCGTGGGTGACAAGGATCACCTTTACACCTTGGTGGGCGGCTTGCGTGATAATGCGTTCGATGGCGAGCACAGAACCGGGATCGAGGCTTGCAGTCGGTTCGTCCAGAAGCAACACCTGCGGGTCAAGCGCCAAGGCGCGCGCCAGAGCAAGCCGCTGCGCTTCGCCGCCTGACAGGGCGCGGGCCGGCTGGCGGGCCTTGTCCAGCAGTCCGACATGATCCAAAAGCGCATCACGGCGAGAGCGGTCGCCGCGCCGCGCCTTCAGCACGAAATCAATGTTTGCGGCGACGGACCGGCGGAGCAATACGGGCTTCTGGAACACCAGCGCCTGGGTGGAGGTCTTGGCCTCGGCGGGCGTATCATTCCATGTCACTTTGCCGGCGGTGGGGCGGATCAACCCGTGCATCAGGCGCAGCGTCTGTGTCTTGCCCGTGCCGTTCGGGCCCATCAAGGCCGTCACCCCGGGCGTGTCGATACAGAGGTTCAAGCTGTCCAGAACATGACGGCCACCAAGCGACAGCCTTACGTCCCGCATCCGCAATGCGGGCGCTGTCTGTTGCGCGCTTTTGTTCGCCGGGAAGGTCATGTCACGCATGGGCCACCTCCTGCGCCGCGCCGCGCATCCGCAGGCCCTGCACCAGTGCATTTACGCCAAGCGCGATGATCATCAGCACCAGTCCCAGCGCCAGCGCCAGCGCGAGCTCGCCCTTGGACGTTTCCAGCGCGATGGCGGTGGTCATGACGCGGGTCAGATGGTCGATGTTGCCGCCGACGATCATCACCGCGCCGACCTCTGCCACGGCGCGGCCAAATCCCGCCAGGGCAACGGTGATCAGCGCCATACGCCCATCCCAGAGCAACGCTTGCATGATCTGCCAGCGGGTCAGGCAAAGAGAGCGGAACTGTTCTGCATATTCGTCGTGCAAGGTTTCCAAAACCTGCCGCGACAGCGCGGCCACGATGGGCGCGATCAGGATTGTCTGTGCGACAATCATTGCTGTTGGCGTGTAGAGAAGTCCAAGAAATCCAAGGGGGCCGGCACGTGACAAGGCGAGGTAAACCAGCAGGCCCACGACAACTGGCGGCAGACCCATGAGCGCGTTCACGACGACCAGAGCCGCGCCCCGTCCCGGAAAGCGCGTGATCGCCAGCAAAGCGCCGAGTGGCAGTCCGATCAAACAGGCCAGCAGGCAGGCCGACAAGCTGACACGCAGGGACAGACCGACGATCTCAATCAGATCGGCGGAGGGGTTGAGCACCAGCCCAAAAGCGAGCCCAAAGGCGTCCCCAAAGTCCTGCATATTCTCCGTAGCCCTCCCGGCCAATCTGATGCCAAGGTATCGTTTTAAGGAGCGCTATCGCAAGGGAATGCTTGTCCCGTTGGGGCGGCCGCGGAGGGCGATTGGGGACATGCTGTCCGCGCTGTGGCGGGTGGCTGGGAAATTATGCAGCTATTTGCAAGGCGTATCAGCGCAGTTGTGCCTTCATGGCCGCGTCTGGAAAACACGTCGCGCGCTGTCCGTTGGCCTCTTGCCAGCGTCCAATGGACCGTCGCGTCTTGAAGCCTGCCAATCCGTCTGCACCGCCAACGTCATTGCCCGCGGCCTCAAGTGTACGCTGCATCACGGCCACATCGGACCGGTACAGTCCCCCGACGGTGCCCCACTTCGCACTGAAATCACCCAAGCCATATTGGATACGGTCGCCCACGTGGCCGACAAACAGCGCGTAGAGGTCGCTCATATTGTAATCTTTCAAAACGTAGAAATTTGGCGTCACGATAAAGGCTGGGCCATGCCGTCCAGCAGGCATCAGAAGATAGCCTTCGCCGCGTGATTCGTGTTCCGGGAAGGCTCTGCCATTTACCCGAGCAACACCCATCGCCGCCCAATCGGAAATCCGGCGACCTTGGTCCGGACCTTCGAGCGTGCAGGACACGGCATCGGGCACTTTGACCTCAAAGCCCCAATCGCGATCGGTCTGCCAACCGTGTTGACGCAGATAGCGCGCGATGGAGGCGATAGTGTCCGCCTCGGACCGCCAGATGTCTGCGTGACCGTCACCGTTGCCGTCGGCGGCATATTTCAGGAAGTTGCTCGGCATGAATTGAGGCTGTCCGAGCGCGCCGGCCCAACTGCTGCGCATGGCCTGTGACGGGGCATGGCCGGCCTCGGCGATCTGCAACAGGGCAATCAGCTCGTCGGTAAAATAAGATGCACGCGTGGACATGAACCCCTTGGTGCCCAAGACTTCGAACG
The DNA here is from genome assembly GCF_040148795.1 of Sagittula sp. NFXS13. NCBI lineage: Bacteria > Pseudomonadati > Pseudomonadota > Alphaproteobacteria > Rhodobacterales > Roseobacteraceae > Sagittula > Sagittula sp. NFXS13. Next base: position 153,919 of record NZ_JAGEMH010000006.1, read on the forward strand.
CATTGTGTGGAATCTTGGCCGCGCCGTAAGCGCTTTCACGGCCCCAAATGCCCAGGATGATGCGTCCTGGCACGCCGTAGGTCTGCTCTGCCTCGGCCAAGGCCCCGGCATATGCGCGCATCATGCGACGGCCCTGTACTGTTGCACCATCCAGAGACCCACGATTGAAGTACTTGGCAGGACTGCCGAATTCCGCCTGTCGTTGACGTTTCGGCGTCTGCGCAGGGCTGCCCGGAGGCACCAGATCTGGCAGCTGCCAATTCAAATGCACTCCATCGAAGGCCTGATCGAATGTTTGCTGCGAGACACCTTTACGCTCGGCTTCCGGCCAAACCGTGTTGCGCAACCATGCCTGAAACTGCTGTTCCACAGAGGACCGATCCTGTGCCGCAGCGGACAAGGGCAACAGTGCGAAAACAAGGATCACGAAAAGGGTGCGCAAGGTCACAAAAGGGGCTCCGACATCTGTGGTGTTCGAAGCAGGGTAGTGTCTTGCGCCAACATGTCATCCTTTTGCGGCGGGGATGAGCGGGGTTTTTCCGAAACGATGCTCAGGCTTCCCGTTCGGAGAGGTTCACCACTTTGCATTTCCAGCTTTGGATACGTTCGCCCGGGTGCTCGTTGACCCATTTTGCAAGCTGCGGCTGTGCGCCCATCATGCAGGCCATCGGGGTGACATCGGTGAACAGCAGGCTGCGTTGCATGCAATCAGCGGCCTGAGACTGAGTGCCGAATAAGCACGTGACAAAGATAAGCTCGATCATGAGGGACCTCGTTAATACATCCTTTAGTCGCAGTTTAAGTCTGTCGAAATACCAATCAGCGTCGAGTTAATTTTGTGTGTGGCGCTTTGGGGGAAATCCATGCTGCGATGCAGAAACGGACGATTTTTGCAGAACTGCATGAGAAAGGGGCGATATGAAAAGGCCACGGAAAGGCTTTTCGTTACGGACAAGGCTGGCTGCCGGAGCTGTGGCGCTGACCTTTGGCACGGTGTTGACGGCGGTGACACTTCTGCTCGGAATGGCGCAGGTGGGATCACGGATCGAAGCCGCGTTGGCAGCGGAGGCGCGCATGGCGCGCTATGCCACGCTGTCGACGCAGGTGTCGACCTTTCTGGTGGTGGCGACCGAAGCGCTTCAGCGTGACTTGCCCGCAGAGGTTCGCGCCGACCGTCTGGCGCCTGTGGTCGACAGCATCCAGCGCACTTTTGTGCGGTTGAACCACGATCTGGAAGCCGCCGTAACCGATGCAAGGGCCGTGGGCATCGACCGACAGTCCCGGCACGCCACCCAGTCGCTGACACTGGCACGGATGCATGCCGCTTTGGACCAAAGTCTGCGCGGCCTGTCGCAATACGGACGCGACGCAGCTCAATTGCGCCCTGTTGTGGACAACTTCGCCAACAGTTTTGATCCCTTGCTGAACGAGGCGATCAACGGCGAAGCCCTGTTCCGGCGCGAAACTCTGGTGGGCATCGAAAGCCTGCGGTTCCGGTTCACGTGGGCGGCCATATTCATGGCGTGTCTGTCGCTGGTCATGGCCGCCGCGTTTTATTTCGGGCTTATTCATCCGCAGTTTCGGCGGCTGGATCTTCTGCGGGGCGCCGCGCGACAGATTGGCACGCAGGATTTTGCCGTGGCTCTGCCGGACACGCGCAAGGATGAAATCGGCGCGCTGTTCGATGAAACCAATCGTGCTGCGCAGGCCCTGGCCGAACGGCAGGCAGACGTTCAGGCGGATTGGGACCGCCTGAACGAAGTTATTTACGACCGAACGGTAGCATTGCGCAGTGCGAATGCGCGCCTGGAAGCCGTCGACGAAAGCCGCCGCCGTTTGTTTGCCGACATCAGCCACGAATTGCGCACGCCTCTGACGGTGATCTTGATGGAGGCGCAATTGGGTCGCCAGACTGCACCAGAGGCGAGCGAGGTCTTAGAGACGATTGAGACCCGCGCCGCACGGTTGAACCGTCGCATCGACGATCTTTTGCGTGTCGCGCGGTCTGACAGTGGCTCTTTGGCTTTGTCACTGGAGGAGACCTCCCTGTCAGCGTTGCTGGAGGAGGTCGGCGAGGAAGTGCGCGCCGAATGTGCCTCTGCCGGGATGGTGCTCGATCTTGCACCCGGTCCGGGCGAGGTTCTTGCAGACCGCAACTGGCTGCGACAAGTGTTGGTGGGGTTGGTGCGCAATGCCATTCGCCACGGGCGGACGGGCGGCCAGGTGCGACTGTCCTGCGATCTGGCTGCGGAAAACGTGGACCTGTCGGTGACAGACGCCGGGCCGGGTATCCCCTCCGACAAACAGGCCCGTATCTTCCAGCGCTTCGAACAAGCTGCGCCGAACCAGGCCGGATTTGGCCTTGGTCTGGCGTTGGCGAAATGGGTCATCGAGGAACATGGCGGCCAGATTACCGTGGAAAGCCCGGTCGCCGCGCCTTTGTCTGACGCGCCGGGCACGCGAATCCGCCTTCGCCTCCCGCGCGTAGTGAGATAGAAGAGCGACATGAAGATGCGGCTTCTCATTGTTGACGACGATCCGGGTATTGCCGGCGCACTGGCGCGGGGCATGGCTTTGCAGGGCTATGAGACGTTCACGGAAAACCGTGCCGATCGAGCTCTGGACCGGCTGGTGAAGGAGCATCACGACGCCGCCATCGTCGATGTGATGCTGGGGGAAGACAGTGGGATCGAGGTGGTCCGCACGGCCCGTGCCCGTGGCGTGACCCTGCCCATCCTGATGCTGTCGGCCCTGTCAGAGGTCGAACATCGCGCCGCAGGGTTGGAAGCCGGGGCTGACGATTATGTGATCAAACCGTTCGACTTTGCCGAACTTGTGGCGCGGCTGAAGGTGCAAACCCGTCGGGCCGAAACCCGTCGCCCGATTGCGCCCCAGTTCGATCTGCGCAAACGCACCGTCAGCCGTGGAGCAGCGGAAATCGCGCTGACAGAACGTGAGGCCGATCTGTTGAGACTGTTGCGCAAGGCCGCGCCGGAACCGATGGCTCGCAGCGAGATCTTTGACCGGCTTTGGGCGGCAGAAGGATCCGGAAGCGAAAATGTGGTCGATGTCTATATCGGCTATATTCGCAAGAAATTGGCAACGCAGGATTTGGGCTTCGGCATCAAGACGATCCGCAACCGCGGTTTTTGCCTAGATGGGGTCGCGCCCGTATTGGTGGGTGAATAGCGACCGCGAAGCCCCTCTCAGAAAATAAGAATTCCCTTTCTGTCACGGTGCGATCAAATTGATGGAACACACTCTCGTTGATCGCGCAGGTGGCCGGATACCGGCAGTCTCCCCTTGGCCACCGATCACCTGCGCGCAAACATGATACGCGGCACGCTTTGGACGCGGGGCGCTTCTGCGCTAATCTTGAGCCATGCATGCGATATTTGTGGCCCTTTTTAGCTGTCTTGTTCTGTCGGCGGCGCCCGCGAAGGCAGGGGATCGCGCCATTTACCTCGACCTTGCGCGCAGCGGCTGGGGCTATCAACTGCGATCCACCATGTTGCGGCGGGATATGTCGATCCCGGTGCGAATTAATGGGCGTGATCTGTCCGGTTCGGCCCTGTGTGTCGTCGGCGAGCGTCCCAACGCACGAACTCAAGCCGTTCTGAACAGTTTCAGCGCGTTGACCCGGCGGGTCTTCGGGCGTCCGGTGCCTATGCGCTATGCTGGCGAAGAGGCAACCGGATGCGGCACGCGGCGCATCGTCGTGTTGCGATTGTACTCAGGGTATCCGCCAAATGGCGCGCTAAGCCGCGACATCGGCTGGATGAACGCGGCCTACGGGCTGGGATTGCCAAAGGGGCGCAGCTACGCCGCTGGATCACCGGGGCAGGCCCAGACCTTTTTCGGCAGGCGCGGGTCGGCAACGCATCTCCTCGTGCAACAGGCAGACGCGACTTTGAATGATCCGCTGTCAGAGGTGTTCTTTCGCTCCATCCTGATCGAGGAGTTGTTCCAGAGCTTTACGTTCGGCATGGATATCCTGATGTTGCAGCGTCCCCCGGTTTTCCAATCGAAGCTGCAAGAGGTGCCGCTGAACATTCACCGACTGCCCTGGGGGTCGGAGGCCTTTAAGGCGGCACTTGTCAGTACGAACCCTGCGGGGCTTTGCGCCTTCGATGTTTTCATGATGCACGCGGTGGCCGAAGCGCCGGTAGAGCAGACCACCGAACCGGGGTTCCTGGCTTTTATCGACGAGGCATTCGACCGGCTTGACCTCATGGCGCAGGACACGATGGCAGATCCAAATCTAAGCTTGCTGCTGGACCCGGACTGTCAACCCTACCGTCCCTGAGCGAAGTTGCGACTTTCGGCTGAATAGGTGTCTACCGGGTGCTCGGACTAGGATCACCTCCGAGGACCGCCGCATCGGCGGGAGGGAGGAGACATGACCACGCACACCGAGACCGCGCTTGGCGGGCTGCGGCAGCTTTGGGATCATCTGTCCCAAGGGCTGGTGGGCCACGACGTTTTGATAGAGCGACTTCTGGTTGCCTTGCTGTCCGGTGGGCATCTGCTGGTAGAGGGACCTCCGGGATTGGCCAAGACGCGCGCGGTGAAATGGCTGGCGGCCTCGGTGGAGGGGAGCTTTGCCCGGATACAATGCACGCCGGATCTTATGCCGGCCGACCTGACAGGCACTCCGGTCTATCGACCACAATCGGGCGAGTTCGAGTTCGTGGCGGGCCCGGTGTTCCACAACCTTGTGCTGGTGGATGAGATCAACCGCGCTCCGCCCAAGGTGCAATCTGCGTTGCTGGAGGCGATGGCCGAACATCAAGTTACCGCCGGGCCGACGACGCATATGCTGCCGGATCCGTTTCTGGTCGTGGCGACGCAAAACCCGATTGAACAGGACGGCACGTTTCCCTTGCCCGAGGCACAGCTCGACCGGTTTCTTCTGTACGTGCGGCTCGCCTTGCCTGACGCGCAGACAGAGCGGAAGATCCTCGATCTGGTCGAATCCGAAGGGCAGACGCCGGCCTTGCAAGCGCCGCGCCTGTCGCTGGCCGATCTGAATGCCGCGCGCAAGCGGGCCATGGCCACGCACCTAGCGCCGGAACTGCGCGACTACATTGTGCGGCTGGTCATGGCGACCCGCGACGAGACGCGGGCATCAGAGGTGGACCACGCGGTATCACCGCGCGGCTCTCTGGCGCTGGCGTCTGCGGCAAAGGCGCGGGCGTTCTTGCGGGGCCGCGATCACGCGCTGCCCGAGGACGTGGAGGCGCTGGCCGCCGATGCACTGGCGCATCGCATGGTCCTGTCATGGCGAGCGGTGGCGGAAGGTCGCAGTGCGCGCGACCTCGTGGCAGATATCCTCGAGGAGGTTGACCCGTTGTGAGCGCCCCCGCGCAAACCACCCGCGGCGTCACGCTGACTGCCGATCCTTTGATAGCGTTGCGGCAGGTGGCCTTGCGTGTCCGGGGCCAGCCAGTGATGGCGGCGCTGCCGGGCGGTTTTGTCACGCGACGCAAAGGGCATGGGCAAGACATTGCAGATGTGCGCAGCTACCTGCCCGGCGATGATTTGCGTCACCTTGACCGCGGCAGCACAGCCCGCACAGGCGTTTTGCATGTGCGGCAGTTCATGGATGAACGTGACCGCGTGACCTTGCTTGTGGCTGATTTCAGGGCCCCGATGCTGTGGGGGCTAAAACGTGCCTTTCGCTCGGTCGCGGCGGCGGAGGCATTGGTGCTGCTTGGCTGGCAAGCGGTTGAGGAAGGCGGGCGTGTTGGCCTGCTGGCGCTTACGGGAGGCACGCCAGTGGCGGTGCGGCCTCGCGGGCGCGCCCGCGGTATGTTGGAGGTTATCGGAGGGCTGGTGACGGCACATGCGCAGGCGCTCAAGGTCCCTCACTCACTGCCGTTGGATGTCGCGCTGGACCCTGTTGGCCGCATCGCACCGCGAGGCGCGGAGGTGGTGATTGCCTCGGGGTTTGATGCGCCCGGTGCGCTGCATGATCGTTTTGCCGACCTGTCTCGCTGTCGATATCTGCATCTGTTGCGCTTGTCGGACGCAGAGGCCGGGGGACTGCCGCGCGGGCGCTACCCCATCCGTCTGGCGAATGGCCGAAGGTTGCGGGTGGCAGTCTCCGGCAAGGCCGCCCCACCGCCAGACATCTCGACCATCTCCGGCCAAGCCGCCCTGCGCCTGGACGCGGCCTGGCCAATAGATCAACTGGCCCAGCGGTTGGCCGCAGCCTTTCCGACGGATCGCGTGCCATGAACGAACAACCCATCGCGGAAGCCACATTGCAAGCAGGATTGCGCGACATTCGCCTTCCGGCGGAGGCTGTTGGCGGCGGATTGGCGGATATTGCCGCTGTTGTGACGATTGCGGGGGTATTGGCGTTGATCGTGGTGAGCCTTTGGCGACTGGCATCCCGGACACGCTCCGAACGTCGGACGGGTTTGTCAGCGGCTATGGCGGATTTGCCGACGGAAGACACGGCACGCCGCACAGCTTTGTTGCATCTGTTAAAAGCACATGCGCCGGAGCGTTTCGCAAGTTTTCAGGCGACACTGTACCAAGCAAACGGCGCGCCAGACCTGCAAACGCTCGAAGCGGAGTTACGGCGTCATGCCTGAGCTGGCCTTCCCCCTCGCGCTGCTGCTCTTGCCGCTGCCGTGGTTGGCCGCGCGCTTACTGCCGGCTGCGCAGAATGGGGGGGCTGCGCTGGAGGTGCCCGACAGCATCGCCGATGCGCTCATGGCGGGCGACGACGCGCGGGGCAGCGCCGTGCATGATCTGCATTGGCTGCGCTGGGGTGTCTGGGTCTTGGCAGTTCTGGCGTTGTCGGGACCTCGTATGCTGGAGCCGGTTCCGGCGCTGAAGGTGTCAGGCCGGGATATGGCCGTTGTACTCGACCTTTCGGGATCCATGGTGCGGGAAGATTTTTATCTTGATGGACGCACCGTAACCCGACTAGAGGCCGTCACGCAGGTCGGGGCGGAGTTCGCACGTCGGCGCGCCGGGGACCGTGTGGCGTTGATCGTTTTTGGATCTGAAGCCTACTATGCCGCACCTTTTACATACGACGTCGAGGGGATCGCCCAGCAAATCGAAAAATCGCAGATCGGCGTGTCCGGGCGGGCCACGAATATATCTGACGGGCTGGGGCTGGCATTGAAACGAATGGCCAAATCTGAGGCGGCCAGCCGCGTGGTCATTCTGCTCTCGGACGGCAAAAACAATGCGGGCGCCACCAATCCGCGCGGTGTGGCGCAACTGGCCGCACAGATGGGGGTTAGGGTTCATACCATCGCGCTTGGGCCAGAAGACCTTGAAACCGCTGGCGAAGATGCGCGCGGCGCGGTGGATGCTGCCACCTTGAAGGCCATGAGCGAGATCTCTGGCGGCGAGAGCTTTCGTGTGAAAACCACCGACGACCTGTTCGCCGTGACCGAGGCGCTTGATCAACTGGAAGCGACGGACAGTGACGGGCTGGCGGCTGAGGTCTGGCGCGCACTGTGGCTTTGGCCCGCCGGATTGGCCGCGCTGTTGCTGGCTTGGCTGGGCTGGCGAGAGGCGCAGATATGACCCTGTTGCGCCCCGAATGGCTGTTGGCGCTGCCTTTGCTCGCGGGCTTTGCCTGGTGGCTGTCGCGGCAGGCCGGAGGCCTTGGCGGATGGGAGCGCGCCACCGACCCGGCCCTGCTGCGCGCGATGGCGGCGATGGGCCGGGTGTCCCACAGCGGACGGCGGCGGGGCGGAGCGATCTGGCTGGCGGCGTCGCTGATCCTGCTGGCGCTTGGTGGTCCGGCGGTGGAGCGGCGCGACACGGTTTCGTTTCGCAATCTGGATGCGGCGATCTTTGTGCTGGAGGCCACCCCGGATGTGGTCGATGGGCCGATATGGCCGCAAGTGCAGGCACTGGGGCGTCAGGGGATTGCGGCGCTCGGCACACGGCCCGGCGGGTTGGTGATCTATGCAGGCGACGCCTATGTGGCCAGCGACGTCACAGGGGATTTGCAACAATTGGGGCAAACTCTGTCGCTGATCGGGCCTGAGACGGTGCCGGACGAGGGTCAGCGTGCCGACCTTGGTTTGGCTATGGCGCTGCGGATGCTGGAGCAGACCGAGACTCGCTATGGAGACGTGATCCTGCTTGCCCGCACCGTAGGGCCAGAGGCGGCGCGCATGGCGGACCGGTTCACGGCACGCGGAGCCCGGCTGTCGGTGGTGGCCTTGGGCGCACAAGATCTGTCGACGGTGGCGCAGGCGGGTGGAGGGCGCAGCTTTCTTCCGACCGAAGGCGCGCCGCTGGCCCGCTGGCTGTCAACGGACGGCCGTGCTGAACTGTTGGCGCAGGACTATCCCTTGCTGTATTGGCGCGACATGGGGCCTTGGATTTTGGCCATCGCCCTGCTGCCGCTCTTGACCCTGTTCAGGAGGCGCGCGGGATGAGGGTGCTTTCGATCATAACCGTCTGCGCGTTTGTCTTGATGCTGGTCTTTGGCGGCACTGCTCCCTTCGGGCGCGTTCTACTGGCTTTGGGGCAGCCTTCGTTCGCGGTGCCGATGTTCTCTGACCCGCAGTGGCGCGGCGTCGCGCTGTATCGTGCGGAACGGTTCGAGGAGGCAGAGGCAAGCTTTGCCGAGGCGGGCGCCTTTTATAATCTTGGCACGGCGGCTGCGCGCGGCGGGCGGTATGCGAGGGCCTTGGAGGCCTACGACCTTGTGATCCACGGCGGCGACGTGGATGCCCGCGCGAATTTCGATCTGATCGCGGGATATTACGCTGGTCTGGGCATCGATCCGGAGGCGCTGGCCCTGCTGACTGAGCACAAGGACGGAGCCACTGGCGAGGCCCCAATCGCCCAAGGGAATGCGCGCGGGGCGGGCAGTGGCGACGAGGTCACAAACACCAACACCATGCTGGGGTTGGCGGAACTGGACACACGTGGCCAACAAGGCGTGCGTCGCATCTTTGACGAGCGGTTCATGCTGGCCGATGATCGCTGGCTGGAGCAATTGTCCGACGTCCCGGGCGAATACCTCGCCGCACGGATCGCGCTGGAACGCAAAAGGCGCATCTCCCTTGGTCTGTCACCGCCGGAGGTGTCACCATGAGATTTTTGATAATGTTACTTTTGGCATGTTTCGCGCCCATGGCCGTGCTCGCGCAAAGCCGCAGTGTCGACCCGGACGATCTGCAACTGTCAGTGACGGTCGAAGACACAGGCCAGACACCCTTTGCCCGCGAGCTGGTCATGCTGACCATTCGCGGGGTTTATCGCCGTCACATCACGCGCGAAACTCTGGAACAGCCAAAGCTGGAAGGGTTCAACTGGACGCAGCTTGGCCCCGACATCTGGCGCGAAGAACGGCTGCGCGGGCAGGCGGTGAAGGTGTTGGAACGGCGCATGGCGCTCTATCCAGAACGGGCGGGGACTCTGGAAATCGGGGCATTTACCCATCACCTGACGCTGACCGACGAGGGTGACGACTGGTTTGAACACACGATCACCTCCAAGCCTATCAGCATCGAGGTTGCACCGATGCCAGAGTTTGCGACGGGCGATTGGTGGTTCCCGGTGAAATCGCTGAAAGTGTCGGATCAATGGTCCAACACGCCGGATCAGCTGAGCCCGGGGGAGGGGGTGCTGCGCATCGTTCGCATCGAGGCCCTCGGTGTCACGCCAGAGATGATACCCCCCATGCCAGATCTGACCTCCCCCTCGGGTATGGTGTTCCCACATCCCGAAAAGCGGCTGCTGGAATTGTCGCCAGAGGGGCCGGTGACCCATGCGTTCTGGCGCTGGACGATCCAGCCGACCAACGGCCGCTCTGCCGTCGTGGAGCCGATCCGTTTCACATATTTTGATACCCGGGAACGGGTGACGCGGGAGGTGGTGATCTCTGCTCAGAGGGTCGCTTACGACGCGGCAGAGCTGCCGCCCGTGCCAAAGCCTGAAATGCCTGCCACGTTGCCCGGCTGGCCCTTGGCATTGCTTGGGACAGGGGTGTTGGCCGCGCTGGCGATTTGGGGGCTGCGCGGTCAGCGGCTTGACCGTCAACGGCTGTATCATCGAGTGCCTCTGGTTGACCCGCAGGCCTGGCGGCTGAGACGTGCGGCGTGGGCGGATAACTTGCCCGACACGCGCCGCGCTGCACGCGCGCTGATCCTGCGCGACGGTATACTGGGCAGAGAGGGCCACGTTCTGGACGGGTTGGATCGCGCCGTCTTTGCCGTGCGCCCCAGCCGGCAGGATTTACGCGTTTTTTGCCGAGCCTTTCTGAGCGCGCGTCGCCAAAGGGCTTAAGACCTACTGCTGTGTTGTCCGAGGCCCGGTGGCGGTGCACCTTGACGTGGAGGCACCCGATCCAACGGGGCACTCATTTGGGAGGAATGATATGGGACTGCTCGATAAATTCTTTGGTGGTGGTGCGGACCAAGCCGCGGCCAGCGCACCTCGCTACACGCATGTCAAAATTCACCCTCAGGTTGATAACGGTATCCCGCCGGTAAATCCGAGCTTTGCCGGTGGCACGTTGAGCTGCAAATGCTCCAGCAAGCCGGTCAAGGTCTCCGTCGGAGCTCAAACCGCCCACAATCACGTCTGTGGCTGCACAAAATGCTGGAAGCCCTCTGGCGCGACCTTCAGCCAGATTGCCGTTGTCGCCCGCGATCAGGTGGCCGTCACCGAAAACGGCGACAAACTTGACGTCGTCGATCCCAGTGCGGCGATTCAGCGCCATGCCTGCCGAGAGTGCGGCGTGCATATGTATGGCCGGATCGAGAACACAGGCCATCCGTTTCACGGGCTTGATTTCGTTCACACGGAGCTGTCGGACAAATCAGGATGGGCCGCGCCGACGTTTGCAGCCTTTGTCTCGTCGATTATCGAATCGGGTGTCCCACCAGAGCGTATGGAAGAGATCCGTGGCCGTCTGACAGAGCTTGGCCTGACACCTTATGATTGTCTGTCGCCGCCTCTTATGGACGCGATTGCCACGCACGTCGCCAAAAGCAACTGAAACCTCTGCTTCGTTAAATCGGCATGCGTGAATTTGCGCCGGTGCTCCCTTGAAGCTGTTGCATTATGCCGCAGCTGCTTTAGCCTCCTGCCGAGGGAGGAACAGCTATGCAACACTTCAAGGTTGCAGCACGAGAGGACCGCGTGTCATCCGTGCTGATTGTCGACGACCATCCACTTTTTAGCGATGCACTGGAATCTGCGCTTGAGGGAGTTTTCACCGACTGCCGGTTCGAAAAGGCGAAGTCGCTGAAGGAAGCGTTGAGGGTGTTGGATTCTGGCTTCTTGCCCGATCTCGTCATGTTCGACCTCAAACTTCCGGATGTGCAGGGGATTTCTGGTTTTGTCGCGCTGCGCGCCCGCGTGCCGGAAATACCGGTTCTGGTGATTTCTTCTTTGACCTCGCGCGCCTTGGTGCATGCCCTGATGGACGAGGGCGCCTCGGGGTTCGTGACCAAGGACACGCCTGTAGAGGATCTTCAGAAGGTGCTGACCCAAGTTGTGCGTGGCCGGAAACACGTGCCAGTGGAATTCCAACAGAGCGAGCAGTATTGTGCCACTGAAACCTCGACCGATGACATCAATCACAAGCTGGCGGCGCTGACGCCGCAGCAGAAGAAGGTCATCAAGCTGATCTGTGCGGGCAAGCCGAACAAGCAAATCGCTTATGAACTGCAACTGGCCGAAGCCACGGTCAAGGCGCATATCACAGCGCTTTTGCGCCGTCTGGGTGTGAACAACCGGACACAGGCCGCATTGATGGTAGAGCAAGCAAATGTACGCACGCCCGGAGTCCGAGAAGAGCCCGAAGCTCATAGTTTTCTCTGTCACTGATCCGACGCCATTGCCATGAGAGACGAGATTGAAAGCGGCCTGCCGCGTCATGTGGCAGTGTCCTGGTCCAATATGCCGGACCCGGAACACGCCGCGCGCGAGGCCGCGCAGGGCATCAGAACCCATGACACCTGTTTTGTTCTTGCCCTGATACCGCCGGGGCACGACACGGATGTCTTGGCACGGGTGTTTGCCGAGGTTCTGGACAGCGTTCCGATGTTTGGCTGCACCACCGCCGGGCAGATTACGCCAAATGGATATGAGGCCGACGCGCTTATGCTGATCGGGTTCGGGCGCGATCACTTCCGCTGTGCGTCGACCCTTATTGCGCCGTTGAAACCGCTCTCGATCACCGGAATTTCCGACACCATGACGCGGGCCAACGCCAAGTTTCCGCGGACCGCAGGATGGAACCGTCTGGCGCTGGTGTTTGCAGATGGGCTGTCGAAACAAGAGGATCTTTTGGCCTCCGTGCTCGAAAGCGTTCTGGAGGATATCCCTGTCTTTGGCGGCTCTGCGGCGGATGGGATGGTGTTTGAGCGCACGCTGATTCTGCACAACGGCAGGTTTCAGGACAACGCCGCGCTGGTTTTGCTGATCGAGACGGATCTGCATTTCGAAGGTCTGTCCTTTGACCACTTCCTGCCCGACGGAAACGAACTGGTTGTAACCGAGGCCAATACCGAGGAACGACTGGTCACTGAGATCAACGGCGCGCCCGCGGCAAAGGAATATGCAAGGCTCGTGGGCTGTGCGGTCGAGGATCTGACACCGCAGGTCTTTGCCGAGAACCCCATGTTGGTCTGCCACAAACAGAACCACTATATCCGTGCGATTCACGGCCTCATTGATCAGAATACGCTGTCTTTTCTGGCGGCGATCGACGACGGGCTGGTCATGGTGTTGGGCCGGGGGAAGGGCGTGATCGAAACGCTGGAGACCGAGCTGGATCTGCTGGACGCCGCTGGTCAGCGTCCGGATTTCATCCTCGGCTTCGATTGCGTTCTGCGCAAGCTTGAGGTCGACCAAAAGCAATTGGGTGATCAGGTGTCGGACGTGTTCAGGCGGCGGCGTGTGCTCGGCTTTAACACCTATGGTGAACAGCACTGTGGGTTGCACATGAACCAGACTTTCGTTGGCGTTGCCTTTTATGATCGCAAACGGAGTCGCATGTTTTGAACCTGATTGACCCGCTGGAACCGCCTGAGCTGCAACTGCTGCGACAGACCCGCATCATCGAGGCTCTGGTGCGTCGCGCCACACGCCAAAATGAGATCGGCCAGACCGCTTACAGCGCATTTCAATCCGCCATCGAATTACAGTCTCAGGTCGCAGCAAAAACCCGCGATCTGGAACGAGCCGCCGATGAGCTCAAGAGCATCCGGTTCGAGGGGGAGCGCACGCGCAAAAGCCTCGACGAGGCGCTGGCTGTCATGGGCGAGGGCTTTGCGCTGTTTACCGACGGCCAGTTGGACATCTGCAACGACCTGTTCCAGCATCTCCTGCCCGATGTGGCGCAACAGGTGGTGCCGGGACTGACACTGCCAGAATATTACGATCTGATGGCGCAATCGCGGGTCGTCGTGTCCACCGACCGGCAAATTCGAGCCAGCGGAACAGAGGGCGTGCCCGCTGCCTCTTCTGTGATCGAGTTGACCGAAGACCGCTGGTATCAATTGTCGATGCAGCGCACATCGCTCGACAATACGGTGCTGTTGCTGACCGACATCACCGCCATTGTGCGGCAGAACCGCTCCGAGAAAGAGCATCTGATCGACCGGCAAGCGGATTACCTGCAGGCGGTCTTTGACAATATGACGTCCGGCGTGTGCAGTTTTTCGGATACCGGCCAGTTGGTGATGCACAATCATCAGTTTCGGCAGCTGACGGGCCTGCCCATGACCGCGCTGCAAAAGGGTATGACCCTGACGCGATTGCTGAATTTGATGACGGTGCGCGGTTTCATTGCGGATTATACACTGCGCGAGGTGGACGACTGGCGCCATGAGCTGATCGAAAAGGGCAGGCTGCGCCGGCAGGTGCGGTCACGCGCGGATCAGGTGTTTGATCTGCAGGCCAACCATCTTCCGGATGGTGGGTTCTTGGTGGAACTCAAGGATGTGACCCTGGAACACCGCGCCACGGAGACGTTGGAAAAGCGCGTGTCAGAGCGGACCTCGGAACTCACTCAGGCGAATACCCAGCTGACAGAGCAATACGAGGAAAAAGCCCGCGTCGAAGAGGAGCTGCGCCTCGCGAAGGAACGTGCGGAGGCAGCGGTGTCGTCCAAGACACGCTTCCTCGCCGCCGCGAGTCACGATTTGTTGCAGCCGATCAATGCCGCCAAACTTCTGATTGCTACGCTGCAAAGCCATTCCGCACAGAGTGATCTTGCGCCGATGGTCGGGCGGATCAAGGGAGCCTTCACCTCGATCGAGCAGTTGCTGCATGCGCTGTTGGATATTTCGAGGCTGGACAGCGCCGACAGCGATACGGTCAGCCCCTCGACGCTGAACCTTGGCGCAATCATGCAAAACGTGTTCGAGGATCAGACCGCCGTCGCCGAGGAGCGTGGCGTTTCGCTGCGTATGGTGCCTTGCAACGTCTATGTGCGCTCGGATTCGCTGTATCTTTTGCGGTCCATTCAGAACCTTGTGGTGAACGCGATCCAATACACCCCTCGCGGCGGGCAGGTTTTGCTGGGTTGCCGCCGCAAGGAGGGGCGGATCGTGCTTCAGGTCTGGGACACGGGCATCGGCATCGGGGCCGAGGATCAGTCTCGTATTTTCGAGGAATTCGCCCGCGCCGGAAATGTCCCCGCCGGGTCCGGTGTCGGCCTGGGGCTCAGTATCGTTGAACGGACCTGTCGCCATTTGGGCCACCGCTTGTGGATGTCATCCGAAGTCGGCGTCGGCTCTGTCTTTTGCATCGAATTGGACGAGGTGCACCCGGACACCATGCTTGAAATCCCGCCGACTCTGCCAGTCTCCAGCGCCTCGCTCGAAGGGTGCATCGCGCTGGTGGTGGAAAACGACGATGACGTGCTCTTCGCCACGACACAGACACTGGAAACATGGGGGGCCAGCGTGCTCGCCGCAAAATCCACAGAAGAGGCGCTCGGCCATATGCGCGACATGGGTATTCCACCGGACATCATGCTGGTGGATTACCAGCTGGACGGCTCGGATACAGGGCTGGCAACCATCGCCGCCGTGCGCGACGAAAGCGCCACGCACGTTCCTGCGATCATGATCACCGCCGACCGCCGGGAACGCCTGCTGCGCGCCGGGGCAGAGCAGGATTTCGCGGTCATGACCAAACCAGTACAGGTCTCGCGTCTGCGGCCGCTTATCGAATGGAAGCTGCGCGTCGGGACTGCGCCGAAAGTCGGCGATGACAGCATATGCGCTGTCGCTCATCTTGGGTAACAGGGAGGAACCGACCATGCGCAAGACATTGACGACCATCGCCATTCTACTGGCGATGACGGCGCCGCTTTCGGCAGAGACGCTGGACGGACAGCAGACCTATGACCTGCTGTTCAAAGAGGGCACCCTGACACCGGTGTCCAAGGATATGGCTCTGCGCTATAACCGCGAGGTGTCGAACAGCCTCAAACCCGACGCGGCAGAACGCGATACAGGCAGCATCGTGCTGTCGTTCGAGGAGAAGGCGGCAACAATGGCGCTGCTGCAGTTCCAACAGGATGGCAAAAAACGCGGTCTTGGCAGCTTTCCGGCCAGCGTTGGCAACCCGATGATCATGTATTTCTACGAAACCGTCGTGCGTGACATGGCGGAGGCCGCCGGTGGCAGTCCCTTCTATATCCGCAATCGGGTCAAGGAATCGCTTATTCGACCCACTGAGCCTGTCGTCGGAGAGGCGGAGGTGAACGGGGAAACCGTGTCGACACAGACCGTCCGCTTGTATCCCTTTGCCAATGATCCCAATCGCGCGCAGATGAAAGGTTTTGGCGATCTCGAACTGACCGTCACGATGTCCGAGGACGTGCCCGGCTGGTATCTGAGCCTCGAAGCGCTCGCGCAGGGGGAAGGCGACACGCCGGTCTATCACTCGGAAATTGATTTCACCGCTTTGGAGGCGTCGGAATGAGGGCGCTTCTTCTCGCGGTTTTCTTGCCCTTCGCTGCAAACGCACAGGACACGGCGCAACGATTCAACGACTATCCAACGGCCGCCCGCGCGGATTATGTCTTTGCCTGCATGCAAACCAACGGTCGATCGCGTGAGATGTTGCAGAAATGCGCTTGTTCCATCGACGAAATCGCCGCCATTTTGCCCTATGAGGGATATCTTCAGGCCGAAACAGTCCTGTCCATGCGCCGCACCGGAGGCGAGCGCATGGCCGTCTTCAACTCCGCTGTGGCCGCCGAGGATCTAGTGAAGGCGCTGCGGCGTGCGCAGGCCGAAGCCGAATTGGTCTGTTTCTGAGGTAGGTTGGCCCCCGCGGGGGCCGCCCGCGATCTCAGCCTTCTGCTGTCTTGGCCAGGACCTGTTCGAACGCATTTCCTTCGGTATCCGTTGCTTTCACGGTCAGGGCGGGCACGCCATTGTCCATGTAGCTGAAGCGAAAAACAGGGTTTTCGGAAATCGAGATGCCGCCGTCCATTGTGAACAGCAAGTCATCTCCTTGCCAGACCTCCAGATGGTCGATGAAATGCGCGGGAATAAAAAGCTGTGTGATCTGATTGCGTTGCAAGCCGGAGTAGTTCGGGTGCCGCAACATGATCTGCGCTTCACGCCGTGCGGTGGACTGCTGCGTCGCATCGCCGAACATTCGCAACTTCATCTGGCCGAGACCTGCCAAGGCTTGGTCCGGATCTCGCGAAGCCGGGGCGGAACATCCTCCGGACGCCTTCACAAAGCGCCCGGTCATATAGGTGGCCTCTGGCGTTTGGGTCAGGACGCGCACGTTGGAATACTGGTTTACGCGAACTCTGAGTTCGAAATCGATAGGGCTCATGGCGGGGCCAAAGCTCAGTTCCGCCGCGACCGGGGCTGGGTTCTCATCAATCACGACGGTGGCGTGCGTGATAACCGCTGTGGGGTCCGTCTGGCGCAAAATCACTGGCACCGTTGCCGCATCATGGGCGCGATACGGCGCCTCGACCAACAGCGGACCTCCGTCTATGGGGACGGTCTCCCCAACCAAATCAAATCTCAGATCGTTCCAGGTGGGGCTGTCTGTCAGTGGGTTCTGGATGCCCTCGGCCCAAACAGGCATCGCCAGCAGTGCCAGGATCGCTGCCGTTCTAAAAGCATATGCCATGCCTTACTCCTCCTCGCATGGATGATCTTCAAGCTTGGCATACTGCGCCTCATCGCCCTACAGCACATTAAGTCGGTGTGGAGCGCCCCCCGCGCTGTGGCAGGATAAGCGTGGGAGGATCTGTCATGTTCGAAGCCGTTGTACTGGTTTGTCTCAATGCAGGCGAAGGCCCCTGTCGTGACGTGCTGTTGCCCGGTGCCGAGGCTGAAACGCAGGCCGACTGTATGGCGCAACTGCCTGACGTGCCGGAGTTTTCAGTCGGGGCACCTCTGGGATCGCCGACCTGCCGCACAGTGGCGCAAGAGTTGACGCTGACAGAGGTCGCGCCCGGTCTCTGGGTGCATGAGGGTCAGATCGCGGAACCAGATGAGGAAAATCGTGGCGACGTTTCCAATCTCGCAATCGTGATCGGAGAGACCTCCGTTGCGGTGATCGACAGCGGGTCCGCGGCCTGGATGGGGGAAGCTGCATGGCGCGCGATTCGCCAACGAACGGATCTGCCGGTAAGCCATATGATCCTGACTCATCTGCACCCCGACCATGTGTTTGGCGCGGATGTGTTCGCGCGCGCAGGGGCAGAGGTGGTGGCGCACGAGGGATTGTCGCGTGCGCTAATGGACCGGCAGGAAAATTACCTGGAAAGCCTTTCCCGTCTGATCGGTGCACAGAGCATGATTGGCACCCGTGTGCCGGAGGTGGACAATAGCCTCAGCGACAGTGTCGAGATTGACCTTGGCGAACGTACGCTGGAGTTGCAGACATGGCCTCGCGCGCATACCGGCACGGACCTAACCGTTGTCGACCGCGCCACGGGAACCTTGATTGCCGGGGATCTGCTGTTTCACGAGCACACACCCGCTTTGGACGGCTCCCTGCCCGGGTGGCAGGGTGCGCTGGAAAAATTGATCCGCCAGCCCTTCGTGCGGGCTGTGCCGGGCCACGGGGCAGCCAGTCTCTCTTGGCCAGACGGCGCGGCCCCGCTAGAGCGATATCTCAATCGCCTTGCCACGGACACGCGGAATGCCATAGCAGGCGGTGAACGGCTTGGCGCGGCCGTCGGCCATATCGCGGAAAGCGAGGCGCCGAACTGGCAGCTCTTCGAGGCCTATAACCCCCGCAACGCCACGGTGGCCTTTACCGAACTGGAGTGGGAATGATTATTCGATCTGGCCGGCCAGAAGTTGCGCTATCCCGTAAAGCCGTCGTTCGAGAAGGACCGGCGTCTCGCACAGGTATGTGATGGATTTTTGCCTGTCTGAGTAGATCGTTTGATCCCAGTCGAGTTGTTCCTCCAAGGCATCGACCCGGTCGAAATCCGGCTCGTCCTTGGTCATTTGGGTGTCCATTTCCATCCGTGCGCCCTCAATCTTTTCCGACAAGCCAATCTGGCCCAGTGAAAAATCACCGATTCCGGAAATGATCCGCGTGCGCCGCCGTGACAGGCCGTCGAATACGTCCTGAAACACCAGCCCCAGAAGTGCCGGATCATGGCCGTGCGCTTTGGCGAAGGCCGCGATCTCTGGCTCCAGTTCTTCCAACGTCAGGCTGCGCAGGGAAAGCTTCTCTGCCAGGGCCGCGATATCGGTCTGCACCGATTCGTCTTCAGGCAGGCTTTCGGGAATCGGGTGCGGCCACATGAGACCGGTGGATAAGCGTTCGACCTTGCGCTGGACACAGGGCCACGTCGGGTCCGTGAAATCGGCGGCGATGGCGGAACTGCTGCCGCAGATCAGCGCGATCACGAAAGCTTTGCTCAAGGACATTTGGTTTCCTCCCATATCGGCAGCAAGGATGACGGAGCGCCGCCGCTCTGTCCATGCGCGCGACCGACCCTGGGATGCATCCGATGGTATGCATTGTGCCAACACGTCGCAGCCTCTCATACTCAGACCAAGGACGCCCTTCGCCTGATTGCCATGGGCACGAGAGAGGAAGAGACACGATGCGTACACGCGCCGCCGTGGCCCTGGAGGCCGGCAAACCGCTTGAGGTTATGGAAGTTGAACTGGACAGCCCGAAGGCGGGCGAGGTTCTGGTTGAGATCAAGGCCACCGGCCTGTGCCACACCGACGAATTCACCCGCTCGGGCGACGATCCGGAGGGCATCTTTCCGGCGATTCTGGGTCATGAGGGCGCAGGCGTCGTGCTTGAGGTCGGCGAGGGCGTCACCACGCTGAAGCCGGGAGATCACGTTATCCCGCTGTACACTCCGGAATGCCGCGAGTGCGCCTCCTGCCTGTCGGGCAAGACCAACCTGTGCACCGCCATCCGCAATACGCAAGGCAAGGGCCTGATGCCCGACGGCACCACGCGCTTCAAGATGTTGGATGGTACGCCAATTCATCACTACATGGGCTGTTCCACCTTCGCCAATCACACGGTGATGCCGGAAATCGCCCTGGCAAAGGTGCGCGAGGACGCCCCCTTCGACAAGATTTGCTACATCGGCTGCGGCGTCACCACCGGCATCGGTGCGGTGATTAACACGGCAGGTGTTGAGATTGGGTCAACGGCGGCGGTCTTTGGCCTCGGCGGGATTGGTCTGAACGTCATTCAGGGCCTGCGCATGGCGGGCTGTGACAAGATCATCGGCGTCGATCTGAACGACGACAAGGCTGAAATGGCGAAGAAATTCGGCATGACGCATTTTGTTAACCCCTCCAAGGTAGACAACACGGTGCAGGCCATCGTCGACCTCACCAAGACGGAGAAAGACCACCTCGGCGGCGTCGATTATTCCTTTGACGCGACCGGCAACGTGAAGGTCATGCGGGACGCGCTGGAATGTTCGCACCGCGGATGGGGCGTGTCGGTCATCATCGGCGTTGCCCCGGCGGGTGCGGAGATTTCGACCCGTCCGTTCCAGCTTGTCACTGGCCGCGTCTGGAAGGGTACAGCCTTTGGCGGCGCCAAGGGCAGGACCGACGTGCCGAAATTCGTCGACTGGTACATGGACGGCAAGATCGAGATCGACTCGATGATCACCCACAAGCTGACATTGGACGAGATCAACCACGGCTTCGAGCTGATGCACAAAGGCGAATCCATCCGCGCCGTCGTCGAGTTCTGAGGGCAGCATGGAGACCATTTCCGAAAATCGCAGTTTTGGTGGCGTTCAGGGGGTCTATCGCCACGCCTCCAACACCTGTGGCTGCGACATGACTTTTGCGGTCTACATGCCGCCGCAGGCGGAGGATGGTCCGGTGCCGGTGCTCTGGTATCTGTCAGGGCTGACCTGCACGCATGAGAATGCCATGGCAAAGGCGGGTATGCAGGAACATGCCGCCGAACATGGTATTGCGCTGGTGTTCCCGGACACCAGCCCACGCGGCGACAACGTCGCCAACGACGAGGCCTACGATCTGGGGCAGGGCGCTGGTTTCTACGTGAACGCCACCCGCGCCCCGTGGAAAACGCATTTTCGAATGTATGATTACGTGGTGAATGAATTGCGCGACATCGTGATCAAGCAGTTCGACGTTCAGGATCGCCACGGGATCACCGGCCATTCGATGGGCGGACATGGGGCTCTGACCATCGCAATGCGCAACCCTGACCTGTTCGAGAGCGTCTCTGCCTTTGCTCCGATCGCGAATCCGACCCAAAGCGACTGGGGTCGCAAGCAGCTTTCCGCCTACCTCGGAGATGATGAAAGTGCATGGGCAGACCATGATGCGACCTTGTTACTAGAGGACAAGGGCTGGAAAGGCGATATCTTGGTAGATCAGGGCCAGGCTGACCAATTCCTGGACCTGTTGAAGCCGGACGCGTTGGCAGAGATGATGGCGCGTCGTCGTCAGCCGGGGACGTTTAGAATGCAGAAGGGTTATGACCATTCTTACTTCTTCGTGAACTCCTTTGCCGGTGACCATGTCGCTTGGCACGCTGAACGGCTTCAATAGATCGAAACTCGAAAGACAAAAGGTTTAATATGATCAAGCAAGCAATCGCCGCCAGCTTCGTCGCTCTGACGCCTCTGATGGCTGCCGCTGAAAGCCACGAAATGGCCAGTGACGCCGCAAGCGTCGAAGTCGCGGGCGACGCAGAAGCTGGTGAAAAGGTTTTCCGCAAATGCAAGGCCTGCCACCAGGTTGGCGAAGATGCCAAAAACCGCGTCGGCCCAGTGCTGAACGGTGTTGTCGGCTCCGTCGTCGGGTCCAAGGAAGACTTCGACTACTCGGATACGCTGGCCGGCATGCACGATGAAGGCAAAGAATGGACGCCGGAAAACCTGGCTGCGTTCCTCGAAAAACCTCGCGATTACGCCAAAGGCACAAAGATGGCCTTTGCCGGACTTCGTAAGGAAGAAGACCGGACCAACGTAATCGCTTATCTGGCGACTTTTTCGGGCAAGTAAACCGCCCGACGACCAATTTACTGCACCGCCAAGCAGGAGGCGCGGTGGTGCAGTTACAAGCTTACCGTACGGCCGGGAGGGAGACCCGGCAGTTCGGTAACAACCGGCCGCGCCCCATTAGATGCGGGCTGGGCCAAGCAGCGGCGCAGGCCGCGAATCAACGGGAGGAAGATCATGCGATCGATCAAACTACTCACTTCGGGACTGGCGCTCTGCGTGGCCACACAGGCCATGGCGAACGACGATCTCGTGGCCAAGATGGACGACCCCACACAGTGGGCGATTCAGACTGGCGACTATAAAAACCAGCGCTACTCGGAACTTGATGCGATCAACGCCGACAACGTGGCGGATCTGCAGGTGGCTTGGACATTCTCGACCGGCGTTCTCCGCGGTCACGAGGGGTCGCCGCTGGTCGTGGATGACATCATGTATGTCCACACCCCGTTCCCGAATATCGTTTACGCTCTGGACCTGAACGACGAAGGCCGGATCATCTGGCGTTACGAGCCCAAGCAGGATCCGGACGTGATTCCGGTAATGTGCTGTGACACTGTGAACCGCGGCGTTGCTTACGGCGATGGCAAGATCTTCTTGCATCAGGCAGACACCAAGGTTGTGGCTCTGGACGCCAAGACTGGTGAAACGGTTTGGGAAGCTCAAAACGGCGACCCTTCCAAAGGTGAAACAAACACCGCGACCGTGCTGCCCGTAAAAGACAAGATTATCGTCGGCATCTCTGGTGGTGAATTTGGTGTCCAAGGCCACGTCACTGCATACGACATGGCCACTGGTGAACAGTTGTGGCGCGCGTACTCTGTCGGCCCCGACGACCAGATCATGTTCGACCCTGAGAAAACCACCAACTTGGGCGAGCCGGTCGGCGCGGACAGCTCGATCAAGACCTGGGAAGGCGACCAGTGGATGATCGGTGGCGGCACCACATGGGGATGGTACGCGGCAGACATGGAAGAGAACCTGTTCTACTACGGTTCTGGCAACCCTTCGACCTGGAACCCGGCGCAGCGCCCTGGTGACAACCGTTGGTCCATGACCATTTTCGCCCGTGACATCGATACCGGTGAAGCCAAGTGGGTTTACCAGATGACGCCCCACGACGAGTGGGACTTTGATGGTGTCAACGAAATGATCCTCACGGAGCAGGAGATCGATGGACAAGAGCGCAAGCTACTGACCCACTTCGACCGGAACGGCCTTGGCTATACTCTGGACCGCGTGTCTGGCGAATTGCTGGTGGCTGAAAAGTACGACCCCGTCGTGAACTGGACCACCGGCGTCGACATGGACCCGGAATCCGACACCTACGGTCGTCCTGAAGTGGTGGCGGAATACTCTACCGAGCAAAACGGCGAAGACGTCAACTCCACCGGCATCTGCCCGGCGGCGCTTGGCTCCAAGGACCAGCAGCCGGCGGCGTATTCGCCCAAGACCCAGCTGATGTACGTCCCGACCAACCACGTCTGCATGGACTATGAGCCGTTCCGCGTGTCCTACACCGCAGGTCAGCCTTATGTCGGCGCGACCCTCGCGATGTACCCGGCGCCCGACAGCCATGGTGGCATGGGTAACTTCATCGCCTGGGACAACCTCGCAGGCGAAATCAAGTGGTCCTTGCCGGAGCAGTTCTCCGTCTGGTCCGGTGCTCTGGCCACTGCGGGTGACGTGGTGTTCTACGGCACACTCGAAGGCTATCTGAAAGCGGTGCACGCCGAGACGGGCGAAGAGCTGTACAAGTTCAAGACTCCCTCCGGCATCATCGGCAACGTGATGACCTACGAGCATGACGGCAAGCAGTTCATCGGTATCCTGTCGGGTATTGGCGGCTGGGCCGGCATCGGCCTTGCGGCTGGTCTGACCAACCCGAATGACGGCCTTGGCGCCGTGGGTGGTTACGCGGCACTCAGCGACTACACCGCGCTGGGTGGTCAACTGACCGTCTTTGCTCTGCCAGATTAAGGCATGACGTGAGGGCCAGCTTTTGGCCCCACCAAACCCCTCGGGTCCGACGCCAGGACGTGCGCGTCGGACCCTCCCCCCACGAATTGCCAGAAGGTGAACCCATGATGCGCACCGCATCCCAGACTCTCTTTGCCGCTGCCGTCTGCGTGACGTTGCCCGTCGTTGCCTCCGCCCAGAGCTGGAGTGACCAGCCGGTGAAGCCCGCTGAACACACCGACGAAGTGGCCGTTTCCTACGAGGACGGTGGCATCTACTACAATGAAGACGACATTCCCACCTACAATGTGTCCGAAGATGGCACCGTTGACTGGATGACCTTTTCGGGCTTCCGCCGGTATCACTCCGAATGCCACGTTTGCCATGGCCCCGACGGCGAGGGATCGACCTACGCACCGAAGATCAAGAACTCCGCCGTGCACATGGACTACTATGATTTTTACGACGTGGTGGTAAACGGTCGCCAGAACGGCAACTCTGTCATGCCCCACTTTGGCGATAACCCTAACGTCATGTGCTATCTGAACGACATCTATGTCTACCTGAAGGCGCGCGGCATGGACGCCGTCCCGCGCGGTCGCCCGGCCAAGAAAGAGGCCAAATCCGACCTGATCCGGGAGATGGAAGATGCCTGCATGGGCTAACCTCAAAATGGGCCTGGCATCTGTGATGCTGGGCCTTCTCGCATTTACCGCGCAGGCCCAGACATCGGATCTGGTTTCGAAGCACGCCCTGCGCGTCTGCGCTGATCCTGCCAACCTGCCCATGTCCTCCAAGGACGGCACCGGATACGAGAACAAGATCGCGGATCTGATTGGCGAAAAGCTTGATCTCCCCGTGCGATACGAATGGTATCCCATGGCAACGGGTTTTGTGCGCAACACGCTCAAGCCCAAAAAATGTGATGTGATCATCGGCTACGCGCAGGGGCACGAGTTGGTGTTGAACACCAACCATTACCTGACCTCGACCTTCGTTCTCATCACGCCGCAGGACAGTCCGCTGGCGCAGGTCACGTCGTTGTCCGACCAGACGCTCAAAGGCGCGCGCATCGGTGTCATCGCGGGCACACCGCCCGCAACACATATGGCGCGCAACGGTCTGATCGGAAAGGCGAAGCCCTACAATCTGACCGTGGATCGGCGTTACGAAAGCCCTGCGGAGAACATGCTCGACGACCTCCAGAATGGAGATATCGACGCTGCCATTCTTTGGGGGCCCATCGGAGGTCCGCTGGTCAAGCAACAGCACGCAGATTTCGCGGCCATACCGCTTGTCGAGGAAACGCTGCCGCCCCGACTGTATTACCGGATCACCATGGGCGTGCGTCAGGGTGAAAAGGTCTGGCAACGAGAGCTGAACTCGCTCATTCGCCGCAATCAGGATGAGATCAACGCCATTCTGGCGGAGGCGGGCGTGCCGCTGATCAATGACATGGGAACGGGTCTGCTGGACGTCGGCCAATGATCCGCGCGGCGCTGGTCTGGCTGATGCTGTCAGCGCCGCTTGCCGCTCAAGTGGCTGAGCCTGATGGTTTTCGGATGGACCACTATCGCGATCCAGTGCCGGACACGGTGACCGGCGGCACGACGATCAGTCCCGAAGGAGCTTATCAGCTTTGGCAGGACGGCGCGGCCTTCATCGATGTTCTGCCCCATGCGCCGAAACCCGCAAACCTTCCCGAAGGCACGATCTGGCGCGACAAACCGCGTCACAGCATCCCCGGAGCGCTCTGGTTGCCGAATGTCGGCTACGGGGCTCTCGCGGAGGTCACGGCGGACTACTTTCGTCGTGGCTTGACGAACGCCACTGATGCGGATCCCTCCCGGCCAGTGGTCTTTTTCTGCCTGAACGACTGCTGGATGAGTTGGAACGCTGCCAAACGGGCGGCCGACTGGGGCTATTCCGCCGTGTATTGGTTTCCGGAGGGCACGGACGGCTGGACCTTCATGGACTACCCGACTGAGCAGGTGCGCCCGATGGAACTCCAGCCTTCTCAGTGATTTACTGCAAGAACTTTATGTCCGCGTCGATGCTTTCTGAAATCACCGTGCGGCCGTTGGGCATGTCGTTGTCTTCCAGTTTGGCATGGATCTGATCCTCGGTCAGTTGGTACCCTTTCCATCGCATCCGCAACCGCCGCGCCAGCTCCTCCTCCGGGACATCAATCATGACAGTGGCGTCAAACAAAGGATGCAGGCGTGTCCAGGGGTCGCGATCCAACAGCAGGTAATTCCCTTCGACCAGGATCAGCGGCACATCGTACCGGATCAGCCGCGCCGACCCACGCGAGATTTCAAGATCGCGGTCAAAAACCGGAACGGCGACGTCGTCCTCTTCGGCGGCCTTCAACCGCTTGAGGACCGAGGCCAATCCACCTACATCAAAGGTGTCTGGCGCGCCTTTCCACGGTCGGCGGTTGCGTGCGTGAAGGATCGCATCATCGTAGTGAAAGCCATCCATCGGTAAAATGGCCACAGAGCCTTTGCGTTGTTCTTCGATCATCGAAAACAAGGTCTCGACCGTGGTGCTCTTGCCAGAACCGGGTGCGCCAGCGATGGCCATAAAGTGACGTCCAGGGCGCTCCAGCAACTCCAGAGCTTTAGCCAGCAACCCATCCAAGTCCACAGTTTTCGTCATATTGGCCCCTCCCGATGAAATGGTAGCGATAAAGGTGTCGAAGACCTTTCGCCGATGCAAGCCGCCTTTCTACGCCTAAGTCGGTTACCTCGCGTTCAAGACACCTCCCAAGTTGTGCAGCCCCAGCCTGTTTCGGGCAGCCTCGTAAATGAAACGATCTGGCTTTGTTGTCCAGTTCTCGCAGATGAATTCGCAAGGCATGAGGCGGTTGTTCGCTTTGAGGAGGCGCTCAACATCGTAGGCAGTTATTAATTCGGTTCGGTACGGGCAACTGTTCATGGCTGTCGCATCGGTTTCATTTGATCGTCAGCCGCCGCTGACCCACGAAAATGACAGTTTCGCATCGTCTCTCACCATTGAGCCAATGACCGACGGCCATGCTCCAGAGCCGCATGGAAGTTGGCTTCGGCTGCCGGGCTGTGTCTGATGGGTTCCTGCAGTCGACGATTGTTGAACCAATCGATCCGTTCAAATGTTGCGTGCTCCCCTGCCTCGAAGCTGCGCCACGGTCCACGACGGTGAATGATTTCAGCCTTGAACAGGCCATTATTCGTTTCTGCCAGAGAATTGTCATATGTATCCCCGACACTGCCGACAGACGGGGCGATCTTCGCCTCTGCAAGCTGTTCGTTATTCTTGTTCGATAGATGTTGCGGTCCGCGATCCGATTGATGGACCAGGTGATCCTGTCAGGTCTGCATTGATGGACGGGGTGCGAGAACAAATCCGGCCGTCGCCGTGCGGCCTACGCGCCAGCCAAGGCGGCTACGGGCAAAGCCATCTGTGACGAAGGCCACATTCACAAACCCCTGAGGCGTCGCGACATAGATGGTGCTGCTGACCCAGAGCACGTTTGGCGCTGGCGCGTCGAACAGCCGGCTCGCCTTGTCCAATGGACAGGGCATCGCTTTATCCGGGATCGTTGTTTTGCACGTCTTGCCGCGTACAACGCTTTCAAACGCAATATTCTTCATCAGCCGTGCGACCGTGAAGCGTGCGAGATCTTGCGACCGCCGTAGACGCTGAGGTTTTCCTCAAACACACACTCGATCGCGGGCTTCAGGTCTTCGGCACGCTTCGCGCGAGACTGAGCTCAAGATTTCGCGATGGTGACCTCTATGAGCGCCAGCCCCTTCTTTGCCTCCACATGATCGAGTGCTTCGGCCAAGGCTGTGCGGAACCCTGCCACATCCTTGGCGTGACGCGCGAAAGCGCGGGAGGCTTCCGCGACCTTCACGAAGTTCGGGCTGGGCGAGAGGTCGGTCAAAGGAACCGCATTGGCGCGCGCGGCGTGGCCGTCGGGGTAGATGTCCAGAACGGACTGGCGGACCGCACCCCATTCGCTGTTGTTTAACACGATCACCAACATTGAGATGTCCAGCGCTTCGGCGATCTGATGGCACGCAACGGGATTGGCGAACATGTAGGAACCGTCGCCCATGGTGGCGATAACCGACTTTTCCGGCTGCGCGAGGGCAAAGCCCATTGCCGCCGGAAACCCCCAGCCCAGGCCACCTGAATGCGGCCCGTCAAACCAGCTTTGGTGCTTTTCAAGCAGCATGGACGGCAACTGGCAGCCGAGTTCGGAAAAGACGGCGGCGTCGCGGTCACGCAGGTGCATGGAAAGTTCGTGGCTGACCCAGCGTTTCGTCAGAGCCGAGGCGCCTTCGTCGGCACATGCTGCGGTGAAACGTGCGGTTCTGTCTTCCTCGTTGCTGTGTGCGACGGCTTTGGCACGAGTTTGCGACGCGGACCCGTGACTGTCCTTGAATTTCGAGAGCGCGGTTTCAAGCGCCAGAATGGCCGGAGCGACCTCGGTGGTCATGGCCAGATCGGAGCGGAAATTGCGCACGCCTGTACGCTCTTGCAAGGGGCGGGGACCGATCTGGATGACGGTTGCGTCTTCGAGCGGTTCGGCCTGTGCCGGGGCCCACGGCGCGAGCGCGTCAAGGCAGAGGACCACATCGGCCTTCTCAAGCCAAGGCCGCGGGTCAGGGCCGGTTGCCATCGGGTGCGTGGTCGAGAGCGCGAGTTCAACAGCCCAATATTGGCAGACGGCAATGCCCCAGTCCTCAGCCAGACGCGCCAGAGCGTCGAATGCCTCCCGCGAGCCTGCGCCATGTTGGGCAAAAATTACGGGGTTCTTCGCTTCGGCGAGCAGCTGCGCGATCTCTGCGATCAGGCCTTGATCTGGGCCGATTGTTGCGGGGCGCATCTGAGGACGGCGCAGGGCGCCTTGGGCGGGAATAGTTTCGCACAGAACCTCACGCGGGAGGCTGATGTAAACTGGCCCCTTTGGTGTCGAGGACGCGATGCCATGGGCGCGATCGGTGACATCAAAGACCTGTTCGGGAAAGCGCAGTTCGTAGTCCCACTTGCTGGCCTCGCGGATCAGGCTGGCTTGGTCGAGCATTTCCTGGCCCCAGCCAATGGGCACGGTACGCGCGCCGAGCCGCCCCTTTTCGAGGGTCGGTGTGCGTCCGGAAAAAAGCAGCATCGGGATGTTGTCACAGGCCGCGTTGATCGCGCCCATGGAAACATTCGCGAGCCCTACGTTTGTGTGCACCATGACGGCCTGTGGGCGGCCCGTGGCCAATGTGTAGCCGTGCGCCATGCCGGTTGCGGCGCTTTCGAACGGCACGGTGACGGTGCGCGGCAGCGACATGCCTTTCGCCTCGCCTTCGGACAAGCCTTCGATGACAGGGGGGAAATCGGTGCCGGAGTTGGTGAAAACATAGTCCACGCCCAGTGCGCTGAAACGCGATAGCAGCGCTGCCCCGGCGGTCATTTTCTTGTCTTCGGTCATCTCGCCCTCATCTAGAATATCTCACATAGTGAGATGAATATCTCATACAGGATTGTGCGGCAAAATAGGATTGTCAAGCTTCGGCATCAGTTAGCCGGGAATAGCGTTTGAAACCTCTTGCGCAGCTTCGCGAAGGCGCGCCGCGATTTCCGCCTCGTGGTCTGCTGTAAAGCGGCTTGCCATGCCAAAAGCCGACAGCGTCATGCGCATGACTCCGGCCCCGTCAAACACGGGCACAGCCACGGCGCCGATATCCGGTTCACTTTCCCCGCGGTTGCAGGCGAATCCGTCGCGCCAAGCGAGATCGATTTCGCGATACAGTGTCTGGCCGTAGGCATCAGTCATTTTGCCGACTCGGATCAGATCTTTTATCCGCGCGTCCCGCGCCTCCGGTTCCATGTGCGCCAGCCAGAGCTTGCCTTGCGCCGATAGGTGGAGGTCAAGCAGCCGGCCGACCTGGATATTCACCGAAATCGGGCGCGGGGCGATAGCCGTGGCGATGCAGACGACCCCCTCACGGGTGAGCTGCCCCGCCATGACGGATTCGTTCAGGCGGCTGCTGATCTCGGTAATGACGGGCTGAACGACTGTGGCCAGTGGGTTGGTGCGCTCCGCGATACGTCCAAGGCGCTCGATATGGTGGCCAAGACTGTAGGTGCCTCTGCGCACCTGCACCACCGCGCCAACTTGCTCCAGTGTGACGAGGAACCGATGTGCCGTGCTTGCGCTCATGTCCAGGGCCTGCGCCACCTCGGCGGCGGTTGTTTGGGGCTGTTGTTCGGAAAAGAGGTCAAGGATCTCAAAGGCCTTGATCAGCGACCCATTCAGCGGTGTGGCCATGTTTTCTGCTCCGACGTTGGGGGCGGGACGATTTCACCGGCGATCCGACCTGTGTGCCGCCTCGTCGCAGATGTCGATACTTTGAAAGAGATCCCTGATCTGTTCACGCAGCCAGACACAGCCGGGATCATGCAGAGTGTTGATGTGCCAGACGAGTTGTACCTTTTGACGCCCTTTCGGCAATGTCATGTCAAGAAGTGTGGCCTGAGCCGCCTCGACCATACGCCGCCCGAGATACCCGGGCACGATTGCAAAGGCGTTCAGTGACGAGAGCA
This sequence comes from Sagittula sp. NFXS13, assembly GCF_040148795.1. NCBI lineage: Bacteria > Pseudomonadati > Pseudomonadota > Alphaproteobacteria > Rhodobacterales > Roseobacteraceae > Sagittula > Sagittula sp. NFXS13. The sequence continues at coordinate 183,929 of NZ_JAGEMH010000006.1, forward strand.
ACTCTGGCAAGGCACCGAAGTTACGAATCCGCATGCAGACGTTGTCGGCCAACCCGCGCTCTGCTAGCACTTTTTCGACGTCGTCTGCGTAGGTCAGGCTTGGCACGGCCATCACGATCCGTTCCTGACCGAGGTCCACTGTTGCCGCGCGCTGTCGCGACAGTCCCGGCGGCCCGATCACGCGATAGTCCTCATTGAAAAGATGCACCTGACGAAGCTGCGGATCATGCATTTCCAACAAGCCGATGGCCATTTCCGATTCCCGTGTCGCGAGGGTGCGATACAGGTCGAGGAACGGCGACGACGCATTTTCCAACCGGATGCCGGGCGCATGCTCGAACACACGCCGGGCAAGCGGGGCAAGGAAAACCTGCTCACCCAGTCCTGACAGGGACAGGCGAAAGATGCGCTTGCTGTTGGCCGCATCGAAGGTCGCCGCATCGTTCAGGACCGATGCGATACCGGACAGGTGTTCGCGGATGTTTGGAACGATCCGTTCTGTAAAGGGCGTCGGTTCCATGCCTTGCCCGCCGCGCACAAACAGCGGATCATCGAGCATCTGGCGCAGGCGCTTCAGGGCGTTTGACGTCGCGGGCTGGCTGAGACCGAGATTGGACCCCGCCACTGAAACGGATTGCGCATCGTAGATCTGCAGCAGCAGCTCCATCAGGTTCAGGTCTATTCGGCGCGAGGGTATCATATTTATGAATGACGACTATCCAAACTATCATTTTGACTTTAAGCACAATCCCTTTCATCGTCCATCAAGCTTTTCGGAGGAGAGGCCCTGTGGGCCACGAGAAGCAAATAAGGGAGGATACTCATGAATCGCCGTAACTTTTTTGGCGCGTTGACCGTTGCCGCCTCGACACTCGCTTTGGCGTCAGCCGCATTGGCGGAGGACTATACGTTCCGCCTGCACCATATGCTGGGCCAGCAGGCCCCGGCGCAAACCAAGATGCTGGAACCTTGGGCAAAAGCCGTAGAAGAAAACTCCGGTGGGCGCGTGAAGATCGAGATCTTTCCGTCGATGACACTTGGGGGGCGCCCGCCAGAACTGGTGCAGCAGGCCCGCGACGGGATTGTCGATCTGATCTGGACCGTAAACGGCTACACGCCGGGCCTGTTCCCGCGCACCGAGGTGATGGAACTGCCGACCGTCTACCGGAACGATCCCAAGGCCGCGAACCTCGCGCTTTATGATATGTTCGAGGACGATCTTGCGCAGGACTATGCCGGCCTTGAGGTCATGTTCCTGCACGTGCACGCGGGGCAGGGGCTGCAAACCGCCGATCTCGACGTGACCAGCCTCGACGATCTCGCGGGCGCCAAGCTGCGCATCCCGACGCGCACCGGCGCATGGGTGATCGAGGCGCTCGGCGCGACCCCGGTGGCGATGCCGGTGCCGGAACTGCCACCCGCGCTGCAAAAAGGTGTTGTCGCGGGAGCGCTGATCCCATGGGAGATCATTCCGCCGCTGAAGATCCAGGACCAGACCAAGTATCAGATCGAAATGTACGAGCGCGAGCGCTTTGGCAACACGACCTTTCAGGTCTCTATGAACCAGGCACGCTGGGACGGGCTTCCCGAAGACATCCAGCAAGCGTTCCGGGACGCCTCCGGCCGCGATTGGTGGGGGCAGGTTGGCGACATCTGGCGCGCCTCGGACGATTTCGGCATCAAGTTCGCGACGGACGCAGGCAACACGCACCGCATCCTGAGCGAGGCGGAAACCCAGCCCTTCCTTGACGCCATGGAGCCGGTCGTGGACCGCTGGATCGAAGAGGTCACTGGCGGTGACATCGACGGCGCCGCGCTGGTCGAGAAAGCGCGCGCTCTGGTCACCGAAAACACGGCAGACTGAGAATGGCTGGCATGTTGGAACAGGACGGCCGCCCCGAAGGTACCGGGGCGGTCGCGAGGATTGTCGTGATCTGGGCACTTCTTGGCGGGGCACTGCTGCTGGCGGTGGTCGTGATGAATGTGGCTTCGGTGCTTGGCACGCTGGTCGGCTGGACTGTTCCCGGCGATTTCGAAATGACCGAGATGGGCGTTGCGGTCGCAGCCTTCAGCTTTCTGCCGTACTGCCAGCTGATACGCTCAAACGTGACCGCCGATATCTTTACCCAGAACGCGGGGCCACGCACTCAGGCCTTTCTGAACCTTCTGGGATCGGTAATCGCGCTGCTCTTTGCTCTGCTGATGCTATGGCGGATGTATGACGGCATGATCGATCAGAAAACCTATGCCTACGAGACCTCGATCCTGCAGATCCCTGTTTGGTTGGCGTTCATACCAATCCTTGTTTCCTTTGCCCTGCTCGCCGTTTCCGCGCTGAGCACACTTTTACTGGACGTCCGGCACCTGTCGAACGGAGCTATCCATGACTGATCCCCTGACGCTGGGCATCGCGGCGCTTGTCGTTCTCGTTGCGCTGATCGCCATTCGTATCCCCATCGGCTATGCGATGATTCTTGTGGGTGGTGTCGGCATCGCGCTGGTGAACGGCATCGCGCCTGTTTTCAACCAGCTCAAGACATTGGCTTACGGTCAGTTCTCTGTTTACGACCTGTCGGTCGTGCCGATGTTCATCCTTATGGGCGCACTTGCGTCCAAGGCGGGGCTGAGCCACGCGCTGTTCCGCGGTGCCAACGCATGGCTCGGCTGGATGCGTGGCGGAACCGCCATGGCCGCCATCGCGGGTTGCGCGGGCTTTGGCGCGGTCTGCGGATCGTCTTTGGCCACGGCATCGACCATGGGACGCGTCGCGCTACCAGAGCTTGAGAAATATCGCTACTCCGGTGCGCTCGCCACAGGGACACTGGCCGCAGGCGGGGTTCTGGGCATCCTGATCCCGCCCTCCGTGGTGCTGATTATCTACGCCATCATCGTCGAGGCGAACATCGTCACCATGTTTGCCGCAGCTCTGCTGCCGGGCCTTTTGGCAGTGGTTCTGTTCATCCTGACCATTGCGATTTACGTCCGGATAAAGCCTGACGCAGGTCCCGCACACGGCGGGGTCGGCGCGGCAGAGTTCCGCGCCGCAACCATTGGCATGATCCCGGTGCTTTCGATCTTTGGCATCGTGCTGGGTGGCATTTATGGCGGGTTTTACAACCCGACACCGGCAGCGGCCATCGGGGTTGCACTTGTCTGGCTGTACGGGGCGATCACGCGCGAAATCCGCAGTCGCGATATCCTCGGCGCCCTGCGCGAAACGGCATCAACCACCGGAATGATTTATCTTATCCTGCTGGGTGCGGAATTGATGAAGATCTTCATGTCCCGCATCGGTCTGCCGCAGGCAACCGCTGACTGGATCATCCAATCCGGTCTGGAGCCGATGTCCGTGATGATCATGCTGCTGATTGCGCTGATCCTCTTGGGGTGCCTGATGGACAGCCTGTCGATGATCCTGCTGGTTATTCCATTCTTCTGGCCGGTCCTCGTCGAGCTGAACGGCGGGCTGTACATGGGGGCCGAGGGATCTGGCTTTGGCATGAGCACCGAGGACCTGAAGGTCTGGTTTGGCATCCTTGCGCTGATCGTCGTGGAGCTTGGATTGATAACGCCACCAGTGGGCATGAATGTCTTTGTCATCTCTTCACTGGCGAAAAACACGCCGATGTCCGAGACCTTCAAAGGCGTCTTGCCTTTCTTTGGGGCGGAGATCGTCCGCGTGGGAGTACTTCTGGCCTTCCCGGGTCTTGTGCTTTGGTTGCCGCAGGTCTTCGGCAGCTAGATCTGGTGAAAAGGAAAACACGATGAAAATCGCAATACTTGGCGCAGGCGCCCTTGGATCGGTGATCGGTGCTGAACTGCATACGGCAGGTCACGAGGTTGTCCTGCTCGACCTGAACGAAGAGCATTTGAACGCGATCAAGGCAAATGGCCTGCGTGTCGATTGGGACGACCGGACCGAGCATCTCAAAATTCCTGCGATGCGGCCGGATGAGGCACCGCAGATGGACCTGATAATCCTTCTGACCAAGACAATGCATACAGACGCGGCGCTGGAGGGTGTCGCGCCGCTGATCTCGGGCGGGGCCTGCGTGCTGACGTTGCAGAACGGGCTTGGCAACGTGGAACGCGTGCGTGCCCGCGTGCCGGACGGACAGGTCCTTTATGGATGCACCATGACGCCTGGTGACCTGCGCGGACCGGGCCACGTGGCAAGCCACGGGTTGGCCTACACCCCCTTTGACGCACTTGATCCGGACGGGCCCGCCGCGCGCCTGGCGGCCGACCTTGACGGCGACCAGCTGAGCTGGACCGAGACCGCCGCGGCGCAGGTCTGGCAGAAGGCGGCATTCAATTGCGCATTGAACGCCACCGCTCTCTTGGGCAAGGGAACCGTTGGCGCGCTTGCTGAACACATTGGCGCGGACCTTGCGCAGGATATTGCTGCCGAGGTGCTTTTGGTGGGTGCGGCGACGGGCGTGACGGGCGATATCCACGCCGTCAGAAAACAGATCGACTTTGCCTTGCGTGAACACATCGGCCACAAGCCGTCGATGGTGCAGGATGTCGAGGCAGGGCGCAGGACAGAGATCGAGGCGCTGAACGGATACGTCGAACGCGAAGGAGAGAAGCGCGGCATGGACGTGCCGATGAATCGGCTTTTGGCCGCGCTTGTGCGCATGCGCGAGAACCAAAGCTGACAGGCGTTCTACGCCCCGAAACAAGTAACATCTCAGGAGGAGAACACGATGACAGTGGCATTCGTTGTAAATAACACCGACGCTGATCCGGCTGACAAGGGCACCTTTGACCGCATCGACCCGGTGACCGGCAAAGTGGCGACCACCGCCGCGGCAGGCAAAGCCGCCGACGCGGCCTCCGTGGCCAAAGCGGCAGGCGCTGCATTTCACGCATGGGCAGAAACAGGTCCCGGCGAGCGCCGCGCCCTGTTGAACAAGGCGGCGGACATCATGGACGCGAAGTCCGATGATTTCATCGCGACCATGATAACGGAGACAGGCGCGACCGGCCCATGGGCGGGGTTCAACGTCATGCTCGCCGCAGGTGTAATTCGGGAAGCCGCTGCAATGACCAGCCAGATTGGCGGCGAGGTCATACCGGCGAACAAGCCCGGCACGCTTGCCATGGGTATCGCCACGCCCAAAGGCGTTTGCCTCGGGATTGCGCCGTGGAACGCACCAGTGATCCTTGGCACCCGCGCGCTGGCGATGCCGCTCGCCTGTGGGAATACCGTGATCCTGAAAGGCTCCGAAGCGTGCCCGAAGACGCATCGCATGATTGTCGATTGTTTTGTCGAGGCGGGCTTCCCCGAAGGTGTCGTTAACTACATCTCCAACGCTCCCGCCGACGCCGCTGAAGTGGTCAAGGCTTTGATCGAGGCGCCGGAGGTCAAGCACGTGAACTTCACCGGCTCTTCTGCCGTGGGGCGGATCATCGGCCGGTTGGCTGGTGAAAATCTCAAGCCGTCGCTGCTGGAGCTGGGCGGTAAGGCGCCGCTCGTGGTGCTGTCTGATGCGGACATCGACGGTGCGGTGAATGCCGCGATCTTTGGCGCCTTCATGAACCAGGGCCAGATCTGCATGTCGACCGAGCGTATCATCGTCGATGAAGAAATCGCCGATGTCTTCACGCAAAAGATGGCCGAAAGAGCGTCGAAATTGCCCTACGGCGATCCGCGCGGTCAAGTCGTGCTCGGCGCGCTTGTGAACCCGGAAGCGGGTGACAAAATGGAAGCTCTGATTGCGGATGCCACCGCGAAGGGTGCGAAGGTTGTCGCGGGCGGACAGCGCGACGGTGCGATCCACTCCGCAACTTTGCTGGATGGCGTGACCTCCCAGATGCGCATCTACGGCGAAGAAAGCTTTGGTCCGGTGAAGTCGATCATCCGCGTCAAGGGCGACGACGAGGCGATCCGCGTGGCCAATGACACCGAGTACGGTTTGTCGGCGGCGGTCTTCAGCCAAGACATCCAGCGTGCGCTTTCGGCTGCAAAGAAAATCAAGAGCGGCATTTGCCACATCAACGGCCCGACCGTCGCGGATGAACCACAGATGCCATTCGGCGGCGTGAACGATTCCGGCTATGGGCGGTTCGGTGGCAAGGCGGCGATTGCCGAATTCACCAACCTGCGCTGGATTACGATCGAGGATCCGAACCAGCACTACCCGTTCTAAAACGACATTGGGTACATCCAGCCAACCAGCGCGCCGATCCGGCGCGCTGGTTTCCCTGATCCGGCGCGGGTATGTTGTCATTCCAACGAGACGCTTGGCGGTGCGTTTTTAGCGAAGCGTTGAAAGACCGTCCAAAAATGCCCTTGGCCGATATCAATAGCGAGGCGGCATCTAAAAAATGCTCAGTTTATTTCCGAAGCAAGTACCCGTTTCCGTCATTGGATACATTGCATGAAATTGATGGGCCAAGGCTCTCCTTTCGCATGGGCTGCGAATGCACTGCCAAGAGGGGTGCGGCGACGGCTTTGAACCGCCGTACGGCAGAGATCAAATCCGCATCGCCGTCCTCAATCGCTACACGTCTCTGCGCATACCCTTGCACAGTTGCCGTGAAGGAAGCCCTATTCGAGTAGACGTCGTCCAGACTTCATCCGATTTGTCGACATGGCCGTACGAGACGATTGCCGTTCGGGTCTTCCGCCGTGTTTCCCGAGCCAGACGCTCGACCATCGCTGCCTCAAGGATCTTGAGGATGGCGAACTTGGTCAGACAACTCTCTCAGGGAATTGTTATAGCAGGTATAACAGGGTCCACGAAACTCCTATGCGCTTTAAGCGGCGATGTCGGGGCTGCGCTCCGACATCGCGGATGGAGATATGAAATCAGGCAAATCGTCAGTCAAAGTCCCGCGCCATGAGCTGCCCGGCAGGCCGCGTCCGAAGCCAATCCAGACCGCACTACCCGACCTGACGTCCCCGACACCAAACACCGCGCAGGATGGGCGTGTCGTCCAGCGATGTGATGCGCAACAGGTCGCCCAGCAGCCCAACCTTCAATGCGCCGCGATCCATCAGCCCGGCGGCGCTGGCCGGCGCTTGCGTCACAGTGCGCATGGCGCGCGGCATGTCGTCCCAAAGCGCCGCCAGCCGCCATGCAGACAGCAACAGGGCGGAAGGTACATAATCCGATGACACAATGTCCAACAGGTCAAGCTTGGCCAGTTCCGAAGCCGAGACATTGCCCGAGTGCGATCCGCCCCGAATGATGTTCGGCGCGCCCATCATGATCTCGATACCACTGTTGCGGCAGGCTTGTGCAGCTTCGAGCGTGGTGGGAAACTCTGCGAAGCGCACACCATGCGCGGCGGAGTCTCCCACCTGAGCCTGCGTTGTGTCATCGTGGCTAGCAAGGGTTGCGCCCAGACGCCGCGCCTCTGACACCGCGCCGTGCAGATGCCGGGCGCCATGCTCCTCCTGCAGGCCCTTGAGATGCGCCACATGGTCGGCAAACTCCGCATCGCTCATGTTCTTCTTCTTGGCGACGTATTGCTTGAGCTTGGAGAGGTCGCGAAACTGACGTTGTCCCGGCGTGTGATCCATCAGGCTGACGATGCCCACACGGTCGTCCGGCGTGAACTCCGCTAGCTCCTCCAGCAGGGTTTCGGAGCAGATTTCGGCCCGAAGGTGCAGAAAGTGGCTGATCCTCAATGCACCAGAGGCCCGCAACGCCATCATCTCGGAGGCCAGTCCGCGCGCATATTTGTCGTAGCGGCCGGTGCCGGAGTGAATGGAGCCGACGCGCATGGCGTCGAACACCGTGGTGATGCCGCAGGAGGCAAGTTCCCCGTCATGGGCCAGCATGGCAGAGACATGCGGCCAGTTGACGCCGGGGCGCGGCTCCATATGGCGCTCAAGGTTGTCCGTGTGCAGCTCCACCAAGCCCGGCGTCACCACATCGCCACCGCAGTCGATAGCGCCCTCCGGCAGGTGATCGCCTTCGCGAATATCGGTGATGGTGCCATTCTCGACGGTAAGTGAGCCGATTATTTCGACTTCGGGCAGGATCAACCGGGCATTGGCAAGGCAGGCGGAGCCTGACACAGAAGCGTCATGAGCCTGTGTCGAAGCGCCGGAAAGGATAGGAGAGTTCATGTCACAACATTCCCGTTTTGCTATCTATTACATGCCCTCGGTCGGGGCATTGGCTGATTTCGGAGCACAGTGGCTCGGCTGGGACGCACAAGCCGCCAAGTCGCGGGCGCAACCGGATGTTCCGGGCATCGCCGCGCTGACAGACGCGCCGCGAAAGTACGGATTTCACGGCACGCTGAAACCTCCGTTCCGCTTGAGGCAAGGCCGCACGGAGGCCGATTTGCGTGCTGCTGTTGCGGATCTCGCGTCCCGCACCGCGCCTGCGCAGGCAGATAGTTTGGTCCTGACGCGGTTCGGGCGTTGGTTCGCGCTCACCCCCACCGGCGACACTTCTGGAATTGGTCGCGTTGCGGCGGCCTGCGTCACCGAGCTTGACGACTTCCGCGCCGCCGCCACGGAGGCCGAGCTTGCGAAACGTCGCAAAGGTGGGCTGTCCGAAACGCAGGACGCGCATCTGACCCGCTGGGGCTACCCCTTCGTTCTGGATCAGTTCCGCTTTCACCTGACCCTGACCGGCAAGGCGCCCGCCAAGGATCTCGACACAATCGAAGCGCAGATCCAAATGCGGCTGCCGACGCTGCCGCAGCCTTTTCTCGTCAGCGATATCTGCCTGAGCGGTGAGCGCGCCGATGGTCGATTTGAGCTGCTGCATCGCTATACGCTTTCGGGATGAATCAAGGTTAATGCCTGCGCCACGGCCTCATCCAGAGATCCGTCGTTGTGAAGCCTTCGCGCGGCGACTCCCTCGGGCATGGCAAATTCCGCGCGAGCCAGTCGCCCCTTGATTTCCTCGGCGTTTTCGCGGCCGCGCAGGGCTAGCCTCCGGGCCAATACCTCCGGCGCGGCCGTCAGCTGCAGAACCAATAGCCCGGGAAACATCTTTTGCGCCGCAGGCAGCACGCCCCGCGACAGGTTCACCAGCAATGTGGCACCTTCGGCAACCTGATCCCGCGCGGCCTCGGGTATACCATACAGCAGGCCGTGCGCGGCCCATGTCAGGCAAAAGGCACCCTCGGTGCGCATCTGTTCAAACAGCTGCGGTGTCACGGCGAGAAAGTCCTCTCCGCCGGCCTCAGCAGCGCGGGTGATGACCCGCCGCACAATGCCAACCTTTGGCGACGCGGCAACGATGCCTGCCATCACGCTGTCCTTGCCGACGCCGCTTGGTCCGACGATCGCGATGAGCCTGCCGCTCATGCCGCCCGCGCCGGGGTAAAACCGGTCACGTCAATGACACGATCACAGATACGATCACGGGCGGCCTCGTCGTGAAAGATGCCGACGATGGCTGCTCCGCGTGCTTTGGCATCTTCAATCAGCGACAGGACCACCTCGCGGTTTTGCGCATCCAGCGAAGCGGTGGGCTCGTCCAGCAGCAGCGCCGGGTACGGGTAAGCAAAGCCCCGCGCGATGTTTACCCGCTGCTGTTCGCCCCCTGAAAATGTTGTCGGTGACAAGCCCCACAAGGTTTCCGGAATGTTGAGCTGGCGCAGCAATTCGACGGCACGCACTTCCGCCTCCTGTGCAGACACACCCACCGCACGCAGCGGTTCGGCAACTACGTCCAGCGTCGGCACTCGGGGGACGACGCGCAGGAACTGGCTAACGTAGCCAAGCACGGTTCGGCGCAGCGCGATGATTTCACGGGGTGCTGCGCAACTCACATCGACCCCGCCTACCAAAATCCGGCCAGACGCCGCGCGGTAATTGCCGTAAATCATCCGCATCAGTGTCGACTTGCCGGCACCGGACGCACCGGTCAATGCCACGCATTCGCCGGAGGCCACGGACACTGACGCACCTTCCATGACGCGGATGACCGTGCCTCCCTGATTGTGCAGGGTAAAGGTCTTGGACACATTCTCGATTTCGATCATGACTTCTTTACTTTCAAAATACTCCGGGGGGTGTGGGGGCTTGCCCCACTTGGTAAATGGCAAACGAGGCAGGCTGGCCGATCCGTTTTGCGCAGCATCCAACTTCAGACCTGCAACACACTGGACACCAGCAGCTGCGTGTAACCATGCTGCGGATCATCCAGCACCTGATCGGTCAGCCCCTGTTCGACCACATGGCCGGATTTCATCACCATCAACCGATCCGCCAGCAGCCGCACGACCGCCAGATCGTGCGTAACGATGACAGCGGACAGCCCCATGTCGCGCACCAAGCCGCGCAAAAGATCCAGCAGCCGGGCCTGCACCGACACGTCCAGCCCCCCGGTGGGTTCGTCCATGAATACCAACCGCGGCCCAGTCACCAGGTTGCGTGCGATCTGCAACCGCTGCTGCATCCCGCCCGAAAAGGTCGTGGGTCGGTCGTCGATGCGTCCGGCATCAATCTCTACCCGTTCCAGCCAGTCAGTGGCTGTTGCGCGGATATCGCCGTAGTGGCGTGCGCCCACGGCCATCAGCCGTTCACCCACGTTCCCCCCTGCGGATACGCCCATGCGCAGCCCATCGCGGGCGTGCTGGTGAACGAAGGCCCAGTCAGTGCGGCCCAACATTCTGCGTTCCGGCTCACTCATCGTCACCGTGTCCTGTGGCCCCTCGGCGCGCGTGTCGAAAACCACCTGGCCGGCGTCGGGGACAAGATGCCCGGCCATGCAGTTCAGTAGCGTCGATTTGCCAGAGCCGCTTTCGCCAACGATCCCCATGACTTCACCAGGATAGAGATCGAAGGACACATCCTTGCAGCCGATATGGCCGCCGTACATCTTCGACAGGTCTTGGACAGACAATAGCGGCGTCATGCGGCATCCTTTCCCTTGAACCCGGCGCTTTGGCGGGCATCGCAAAAATCGGTGTCCGAACAAACGAACATCCGCCCACCGGCGTCATCGACGATCACCTCGTCGAGGTAGCTGTCATCGGCGCCGCACAGGCCACAGGGATGGTCGGCTTTCGACGCCTCAAAGGGATGGTCTTCGAAATCTAGGCTGACGACCTGCGTATAGGGTGGCAGAGCGTAGATGCGCTGCTCTCGCCCCGCGCCGAACAATTGGATTGCAGCATTGCCTGACATCTTGGGGTTGTCGAACTTCGGGATCGGGGAGGGGTCCATCACATAGCGCCCCTCGACCTTGACCGGGTAGGCATAAGCGGTGGCAATATGGCCATGCCGCGCGATGTCCTCATAGAGTTTCACATGCATGAGGCCGTATTCCTCCAGAGCATGCATCTTGCGTGTCTCGGTTTCGCGCGGCTCCAAAAACCGGAGCGGCTCCGGGATCGGCACCTGATAGACGAGGATCTGCCCTTCGTTCAGCGGCTCCTCCGGGATCCGGTGACGGGTCTGGATGACCGTAGCTTCTTGGGTATGTGTCGTGGTCTCCACCCCGGCTGTGCGCTGGAAAAAGCTGCGGATCGACACGGCGTTGGTCGTATCGTCGGCTCCTTGGTCGATCACCTTGAACCTGTCCTCAGGCGTCAGCACTGCCGCGGACACCTGCACGCCGCCGGTGCCCCAGCCATAGGGCATGGGCATCTCACGGGAGGCAAAGGGCACCTGATAGCCAGGGATCGCCAGTCCTTTGAGTATGGCGCGCCGGATCATCCGCTTCGTCTGCTCATCGAGATAGGCAAAGTTGTAGGCGTTTTCGGTCATAGCAAACCTCGTTCTGTCAGAGCCGTCTCCAGCGTCGCCGCGTCGGTAAACTGGATTGCGTCCATGCCGATGCTGCGCGCGCCATCACAATTCTCGGCCTTGTCATCGACGAAGACACAGGCTTCAGGCGCCAGCCCGGCGCGCTCGCAAAAGAGACGGTAGATTGCCGGGTCGGGCTTGATGAGCTTCACGTCGCCGGACACGATCAGCGTTTCGAAAATCTCGCCCAGCCGGGGATGGGATGTCAGCCCCTTGGGCCATGTCTCGGCCGACCAGTTGGTGATCGCATGAAGCGGCACACCGCGTGCGATCAACCGATCCACCAGCGCCCAGCTTCCGGGCACCTCGTTTTGCACGGTCAGGGCGTAGCGCGACACATAGTGCGTTAGTCGGTCCCGGTCGGCAGGGTCGTCCAACTCCTCGGCCATATCTGAAAAGCGCTCGCCATGGTCCCCACGCAGGTTGCGCGCGGCAAAGTCGATGCGGTCCATGAAATCGCGCGCCTGTGCTTCGGTCAATTCTGGCCAGGCCAGATGGGGCTGCCAATCCACCAACACGTTGCCAATGTCGAAAACGACGTTTGTCGGGGTCATTCTGCGGCCTCCTGAACAGTGGGTGCGCCCGCCTCGCGACGCAGTTTGCGCACCAATTCCAGTTCAGACTGAAAGTCGACGTAATGGGGCAGTTTGATATGCTCCAAGAAGCCCGTCGCCTGAATGTTGTCGCCGTGATACAAAACGAATTCAGCGTCTTGGGCCGGGGCGCCCTGATTGTCTTCGCCCAGTTCCTCCCATCGCAAGGCCCGGTCGACGAGCGCCATGGAAATCGCCTTGCGCTCGGTTTGTCCGAAGACCAGCCCATAGCCACGGGTGAACTGCGGCGGCTCGGTTTTGGAGCCCTTGAACTGGTTCACTGTCTCACATTCCGTGACCTCGATTTCCCCGATTTCAAGGGCAAAGCCCAATTCAGGGATGTCCATTTCCACCGGCACCGACCCAATGCGCAGCTCGCCGACAAAAGCGTGGTTGCGGGCGTAGCCGCGCTGCGTGGAATAGGCCATGCCCAGCGTGAACCCTTCGTCGGCACGGGCCAGCGCCTGAAGTCTGAGCGCACGCGAGGCGGGCAATTCCAACGGCTCGCGTGTCAGGTCAGGTGGCGGTGTGTCGTCGGCTGGGGCGTCTTCGATCAGCCCTTCGCGATTCAGGAACGCTGTCACATGGGGCACATGTGTCGGCTCTGCGCTGCGTGTACCGGCCTCCGGCACGTCACCATCGGCGGCGAGTTTGAAATCCAGCAAACGGTGGGTGTAGTCAAACGTCGGACCAAGGATCTGCCCGCCTGGCACGTCCTTGAAGGTCGCCGACACACGCCGCGTACAGGTCATCCGGCCCGTGTCCACCGGCGCAGAGCCGCCGAAACGGGGCAGCGTCGTGCGATAAGCGCGGATGAGGAAGATCGCCTCGATCAGATCGCCACGCGCCTGTTTGATCGCCAGCGCCGCAAGATCGGCATCGTACAGCGACCCTTCGGCCATCACGCGGTTGACGGCGAGAGAAAGCTGTTCGCGGATCTGCGCTATCGAAAGTGCATCCACGGACGGATCGCCGCGCCGTTCCTCGGCCAGCCAGGCATGAGCGTTCTCGATGGCACGTTCGCCACCTTTGACTGCGACATACATCAATTGACCTCCGGTGCAGTGAGAGTGGTGGAGCGGGGCACGGCCGCGACGCGGTCCTCGCAGGTCAGGATAAAGTCCAGACCGAGCGGGAACAGAGCGTGGTTCGCGATCAAAGCGCCTGTGTCTGGCACGGACAACTGCGCTTGGTCTTGGATACCGGGGCCCGTTAGCATTGCGCCGCAGGCGTCCAGTCGGTCGACCTCGACGATCAACGTGGCAGAGCGGTCGGGGTATTGCGCGGTCCCGACAGGGAATTGCGCCAACGGCATCAATGCGTCCCACCGACCAAGGGCAAAGGCGCAGTCTGCCGGACCGGTCAAAGGCGCGCCTGTGTGAAAGGCGATCCATTCACGGACCTCCGGGCTGTCCATTTCTCCGGCAAGGTGCAGCGCAGTGTCTGCGTCGCACAATGTCAGCACCACGGCACCGGCTGCTGAGGACAGTGGGGCAGGGGGTTTGGCCCCCGCCAGTGACACGATATGGCCGGGTTGAGCCATGACCGTCATCACACCGCGAAAGGCCGTGGCGGATTGGATTGCGGGGCTGTGAAACCCCCCGTCGAGTGCGGTCATCAGTCTTCTCCCCGAACCATGGTAAAGAACTCTACCTTCGTTGCGGCAGCCTTGGCGGCGCGTGTTCTGCGTTTTGCCTGTGCCTCTCTGTCCAGCGGGTCCAGAACCGTGTCGCGTATTCGGGGGGCGGCTTCGGTCTGCATCAGCGCATCGACCAGCGCAGCGGCCTGTGCATGGGCCTTGTCCCGTCCCTGCACATAGGCATGACCAACCGCCCCACATGACAGCCGCAGCGCGCAGCGTGTCACGGTGATTTCGCCCAGATTGAACGGTGCGCCTGTGCCGCCTGCGCGGCCTCGAACCATTGTGCTGCCCACCTCTGGAGGGCGCAGCCAGTCAAAAGCCGGATGCTCTGTCAGCAAAGCTGTGACGCGCGCAGCGGGAGCCTTTGCCAGCAGACCCATCCAGGCCTTCCGTTGGATATTCGGATCAATTCCGTCTTTCATCTCGACAACTTTCGCCTATACTAGACAACTATACAAATATTGCCACAGTCCCCGTTCGGGCGCCATGGGAGAAATGTGAATTTTGAGTAACACACCGCTTTGGACTGCCATCGCCCGCGCCCTGCGGGCGGATATCGCAGAGGGCCGCTACGCCCCCGGCGACAAGCTTCCTACCGAGGCGCAGCTTGCCGAACGCCACGGTGTCAACCGCCACACAGTGCGTCACGCTCTGTCTGCCTTGGTGGAGGAGGGCCTGGTGCGCACCCGTCGGGGGGCGGGCGCTTTTGTCGCCGCGCGCCCCACCGATTATCCGATCGGCAAACGTGTCCGCTTCACCGAGAACCTGCGCCGCGCCGGCCGGATGCCGGGCCGAGACGTCCTGAGCACGGAAATCCGTGTCGCCACGCCCGAAGAGGCGGCAGTGCTGGACGTCGCACCGGGCGCGCGGATCTTTGTCAGCCATGGACGCAGCCTTGCGGATGGGCAGCCGCTGGCCATGTCTGAATCCTATTACCCGCTCGACCGGCTGCCCGGCCTCCCAGAGGCGCTGGCTGAAGGGCGGGGTGTCACCCATGCGCTAAAGGCCGCGGGCGTTCGCGATTACACCCGTGCGTCAACCCGTGTGTCGGCGGTTCTGGCCACGGCGACACAGGCGGTGGTTCTACAGGTGCGCGAGGGCGCGCCGCTGCTCAAGACCACCAGTCTGAATGTTGACCTTGGCGGCGTTCCGGTAGAATTCGGGCGCACATGGTTTTCGGGTGACAGGATCACCCTGACGCTGGAGGACTAGGCCTCCACCCCGTCTGCCTATGTGTAGCGCTCCAAAAAAGCTTCGGCGCTCAGTTCGCGAAAGTCGGGTAATGCCATGCGCAGGGCATCATGCGGCCAGTCCCACCACGCTAGTGCCATCAGGCGCTCTGCGATGTGGTGGGGTTGGCGCAGGCGCAGGACGCGCGCCGGGGTGCCTGCGACGATAGTGTAAGGCGCCACATCCTTTGTCACCATTGCGCCGGAGGCCACCACGGCTCCGTGGCCCAGTGTCACCTCTGGCTTGATCATGGCGCCCGCGCCGATCCAAGTATCGTGGCCGATGTTCGCAATACGCGATCTGCGGTGGGTGAAGAACTCCTCATCCCGCGCGGCGTCCTCCCAGTAGTCGTCTGATCGGTACAAAAAGTGATGGCAGGCTGCGGTGTCCAGTGGATGATCCGTTGCCCCGATGCGCGAAAAGGCTGCAATGTTCGCGAACTTGCCGATCTGAGCATTGGCAATATCTGCGTAGCGGTCGCAGTAGCTATAATCGCCCAGGGTCGAATGGGCGATCCGACTGCCGCGCCCCACCTCGCAAAACGCCCCGAACCGGCTGTCGGTGATCTCGCAGTCAGCGTGAATGACGGGATCATGACCAAGGCGCGGCATCAGGTGCTCCGCCCGATCAGCTTGGCGCGCAGCTTGCCCGACAGCCAGTCCATAGCCATGACCATCAGCACGACGAGGATGATATAATATGCGACGTTCTCCCAGCTTTGCTGCGTCTGGATGGCCTGTGTCAGCAGCAGGCCGATCCCGCCCCCCGTGATCGCGCCGATGACAGTTGCCGACCGCGTGTTGGATTCAAAGAAATACAGCACCTGCGCCAGTAACACGGGGACCACCTGTGGGATCACGCCAAACCGATAGCGCTGCAGTGGCTTCGCCCCGGTGGAGGCGATGCCCTCGATCTGCTTGTCGTCGGTGTTTTCCAGCGCTTCGGAGAAGATCTTGCCGAACGTGCCGGTGTCGGTGACGAGGATCGCCAAAGCGCCCGTCATCGGCCCAGGTCCAAAGGCCCGCGCCAGCACAACCGTCCAGATCAGCGCATCGACGCCGCGCACAAAGTCGAACAGCCGTCGGGTGAACGTCCGCACCAGCATCAACGGAGCGAATTTTCGCGCTGCAAGGAACGACAGCGGCAGCGCGATCATGGCCGCGCCCATCGTGCCCAGAAAAGCCATCAGGATGGTTTCTCCAATGGCCCATGCCACATCCCCGTGACGCCACATGGGATTGCTCCAGAAGTCATGCCACGCACCTTTCAGATTGGACCGGGCCGGGTCGATGCGGTCACCAAACAGGATCTCGGTCACGCCGTGGTCGTAGTAAGGCGAAGCAAAGGTGAACCAGAACAGCTCCCACCCGGGAAAGTAGTTGAACACCTCGGTTTTGGAGCCGGTCAGCGTGATGCGGCCCTCAGGCGTCGTGATCGCCACGCGCCGGTCAGAGGCATTGATCCACTCGGGCAAAACCTCCGGCAGATTGGTGGTGACGCTGCGCTCCTCGGCCTGCGCGGTGATGCTGCCAAAGCCGGGAATCTCGATCTCGGTCCGGTTGTCAGGCAACAGCCGCACCAAGTGATCGCCGCCAAGGTCGATGGTCACTACATCTGTGCCCGTCACCCAATCAGGCCGCATCCCTTCGGGGTATTCGCCCTTACGCTCCCCCTCGACCGCAAAGGTGATCTCTCCGTCGCGGTTCGTCCGGGTCACATGTGTCTTGTAGGACCAGCTGTCAGAGGCCAGTGTCCTGGCGTTGTCCCAGCGCGCGCGCTCTGCCAGCCCCGGAAAATCAAAGGCAAAGAAAATGTAGGTCAGATAGGCCAGCACGAGGGCGGGCAGGGCAAAGCCCATCAGGCGCTTACGGCGGAACAGGCGGTTGGCCTGCCCCTTGGTGTCGATCAGCGCGTCGGTTGCGGTCATGGTCATGCCTGCCCCCCGGTGGTCAGCTGGTTGCGGAAACGACCTGAAAGTTGGTCGAAAAAGATGATGGTGCCGAACAGCAGCAAAAAGATCGCCGCCGCATCGTCAAAGCGGCCCGGTCCCCAGGCCATGGCATTGCGCAGCTCGTAGCCAAGGCCACCTGCGCCCACAAACCCAAGGATCGCAGACGCGCGAATGTTGATTTCAAAGCGCAGAAGCGCGTAACTGACATAGTTCGGAGCAACTTGTGGCAGGATGCCCAGCCACATGCCCTGCGCCCAAGTGGCCCCGGTCGACGCCAACCCCTCGAGGGGCTTCAGGTCGGCATTTTCGGCAACTTCGGAGAACATCTTGCCAAGCGCACCGGCGGTGTGAATGGCGATGGCGATCATGGCCGGCACCGGCCCGCCGCCCAGCACGAAGATCAGAACCAGCGCGATGACGATCTCGGGGATGGCGCGCATGATGTCCATGGTGCGGCGAAACACGGGGATCAACCTTGGCCACCGCGCCAGCCCTCGGGTCGACAAAAGCGACAGGATCAGCCCCAGACCGGCCCCAAGAATTGTCGCCACAGCAGCGATGTTTATCGTCTCCACCAGAGCCGGGAAGTATTTCACGATCAGCGCGGGCAGGGCAGCGCGTTTTTCCCACGCCTCGGACAGCACATCGGCGGGATAGTCGCCAACATTGTGCAGCCCTTCCCAGAAACCGCCTGCATTGCGCGCATCGGCGGTCATGAATCCGGCCACCATCAACAGCGCAAAGATCATCAGCGTCAGGCCCCCGTACAGGCGCTTACGCTGGACCTGCTGCAGATAGCTGGACTGTATCGCGTCCACGGATGCAGGTCCGCTGTTGTGTCCCGAAAGGGTCGCGTCGCTCATAGGGGCCTCGATGGCTGGAAATGTCATAGTAGGAATGCCCCGTTCCGGCGTGACGCGACAGAACAGGGACTTTGATACGCCAGCTCCGATCAGCCGCCCGGGAGGAGGGAGGCGGCTGTCAGATCAAGCACCCGGCACGCAGCACGCGCCGGGCTTCGCAGCGGATTGCCTCAGCCGCCGATCTTCGCTTTGCGTGCTTCGATCACCGACTGGTACGTGTCGTGGGTCACCGGCTGAAAGCCCAGTGTTTCGCCCGACGCGACACCGTAGGCGCACTCTTGATCACGCTCATAAAGGGTATCGACAAGTTCGGTCATGGTGGCTTTCACGTCGTCGGGCAGGGCCTTCCGCACGACAACCGGACCCTCGGGGATGACTTTGGACTGCCAGATCTGCACCAGCTCGTTCATGTCCACGAGACCCGCATCAACCGCCTTGCGCAGCGCGCCGGAGTTGTAGCCGTCTTCCCAGTTGCCCTGCGCGTCGGCCCAGGTCACGCCGCCATCAATGTCGCCGTTGTAGACTGCAACGATGGTCTGCTCGTGACCGCCGGTGAACTTGACCTCACCAAAGTAGTCGCCGTTTTCCATTGACGCGCCGGTCTCGGCCGGGATCTCGATGGATGGGATCAGGTAGCCGGAGGTGGAGTTCGGGTCACCAAAGCCGAACACCTTGCCCTGCATGTCTTCGAGCGAGGTGATGCCGCTGTCCGCACGAGCGAAACCGATCGAGTGGTAGCCGATGGAGCCGTCCATGTTCACCTTGACCAGCACGGGCTCGACGGCCTCGGGGTCTTGCAGGTAGGTCGCGGCATAGCCGGATGCGCCCAGCCATGCCATGTCCAGCGTGCCGCCCAGCAGAGCCTGGATCACGCCGTTGTAGTCAGCAGGCGCAAAGAGCTTGACCGGAACACCCAGCGCTTCTTCGGTGTATTCGGACAGGCAGGCGTAGTTGTTCATACGGTCCTGAGCGTTCTCGCCGCCAAGGATACCGATGCGGAATTCTTCGATGTCCTGAGCCTGTGCGGTGCCGGTCAGGGCGGTGGTCATCAGGGCAATTGCGATGGTTTTTTTCATCAGGGTCTCCATGAATGAAATCTCCCGCCCGGTATGGACGGGCTGGGGTGGTGAAGTCAGACGAGCGCTTCGGCCTTGGCCTCTTCGAGAAGGCGCGCCGTTTCGCGGTCGAGGGTGTCGATCTGGGTCGAGGTCGCGGCCTCGGAAAACGAGGCGTCCGCACCGTAAATGTCGCGGGCTACATTGGTGGATAGTTGCTCTGGCGTGCCGTCAAAGACGATGCGTCCGTCGCGCATGCCGATCACCCGGTCACAATAGCGGCGCGCAGTGTCCAGCGTGTGCAGGTTGGCAATCACCATGCGGTTGTCCTGCTCGTGGATGTCGCGCAGGCTTTGCATGACGATCTGTGCGTTCATTGGATCGAGCGAAGCAATCGGCTCATCCGCCAGGATGATTGCCGGGTCCTGCATGAGGGCGCGTGCAATGGCCACGCGCTGCTGCTGCCCGCCGGACAGCGCTTCGGCGCGCTTGGGAGCTTGTTCGGCGATGCCAAGACGGTCGAGAATTTCGATGGCGCGATGGATGTCGGCCTGCGGATACAGGTTGAACATTGTCGACAGAGTGGACCGCTGGTTCAGCGTGCCATGCAGGACGTTGGACACGACGTCCATGCGCGGCACCAGGTTGAACTGCTGAAAGATCATGGCGCAGCGCGACTGCCAATGGCGGCGTGATGAGCCTTTGAGGCGGGTGATGTCATTGCCTTGGAACACGATGCGGCCATCCGTGGAGTCCGACAGCCGGTTGAGCATCCGCAGCAGTGTCGACTTTCCCGCACCGGACCGGCCGATGATGCCGATCATCATGGGGTGGTCGACCTTGAAACTGGCACGTTCAACAGCGGTTTTCGTGCCGAATTGTTTGGTCAGTGAAATCAGTTCAAGCATGCGGTCCCCTATGTGTTGAGGGGGTCCTAAGCGGCCTGCGCGTCAGTTTCTTGACGGTTTGCCTACGATTTCATGACGGAAAATTAACGTTTTGGTAACGTTGCAGACGCAAGTCGGCGCATCTCAAGTCAGGAGGACATTTACCCCTGTGTTCTATGCCAATCATCGCCCATAGCCACGATACAGGCAGTCCCTGAGGCATATCTGACAACCATCGTCCAAGCCCCGTGATCATCGGTCCAAACCTCTAGAATCTCTTCCGGGCTACGCATCCCCGATGCTGTTTTCTGAGCCTTAAGCCGCCCAGACAAACGCAACGTCATGTCCGATGAAGGTGCGCAAATCACCTGCCCAAGCGGATCCGCCGCGTCCGCCGCCGGGGCGAATAGCGCTTGGCAGGTCAATATTGTGCAAAAGAACAATGCTCTCATCCAAGGTACTGTAACAGATTCATGACGTACGCCTAGGGTCTGGATTCACACTCGGAATTTGACGCAAGTGGCCAGAGCGATGGTCGAGAGACTAGCCAATGAGCTCCTGCCAAATCGGGTTGCCTCGCGCCGCGAACCCATGAGCCTCACGAACAATGTCTCAATCGCAGCCCAACACGGGCGCAGGTCGCGTATTGCGGAACAATGTCTGGAGAGGGGCGATTGCGCCGCTTGTCGGATTTGCCACGGGTCTTTCCATGCTCCCGACCTGATCGGCACTCCCGTATCATTTTGTTGCGATACTTGCGGCACTTGGAAGGCGGCAGAGCGGCCCCCATGCGCCGGCATGATCGTTTTCCTGTCTGGCGGTGTGGACGGCTTCAGCATGCCCCCAGACAGTTGTAGGAGGCATGCCGTTCTGCCCCGCATGGGCCGCTTATTGTAAATATGAACAGACGAATTTCGAAGATGCGGTGCGGATCGCGCTCAGCAGTGGGCTTGGCTGATGTTCAATGCCCGGCGATGCAATGCGCGAAGCCAATGTCACGAGAGCGACCGCTCATTTCTGGTTTGGGGCATCCGCTGTGAAATTTCGGTCGAGAAGCCACGGCGCAATGTTGAACTGGCGGTCGATGTCCCCCTCACGGCAGGTTGCTTTGCAATCGCCTTCCGGGCAAGGGCCGTCACCTTGTGTTCGCGGTTTCTGTTAACGTAGATGCTGTTCAGGCGGATACAGACGACCTACACGACGACGCCTTGCGCCTCAATCCTCCGGTCAACGCTATGAGAAGGGCGGGACGCCTCATCCTTGGCTTCCAAAACGCAGCGCGGAGACGTCTCAGGTGGCGATAATGGACTGTCCGCCTAGCCGCGCCGAAAGAACCAACGCGAAATAAACAGCCTATGTTTCGACGCCTTAGCGACTTTCGATAACGATAGCGCATTGGGGAAGGTCGTATAAACCGGCGATTGGACAGACGTGGCTTAGGTTTGGCTCTGGAGGTTGACTGCGAGGGCGTATTTTCGAAGGAGATTGAAGCTTTACATACACAGCGACCTACTGCTTCAGGCCGACAGACGCTTTTCCAACAGGACCAACCCGTCGTGGATCAGCAGGGCCAGCAGTCCGGTGATCACGCCGCCTTGGACAACGAAAGCTGTGTTGTTGGTGAGCAAGCCCGCGATGATAACTTCGCCCAATGTGCGCGCCGCGACGGTCGAGCCGATGGTTGCTGTGCCAAGGGCGATCACGACCGACAGCCGGACGCCGGTCAGAATAACGGGCAGGGCAAGCGGCAGTTCCACCGTGCGCAGACGCTGTGACGGCGATAGTCCAATGCCCCGTGCGGCGTCCATCGTGACCGGAGGCAGAGTGCGCAGGCCTGTCACTGCATTGTCAAAGATCGGCAGCAAACCGTACAGAAACAACGCCACTAAAGTCGGCCCGGCCCCAAACCCGAGGGCAGGCACCGCCAATGCCAGAACGGCCACGGGCGGAAAGGTCTGACCGATATTGGTCACCGTGCGAGACAGCGGCAAAAACGCCGCACCGATTGGCCGCGTTACAAAAACCGCCAGTCCAACTGCCACTACTGTGGCAGAAAGTGACGCGGCCAGCACCAGCCCGAAGTGGCTGATCGTCAAGGACCAGAGCGATGCGCGTTCGTAGATCACCGGCCCGTTCTCTGGCGCCAGCGGCGCCAGCAAAGGCGTGAACCAGACCGGCCTCAGCACCATGGCCAGCAGAAGCACGACCAGAAGGGGTCGTAGGATCAGGCCTGACTTCATGCGGGTTGCTCCGCTTGCGCACGGATGGCGTCTAGCGTGATACGGCCGCCTTGAGCCACCGGAAGCGCATCACGCCCAGACCAAAGACAGGCGGAGAGCGCCTCTCGCAGTGAGGCATCCGCGTCGATTGCCACACCGTCGGCGTCCCCAGCTTCGATCAGGTCGGACACATGCATCAGGGATAGCTGCCTCAGGGGCCGGTCCTCGTCCCCCAGCATTTCGCGGACGAATGTGCTGGCGGGGTTGGCTATGATTTCGGATGGGCGCGCGTATTGCACAAGCTTGCCTTTGTCCATGACAGCGACGCGGTCACCAAGCCGGATCGCCTCCTCCATGTCGTGTGTGACGAGGATGATGGTCGAGCCAAGTTGCCGTTGAATGCGGGCGAGATCTTCTTGGGCGCGGTGTCGTATGATCGGGTCGAGCGCGCCAAAGGGTTCGTCCATCAGCATCACATCGGGCCGCGAGGCCAGCGCCCGCGCCACGCCCACGCGCTGTTGCTGCCCGCCGGATAGATCACCCGGATACCGATCTCGGAACGCGTCCGGCGCCATGGAGAACAAGGTGAGAAGCTCGTCGACCCGCTCTGCGATCTGTGCCTTTCGCCAGCCGAGAAGGCGTGGCACCGCGCCGATGTTGCGCGCAACCGTGTGATGCGGGAACAGTCCGTGGCCCTGAATTGCGTAGCCGATCCGTCGCCGCAGTAGATGTGGGGTCATCGTGCCCGTGGCCTCGCCGTTGATGCGGACCTGGCCGGACGTCGGTTCCTCAAGGCGGTTAATCATGCGCATCAGGGTGCTTTTGCCAGATCCCGATGTGCCGACGATGACCGTAATCGTTCCGGTTTCGACCGTCATGCTGACGGAATCCACAGCCGTCGTTTCGCCAAACCGTTTGGTCAATTGGTCGATTTCGATCATCTTGCAGTCTCCGATACGGGGCGGGCGAGGTCGACGAGAATGTCCATCAGGACCGCAGCCACCAAGGCCAGTAACACAGTGGGCAGCGCGCCGAGCAGGATCAGATCGGTGGCCGTCTGGTTTAACCCTTGGAAAACAAAGCTGCCAAAGCCGCCACCGCCGATCAGCCCGGCTATAACGGCCAGACCGATGTTCTGTACCATGACGATGCGGACCCCTGTGAGCAGCACGGGCAGTCCCAGCGGCAACTCCACCTGCCACAGTTGCTGCGTGGCGGAGAGACCCATGCCGCGCGCCGCATCAGAGGTGGCGGGCGGCACGGCGTCCAGCCCCGCCACGGTGTTGCCTACCACCGGCAGCAAGGAATAGAGCACCAGAGCGACAAAAGCCGGGGCAAAGCCGATGCCTGCAATCCCAATCTCGCGGGCGCCGGGCACAGTCGTGGCGACCCATGCTAGTAGCGGGATCATGATGCCAAACATTGCCAACGACGGAATGGTTTGCAGAAAGCTCAACAGAGGGAGCATGGCGCGCCGCAGCCCACCACGTCGGTGGCACAGCACGCCTAATGGGAAGCCGATAACCACCGCCACGGCCAGAGAGCCGAGCGCAAGTTGCAAATGTTGCGCCAAAGCTGTCCAGAATTGTCGCGCGCGTGAGACATATTCCTGCGCGATGGACAGGTCCCCCAGCAAGCCGGACCAGAACACCACCGCAAGCGCAGCCAGTGCGACGGTCAGCAATCCAGCACGGAGCAGCGGGCGAGGGTGCAATTGGGTCAACGCGTCCGCAATCAGCAGCGAAAACACTGCAAGCAAACCCCAGAACCCAGCTGCGGGAGAGGTGCGGGCGTAGTCACCTGCATCTGCCAGAAGCAGGTCGGCGCCCTGTGATACTTGCGCGGTGATACACGCCAGCCCTAAGAGGCCTGCAAAAAGCCGCAGGGTAGGGCGGGGTGACAGACCAGCACCCAATGCCGCGATCATCCCCATCAGAGGAGGCCAATAGCCCAACGCCCAAACCATCACACCATCGCCGGCGACAATGCGATTGGCGGCGAGCGTCATGAAAGGCACGCAGAGCAGCGCGCCTCCCACGATGGCAAACACCAGCCCCGGCGGGGAAACCGCACGCATTGATCAGTCCAGAATGCCGATCTGCGTCAGATAATCTCGGGCTACGGCCTCTGCCGGTTCGCCACCGACCTGAATGCGACCGTTGAGCTGTTGCAATGTCTTCATGTCCAGCTCTGCAAAGATCGGGTTCAGGACCTCGGGGATCGAGGGGTATTCCTGCACCACTTCGTCGCGCACGATGGGTGTGGGTTCATAAACCGGCTGCACGCCCTGGTCATCTTCCATGACCACAAGGCCTGTTGCGCCAACGCCGCCGTCAGTGCCATAGACCATTGCCGCATTCACCCCAGATGTGCCGCGCGCCGCAGCCTGGATGGTGGCCGCCGTGTCGCCGCCGGACAGGATGACGGTCTGATCCTGACCCAATTCAAAGCCGTAGGTGGTTTGCATTGCGGGCAAAACAGCCGGGGAAGAAACGAATTCCGTTGAGGCCGCCAGTTTGACGTCCCCGCCCGCCGCGACCCATGCGCCGAAATCGGACATGGTGGACAGGTCGTTTTCCTCCGCCACGGGACCGGTCAGCGCGATAGCCCAAGTGTTGTTCGCCGGTGCGCTGTCGAGCCATGTGATGCCGGCTTCCGCGTCCAGTTCCGCGGCGCGGTCATGGGCGGCGTCTGCGTTTTTCCACACGTCGCTGTCGGCCTCATTGTAGAAGAAAGCCGCGTTGCCGGTGTACTCCGGGTAGATATCGATCTGACCGGCAAGAATGGCTTCTCGCACGATTTGCGTGCCACCCAGTTGCAGGCGGCGTTCCACCGGCAGACCGGCATCTTCGAGTGCCAGTGCGATGACATTGCCCAAGAGGCCACCTTCGGTGTCGATCTTTGAAGACACGGTGATATCGGCTGATGCTGCCGTCGATAGTCCCGACAACATAGAAGAGGTCAGCGCCACCGCGATCAGGGATTTGGTAAACATGGAGGAAGCTCCTGCCAAAAGGGATCCAGGGAACGCAGGTTTGCGCTCCGACTTGCGATCAATGGTAGGCAGTTTCAGGCAATTTCCAACCGCAGCGTAAAGAAAATACTGACGGGTCAGACCGTCCGGCCAAATTGCACGATGCGTGGCAAATGCAGACACCTTCTGTGCGCTTGATTTCAGACGCATCGGTCAAAGCGACGTATTCTGGATATCCTGCCCGCGAAACGGACTTGACTGGATCAGCCGCGTTGGGTCGTCAGGGATCCCCGAACCGAAAAGCTGCCAGTTCAATGTAAGCGTTGCATCTCGCCCCTTGATTGCTCTCCAAACCTCACCCCAACGGGTCATCTGGTCTGCATCCGACCTATGATCGGAGGTCACTATGGTGAAACCAGAAGTCTGGTGGACAAGGTACGGACATCCCCGTCGGGCAAAAGTATTTGGCCGAACGACCTCAAGCGCCTTCAGGAAGAAGGCATGCCACGAGAAAGTGTCGCTGCCGATCTGGACGCCTACGGTTGTCTGGTAAGAGACTGGTGCGTCTCTGATCGGGCCGTCGACTTTCGCAAGGGGATGGATTGCTGGGCCAATTACGCCATGACCAATTTTGAAGTGGACCTGTTAATTGTCACTAAGCACTGACCCACCCTCAGTTATGCGTTGTGGTCTATAACGCGGTCGATGTTTTGATCTTTGTCCCTATTTTCGTTGCATCATCAGCGCTGACCGTGACGCAGATGCTGTCGTAGAATATGACAGCGTTGCGTCAGCCTATCCAGCAGCGGGGAATGCCCGCATTTTGCGGGGACTTGGTCTTGGATTTGGCGCGGCCATTCTCAGTTTCTGGGCGGGCGTCATGGCATTATTGCCCCTGGTGGGTCGCTCGTTTTTGTAGGACCAGAGCCATTCTGGTGGCAATCTGCTGCACCGCGTCGATGGTTTCGAAGATATCGAGCTCCAGGCATTCGTGTCGGACCACGCGGTTGCAGCGCTCGACATAGGCGTTCTGCGTCAGATTTCTCTCGTCTCAGTCGCTTGCGCACCTTGATTATCACCCGGCAGGGCATCCCGAAGGGAGGTCCCCTTAGGGGCGAAGGCTCAGCTCAAGATCGCGATAAATACGGTAGCCAGCTTGTGGTTCCCGCGATGTCTCTGATCATTACGCAGGTACGGGAGGCACAAACCAAAGCACCAGGTCTTCTTCGACTTCGTCAGCCCTATCAGCAGGTCGGCGCTCTGCTCGTTATCGTCATCCAGCTCCGAGCTGTATCGGTAGCATGTCTCGCTGACGTCAAACCCCCGACACGGTGAGACCATTTCCGCCTTTGGTCCGTGGAAAATGGTCGGACGCGGTGCTGACGCCTTTCATAGCCACCGCTTTCACGGGCAACTCCCATCGTTGAGCTGGCCGCTAGTTTCTTTCCGAGGCTTCCTTCAAAATGTCATCCTGCATGCTGACGTCCGCGCCCATACGATTCAAACAGCGGTTCTCATCGGCCATTGCTTCATCTCACCCATGAATCTGGCGTCCATGCCGCCATACCTCTCCCGCCACTTGTACAGCGTGGCGCTGCTCATGCCATGTCCGCGGCACAACCGTGATCCGGGCATCGGTGAAACGTGTTACCTTCATCGGAATCTTCTCGTTCATCCGGCGAGAAAGCCTGCTTTTGCGGCCACTCAAGATCGGGGCGGCCTGTCGGTTTGCGATCAATTCATCGATGCGAGCCAAGTTCAGGATATGCGTTTTGGTTGGCACACCCGCTTCCACCGCCAGTTCCACTGAGCACAGGACATCTTCCTCATTGTGCTGAAGAGCCAGTGACAGGAGATCGACCATCTCTCGTTCTCCCCCCTCTTTGCGCGAGCTTTGTGATCCTGCCGCTGGCGGAAAGCGTCCGGCATTTTTGTAATCGCCGCTCCATTGCGAAAGGCCCCGGATTCACGTTGTCCGGATTCACGTTGTAAGGAAACGGTGCAAAGCCCCCTTATTTCAATGAAATATGGGGTTTGAGATACTGGCACCACCTGATGCAAGGAGGTGGCAATGCTGGATGAAATGGCTCTGCAAGAGACGAACGGTTGGGGGATCAGGATCCCCGTGTCCTCGTCAGGGCGGCGGAAATGACCCAATGGGCTGCGCTTGATGGCCGTGCAGAAAATCCAAGCGGGCGCCGGGATCAGGGAGATTGCCGCCAACAAATCCCTTGTGGCGCTCTGGGTCAAGAACGCGGAACGTCTGTCTGACGGTCCCGCCTTTGTGGAAGTCATCACGCCTAGGGCCTTACCGACAACCCAGCCAACGATGCCCGCAGATGCCTCTTGGGAGGGTGACACCTCCTGCAAGATCAGCGTCGGCATCGCAACGATCGAGATACCCCAAGGGTATCCCACAGATCACCTTGTGGAGATTTTGCGGGCCGTGAGCGCAACGCAATTATATCTCCAGCCAGCAATTTCAGAATTTATTTGGTCTCGCGGCCTGGAGATTTCAGAAAAGGATTGGATGGGCTCGCCGCTTGTGTCGCGAACAGTTTCCAGCTCGATCCCTATTCCGGCGCGATTTACGTGTTTCGGTCCCGGCGCGCTGATCGTGTAAAGATCCTTGTCTGGGCTGGCTCCGGTCTCGTCCTGGTCATGAAACGGTTGCAGGGCAAGCGGTTCACGTGGCCAAAGCCGCAAACCGGCCCCGTTATATTGACCAAAGTTCAGTTCGACGCCCTTTTAGACGGTATCGATTGGACCAAGGTGGCTTCCTTACCCTTACGTAATCCCGTGTTTCTGTAGGTCAGCAGACATGCCAAGGCGGCGGTGAACGAAGCGCGACCAGTCGTCGGCTCCGTCACGTTCAGACGCGCGAGATTCTATCTTCGCAGAACTCAGCGTACTACATTCGGAAAATCAAAAATGACCAAAATCAAGCTTATCGAGGCCCGCGGCCCCGAAGGATACTTGGACGAGATGGGTTTCAAGCGCCGCCTCGAGGGACACCTTCGTAAGCTCAGAGCCCTGCATAACGGGGTGACGCCCCAGACAGCGGGAGACTTCGTGGACGCCCTCCGTTGGGAAGGTGATTTGAGCGAGGTGTGGATTTCCAGCAATGACCGAAACAAGATCCTTCGCAGGGCGCAGTACCTTGTGCAGCGCCGAGCCGCTTTGTCTCGCACCAGCCATCTTTCCAGTGACGACAAGCACAGGTTGGCGGTGCTCCAAAATGGGGCGGATCTGTTGGATCAAAAGCGAACACCGCGCCGATGAGATCGCCGCCACGATACAATCGGAAATGCCTTGGATGAGGGGCCGCGACCGACCTCCTCTGGAAGGCGATGCGCCGATCTGTTCATGTCGGCGGCCCTAGGTTCCGTTTGCCGCCCGTTCTCCTCGACGGGCCGCCGGGGATTGGTAAGAGCATTTGGTCACGTCAGCTCAGCCGACATCTGGGAGTGCCGCGCTCCGCGATCGAGGGTACGGCTGAGCAGGCGTCCATCGTGGTCAACGGATTGCAAAAAGGTTGGCGTAACACCTTTCCAAGGCGCCCCATCCAAACCATACTGCAAAGCCTTTGCGCGAACTCAATTATCGTCACCGACGAAATAGAGAAGGCGGGCAAACCGACTTCCACGACCAGACAGACCTAAGGGCTGCAGGAAGGGTTGCTTCCACTTCTGGAGCGATCTTCGGCGACCAGCTGGAAGTGCCCCTAATTTCAGATCAACTTCGACATGTTCTGGATCAGTTGGGTCCTGACCTCCAACTCCTTGGCCACTTTTCCAGCGCCGTTTCTCAGCCGCCTTGAGGTACTTCGCCTCTCGCAGGTCTCATGTGCCCATTTGATCGAGTTTGCCCGTCGTGAGGGTCACAAACGCGGACTAAGCGGGCCCTCTGTTGACACCCTGATCGAGGCGCTGGAAACCGCCAGCCGCACCGACCAGCTGAACTTGCGTAACGTAATCAGGATGCTGGAGCGGGGAGAGGTGATGGAGGAGGCTGGGACGCTCCATTGAGAGGGCTGGCTGGCCTTGTTGCAGAAAGGCGGCTTGAAGCGTGATTGCCCCTTTCCGATACAGGCTCAGGAAACGCGCACGACGTTGGCGGTGCCGAGTGCGTTGAAGCGATTGATAAGGGCGACGCGGATGTGGATTACTGCGCTTTGGCGATTGGGGTCCCCAGCCGCGATGCGCTCGCCGAAGGACTTGAGGCAGCGCATCTTCGCCTCTACGCGGCTGCGGGCGTGGTATCCCTTCCACCGCTTCCAGAATGCCCGATCGTAGTGGCGCGTGGCGCACAGGGTTTCGTTGTAGGCCCGAGCGGCTGGGCTGTCCTCTTTTCAGGGTCGGCCACTCTAGCGGACTGGCATGATAGCCTTTCCGTCGCGTGCGATGATGGCGCCGTGGCAGCGGCGGGGTGAAGGGCGTCCCGGAGTTGATCCAGTGGATCAATTCAGCCCTGAACGGGGGGAGACCCGGATCGTAGGCGGCATCCGCGGTCACGGTGCCGGCGTCCTCATCCCCGGGGATCTGGCCCAACAGGTCTGACAGAACGGGGCTGTCCACTGCCCGACAGTCGTTTGCTTGCAAACCATGAGAGGGGCCTTCCCGGCTCGGGGTGAACTCGACCGCGCGGATGTCGGATGTGGCGGTGTCCATGACCAGACGGATCTTGCGCCATTGGCGTCGCTGTTGAACACCATGCTTTCGGACCTGCCACTCGCCATCGCCGAGGAACTTTATGCCGGTGCTGTCTGTCACCCGGCAGGTGTTGCGAAGCAACGTCCCGAGAGGGCACCAGCAGGTTCAGTGGCCCGCCAACACGCAGATAGGGGAATCTGAACCTTCAGGGTCGTCTGCCTGCGGCATAGGGTCGAGTACTCCGGAACGGGCCAGTGCAGCCCTGCGAGCCGCAGCAGACTGGCGACCATCCCGGCGGTCTGTCTGAGCGGCAAGCTAAACTGCACCTTGATCGACCGATAGAACTGGATCGCCGCATTCGAGAACACCGATGGGCGCCCAGGGCAGCCCTCATGTGGCGCGTGCCAGGCAATCTCCTTGTCCAGCCAGATCAGCAACGACCCACGCCTGCGGAGCGCAGCATTGTAGGCCGCCCCGTAAAACTATAGAAATCCGCGAGGTAGTTGCGGATGCCGCTCAGATCGACGAACCGGTCAATGGATCGCAGTAAGTGATCTAGAGCGACCTGATCCTCCAGAGAGAACTTGTAGAAAAGCGCCGGTTGCGCGTCCTGCCGCGGTCCCATCATTGCCATTCCCTCCGCCCCATACCGGAATTGCATCAGCGACACAGCCCTCGATCAAGGAAGAGTTTTTCAACAGATTGCGCCGTTCCTAGACCTTGCTTACCTCCGCAGCGGAGGTAAGCCTCCCGCCCCTCGCGTGGACCGACAAGAACGGCCCTAACCCTAAACTGGCCAGCCAAGCCGGCGCTGCGCCGCAGCTTCCGAAAAGCGGACCTTCCGGGGGGGGGCACGCAGTATCGTAGACTTGATGAAGGTCGACTTCGGGGACTTCACTGAACACATATGGAGATCAACTTTTGCAATTTCCGAAATCGGTCTATCCGGCTTGGCGTGTGCTAACGGTATTTTTTCTCAGCCAGCGCACGTTCTATGTCCTCTCGCTGATGGCTGAGCCAGAATAGGGTGGATGGGAAAAATATTGCCGCAATGCTATAGATCGAAAACGCGGCTGGAACGGTGATCATCCCCCATTTCACCAGCGACGCCATGGAGGCGACAAACTCTGGATCATTGAGCATCAGAACGACGATCCCGCCAGATAAAAGCGCTGCGGCGCCGGCCTTATATCCCTCACAGACACGTCTGCCGTACCATTCCTTCACGTAGAGATTGAACATTCTCGGGTTCAGCAAGGCCCTCTTCAGATCGACCTTCATCGGTCTCCCACGCCGATGCTGAAAGCGAATCCATTGTGAACTATGCCTCATGGTTACACCGGTCACATGCCGGTTTCAAAATCGAGAACTTGCATAGTGGCTCGGGCGAACGTGTCATCAGGCATCTCCAGGGTGTTTACGCGGGGGAGTATGTCGAGGCTCGTGAAAGCTGACGATCTTCCACCATGCGGGCGGCGGCAACTTGCTGATTCAGACGGAAGTTGACCATCGGTCACTGCAATGAAACGCGCGGCAGTAGCGCCATCGCCATATCGCCCCACTGGTGTCGACCCATAGCCGACCTTGGCTGGGTTCGGCTAAGCCGCGACGCAGTTTGACCAAACCTGCCATTCTTCCATCGCGCAGCATTTTCAATGCCTGGATGAGCGCTGATCGAACTTTCCTGCCCTTCGCTGCCCTCAGGGCAGGACGCTGTGACATACACGAATGGATGACGCATCGGCTGCTTGCTGCGTGGTGCGCGCTTTCTTGATCATCGCAGCAAACATTCTTTCGCAATCGCTCTTGGGGTAAATGAATGGGGCGCCTACTTTCACGAAGGGCAGACGGGCTTCCCATATGGAAAATTGAATCGGACTACATTTACATCGTCGCCGGTCTTATCGGCCTTTTTTCGGTGGCGAGGCACTGGTGCGCGGCTGCGTCGGGGTTGCCAAGGTGTGTGACGAACGCGCCACTACTGAGTGGCTTGACTGTTGTGGGTTTTGGGACGTCCACCCCGGAGTTACTCGTCTCGGTCCAGGCCGCGTTGAGCGGTGTGCCTGACATCGCGGTGGGCAACACATCGCGGTTGGCAACATCGTGTGATCGAACATCGCCAACATCCTGCTGATCGTTGGCTTGACCAGTCTCGTCTGGCCGATCCGTGTTTCTGGCGGGACACTGCGGCGCAATACAGCTGTCATGGTCACGGCAGCGATTGCCCTAGTGCCGAACTTTGCGATGGGCGAAATCGGCCGGGTGCCGTGCTGGTGCTTGGTTTGTTTGGCTACCTCATATGGGCCTACCTGCAACCCGGTGACGCCGTCGATGACGACGCTGATACGTCGGTGCCCTCCTCGATGCTTATTTCTGCGCTCTGGGTTGTGGGTGGTTTTGTCGTCTTGATTTTTGGTGCACGGTTTCTGGTAAATGGATCCCTGTCCATCGCCCGGGGCTTTGGCATCTCCGAGGCGTTCATCGGACTGACAATTGTGGCGGTGGGCAAATCCTTGCCAGAACTTGCCACGTCCATCATCGCAGCCGTCCGGCGTCAGTCAGAATTCGCGATCGGCAATATTTTCGGGTCCAACATCTTCAACGTGCTGGATATTCTGGGCGTGACGGCGCTGATCAAGCTGATACCTGTCGCCGACCGGTTCCTGACCTTCGATCTGCCAATCATGATTGCGGCCTCACTGGTACTGACTGCGCTGCTTTTGACCCGTCCAGTGATCGGGAGGGGGCATCGTGTTGGTGGCGCTGATCGAATATTTGGCCTACGTGTGGCTCGCGCAGTAACTAAGGGCTCCTTTTCAGACCTTCGCTGCGCCGCCGGTCCAAGCGCCTGATTGACCATCGGGCGGCGTCGCTCCCGGCCGAGGCTGTGTGAAAACTAGAGGTTCAGCTATACTGCCTTTACCAAATGGAGGCTGGTGATGTCGGGCTATATCGAAGGAGTGGACCGGGAGCAGACGACCCTGTTCCCGGATCGTTTGGAGGACTGGATCTGCGAGGATCATCCAG